>NZ_JACJTT010000016.1 GCF_014698825.1 Richelia sinica FACHB-800
GTAAATGTTTGAGGATTTGTAATTCTACGTCCATTGCTCTACCTACCTTGTAGAGTTTTTTCTTTTAACTATTATATTCTTTATTCTCGGAAAGTGACAGAAGAGGGGTACTCTCAGTTTTTTTTGATAAATTTAGAGTTTAATTGAATTAATGGTAATCATTGAAAAGATTAAATTTGAACAAAAAATATTAAGAATGCACTCATATGAAGGCATTCTTAAATCACAAATTAACATCTCAAATGGTTCAAATATCGACTAACCCAGCAAACAGAGTTAAGATATGGTTATTCTAATTCGTCTGTCATACTAGGATTAATTAAGGTAATATCATACTCAGTCGCATCTGTTTGTCCCGGACGCTGATTATCTTTCAAGAGATAGTAAATTGCGCGTACCTGTGGACCAAACACAATCTCATCTTCATTTCTTAAATCATGGGCAGGGATTTTGCGTCCGTTGATCATTAAACCATTGGAACTAGGCCGACCTTTTGCATCTCCATCAACGATGCGGTAATAGTAACTATTAGCTTTATTCTTGCGAGGTAATCTTACTAATGTGGCATGATAACGGGAGACAAATTGGGAAATGAGACGAATATTGCATTCACGGTCTCTACCAATAGAATAGACAGCATTTTCTAAAGTAAATTCTTTGCGTCCTTGATTGTCTTCAATAATTAATAGATGGCTTTCATTAGATTCGGCTGCCATTGACAGATAGTGATTTAAATGGGTTGAACTTTGATAAATCAAGATTGGTGCAGTTTATAGTGCTAATAATTAGACTGATTAAAATCAGTGTCAGTGAGTCTAATCAGAAAAAAGTAGCTGATTTACTTGAGCAGAGTACAACTAGGTTGGGATTTTAGCTATAACTGTTTGCTTAGTAAGTTTAACCATCTGCATCAGATGTATAACGACTGATCAGAACCTCAGTTTACCGCAAGATTGACCCTGAATGTTGCTTCAAGATATTACCTCCGAAGGAAAATGTAGCCAATTAAAGCACAAAACGTTTTAACAAAATTGAGTTAGTAACGACACTGACTGAGCTAAAGGCCATGAATGCTGCGGCACTGGATGGAGTGAGGATAAAACCCGTACTTGGGAATAATACACCTGCTGCCAGGGGAATTCCAATTGTATTATAGGCAAAAGCCCAAAACAAATTTTGGCGGATGGTGTTAAAGGTAGCGCGACTGAGTTTAATAGAGGTGACAACATCTTGCAAGCGATCGCCTATTAATACTATTTCAGCAGTTTCCATTGCTACATCTGTACTGGATTGGAGAGCAATTCCCACATCTGCTTGGGATAAAGCAGGGGCATCGTTAATACCATCTCCTACCATGGCGACAACACCAGGATTTTCACCAGTTTGTAGAGATTGAATAATACTAGCTTTCTTGGCTGGGGGAATACCTGCTATGACATCAGTGTTATCTATACCTAATTGTTGGGCTATGGTGGTGGCAGCTTCTAATCTATCGCCACTGAGTACCATGACTCGTAAACCCATTTGCTGTAATTGGCTGACTGCCTCTTTCGCGTCTGGTCTGGGGGTGTCACTGGCAGCGATAAGACCAATTAAATTGTTTTCTAGGGCTACACCAATCACTGTTTTTCCTTGTGCAGCTAACTTTTGCCCTTGCTGTTGAGCAGTTTCGCTAATTATAATCCCGTGGTGGTTTAACCAGTCCCAATTACCTAACAAAACGGGTTTACCTTCCACCATTGCTGACACTCCCAGACCTGCTTCTGTGTGAAAATCAACGGTGTGGGGAATAGATAGGTTTTGTTGTTGTGCAGCTTGT
Organism: Richelia sinica FACHB-800; assembly: GCF_014698825.1. Lineage (GTDB taxonomy): Bacteria > Cyanobacteriota > Cyanobacteriia > Cyanobacteriales > Nostocaceae > FACHB-800. The sequence goes on from NZ_JACJTT010000016.1 coordinate 1,820, forward strand.
TGAATGGCCTTAGCCAAGGGATGATATGTGCCATTTTCCACAGCCGCAGCTAGTTGGAGGAGTTGAGAAGGGGTGATATTTTCTGCCAAAACCATGCAGTCTGTCACCGTGGGATGCCCAGTGGTGAGAGTACCTGTTTTATCAAACACTACTGTTTTGAGTTGGTGGACTTTTTCTAAAACGTCACCACCTTTGATGAGTAGACCCTTTTCTGCACCCATCGCTGTACCTACGAGGATAGCCGTAGGGGTAGCTAGTCCTAACGCACAGGGACATGCAACGACCATAACTGCGATCGCTAGTTTTAAACTAATTAGCAGTGGGGAAAACTGGGTACTGGTTACATGGTGATTATCAACCAAGTGGTGCATCATCCCCATACCACTGGACATAGTGACAGCCGGCCAAATGTGAGTGCCAAAAAAGTACCAAAAAATGAATGTTAAACAGGATGCTGTGAGGACACCATAGGTAAAATAACCAGATATTGTGTCTGCTAACTTTTGGACTGGGGCTTTACGAGTTTGGGCAGCTTCCACTAAGGCGACAATATGGGCTAAAGTCGTATCATCGCCAGTTCTGGTAGCTTGAATAGCGATCGCTCCTGATTGGTTAATAGTTCCCCCCGTCACCCTATCTCCCACTTGTTTGACCACTGGGACTGCTTCCCCCGTCAGCATCGACTCATCCACAGTTGTTTGTCCCCAGCGCACTTCCCCATCCACGGGAATTTTATCTCCTGGCAAAACCTGTAACCATTCACCTACACGTACCTGTTCCGCCGGAATTTCAACTATATTCGCTCCCGCTAAAGTTTCTATCTCTGGATTAACAATTAATCTAGCTGTCTGCGGTTGCAGTGCTAACAACTTTCTAAAAGCCAAGGCCGCACGACCCCTAGCTTGTTGTTCCAATGTTTTACCTAAAAGAATGAACCCCAGCATCATCACAGGTTCATCAAAAAAGCATTCCCAACCCATTTGAGGAAATAACAGGGCCACTAAGCTAGTAGTGTAGGCAGTTAAGGTTCCTAACCCCACCAAGGTATTCATATTGGGTGCACCCCGTCGCCAACCCAACCAACCATCAACAATGATGGGACGACCGGGAATCAACAATGCTACAGTTGCTAACCCACAATGAAACCAAATGTTTTTTAAGAAGGGAAAAATGGAAGTGCCAACTTCTCCAAAATGGGCAATGACAGAAAAACCAAGTAACACACCAGCAATGACTAACTGTCTCATTGCCGTCTGCATTTCTTGGCGCTGTTTAGTTGCTTGGGTCTCTAAATGAGAATTGCTACTTGTCCCATGCTGGGCTTGACGATGTTGGCTAGGAAATCCTGAAGCTGTTAATCCTTGGGCCAGAACATCTCCTACAACTGTACCAGTCTCAGCCTCCACCACAGCCACTTCTGTTGCCAGATTCACACAGACGTTTTTCACCCCTGGTTGTTGGGTTAGCTGTCTTTCCACTGCTTTCACACAGCCAGCACACTTCATACCCCCAACATCTAAAATAATCTTTTCTGTGGCGGGTGTAGATTCTGGAGTTAGGTCAGTTTTTGGGACAAGTTGCATGGCAGGTTTGAAGATTCGCTACTACATGAAAAACGCTGCATCAACAGCGCCTCTATTTTGAGGGTAGGCGAAATCTGGGGCAATAGAGGTATACCAGTGAATATTTTTTAGGAAGTAGATAGCGGGGCTTAGGCAGAAAAAAGAGCCGAAAAGAGGTTACAATGCAGGGATGGTATAGCTTTCACATTAGACCTATGGTGAAAATTAATGTAGAGACGTTCTGCCGGAACGTCTCTACAAGGGTTTCAAACCACGCAAGAAGCCTTTAGAACAGCAATCTCTTTTCGTTTTTTGTTCGCGTAGCCTGTGCCTTGCACATATAGCTAACCATTAATCGTGACGTATTTGCCTATAAAGCCAGTTTCGGCTTTATTTGGGCTTAATTTTTGTCTAAGTCCCGTTAACCAAAACTTAGATTGAGTTATGGAGCAGATAGTTATTAGAAATATGCAGCATGAAGATGTAAACGCTGTAGTCAACGTTTATGCTGAGGTGTTTGATGGAACTTATGTTGGTTTTGGCGAACTCAGTGCAGGAATGGGAAAAGCACCTGGGGTACCTTGTAATCAGGCTCCAGATATTTTCCGAGACGAATTGCACGATTTACTACGCGATACAACAAGTAATGGCCTTTTCGTTGCTAGTGTTGGTGACCAGGTAATTGGTTTTGCTGTTGTTGTGTTGCACGATAAAGATGTTGGTTTAGAATGTTGGCTAAATGATCTTGGAGTTAGCCTAAAATGGCAAAAACACGGTATTGGACAAAAACTGATAGAGAAAGTTTTTGACTGGGCACTTCAGGAAAAGGGAGCTAATTACTGTTTGCTAGAAAGTGGAGTTAAAAATAAGACTGCCCACAAACTTTTTGAGCGTATGGGGTTTCAACCGCTCTCAACAGTTTTTTGGAAAGGTCAGTAGACCGAAAACTTTTACCAACGCCAAAAATAGCAGTCTGTAATACTGTTTTTAACGCATAGTAACAAACTCTTCGGCTGAACTGGGATGAATACCCACTGTGGCATCAAAATCAGCTTTAGTAGCACCCATTTTTACAGCGATCGCTACTCCTTGTATAATTTCCGCAGCATGATTGCCCACCATGTGCGCTCCCAGGACTTGATCAGTATTCTGGTCAACCACAAGTTTCATCATGGTTTTTTCGTCTTTACCAGCTAAGGTGTAGTACATCGGCCGGAAACGAGAGCGATAAATTTTGATGGCATCATCACCATATTTCTTTCTTGCTTCTGCCTCGGTTAAACCCACTGTTGCAGCTTCGGGATAGGTAAAAATGGCAGTGGGGATATTTTCATAACTCATGGTGCGAGACTTGCCACCAAATACCGTATCAGCAAAGGCTCTACCTTCATTAATGGCCACAGGTGTTAAATTAATTTTGTTAGTACAATCTCCCACAGCATAAATATTTTCTTCAGCTGTGAGGCTGTATTCATCAACAATAATTGCCCCATTTTCTCGCATCTGAACTTTAGTATTTTCTAAACCCAGATTTTTGGTATTGGGTAGACGACCAAGGGCCGCTAAACTCACCGCATCAGCGACTACAGTTTCTGCTTCTTGTCCTGCTTGACGAACTGTAACTTTCACTCCTTCTGCATCTTTTTCAATGGCAACTTGTTCAGTATGATTAACAATCCGAATGCCATGATTAATCATAGCCTGTTGAATTTCCGACCGTAAATCATCATCAAAACCGCGCAAAATCATGTCACCCCGAATTATCTGGGTTACCTCTGTTCCTAACCCATTTAAAATACAAGCAAATTCTGACCCAATATAACCAGCACCTAAAATTACTATCCGTTGAGGTTGTGCTTTTAAATTGAAAACATCGTCGGAAGTCAAAGCATGTTCAATGCCAACAATATTTGGTTTTACTGGTTGCCCACCCACAGCAATTAAAATTTTATCCGCTGTTACTTGGCGGTCTTCACCCACCGCAATTGTATGCGCGTCAATTAATTTCGCGTAAGCCGGGAATAACTCAACTTGAGAGTTATCTAACATCCGTTGATAAATCCCATTGAGGCGTGTCACTTCATTATTGACAGCCGTAATCATTTTTTCCCAATTCAAAGAACTAGCTACAGGACTCCAACCGTAGCCTTGAGACTCTGCAAATATATCGGCAAAATGGGAAGCATAAACCATTAATTTTTTCGGCACACACCCACGATTTACACAAGTTCCACCTAGTCTGTCAAACTCAGCAATGCCGACTTTTGCCCCATATTCTGCTGCTCTTCTCGCTGTAGCAATTCCACCAGAACCCGCACCAATTACAAATAAATCAAAATCGTAGGTCATAATCTATATTCTGTTTGAATATTTATACTATATGCTATTGCATTTTTGTCAAAAAAGATGGATTTAGAAGAGGGATTTGAGATAGCTATTGGTTTACCTCATTCATTAACTTTCTGGTAGATACCAAAAGTTAAATTAATACCCAAATCCCCAATCTAAAATTAATTAACCAATTTACTTTTTGACAGATTGCAGATATTTCAACATGGTGTCTGCATCAGAAACTTCAAAGGGGTCTGTGGGGCAGTTATCTTCGTATCCTGGCTCAATAAATATCTTTTCAATCTTGCCGTCATCGACAACCATTGAATAACGCCAAGACCGTAACCCAAAACCAAGATTAGATTTATCAACTAACATCCCCATTTTGCGGGTAAATTCACCGTTACCATCGGGTAGCAAGAAGACATTTTTAGCACCTTGTTGTTTACCCCATTGGAACATAACGAAGGCATCATTGACAGAAACACAAATGACTTCATCAACACCTAATGCCTTGAATTCATTATAAAGTTCTTCGTAGCGGGGCAGGTGGGAGGTAGAACAGGTGGGTGTAAAAGCACCAGGTAAGGAAAACACGACTACGCGCTTACCACCAAAGATTTCTGCTGTTGTCCGGTCTTGCCAACGGAAGGGGTTGGGGCCACCAATAGATTCGTCACGCACACGGGTTTTAAAGACAACGTTAGGTACTTTTTCGATTACAGCCATGTTGACCTCTGGAGGGATGAATTTTCTTTCGTTTCGTTATATCTCAGAATAATTCTAACTTAAGAATTAATCAATAGTTATAAATACTTAAATTTTAATGGAGTTATAATTAACTACTAATTACTAAAAGGGAAAGATTATAATAAAAAGCGATAGATTATCAAAATGTCGCCACAAGTATGCAGCAACAAGCAAACGCAATTGTCCAAACCTTAAAGTCCAAGGGTTTGAGGGTGACACCTCAGCGATTTGCGGTCTATGCAAATTTGTTATCTCGTAGTGATCACCCTACTGTTGAACAAATACTGATAGATTTAAATAAAGATTGCCCAGTGTCTTCTCAAGCCACGATTTACAGTTCCTTGCAAGCGTTGAGGGAAGCGGGTTTAGTGCGGGAAGTGCTATTAGAAGAGGGAGTTTCCCGCTACGATGCTAATATTGATGCCCACCATCATTTTTACTGCCGCTGCTGCGGTGCCATAGAAGATATACCTTGGGATACATTCCAGAGTATACAACTGAAGAGCTTACGTCGTGGCTTGAGCGCAGAAACCTATGAAGTGACAGTCAAAGGCGTGTGTGACAGTTGTGATGGTTCTGTGAGTAAGGGAACAGGGAACAGGTGACAGGTGACAGGTGACAGGTGACAGGTGACAGAGAAAGAAAAGTTGATTTGATTTTCTTCTGTTCGCGCAGCGTGCCGTAGGCATACTTGTGTACGGGCGGGTTTACCAAAATTCTCGTTCATAGTTGATGATATCTGTAAACCCGCCCCTACTGACTTCTGTTCGCGCAGCGTGCCGTAGGCATACTGTAGGCATACTTCTGAACTTCTGTCTTCTGTCTTCTGAACTCCTTCTTCAATGCAAAACTTTCTCCAAGGTGAGCAATAGCTCATTGACAGTGTAGGGCTTGGATAAAAATGTACTTACTCCTACTGAGCCAATTGCGGTTAGTTTACTGCTAGACATCAGTCCGCTAGTGGCAACAATTTTGACTTGGGGATTAATTTTGCGTAAAGTGCGGATAGCGGTGACACCATCTAAAGCTGGCAACATTAAATCCATCAGTACCACACTGATTTTATCCATATGTTGAGCGTAGAGTGCGATCGCCTCTATTCCGTCACTGGCAATTAAGGTCTTGTAATTATTGGTTTCCAAAGACTCTTTAGTAATATCTTGAATTGCTGGTTCATCATCTACTACTAAAATCAGTTCTCCATTGCCTGTGAGGGGAACTAAGTTTTCACTGGTGAATGTTTCTTCTTGGGGGGCTGCGGGTAGGTAAACTTTAAAACAGGTACCCTTTGCCAATTCACTATCTACACTCAAAAAACCACCGTGGCTTTTAATAATTCCCAAGGCTGTAGATAACCCTAAACCTGTTCCCTGTCCTATTGGCTTGGTTGTAAAAAATGGCTCAAAAATCCGATCAATAATATCTTTGGCAATACCTGAACCTGTATCCGTGACACTAACAACAATATAGGGGCCTGTGTGGGCCTCCAGATTCATCCGGGCATAATTATCATCAATCAAGAGATTTTCTGCACATATTTGCAGTAAACCACCATCGGGCATGGCATCATGGGCATTGACACAGAGATTCATCAAGACCTGATGTAACTGAGTACCATCTCCCGATACCATCCATAAATCTTGGGGGATATCTGTATACACTTCGATGGATTTGGGAAAAGTCTCTCTCAGGATTTTCGTGACTTCGACAATGATGTGACGCAGTTGTAAGTTAATACGCTTGCCTTGGACTCCCCGTGCGAAGGATAATACCTGCTTGACTAAATCGGAACCACGTCTAGCATTGGTTTCCAGAATTTCTAGAAGTAATTGTGTGCGATCGTCAGCATCGGGAAATTTTAATGCTAATAGTTGTGCTCCTGCTAAAATTGGCGTGAGGATATTATTCAAATCATGGGCAATTCCACTAGCAAGAGTACCGATACTTTCTAAACGTTGAGTCCGAAATAATTTTGTTTCCAGTAGTTTCTTTTCAGTAATATCTGTATCAACAATCAGGATTGATTTTGGTCTTCCTTGTTCATCACTGACTAAACTCCAGCGGCTAGAAACCACAATTTTCTGACCCTGTTTAGAAACTGTGGTTAATTCTCCTTGCCATTTACCTTGATTAATTACTTGTAAAAACGCAGCTTCCAAATCTGGAAGCTGTTGTTCAGTCAACAATATCTCATTGGCATTTTTGCCGTAAACTTCGCTAGCTTGCCAACCGTATAAAGTTTCTGCACCATGACTCCAAAACAAGATTTGGTTTTCTAAGTCTCGTACACAAATAGCATCAGTGGTAATATCTAACAGTGCAGCTTGTTCGTGGATTTTTGCTTCTGCTTGTTTTCTTTCACTAATATCAATACTGGCACAAGTTATACCAACTATCTCCTGGGACTCGTTGCGTAGTGGTTCTACGGTTAAATCGTAATAACGAGTTTCCTGACCCGTATAAATAGAAACTTCTGCCCTGGTGCTAATACAGCTATTCAGGACACTAATTTTGATTTGTGTGAGACGTTGGGCATCACCAGGATCAATTAAATCCTCATCTCTTTTTCCTAACATTTCCTCAACAGCAAAGCCCAAAAAAGGATTGTAAACCCAGGTATATCTTAATTCTCTATCTTGGTTGTAGACAAAGATGGGGGAATTTTGCAGAGCAACACGAAATCGTTCTTCACTATGGCGGAGTGCTTCTTCTATTCGCTGTCTTTCTATGGCATAGCGCATAGAACGGACAAGCACATCACCTGTGACTTGGCCTTTAATTAAATAATCCTGCGCTCCTTCCTGCATAGCCCGAATGGTTAAATTTTCATCGTCTGTACCTGTCAAGATGATAATTGGCGTAGCCTGGGCACGATGAAGAACAGCTAAGAAGGTATCCCACCCTTGACTATCTGGCAGTGACAAGTCGAGTAAGATAACATCAAAAATGTCCTGACGAAGAGAATTGAGGGCTTCAGACAACCTTTCCACGGTAATTAAATCTACCACAGTGGTAGTTACCTCTGTGAGCAATGCTTGTAATAAAAAGACATCACCAGGATTATCTTCTACTAACAAGACTTTAATAGTTTTACCTGCGATTACCATCACTCCGGTGGCAGTTTGACGATCGCAAACCAAAAGTTTTCAATAGACTGTACAATTTTAACGAATTGATCGAAGTCAACAGGCTTAGTTATGTAACAATTAGCTGCTAAATTATAAGCTTTGGTAATATCTTCTTCTGCCTGGGATGTAGTCAGCACCACTACAGGAATTCTTCTCAGTTTTTGATCATTTTTAATTTCTGCTAGGACTTCCCTGCCGTCTTTTTTCGGGAGATTTAAATCTAGCAGCACAATATCAGGATAGGGAGCATCAGAGTAGTATCCCTGTTTTCGCAAAAATGCCATTGCTTCCACTCCATCTTCCACTACATTCAGATGTACGGAGATTTTGCTATCTTCCAAGGCGATGCGTGTCAGTTCAACATCAGCAGGATTATCTTCTACTAACAAAACCTCTACCGGCATAATCGCTGTTATCATCTTCTATTGCTGATCTAGGGTATGGGGAATTGTGAAGTAAAAGGTAGAGCCTTGTCCTGGTTGTGACTCAACCCAAATACTTCCGCCATGACGCTCTATAATTTTCTTACAAATCGCTAGCCCTATGCCAGTACCAGGGTATTTACTTCTACTGTGTAAACGCTGGAAGATTGCAAAAATTTTCTCTGTATACTGAGTATCTATACCTATACCATTATCTTGGATGGAAAATAACCATTCATGGGAAATATTTGGTTGTAGGGAATAGGAAGTAGGTAAGGAAGAGACAATCAATCCATCTTCTCTAGATTCTTCCATATCTGGAGTTAGTTTCACCCCTGCTACCTCCCTTTCTCTCCTACAGACACCAATATGAATCTTTGGTGGGATAGCACGGTGGAATTTGATGGCGTTGCTCATTAAGTTTTGGAAAACTTGGGTTAACTGGGTGGCATCTCCTCTAATTTCTGGCAATGGGTCGTAGGTGATAATGGTATTGGACTCGTCAATAGCTACTTGTAAATTAGCGATCGCTTTGAGCAAAATGCTATGACAGTTAATGATGGTAAATGGTTGTCCTCTTGTATTCACACGGGAATAATTCAATAGGTCTTGAATCAGGATTTGCATCCGCCTTGCCCCATCCACAGCATAGGCAATATACTGCTCCCCATTGGTATCTAATAAAGGTTTATAGCGACGCTCTAGCAACTGTAAGTAACTAGTCACCATTCGCAACGGCTCCTGTAAATCATGGGAAGCTATATAAGCAAACTGTTCTAATTCCGCATTAGAACGACTTAACTCTTGACGTTGATGGGTTTCCTGTGCTAATAACTGAGCCTGAGAAATAGCAATGCCAATTTGATCAGCTAATTGTTTCAACAACTCCTGCTCAAACATGTTCCACTCTCTGGGTGCGCTGCAATTGTGAGCAATTAATAAACCCCAAAGACTTTCTCTAACTAATATGGGTACTACCAAATTAGCTTTCACCTGAAATCGTTGTAGTAGTTCTCGGTGACAAGTTTCAATATTGGCAGTTTCTATATCAAAAATAGCTCTAACTCTACCTTGACCATACTGCTGAATATATTCTTGTTTAAAACAGGGGTCAAAAATACTTTGTCCTAAAATCACTTTCCACCCAGGTAAAACAGCCTCTTGAATCACCCTACCTGAACCGTCTCCTAAGATTTGGAAAATTAACACTCGGTCAGTTTGCAACAGCTTCTGTACTTCCGTAACCGTTGTATAGAGAATTTCGTCCAGTTGCAGACTATCGCGGATTTTGAGCGTAATTTCCGCAAATAAGTAACTACGTAAATTCTGACGTTTGAGTTCCTCTTCCGCTTGTTTACGGACAGTGATGTCCTGAAAATAAACGGATAAACCATCTCGTGCTGGATAGGCATGTACTTGAAAGTATCTGTTGAGGGGAGGATAAAACTCCTCAAATTCCACACTGGTGTGTTGAGCGATCGCTCTATGATATTCGTGGTAGAATTTCGTATCTACAGTTCCTGGGAAAACATCCCAAATCCGCTGGCCAAGCAATTGCTCCTGAGTTTTTTGTAATAATCTCTCTGCTTGGGGGTTTAAGTACGTAAATCGCCAATCTTTATCCAAGGCCAGAAAGGCATCTGTAATACTTTCCAAAATATTGACAATCTTATCTCTAGCCATTTGGGCCGCAGCAGAGATGGCTTGCTCTTTGGTCATTAATTCTTCAGTCAGAATTGATACATTTCTAATCTGCTTTCTCAACTCTAATTGCTCGATGACTAAATCACTTAAAGCCTTCAATGCTGACACCTGTCTAGCATCAATTTGACGCGGAACTTGATCAATTACACACAGAGTACCTAATACATATCCCTGAGTAGTTATCAAAGGCATACCTGCATAGAACCTGACATAAGGATAGGTGGTAACTACTGGATTATTGACAAATCGCTCATCAGCAAAAGTATCTGTAATTATGACGATTTCACTTCGCTCACAGCAAAGATAAGATAGACCATGATTACGGGGCATTTGTGTGACGGTTAAACCAACTTTGGCTTTAAACCACTGACGATCTTCATCAATAAAATTCACCAAAGCAATCGGTGTCTGACAAATTGCCGCGGCTAATTGCACTATGCTTTCATAAGCAGTTTCCGGCTCAGTATCTAAGATTTGGTACTGACGGAGAGCATTGAGCCTCTCCTGCTCTTGTTGATTCGACTCCAAATTCATAAATTTTCTATATAAAAAATGGTTTTTTAGTTTTTATGATAGTCGAGCGAGCTAAATCAACCTTGATGGAGTGGTGGATTTAAGATGATTAAAAAAACTGAGATGTTAATAACAAAAATATGGGTAAAAAGCTGAGGGATTTCAACGTAATTGCTGATTGATCAACTCCTCTCTACCTGGAAAAAACGATATATTCTCCCTTAGATGTGATACAAATCACCACATAATAGTGATATGAATCACTATTAATAATTGATATTATTCACAATGGTCAGATTGAGTTCATCACTTCCATAAATTGGATTTTGGAAGATATTTAAGTTATCGAGTTCAACACCTACTTTTATGCATCAAGTTAATCTACTACCTGGAGCCGTTTCGGAAATAGTTGTTGCAGTTGCAGACACTGGAGTCCTGACTCTAGCTGACCGCTACGGCTTAATGGCTGCAATTTTAGGTGGGTTACTGAACGAAGAAGAAGAACAAGCAATTAATAGAGTGTTACGTGGTGTAGTTAAAGGTCGGATTAAAGTTGTAGACGAAATCTCCAATGAAGTTCCTCTAGCTCATATCAAGTAAATAGCATCCTCTGATGCAAAACTTAAGAACTTAAAAAAATCAATCTTTAATTGCATAAGAGTTGCTAAAAATATTATAACTTTTTTTTATTAAATATATAAAATTTACGGATTGATAAGAAAAATTAACGGAATATTAACATATAGCAATGGACGGAGCGGTTAGGACATTAACTAAGAATAAAACTTAGACAGCAAAAGGCTTTTAGCACTGTCACCTGTCACCTGCTATATATGCCCAAAGTCAGGAAAAAGACAGACTTCAACGACAAATAATTTAAAACTTATTCACCTGTATTGATAATCTTATAGATATTTTTATACTTTATTTATACTGAATTTTTAATTTATTAATCCAAAATATTTAAACCCATCGCTACTGCACCCCATAATGGTGCATCATCACCTAACAAAGCACGTACAACCTCGAAATTCACTTCTGGTAATGCTGTTTCCCTAGCAACTTTTCGTACTATTGACCAAAAAGTATCTCCTGCTTTAGTTACACCCCCACCTAAAACAAAGCGTTGGGGGTTCATCAGGTTAGCGACATTGCCAATACCTACACCTAAAGCCCAAGCAGCTTTATATAAAACTTCTTGAGCTAATTCATCTCCATAGGCTGCGGCAGCACTGACAATTTGTCCCGTGATTAAGTTGAGATCATCCCCAACTAAATATCTCAAAATGTCTCCCCGGACTTGTCCGTCAGTATGATGGGGAGTTTGTACGGCTAAAAGTTCGCGGGCGTTTTGGGCAATGTAAGGGCCAGATGCTAATCTTTCCACACAACCCCTTTTTCCACATAAACAAACAGGCCCAGTGGGGTCTACTACCATATGACCAATTTCCCCAGCCATCCCTGATGCCCCTGACCAAGGTTGATTATTGAGTATCCAACCTCCACCTACACCAGTGCTGATTGTAATGTAAAACAAACTGTCGTATCCCTGTCCTGCACCAAAACGATGTTCACCAATAGCAGCTACATTGGCATCATTATCGACAATGGCTGGTGCATTGTAATCTTCTTGTAGTAATTGTTGAAGGGGGATATTTTCCCAACCAGGTACATGGTGAGATAGTCGGACTGTACCTGTGGCTGCATCTACGGGGCCACCAAAGCTCACGCCAATAGCATCAGGTTTACTACCATTTAACACAGAATCAATAAGCGATCGCATAATTGCTATATCACTTAAAGCATCTGCTTTCGCTGGTGATAATCGGCTATCATGACGTAACCATTCCCTGGAACCAGCTTTCACGGTAGCTGCTGCCAATTTAGTACCGCCAAAATCAAGGGCTAAGATTAAACTCATGGGTGAGAAAACAGTCAAGTAATAGGGTGTAGGGTGTGAGAAGCTTTTGCTTTACTAACCATTACCCATTATCTCGTCAATAAAATTTTGTAGTCGTTCACCAAAAACCTTACGGCAGTTTGTGATGAGCATGTTGGTAGTTTGTTGGCATAGGTATATTTAATGGTGAAGGAGGAAAAAAGGCAAAAGAGAAAGAAAAACTTTTTAACTATTTGCCCCAATCATTGAGAATTCATATAAAATTAGGGTTGTATGCTTGTCAGCAACGACAACGCAACCATGTAAGTAAAGCTACTTTTCTGGCAACAAGTTCCCTATCAACATAGAAATAAAGCTATTAATTACATCACAAGTCCCAATGGATATATAGGGAACTTTTGTAATTACGTTATCTGTTAGTTAGTCACTAGAGTAAAGTCAACATCAAGATGTTAATAAATATTAGTAAAAATTTTGCTTTTTATTAACTACTTGATTTTATAATTAAATTCAGTTAAAGTCGATAAACATCAACAAAAACAAATCATTCAATACAATTTTAAGATAATGAACTTAGATAGAATGATAGAGGCAATCCATTTATAACTATTTTGGCTTTCTAGCATTAAATCTGTGTTTTTGGGAAAAAATAGCTGTGTAGGTTATATTTTTTTCTAAAGTTATTGAAAAATTTTCTCAATAAGCTAAAATACAGAATAGATAAAAACCTTGTTAGCAATGGATTTTTATTCAACTGGGGCTGAAATCTCTGAAGCCTAAGGCTTTATTAAGGAGAATTTATTAACCGGACAACCTAAAAATAGTCATGATCTATAAAGTGGCTACCTCCTGATGTAGTAGATAATGACATTGAAAATCTTTACACTGTCTCACAGATACGTAGCTGTAAATACAATTTTTGTTTTCCCGTTCATTTGTTCATAAAATCAATCCTTGAGTAAGTGTCCATGAATACTTTTTTTTGCTCTGATTATTCGCGGCAAATAGGAGAAGATATTATTGGTAGCGCGACTAACTACCAGACCTACATTTTAATTGAATGTCCTCCACCTTGGATATCAGAAGCATTTAATTCTAAATGGGTTCCCGATAATTTACGCATTTTGGTAGAAGAAGTCAAGCAAACTAAAAAACCTATTAGATTTTTGTTAATTGCTAATGATGAATCTCACAGAATCAATCAGACAACGGTATTGATTTATCAAAAACAAGAATGCTTAAGTCAGGGATACCGTAAACAAGAGTTTAAGATACCCAATATTGAACAAGTAGCAGGAATAATCAGGAAATGGTTAGCTGGCGGTCATCCTGATTATGAAATAGAAACAGATATCAGCAGAGATATTTTAATTTGTACTCATGGGAACCATGATAAATGCTGTGCTAGATATGGTAATCCCTTTTACTTTTATGCTTCCAAAACCATTGAAGATTTACATTTAGATCATGTGAGAATTTGGCGGTCTACTCACTTTGGTGGGCACCGTTTTGCACCAACAGCCATCGACTTTCCTGAAGCAAGATATTACGGTGCTTTAGATCAAGACTCATTCAGGGCAATTTTAACCCGCAGTGGTGATATTCAATATTTGAATCGAGTTTATCGCGGTTGGGGAATTTTGCCGCCACCCATTCAGATATTAGAAAGGGAACTCATACTGCGACTCGGTTGGGATTGGTTTAACTATCAAGCCGCAGGTAAAATTCTAGAGCAAAGTTTGGATAACAATACTATTCTCGGCGAGCTAAGTTTTGAAGACCCTTCTGGGTGTTTCTATAGCTATCAAGCCAAACTAGTGAAGGATATAGCCAAAACTCAATCCCTCAAAAGTTCCTGTAACACCACACAAGAGACAGTGGTTGTTAAATATGCTGTAGCTAATCTGTGGTTAACTGCCAGAAAAGTAGCGACTTACAGTGCTTGATTGTTCTTAGGGTGTAGGGGAAAAAGAACAAAGGAGGCAGGAGGCTGAAGGAACTAATGTATTATTTATAGCCATTCTTCTTTACTTCTGTAACCCCTGTTCGCGCAGCGTGGCGAAGCCATACTTCTGAACTTCTGAACTTCTGAACTTCTGAACTTCTGAACTTCTGAACTTCTGAACTCCTTGTTAATCCCCAATATTGAGAATTTTTCTGAGAACTGTTTGGTCTTCTACCTTGGCTTTCAAGCGACCTTTTTCCACATCACGAATCCAACTTTGACTTTTACCAGTGAGTTTTGCTAGTTCCCGCTGGGAGAGGTTGAGGTTTCTTCTAGCTTGGAGAATATCTTCTCCAAGTAAATCACCTGTGGGTTTGGGATTCTTTTTGGTTTTAGCTGTGCGTCGTTGTTTTTTATCTGATTCAGAACGCTGTTCCCATTCTGGGGGAAGTTCAAAGGATAAAATGCGTGCGTTCATCAGTAAATTCCATTTGCCACGGGGGCCGCTGTCTGTGAGGCGGGTATCACCACCAGCATCATTAATCCAAAATTCTAGGGCTTCGTCTGGGTCTTCGGGAATATCAATTAATTTTGCCCACAATGGTTGGATTTCTGGGGGGTAGGTAACAGGGTCAAACAAAACTTTAATTCCGTAATGATTGAGAACTTCCAAGTCGTTTTCGTAGGTTCGTAATAGACGCTTGCGTTCTTCCCGTTGTCTACCGGCCTGGTTCACTTTTTCCTCACCATAAGCAACGCGCAGCAAGGTGGGAATGGTGATTCTTTGTTCTCTACCCATTTTGGTTTTAAATAGTAGCCAGAGCATAAGTCTCACTGCGCCTTCATGTTGTTGCCACAGACTCATAACGCTGGTGAGTAGAGTTTTGGGCAGACTGCCGTATTGATAAAAGGCGCTGCGTTCTTTACATCCTTGTTTGTTGAGGAAGTGTTGTGCCCAAATACCTGCTTTGATTTTAAAGGTGAGGCCAATCAGATATTTACATCCTTGATCATCTTCTTGAAAGTAATGCTGTATATCTGTGATTTGCCATAGGGGTGTGTCATTGACAGAAAAGCCGGGAACTCGTCCTTGTTGAGGCCAGTCTATGGAAACGATGAGTGAGCAAGCTTGGAGAACAATATTTTTAATTAAACCGAGCTTGGCAGTTTTGCTCAGGTCTTTACGTTTCTCTAAGCCTAAGTATTTTTCTATTTGTCGCTCATCAATGGTGAATTCTTGCTCCCAAGGTTGGTCTAAGGCGGTGGCATGGGCAGCAAAAATCAGGTGCATACAAGCAGCCCTAATGTCGAGGTTTTCTATGGCTTGTAAGCTGTTTGTACGGTTGTGGAGTGGAAATTTGTGTTGGTGATCGAAAGCGATGGGTTGGACGACACTAAAGGCGATTGTACCCCGTCCTTGATTGACAGCACGGCGATAGTGCAAATAACCATCAGCGTTGGTTTCCCAATTTAAGGATGTGCGTTGGGCCAGGAGGTTACAAGCTTCCCAAATCACTATTGCTGAGGCAAAGGGGTGATTTTTCCGGTTAGAAAATAAATCAGGACTGGTAACTTCTCTTGGTTCGGCTTTGCTTCTACCTTTTTTGGATTGTAGAGGAATGGGAGAGTTGGTGGGACAGACGATTATACATTGTGGTTCAGGGTAGTAACCTTCACAGTTGTTACAAAGATAAGGATCAATCCAATATTCACCATTTTCGATTTTGATTGCACCCGTAGGACATTGGGGGCGGCAGTTGTCACATCCAACGCAACTGTTGTTAGGAATTGTATAAGGCATGGGAATTCTTCCTACTGGAATCGTTGAGATGTTTGGCTCAAGTCTCCCCTGGACGTGTCCTGTTGACTCAATATTTGCTACCAAAGTATCTCCGTGACAAGAAAGAGTTTTCTTGCCTGACTAATTACCCACATCCATTGTGTGTGTGGACTGTGTGTCCAATGGGAAGCTGTGTCCTTCCTCCTTTACCTCATGGGGAGTTAGGAGTAACTTTGTTGAATGACTGAGTAGAATGATGCGGAGAGCAAAACTAAAAAACTAATCATTTAGATTTTCTCTGTTTCTAAATGTTAGGTATAGTTCCGCACAGTTGGGCGAGCGATCGCACTACTACTCTCTACACTTCCCACTGAAACTTCATCGCTTCTTCATTAACTATAAATTTCATAAAGATTTGGATAAGTTTGTTCACAATGAGCCGAGGAAAATTTCTTAATCTTTCCCGCAGAAAGGCTGACAGGAGAATAGTTTGGTTCTGTATTCTTCTTGGATGTGAATACAGATAAGCTGTGAACGCAACAATTTATTTAAGCTGATAAATAGTCAATTTACTGTGAATTCTAGATTTTCATTTTGGTTTCTCTGTCAGGGTTCAGAGGTGTGGCCATAATTTAGTGGACATCTGAATTTGGTACTTGCAATTAATAGGTAACATTGATGTGGTTTTGGTATGGGCACTACACTTTTACTCCAGGTGAGAAAGAAAAATTGCACTTACTGCCAAAATATAATGCCCAGTCATTCCTTAGTTGTATATACCTTTGCAAGTCTAGTTGATTGATGAGCATTGCCTGACATAATCAACTGGAGTTTAACTGATACCAATTTTTTCTGTGCACATCATAATAACCCCCTGTAATCTTCCCTTGGCAAGGACGGAGAAGCTAGGGGGTAAATATATTCATCCACACAAAGAAAGGGTATGAGTTATTCATACTAGTTAATCTGTATATGCTAATACTGTGTCATATATTAATTAGTTCAATTCCCAGATTGTTATTTAATGAACATTGCTCTTAATGAATATTTTTATATGTACTTGCATTTATTTATTATTAGCATTTTAGTGATCAGGGGGATAACCAATAGATAGATTAATTAATTTCTGGGCTTTAATTAAATGACTTGTAGGCTAAATTATCTACAAATTATTGATAAATCATGTCATTTAAATCCCCAGGTAAAATAAAGGAAAATAATATTATTTAGCAAGTCATCAAAACTTGATAAGAAAATTAATTTTTGTTTTGAAAAATCAAAATATTAGGCTAGGATGAAGTTAACAGTAGAAACTAATTTGTAGCGGAAATTGCTGAGGGTTCATTCATGGCAACATTAACTGGCTTGACATTCGGAGGAAAGACCTGGACTCCTAAGTTTGCTCAGGAAATCGACAAAGATAAATGTATCGGTTGTGGCAGATGTATTAAGGTATGTGGTCACAATGTTCTAGCACTCAAAGCGCTGAACGAAGAAGGTGAATTTGTAGAAGATGAAGAAGATGATGAAATTGAACGGAAAGTAATGACAGTTGCTTTCCCCGACAATTGTATTGGTTGTGAAGCTTGCTCCAGGATTTGTCCTAAGAACTGTTACAGCCATACAACCTTAGATAACTAAGGTAATTTGGTATTAATCATAATGGCTCAATCCAGTAAGCACTGTTTTAATTCACTCTCCTAGCAAGGTAACTAGAGGGGAATTGATCTATAGTTCTATGTAAACAAAACCGTAAATCTTTATTGTTATCGCTTCAATTAATTATACTTGCTATTTATATTTTTCAGGAATTAAAGTCACAGTGATTGCTGATGTTGTAGCGCACAATTCAATAAAACAGTTATGTAGGGTAGCTTACCTAATCGCCGATAGTAATTAATGGTAAAGCGCCCTACATTTTTAATTGGCTATTAGGTGTATAGTGAGAATTTCTTTATTTTAATGGTGTGGTTAAGATTGTGATATTTTTATCATTATATAAATGTTTGATAGAAATTTGAGTGTTGTTAAATCCCTAGCAAAAATTATAATGTATAAGGATTTTGCTTAATTGGTATAGCATGTTAATAAGGTTAGTTGAGAAAATCAAAGGAATAGTAATTCTCTTTAACAGAGATTGTGGTGATAATTACACAATTGTGGAAAATCAGGTGTACATGAAGTGAATTCAGAAATTATCACTGGATAAATGATAATCAAGTCATAATTTGTAATATTTTGCGGGGGAGGATCTGAAAAAATATGGAAGTTTCCCACTATTTTTGATCAGGGCAAGTTAGAAAGTTAATAAGTGAAAATCAAGCCCTGTGAAATTGTGCTACCTCTGAGTCAAACAAATGTTGCTTGACTAGGGGTAAATAGCAAAAAAACGGGATGCAAGATACTGGTGTATATTTTGTGGAATTTGAGATTGCAAAGGGTGATTTTTTTACATCTGCTCAATCGGAACTATCTAAATTCACAGGATAGTTAAACCAGTAATTCACTGTTTTTATTGCCGTTTACAGAGCAAGTAGCATTTATGCAGAAAGTTCCTGTGTCGCTGTGGACGCTGTTAGCTGGGATGATTATTGCCCCTCTCAGTATCTGGATTGGTCAGCATCATCATTTGCTACCAGAAGCAGCATCACAACAAGCGCCTTTGGTAGATGGGTTTTTCAATATTATGTTTACCATTGGCATCGCCCTGTTTTTAGTAGTTGAAGGAACGATTCTCATTTTTTTGATTAAGTATCGACGACGACGGGGAGATAGTTCTGATGGTGTACCGATTGAGGGAAATATTGGGTTAGAAATTTTTTGGACAGCTATTCCCACTGTGATTGTGATTGGTTTAGGTATTTACAGCGTAGATGTCTATAACCAGATGGGAGGTTTTGATGTTGGTGGACATATACATGGCACTGCTCATGCTGCCAAGATGTCACCTGGTGCGATCGCTGCCAGCTTAGATTATACCTCTGATTCTCCCGCCCCTGCTCAGGTGGGCATTGGTGGTGCATATAACAACTACAACAAAGCTGCCGATGTGGTGGTGGATGTGAAGGGAATGCAGTTTGCCTGGTTATTTACCTATCCAGGTCGGGGAATTACCGCTGGAGAATTGCATATTCCCGTAGGTGCAGATGTGCAACTCAAGCTGTCAGCAGATGATGTGATTCACTCGTTTTGGGTGCCCCAATTTCGTCTTAAACAAGATGCAATTCCTGGAGTACCTTCAGAATTGAGGTTTGTGGCCACTAAGGTAGGCACATATCCTGTAGTTTGTGCAGAATTGTGCGGTGGTTATCACGGTTCCATGCGGACTCAGGTAATTGTCCATGAACCAAAGGATTTTGAGGCTTGGGTGAAGGAAAATCAAATTGCCCAAAACCCAGAATCACCAGCAGATGTGGCTGTGAATCCACAGAATTTATCAACGGCAGAGTTTCTAGCACCTTACGTCGAGAATTTAGGTGTAAATGCAGATACAGTTCAGTCTTTGGTGACGACTAACTAGTAGCAGTTAACGGCAGACTGACCACTGACAAAGGGATAAAATATGACACAAGTAGATTTTCCATTAAATACGCCACCAGACAAGAACCAAGCACCAACGCTGCTGATTACTCAACCTTTACCACCAAAGTGGAAATGGTATCATTATTTCACTTTTAATACAGACCATAAGGTCATTGGGATTCAATACCTGGTGACAGCTTTTGTGTTTTATCTGATTGGTGGGTTGATGGCGATCGCTATTCGTGCGGAGTTAGCCACACCGGATGCAGATATTTTAGATCCCAATCTGTATAACGCCTTCATGACCAATCATGGCACCATCATGATTTTCCTGTGGATTGTTCCCAGTGCCATTGGTGGTTTTGGTAACTATCTCGTGCCATTGATGATGGGTGCGCGAGATATGGCGTTTCCCAAATTAAATGCGATCGCCTTTTGGTTGAACCCACCAGCCGGACTACTATTATTAGGTAGCTTTTTCTTTGGTGGTTCCCAATCTGGTTGGACAGCCTATCCCCCTTTGAGTTTAATTACCGCCCCCATCGCTCAAAGTATGTGGATTTTAGCGATCGTTTTGGTGGGGACTTCCTCAATTTTAGGTTCAGTGAACTTTGTCATCACCATCTTAATGATGAAAGTTCCCTCCATGAAATGGGATCAAGTACCTCTATTTTGTTGGGCAATTCTCGCCACCTCTATCCTGGCACTTTTATCCACACCTGTATTAGCAGCAGGTTTAGTGCTGTTGTTGTTTGACATTAACTTTGGTACTTCCTTCTTTAAACCAGATGCTGGTGGCAACGTCATCATTTATCAGCACCTATTCTGGTTTTATTCCCACCCGGCAGTTTATTTAATGATTCTGCCGATTTTTGGGATTATGTCAGAAGTAATTCCCGTTCATGCCCGTAAACCCATTTTCGGCTATAAAGCGATCGCTTATTCCAGTGTTGCCATCTGCGTTGTCGGCTTATTCGTCTGGGTACACCACATGTTTACCAGTGGCACACCAGGCTGGATGCGGATGTTCTTCACCATTTCCACCCTCATTGTTGCCGTTCCCACCGGCGTGAAAATTTTCGGTTGGGTAGCTACCCTCTGGGGAGGTAAAATCCGCTTCACCAGTGCCATGTTATTTGCCATTGGTCTATTAGCTATGTTTGTCATGGGTGGTTTAAGCGGCGTAACCATGGGCACCGCACCCTTTGACGTTCATGTCCATGACACCTATTACGTCGTAGCCCATTTCCACTATGTTCTGTTTGGTGGTTCCGTCTTTGGTATCTACGCAGGTATTTATCACTGGTTCCCCAAAATTACCGGCAAAATGATTAACGAATCTTGGGGACGCATTCACTTTGTCCTCACCTTCATCGGCACCAACTTAACATTCCTACCCATGCACGAATTAGGGTTACAAGGAATGCCAAGACGAGTAGCCATGTACGACCCCCAATTCACTGGCCTCAATCAGATTTGTACAATTGGTGCATTTCTCTTAGGAATTTCCGTCATCCCCTTTGCCATCAACATCATTCACAGTTGGATGCACGGAGAAAACGCCGGAGATAATCCTTGGCAAGGTTTAACCTTGGAATGGACAACCACTTCCCCACCCCTCATTGAAAACTGGGAAGTATTACCAGTAGTCACCCATGGCCCTTATGACTACGGTCGCAATCATCATTCAGAAACTGTAAGTTCCAGCTAACCACACAACAGCGCAAAAGTGCCATATGTACTTTTGCGTCTACTCTGACCAAAAATTCTTCCGTATCCACAAGGGAAATAACATGACCATCGCTATCACCGCAGTTGAAGAAAATCATCACCCCGAACATGGGGAACACCCAGATTTACGAGTGTGGGGACTGTTGACATTTCTCATATCTGAATCCCTCATGTTTGGGGGATTTTTTGCCACTTATTTATTGCTACGTGGCAGTAATCAGGTCTGGCCACCAGCAGGAACAGAAGTAGAACTATTATTGCCCACAGTTAACACAATTATTCTCGTCTCTAGTAGTTTTGTCATTCACTTAGGTGATCAGGCAATTAAACAAAATAAAGTTGGTTGGATGCGGTTTTGGTATTTTATTACCGCCATCATGGGTGCAGTATTCTTAGCTGGTCAAGTTTATGAATACATGTCCTTAGGTTATGGTTTGACCACTAATATTTTCTCCAACTGCTTCTATTTAATGACTGGATTTCACGGCTTACACGTCTTTGTCGGCATCTTACTCATCTTAGGCGTAATTTTTCGTTCCCTCTGGCCTGGTCATTATTCTGCCACTAAACATACAGGCATAGAAATGGCAGAAATCTACTGGCACTTTGTCGATATTATTTGGATTATCTTGTTCATCCTGTTATATATTCTCACCTCATTTTAAGAGTAGAAAAAAGGTGTATTACGGCTAATTTTCAATTGCGTAACACACCTTTTTAAATATTTATTGCAGAAAAATTAATCACACACCATTAATTATCCAATGGGTATTTAGAGAATACTTTGCAAATGTTGTACTAACTGTGGTGCTTGCACTACACCTTCAATCTTATCAACTGGTTGACCTCCCTTGAATAACATCAGCGTTGGTAAAGCGTTAATTTGATACTGAGTTGCCAGTTCTGTATATTTTTCTGTATCAATCTTCACAATCCGCAAACGATCCTTTAATTGCAGGTTCACCTGTTCTAAGATTGTTGACATCATATGACATGGGCCACACCAGTCGGCATAAAAGTCAACTAATACTGGTACATCAGAACCAGAGAGCATTTCCTCAAAGCTATTGAACTGTTTTTTCGTTGTCATATGACACACACCTATGTTTAATTATTTGTTTTTATGTTAGTTCCTACAAAAAAGAATTGGTATAACCTCATAGTTTTTTTTGGTAATTGTTTCTTTAGGTAAATATTTAGTTAATTAGTGATACCCTTTGTCCAAAATATTAAGTCTTATTACTAAATTGACTAAAATTTGTATTTCTGTGATACAGACCATAACAAATTTAAATTTATATTTTCATTTCACATTATCAGACTTTCCAGCTAATTAGCAATTAGTAAGAGATGTTTTTTAATCAATGCCAATTTTATGTGAACTTACATAGAATCATGAAACCTTCTGCGTACCAATTAAGAACCTGTTCAAGCATCTACATCAGAACTTAATTTTTT
Organism: Richelia sinica FACHB-800; assembly: GCF_014698825.1. Lineage (GTDB taxonomy): Bacteria > Cyanobacteriota > Cyanobacteriia > Cyanobacteriales > Nostocaceae > FACHB-800. The sequence continues at coordinate 24,566 of NZ_JACJTT010000016.1, forward strand.
ATTCTTGTGAATTATTCCTTTTTAGAGCAATAGATAATTGACGTAATCTTTCGCTCACTTCTAAATTAAGTTCTTGCGGTTTTAATTGACTGGGAATTTCTGCTAACAGCATAGGATTTCCTTGTAACCATTCATTGATAGCAACTCCTGTCCAAGTGCCTTCTTTATCTCTAAAACTATCCACTAAACCCTTGAGTTCTTGAATACAATAAGACTCAAATCCCGCAGCATCAAAGATTGCATAGCGCAAATATTCTTCAAAGGCTTTAATATCATTTTCTATCTCAAAAATCACAACTTGTTGTGGTGGTATCAATTCACTAGCAACATCTATAGCTATTTGTGTAGCGACTCCTGCGACTCCAGTTATTCCTAATATTTTTTGGCGGATTTCTGAGTTATAAAGTAAATCAGTGCCATATTTTACATATCTTTTAAGAACACTATAAGCTGGTTCATTACCTGTATAGTAATTATCAACAATTTCAATATCTACTCCCAGGTTTTTGATAATTTTATTGCGAGTATCACTGTTAACTGGCCCACGAATTAATACTTCTGCTACTGGTCGCGCAAATCTTAAAAATAAAACACTTAAGCTATTTTCTAATTTAGATAAAAAATAATCTTCTGAATTATCAATTAACCTGGCTTTGACTTGATTGCTTCCCCATAGTAGCTTAGTCATATAAGCAACTAAGTTTAATGCTTCATTTTTTAATTCTAAAGCTAGTTGATGGGCAATTGTAGACAATAGATTACTTATATCAATATATAAATCTTCACGCCAAGCAAAATTAGCTTTCATGCGGTCAAATTCTGGATTGGAGTTAGCCAAAAAAATTGTATCTTTCTTTTGAAAAGTTTCCTCTTTCAACTTCTCAATTTCCTGGTCAACAATTTGTAAATATCGTTCTCGAAATTTGTCTATTTGTGGTAGTGAATAACTAGTAAAATTAGCTAATGACTTATTAACTACATAGTCATCATAGTATTGTTGTAAATCGGCTTTAATAGCTAACCACTTTTGACTCCACCATTCTGCAAATAAAACCCGTCGGTTATTTTCTGCAAATAACTTGGCTTCTTCAGGATTTTCAGGGTAATTTTTACTGACTGAATGATAAATTTCTTCTGAGGTGCTGAAGATTTTATTAATAGATGCTTCACAGCGTTTCTTTAAAATAGCTACACGCTCATTATTAATATAATTAAATATTTTATCTTTTATTTCAGGAATACCAGTTGCTTTACTCTTAAGTATTTCTGCCTCAGAAATGCCCGTTAGTCTCTGCAAATGAGATTGAATAAAACTAGCATCACCAATTTCTAATTTAGTTTGTTCTCCAGCTAAATTATTTAAAATCAGATATGCACCAGCAGAACCATAAACAATACGTTGACTGGGTAAATTTGCACGTTTTAACCAATCTTGTGATGCTTCTTGAATATGGGTTTTTAGTGCTTCTACACTAGCCATAGTATCAATACGGCTTAAAAATACAAAAAGCTTATCAGCAACGGTAACGTTTCTATCACCCTGTTCTGTGAATTTGATTATTTCTAGTTCTTTTTCTCTCAAACTGGTAAAACGCTGTACCAAAATCACAGCATCACAGTCTGAAAGCATATCCTGTGCTTCATCAACATGCTTTGCTAAACCTGAATCTAACCCAGGCACGTCATAAAAAACTATACCCTCAGCTTGAGCTAGTTTGTTAGTATAAAGTCTAGCTTCCAAAACAGCATGAGCGTATCTTTCATCGGCTACATATTTCTTCAGGGGTTCTCGAATATCTTCTAATCTAGTAAATGGAAAAGTCAGATTACCTTCTCTTCTCACTTGCTGTAAAGTGACTTCGTTTGCGCGGATAGTTTTCAGGTCTTCCTGTGCGTTGGCTATTTCCAGTTCTTTGAGTAATTTGATAAACTCTTCTTCTGTTTTTGCTTGTACTTCTAGTGTTTGTTCAGACTCATTTTCAACTGAATAAATTTGTGTTGTTGTAAATGTACATCTTCCTCCCTTTGCTGGAAGTAAATCACATTCTAACCAAGCATTAATAAAAGTGCTTTTTCCAGCTTTTTCTAACCCAACAACAGCAATACGAAACTCCCTTTTTTTGAGTCTTTCTAGCTGACGACGGGTAGGGTCGGCTTCTTGTAATAGTATTTCTTTTAATTTCGTAGGAACTTCAGCTTGGGGTAAGTTGGCTAAATTAACAGCGTATCTTTGAATGTTTAAAATGTCGGTAAGACGAGTTTCATAGTAAGCAGATGCTGTTTTCCAGTCCATTTTTTAGATAGTCCTTAAATAATTCGATTAAAATTCTCTAAACCAACTACAGATAGATATTCAATACAAGCGATTTTTTTCACGACACCTTGCCCATGAGTAGGAAGATTTCTCTTTAAACTATATGGGATTTTTTTATCCAGCATCTGTTCACCATCAGCAATATTAATTCTGATGAAAACTTCTCTTTGTTCACTGACACTGTTAATATTTTCTGCGGTTAATTGTAGTATATTTTGGATCTTGTCTGCTTCTTCTGGTTTTTTACATAGAAAATATGAGGAATTATCTATTAGTGTTTCTATCTCAGAGAGATTAATGGGTGAATTTTCGTTCACATTTTCTGATAATACCGAAGCTGGTACAACAAGACATAAAGATACAGGTTGAGGATTACTTACTGGTGGTGGAGAAACAACAGATTTTATTGGCGGGCGTTCTTGTTGTCCTTGTTGTTGTTCATTCGACCTTCTTCTAAATATAATAAATATAATACAAGCAGGTACTCCTACAATCAAACATCCTATGACAACAATTTGAAATAATTTCATATCATGATCTTCCAGTTTATGTCCAAAATATTTACGAAGATTTTTACCTGTTTCTTTTACGTCTTCTTTTAACTTCTCAAATAGACCCTTCTTATCATTTGGATTAATGATAAAAAGACCAACAATATCAGATGATATAGATAAATCATCTTCTAATGATGCTTTGTTATCAATATTTAATAATGAGCATATTTCTTTTGCATCTTGTGAAACTATTAAATTTATTACTGTTGATAAAATTCCTTTTTTCTGATGCTTTATGTGAGGATAAATCTCCTCAAATACTTTTTCATATAACTTTTCAATTTCTTGACCTGGAGAAAATCCTATTTTGTCAATGTCCATATTATTTTTTTATTAACTGTTTTTTTGATCACACTAATTATTTAATTTCCAATAATTTCCCAAACTAGAAAATTCGTTTGATAGGTGTTTAGCTTTTTCTTCCATAGGTATCCAGATATTTTTTTGCTTTTCATAATCTAAAGTAATTTCTTGGTTAGCTCTATCCAGCCTTTCTTGATAGCGATCAATAACTTCATTCTGAATATTGTCTACATTTTTTTTTAACAAATCTATTTGTTCTAGCAGCCAACAAACAATTTGATTAACTATTTTAATTTGTTCATCTTGTGCTTGCCTAATCCAACCTGCTAATAAATCTTCTACACTAGGTATTTGAGCATTATCACTCGAACGGGTTTGATATTGTGTATCATAAATAGTTCTTTCCCATAGCCATAATGTGTACCAAATTCTTTCTTTTCTTTCAACTTTTATTGCTTCTTCCCAGGTTCCTTGCGTAACTGCGAATCCTGCTGTAAATCGAAAATTAAAAGTTAGTTGATTATCAACTTGGTTGAGTTGTTTAGAATCAGGAAATTTAATAGATATATTGGGTGCAATATCATTTACACCTTCTTTAATATGTGATAAATAGTAACAAAATAACTCAGAAATAGCTTCATAAATCCTATTTATTTCTTGGTTAGAAATTTGCTTTAATACATCCTCTATTACAATATTAAGATGAATCGCTAATTCATTTAGTTCTTCATTAATTTGTTTAAGTTTGTCTTTTTCTGCATCTGTTCTTGCTTCCATGATTTTACCGTCTTTAGCAACAGAAGCAGTGTAACCTAAGTTTACTAAACGATTTAAGTTTCTGGATAGTAAATTTACATTTAAAATATTTGCCTTTTTAAAATTTATATTTTCTAAATCTACTTTTCCCTTTTCTAAAGATTCTGCTACTGCATTTAATACATCATTAATTCCTTTTCTTAATGAATCACGCCACACAAAAAGAGGAGATAATTTTTCTCCTAATTCATTATAAGGTTCTGCCTTTTTTAATTCTGCTAGCGCAGTCTTGATATAGCTTATTGTATCTTCGTTTAATTCCTCTTGCAGAACTTTTTTAACTTTTGCATCTAATTTTTCAAATGGTTCTCTCAACTCTAAATTACTAATTTCTAGGAAATGTTTAATTCCTGATCTAATCTGTGATATATTTTCACATTCTTCTTGATACCGTTCCTCAGAACTATTAATAACAGCATTTGTTGTTTGTATTGCCCACTCTGTTATGGCATTTCCAGCAGCTATATTAAATCGCTCTATAATTTGGGGAATTACCAACTGTGGAAAGTGTTGATTGATATGTTCTCTTAAATTTAGCTGAAATTCTTCAGCATATGATTTTTGCCATAATGCTGCCGCAACTCTGTTTCTATCGTGTCTATTCCATTTTTGTGTGTTACGTGGTAAGTCTTCTAATATCTCTTCAATTAATCCATTAAAATAGTTATCCGCTTTTTTACAAGCATCTGCACTGTAAATATCATCATGATGTTGAATTTGCAATGCTAACAAAGCAGGCCATGTACTCAGTTTTACTACTTCTAGCTTTTCAATTTCTTCTGTGTATTCTCTCAATTGTTCAGTTAATTCATTTTTAATACTACGAATAGTATTTTCAAAAAAGCGGATTTCTGTTTCTGGCCAGTTTCTATCTGCTCGAAAAACATCAATCCTATTCAGCACAAACAGCATCCGCGCAGGAGAACCACCTAAATCTTTTACTTGCTGTACAACCTCTTGCAATAAACTTTTGACTTTTTGAGAATCGGTTTCTGCACTGTTATAAGTAACTATACATAAAGCCTCTCGACATTGTTTAATAACATTAGCATTACCTTGATCACCAACATAAGCTAACCCAGGTAAATCAAGGATTCTAACTTTTGTTCCTCGTGGTAATTGTAATTGAGATTCTTTTAATAATCGGAAAGGATAAAAAATTGTAGATTGTGGACAGGCTAAATTAGGTTGTTTTTCTCTGTTTTCGATGTAACTTATCATCGCTTGATAAAGCAATTGATAAATTTTTTCTTCACTAATTCCTTTCCATTCTCCACACTCCCACAAAGCACCTGGTGTTTCATGGATTATCAGAGATTTTTCTCTACTATATTCAATTGTTACTGCTCCTGCACTCATTTCACTGACGGCAACAGGAACAATTTCTGCACCACATAATAAATTTACCAGGGTGCTTTTACCGCTACTGGTAGTTCCCGTTGTCGCAAGGGTAAGGGTAGGATTTTGTAATTCGTGAACTAGCTGAGTTAATGCGGTTTCTAATTTATCTGACAGTTCTTGTATTTCCGGTTGATAACTCTCTGGTAAATGCTGAGATATTTCCGTGTGAAAGTTATTCCAGTATTGTGCAAGTAATTTAGCTTTAAACTCGATTTCTTCAAATACCTTATACACTTGCTTATTCATATTGTTTTAATTATTAATGCTTGTATACTTGAGATAAATTTTATATAAGTATACAAAAGGTGTCAAGATTAACAAAGTGTAGATTATTAATCTTGTGGGAATCTGAGGATAAATGCTTAAATACTCCCCCCATGACCATAAAATAATGAGCGCGGTATCTCCAAGATTGAGGAACAGAAGATGAGTCTCTTACAAGGCCAGGTTGCTATAGTTACAGGTGCATCTAGAGGAATTGGCAGAGCGATCGCTCTGCAATTATCATCTCAAGGTGCTAAAGTTATGGTTAACTATGCGAGTTCTAGTCAAGAAGCTGATAAAGTAGTAGCCGAAATTATTGATGCTGGAGGAGAAGCGATCGCTCTCCAAGCAGATGTATCCAAAGAAGACCAAGTAGAATCTCTCGTCAATACTACTCTGGATAAATTCAAACGGATTGATATTTTAGTTAATAATGCTGGTATTACTCGTGACACATTATTGTTGCGAATGAAACCAGAAGATTGGCAAGCCGTCATCAACCTAAATCTTACAGGTGTATTTTTGTGCACACGAGCCGTCAGTAAAATTATGCTCAAGCAACGTTCTGGACGGATTATCAATATTACTTCCGTTGCGGGACAAATGGGTAATCCTGGTCAAGCTAACTATAGTGCTGCTAAAGCTGGTGTCATCGGTTTTACCAAAACTGTAGCTAAAGAACTAGCCTCCCGTAGTATTACCGTGAATGCCGTTGCCCCTGGGTTTATTGCTACCGATATGACCAAAGACATTAAAGCCGATGATATTCTTAAATTCATCCCCTTAGGTCGCTTTGGTCAACCAGACGAAATTGCTGGTATGGTACGCTTCCTGGCTGCTGATCCTGCTGCTGCTTATATCACAGGGCAAGTATTTAATGTCGATGGTGGTATGGTCATGGCTTAGGAAGAGAACATCCTGAGTGAATTAATCAAGTGAAAAGGTACAAATAAAGTTGGAGTTGTGAATTAAAAAATTCATAACTCATAACTCATTGTTTAGGATGGTTGGCGGATTCTTTGCCAGACAGTAAAACCTAAAAGAAAAACAATACTCACAGCAGAGGCCACCATCACTGCCATAGTCATTTCCTGTACTAGCATTGCCAATAAATTGCAAGCCAGGGTAATTGACCACAGGGTAAAAGCTGCGTGGCGTTGAGATAAACCCCAAGCAAGTAGGCGGTGATGTAGGTGGTCTTTGCCAGGGGTACTGAGGGGATTTTTACCTGCTAAAAGTCGGCGGATAAACACTTGTGTGGTGTCCAGTACAGGCAACAGCAAAAATAAAACTGTGGGCACAAGGGCGTAAACAGTGTTTTGTTGCAATTTCCCTAAAATGCTAGTTGCTGCTAAGACATAGCCAAAAAAGTAAGCTCCGGCATCACCCATAATAATGCGAGAAGGGTGGAAATTGTGACGTAAAAAACCTAGTGCGGCACCAGCTAAGGCAGCCAAAACCAAGGTAGCTGCGGCACGATTATCAAATTGGGCGGAAACACCCAACAAACTCATAGCTGTAATAAAACTGATTCCACCTGCTAATCCATCCATCCCATCCATTAAATTGATGGCATTGGTAATACCTACTACCCACAGCACAGTTAAGGCCATTGATAACAGGGAATCAATGGGTGTACCAAAGGCAACCTTAATACTGATGCCGTTAGCTACAAGTAAAAGAGCAGTTGTCACCTGGGCCCAAAGTCTGACTGATGGTGGTAAACCAAATTGGTCATCAATAAACCCAACTAAGACTAAGATGGAACCTCCCAGAAGAATGGTGAGAACTTGAACCAATACGCCTTGTAATTCAATTGGTCTAAGTAGACTAGCTAGGACTAAAGCGGCAATTACTCCTGCATAGATAGCTAAACCGCCAGCATTAGGTAAGGGTTCCCGATTGAGTCTTCGGGCATTAGGTTGGTCAGCCCAACCCACCCGCAGAGCAAATTTACGGACTGTGGGGATCAAAAACCAAGTTACCAGCCAGGCCAAAATAAATGTAAATACTACCGCTAACCAGCCGGTGCCGCTAGGGTCAGCAATACCAAAGGATTTCAGGGAGTTTTCTAAGTTCATCTCCCAACTCGACTATCACTGCCAGAATCTAACATGAGCATCAAATGTAATTAATATTAATCAATTTTTTTCATAAACATCACCGACAAACCAAGTTGCATTGTAAGTCAGGTAATTGACTGTAATTTGTAGTTGGAATCGGGAGAACCATTAGCACTCTTTGCCGGTGAGTGCTAAATTGTCTAATGGAAGCGATAGAGAAATCAAACATGGCTAAAATTGTTTCATTTGATGAAGAATCACGGCGGGCCCTAGAGAAAGGGATTAACGCCTTGGCAGATGCGGTGAAAATCACCTTGGGGCCCAAAGGTCGCAATGTCCTGTTAGAGAAAAAATTTGGCACACCACAAATTGTCAACGATGGTATCACTGTTGCCAAAGAAATTGAATTAGAAGATCCGCTCGAAAACACGGGTGCAAGACTAATTCAAGAAGTTGCATCAAAAACTAAAGATGTTGCTGGTGATGGCACAACTACCGCCACAGTTTTAGCACAAGCTTTAATTAAGGAAGGCTTAAAAAACGTTGCTGCTGGTACGAACCCCATTAACTTGAAGCGGGGAATTGATAAAACTGTAGAAGGACTAGTAGCAGAAATTGCTAAAATCGCCAAGCCAGTAGAAGGAAGTGCGATCGCTCAAGTCGCTACAGTCTCCGCAGGTAACGATCCAGAAGTTGGCAATATGCTAGCTGAAGCCATGGAGAAAGTCACCAAAGACGGAGTAATTACCGTTGAAGAATCCAAATCCCTGACCACTGAACTAGAAGTAGTAGAAGGGATGCAAATTGACAGAGGTTACATTTCTCCCTACTTCATTACCAACAACGATCGCATGACCGTTGAATATGAAAACACTCGTATCCTCGTCACCGACAAAAAAATCAGCGCCATCCAAGACTTAGTACCTGTATTGGAAAAGGTAGCTCGTTCTGGTCAGCCTTTACTGATTATCGCTGAAGATGTAGAAGGCGATGCACTAGCCACCTTAGTAGTCAACAAGGCACGGGGTGTTCTAGCTGTTGTGGCCATTAAAGCCCCTGGATTTGGCGAACGCCGCAAAGCCCTGTTACAGGATATCGCTATTCTTACCGATGGTCAGTTAATTTCTGAAGAAATCGGTTTAAGCTTGGATACAGCTACTTTGGAAATGTTGGGAACCGCTCGGAAAATCACCATTGATAAAGAAAGCACCACCATCGTTGCTGGTAGTTCTGCCAAGCCAGAAGTGCAAAAACGCATTGAACAAATTCGCAAGCAGTTGGCGGAAACTGATTCTGAATACGATAAAGAAAAACTACAAGAACGGATCGCCAAACTTGCTGGTGGTGTCGCCGTAATTAAAGTTGGTGCGGCTACAGAAACCGAACTCAAAGACCGCAAACTCCGCATTGAAGACGCACTCAACGCCACCAAAGCTGCGGTAGAAGAAGGTATCGTTCCTGGTGGTGGTACTACCCTGATTCACCTATCTACAAAAGTAGATGCTATTAAAAACGGCCTCACCGAAGAAGAAAAAATTGGGGCTGATATTGTCAAACGCGCTTTAGAAGCTCCCCTGCGTCAAATTGCAGATAACGCTGGTGTTGAGGGTTCTGTCATCGTTTCCCAAGTTAGAGAAACTGACTTTAACATCGGTTATAACGCCGCTACAGGCGAATTTGAAGATTTAATTGCGGCTGGGATTATTGACCCTGCCAAAGTTGTACGTTCAGCTTTACAAAACTCCGCTTCTATTGCTGGCATGGTATTGACCACCGAAGCCATTATTGTGGAAAAACCAGAGAAAAAAGCTCCTCCTGCACCTGATGCCGGCGGCATGGGTGGCATGGGTGGCATGGGCGGCATGGGTGGTATGGGTGGTATGGGTGGTATGGGCATGTTCTAAGCCCCCTACCTCTGTGCATAAATAAATTTTAAATAATAGACTTCTTGTAAAAGTGTCAATTTTTGCAAGAAGTCTATTGTTTTATTGAGAATTTCCTAAACCTCACATCTGAGAGTATTCTTCCTAACTTCTAGATGAATACACTAAAAAGTGAGAATAACTATTTATGAACTCATGCTTGGTCAGGGTACTATCTTTATCCACATTACTAAATTGCCATAAATAATCTATTTGCTCTGGACTGTAACCCATGGCACTCAACTGGCAATTCCTGGTACATCAAAGCTATTGCCAATGATTTTTATTCGTAGGTGTTTGTTTTTGACCTTAAATAAAAAATTAGCTGTTTGGGAAATATTTTCTACTGTTCACAACAGTCAAGGACAAAATTAATGTATTGATTTAAGATTTCAGTGTAATAGACAACATTAACTCCATCTGCAAGAAGTCTAATATCCATGACCTAGCGCAGTTACATTGGCAATATTTATACTTTTTATCAATACGAAAGTAATTTACTAATGATTACAGAAACTTATTGATAGAACATCTCTGCCGAATTGATTCGGTCTTCCTTCAATGTCAATTGAGATCACACAAGCAACACCCACAATATAGCCCCCAGATCCAATTACCCTACCTTTGGTTGCTTTGGAAGTTATACCTATTGCCTGCTGTTACGATATCATCCAGCTTAGTTACAATTACCTTCTCTAGTCCCAAGATAAACTCTCTTTACCTTTCCAGGAAAACCCCTCTGTTACTTCAATCATCAGGATTTAAACAGGAACCATATATTGCTTCAGACTAACTAATTAGATATTGTAATATCCCATACTTTGAAAATTTTGGCCATAAGTTATCATATGAGCATATGCGTGTGTTCAGTCTCGTAGCATCTGTAGTTGTAGAACAATCAACTATTATTGTTGATAGGCTGCAAGTCTGATAGCTAATGGATCAGTAGTATCTATGCAATGCTTGCTAGTTACTTAATTCTGTTTCCCAGACTAACTAATCGCTCTTTGTTGAAACTTACGTGACCGACATGACTATTTACGTTGGAAATCTCTCCTACCGCGCAACTGAAGCAGACTTAAAAGCCGTGTTTGCTGATTATGGCGAGGTAAAAAGAGTTGTCTTACCTACAGACCGCGAAACCGGCAGAATGCGCGGCTTTGCTTTTGTTGAAATGATGGAAGATGCTCAAGAAGATGCTGCCATTCAAGAATTAGATGGTGCAGAATGGATGGGCCGTCAACTGAGAGTTAACAAAGCAAAACCACGAGAGGATAACCGACGAGGTAGTTGGGGCAAAACACAAGAAGTTTAATCCAACTGGGAAACTTATTATAGCATATTGTTTTCTAGTTATAAACCACATATTAACTAATATTAACTAGAAACAATCGTCATCAAGACAACAATATATAACTCAGTCCGACTAGTAGTTAAAGCTTTGTAAAGATGACCACTAGTCGGCTTTTGTTATTTTTATCAGAATAGGTCAAATCATGTCTGATAGAGTTTAAGGCTAAAAATCAAAACAAAAGCGTAAAATTACAAGATTTTGCCAATTTATGGCTAGATAAAGTCACCATTATTTATTGACCAGACCATGTCAATCTTTTTGTAGATGAGTCAGCGCAAATCTTCATTTCTTTAGTTTATATAAAATCACATTTAAGTTATCAAATTACCTTTCTAAGATAGAGACAGTGACCTCAAGTTACTACCGAGAAAACCTAACTACTAGCAAATCGCTAGGGAGTAACAAAAATGGCTCAAGTGCCAGACTCTTTAGATATACCTACTAATCATGCTTCAGACCAAAGTCTAGACCGTGACTGTACAACCTTATCTCGTCACGTTCTCCAGCAATTGCACAGTTTTTCAGCAGATGCACAAGATTTAAGTGCTCTCATGAACCGCATTGGTCTAGCGGGGAAATTAATCGCTCGCCGATTGAGTCGTGCTGGTTTAATGGAAGGTGTGTTGGGCATTACCGGAGAAGTTAACGTCCAAGGAGAAACTGTCAAAAAAATGGACGTTTATGCCAATGAAGTGTTTATTTCTGTGTTTAAGCAAAGCGGTTTAGTATGCCGCCTAGCTTCTGAGGAAATGGAGAAACCCTACTACATCCCAGAAAACTGTCCGATTGGTCGCTATACTCTCTTGTACGACCCCATTGATGGTTCCTCGAACACAGATACAAACCTCAGTTTAGGTTCAATTTTCTCTATTCGCCAACAAGAGGGGAATGATCTAGATGGGGAGGCTACAGATTTACTTTCCCATGGCAGGAAACAATTAGCTGCTGGATATATTCTCTATGGTCCCAGCACTATGTTGGTTTACACCCTTGGTCAAGGTGTACATTCCTTTACTCTTGACCCTAGCTTAGGGGAATTTATTCTCAGTGAAGAAAATATTCAAATGCCTGCACATGGTGCAATTTACAGTGTGAACGAGGGTAATTTCTGGCAATGGGAAGAGCCATTTAGAGAATATATCCGCTATGTACATCGCACGGAAGGTTATGCGGCCCGGTACAGTGGGGCTATGGTGAGTGATATTCACCGGATTTTATTACAAGGTGGTGTGTTTCTTTATCCTGGTACAGTAGCAAAACCAGAAGGTAAATTACGGCTTTTATATGAATCTGCACCTTTAGCATTTTTAATTGAACAAGCTGGTGGTCGTGCTACTACTGGGAAAACTGAGATATTAGATTTTGTCGCTACAAAACTTCACCAACGAACACCACTAATTATTGGCAGTAAAGATGATGTGGCGAAAGTTGAGTCTTTTATAAAACAAGGTAGTTAATTATTTGTTAAATCTAGCCGCCACCAAGAGTTAATGAGAGCAAAATGACAATTATATTTTGCAGGAAAAAGATTTGGTGTTGCTGTATCAACTAGGACTATAAGGCTGGGCAGGGATACGGGAACTTCCTACCCAACTCTCATATTTTTTCCGAGTCATTGAGAACAAGATTGCCAATGTGACATGGGAATGCAGGATTAACTTTGTTTTGGCAGGAAGTTTCAGAATTATCTCAGTGGGTTGATGGCATTGATGATGAGCGAGGTCAAAATGCAAAAGACACCATCCTGTGAGTAAGTCTCGCAAACTTCACTGACAAACATTGTTAACAAGAGTGTAATCAAAACAACTATGACAACCAATCATTTATTAGAGATTAAAAACTACGGTCAAAGTATCTGGATGGATAATTTAAGCCGTGACATTATTCAATCCGGAGAACTGCAAGACCTAGTAATTAATCAGGGCATCTCTGGGATTACTTCCAATCCTTCCATCTTTGAAAAAGCAATTGCTGGTAATGCTATTTATGATGCTGATATTGAAGCGGGAATTCGTGCTGGTTTACCAACATACAAAATTTATGAATCCTTAGCTTTTGCAGATATCCGCAGTGCCTGTGATATTTTGCGTTCTGTGTATGAAGCAAGCAACAGGCTAGATGGTTATGTGAGTATTGAAGTCCCTCCCACTATTGCCCATGATACTCAAGCTACCATCAACGAAGCCCGCCGATATTTTCAAGAAATTGGGCGGGAAAATGTGATGATTAAGATTCCTGGAACTGAGGCAGGTTTGCCAGCGGTGGAGGCAGTGATTGCCCAGGGAATCAATGTGAATGTGACTTTGTTATTTGCTGTCTCCAGTTATGTTAATGCGGCTTGGGCATATATTGGCGGCTTAGAAAAACGGGTATCTGAAGGGAAAGATATTAGCAAAATTGCTTCTGTAGCCAGCTTTTTCTTGAGCCGGATTGATAACAACATAGACGCTAAAGTAGATGCCAAGTTGCAGCGGGGTGTTGATGATATTTCCTTGAAAGCTAAACTTGGGGCTATCAGAGGAAAAGTAGCGATCGCTAATGCCAAAATCGCCTATCAAGAATATAAAAATATAATTGAAAGTGATAGGTGGCAAGCCCTAGCTGCAAAAGGGGCAAACAAACAGCGTCTCCTGTGGGCTAGCACCAGCACCAAAGACCCCACCTACAGTGATGTTATGTATGTCAATGAACTGATTGGTCTAGACACAGTTAACACTCTCCCTCCCAACACTATTCGGGCTTGTGCAGATCACTGTGATGTAGCCAATCGTCTCGAAACAGGCACAGAAGAGGCTTATACCCTAATTGATAGCTTGCAAGACCCAGACATCAACATTGACATCAATAGCGTCATGGATGAACTACTCACAGAAGGTATTGACAAATTCCTCCAGCCCTTCCAGTCCCTAATGAACTCTTTAGAAGGGAAAGTCAAGTTATTGTCACCAGTATAGGGGCTGGGGAATGGGGAATAGGAACTTAATCTTATCCTCAACCTTACACCCCTTTCCTAAACCGCAACAGGATGAAAAATCCCACTTAATCGACAAAAACAGGCCAATTCATCCTGTTCACCTTTAATCCTTTAATCCTGATCTACAATCCAACATCCTATGGTCAGTTTGCTAGAAAATCCCTTGCGCGTTGGTCTCCAACAACAAGGGATGGCCGAACCCCAAATTATTGTTATCTTTGGCGCTTCCGGGGATTTAACCTGGCGCAAACTTGTTCCCGCACTGTTCAAATTACGTCGGGAAAGACGCATTCCCCCAGAAACCACCATCGTTGGTGTGGCCCGTCGGGACTGGAGTCATGACTACTTCCGCGAGCAAATGCAAAAAGGGATGCAAGAAGCCCACGCTAATGTTGAGTTAGGGGAATTATGGCAAGACTTTTCTAAAGGCTTGTTCTATTGTTCCGGTGACATCGACAACCCCGAAAGTTATCAAAAACTGAAAAACTTCCTAGCAGAACTTGACCCCCAACGGGGAACAAGGGGAAATCGGATGTTCTATCTTTCCGTTGCCCCCAACTTCTTCCCCGAAGCTATTAAACAGCTAGGTGCAGCGGGAATGCTAGAAGACCCCTACAAACACCGTCTAGTCATTGAAAAACCCTTTGGTCGTGACCTAGCCTCTGCCCAAAGCCTCAACCAAGTAGTACAGAAAGTTTGTAAAGAAAACCAAGTCTACCGGATTGACCATTATTTAGGTAAAGAAACCGTACAAAACCTGTTGGTCTTCCGCTTTGCTAACGCTATTTTTGAACCCCTGTGGAATCGGCAATTTGTTGACCACGTACAAATTACCGTGGCGGAAACTGTAGGGGTAGAAGACCGGGCTGGATATTATGAAAGTGCCGGGGCATTGCGGGATATGCTGCAAAACCACCTGATGCAGCTTTACTGTCTAACAGCGATGGAAGCACCTAACTCTATGGATGCAGACAGTATCCGCACCGAAAAAGTTAAGGTCTTACAAGCCACTCGCTTGGCAGATGTGAATAATCTGGCCCGTTCTGCCATTCGTGGGCAATATAGCGCCGGCTGGATGAAAGGTGAACCAGTTCCTGGCTATCGAGAAGAACCAGGAGTCAACCCCAACTCCACCACCCCCACCTATGTGGCGATGAAGTTTATCGTTGATAACTGGCGTTGGCAAGGTGTCCCCTTCTATTTACGAACTGGTAAGCGGATGCCGAAAAAGGTGAGTGAGATTTCTATTCACTTCCGGGAAGTCCCTTCCAGAATGTTCCCCTCTGCTGCCCTGCAAGCTAACGCTAATATTTTGACCCTGCGGATTCAACCTAATGAAGGTATTTCCCTCCGGTTTGATGTGAAAATGCCCGGTGGTGACTTCCGCACCCGTTCCGTTGATATGGATTTTACCTATGGTTCCTTTGGTATCGAAGCTACATCCGATGCCTATGACCGCCTGTTCCTAGATTGTATGATGGGTGACCAGACATTATTTACCCGTTCCGATGAAGTGGAAGCAGCTTGGCGAGTAGTAACACCTGCCCTCTCCGTTTGGGACTTACCCGCAGACCCTGCTACGATTCCCCAGTACGAAGCCGGAACTTGGGAACCAGCAGAAGCAGAATTATTAATTAACCAAGATGGCCGTCGCTGGCGCAGACTCTAGAATTGCCAATTTTTAGAGTTGAGATTTTTGATTGGTGATTGAAAAAATTATTACCCATGATTCAATCATCAATCCTAAATCTATAGCAGGTGACAGGTGACAGCGCTAAAAGCCTTTTGCTGTCTAAGTTTTATCCTTAGTTAATGTCCTAACTGCTCTGTCCATTGCTATATCCAATTATCTCCCACCCAAAACCCAAAATCCAAAATTGACTATGGCTCCCCAAGCTTCTACTATTTTTTCACTGCAAGCCCCCAAGGATGTTTCGCTCACAGAAATTGAAGCGGAACTCAATCAAATTTGGCAAAGTTATGGCATTCAAGGCGATGATGGCGGCTTACCTGCTGCTACTCGCGCTACCACCTTTACTTTGGTAGTTTATGAACCGGAAGAAACCCAATATTTGTTAGCTGCCACAGGTTTTTACAATGGCCCCATTGATGGAATCTTGGGGCCCCAAACCCAAACAGCTTTGCTTGCACTCCAGAAAAAACATAACTTGCCTGAAACTGGAATTGGTACTCCAGAAACGCTAACGGTGTTGCGGGAAGAATACTTTAAAAAGCAGCGTAGCGGTGCCATGGGCGATAATCATGGTGCAGCTATGGGCTATACTTTCAGCCCCACTAGCCCAACCATTGCTGACGAAATTGCCCTTCGCAACCCTTGTCGGATTATTGCCCTCTGTCCCATTGCTGGAGAGGATGAAGGGGTCAAGGCACAGGTTTCAGCCTATTGTCCTATTCAAAAGCAATCTTCTAACACTTTGATTTGCTGCGAATACATTACCCTAACTGGCACGGCAGCGGCTTTAGAACGGATTGGGGGTATGATTCCCGCTTTGTTGATTGGTGGTTTGCCTAAATTTTTGTGGTGGAAGGCAACACCAGATTCCCACAATCCTTTATTTAAGCGATTAGCAGCAGTCTGTAATAACGTTATTGTTGATTCTTGTAACTTTAACGCTCCAGAAGAAGATTTACTGACTCTGGAAAATTTAATTGAGACTGGCGTGCCTCTGGCTGACTTAAACTGGCGACGTTTGTCTGCATGGCAAGAATTGACTGCGGAGGCTTATGACCCTCCTGCCCGTCGTGCTGCACTCAAAGATATAGACCGCATTACCATTGATTACGAAAAAGGCAACTCTGCCCAAGCTTTGCTTTATTTGGGATGGTTAGCTAGTCGTTTGGAATGGCAACCTCTTGGTTATAAAAAAGAAAGTGGTGATTACGATATCACCAAAATTGCGTTTTTGTCTAAAGACCAAAGACAGGTAGAAGCGGAATTAGCTGGTGTACCTGTGGCTGATATTGGTGAAATTGTCGGTGACTTAATAGCTTTGCGCTTGACTTCTACTAACACTCAAGCAAATTGTGGTACAGTCATTTGTTCAGAAACTGGTGGTTGTATGCGAATGGAGACTCACGGCGGCGCACAGTCTGCTGGTTTGTTCCAACAAATTACTTCTCTTTCAGAACAAAAACCAGAGGTGTTGTTGAGTCAACAAGTACAACGTTGGGGACGTGAGGCGTTGTTTGAGGAAAGTTTGGCGGTGATTGCCAAGACTATCAAGTTGGGGAATTGAGATGTGATGTAGGAGAAATGAAGCAGTTAGCTAATTTCTCTAAAACTAAATTAATACCCTCTTTCTGTGATGAAGGGGGTATTTTTTGTGCTGCTCACTAATTATCAAATTTTGGGTACAGGTTAAGCGATCGCTCACTGAAACCTGGAACTGCTGGATGACTAAATTGTATTTTTTCATCCATTGTCTACCTCTCTCGTGAGGGGTAATTTCCTAACCATGTTAAAAATTAAAAATCAAAATTACCTTGATTTTTAATTTTTAATCTGGCAGAGGTCTCGATTAATTGGTGGCTTGTGCTGCTAGCATTTGTTTGAGCTTTTCTAATTCGGATGCCCAGCGAGGGTCTGGACGAATTGCATCAGAATCATTATTGCTGCTAGTTTCGCGCACTGAGTTACCACGGCGAGATTTCTTAGAGCCTTTGTCCCGACGGCTATTTTCTTTATTGCCACTAGGAATAGGTGCACTAGTTTGGCTAGCTGCTTTGGGTGCTTGTTCTTCACCCTCATCCCCCTTGGTACGGGGTAAAGCTTTCTCTAGCTTAATAGGTGTGTCTTTGAACAATTGACCATTGTATTTTTCAATAATTTGGTCTGCTTGTTCATCGTTGTTAACTGTTAAAAAACCGAAACCACGACACTTACCTGTTTTGCGGTCTTTGATCAGCTTTGTAGTAACAGCATCACCTTCAGCTGCAAACACTGCTTGCAACTCTTGACGATCTATTTCTTCTTTTGGCAAATTACCTATATATAGGCGAACAGACATGAACTATACCTCCAGAGTTGACATGAAAATGGCAAGGCCAGAAAACAATTACTTGGCTTTGGCTTTATAAATAGATGCTATTGACTAATATCGCCATAAACCAATCTTTTTAATCCAAACTCTCAACCTATACAATACAGTTTTTCGTTGGGATCAAGCTTTTGTAATAAAAAAGCGTTGCTACGCTTCCTTAATAACACCTTAATTTTAAGAATCGTAAATTTAAAGCCCACTGTCCACCAGAGTACAATGAATTCTTCTTATCTTTGGCCCGCAGAATAACATACCATTTCTTAACATTATCACGCTATGTTCTACGTAGCTAGTTCAGCAGACACTTTTCTGCCGATAGTATTATTGCATCGTAGCATAAAGTATCTTTTTTTGAACAAAGCTGGTGAGAGGAAACAAAAACCAGCCACTGGCTGGTTGATTTGCTGCTGTGTTGGGAGGATCAAAGGGGATGGATCAGTACCAGCAGCCAGAGCAATAACCAAGCTGGGGGGCTGAGTTAAGTCTGTTGCCATTGATTTCGTAAATAAATGTAACACTTCTTGAAGATGCTCGCAACTTTTGTTTACATAGCGGTGTGTCAGTTGCCAGTGGCAATTGTAGAAAAACTGACGACTGACGAGGCAAGAGGTTTTCACAATGTTGGTGCACAGGGGGTAATCATCACTAATCACCCAGACTTGCTATGCTTAACCTGTGAGTAAAATATATGCTCCTAAAGCTTGAGCCGCAACTGCCAATACCGTAGACCCGATGGGATGGGGGCTGTTAATGGTTTTGCCGCTTTGATTTTCCAAGGTTTGAATATCAATCCAAGGTGTTGCACCTCGTCGCAACCAACCTGTGACGATAACCTGCCGACCAATCCATTCTTGGGGTTGAATAGCTTGTCCTAACCAAGAAATGTGGTGTAGTTTCACCAAACCCTGCTGGGATTGCAGAATCAGGTCTTGGGCTAGGGAGTTGTCGCTACCAGAACGACCTAGTAGTCTACCGCTAAGACGGACACTAATGCTGTCAATGGGTAGGATTGCTGGGTCAGCTAGAAGTTGGGGTAGTTGGGCTGCCATTGGCAAATTCCCATTGGGAATGTTGGGGAAAAAGCTGTTAATTCGGATAAACGTACCAATACTAAAGCCGATTAACAAACAACCTGTGACAAAAGACCCGTTGTCATAGATCCACTTGAGGTTAAGTAGATGAATGGCATAGGCTAGCTGCCAAGTCAACCAAATTCCTCCTGCAAACAAAATACCTAAGGGCATTCCTAACCAAGGGGCAATTTGCAGTAAGAAAGACTGAGGCTTGACTTGGAAAGGCTTCTGGTTAATTAAATGTAACTCTGTATCCAGGTGCCAGTGACGAGCAATTTGACAAAGGCGTTCGAGGCGATCGCCCATTAAAGGGTGGCTATTATTGATCGTAAACCATTGGCGATAGGGATTGGCATTTTCCCACATTAAGAACGATTCAAAGGGCATATAACCTGCCAGACTGCCCAAGGAAAGACTTTGTTGATATCCCACTGGGGCGAGGAGGTTGAGACTTTCTAACTCCCAACAGGTGCTTTCTTGTTGGACTACATCACCTGCAATGCCAATGGCTATTTTCAATAAAGCCCGAATCAGTCCATTGGGATTTCCCGTCGTTTCTGCGGCCAAGCGATCGCTATGGTAAAGTCGCATTCGGGAGTTGAACAGGGCGGTGCTAGTGAGTAACCACCACAGTCCATATAACACATTTGACAAGGTGCTAATAGGCCAATACCAAGGCTTTTTGAGTTGATTTGCCCAAGCTGCAACTTCCTGATACATCAAGTACAGTGGCACTGTTAGCACCATGACCAAGGACATAACCATAAAGTCCCATCTGGTCATCTGTCCTAAGGATAATGCGTAGACCGCAGCGATTTCATCATCCTCTAGTTGTTCCAAAAGTCCTTGACTGACTGTAATTCTGGCAGTGCGGGCTAAATTACCATAGGTGAAAATCAATGGTGCTGACAAAGGCACAATTCTCAGTTGAGGCATAGGCCAGCGTCGCTGTTGACAAATCCTCTGTATAACCCTTGTGGCTTCCCGACTATAGCCATTTAATGTCTCTGCTGATAATTCTCGCTGATTGTAAAATTCTGCTAGTAGGCGGTCAAGAATCCAAGGTGATAGGACAATTAAGCCCAGCAGACAGACGAGAACAAAAATGCTAGGGTCGGTAAAGAAAATCTGTACGGGCAATGGAAATGGCAGCTTAGTTAGTATCTGCCCAAACGCACCCATGGTAAATTTCAGCATTTCCTTTAACAGCCAAAACACCAGTAGGAAGGTGCCTAAGGCAATTAGCCGGTCAGGCATTAAATTAGGCTTACGTAAAGGTTGCCAAACTTTAGCCCTTCTAGCTGATCGCCAAAAAATGCTCAAGGGTTGATTTTCGTCCCTGGTAATGTCTGTAACTAGATAGTTAGCCTGAGGATGATCTAGATGGGGGTTTTGAAATTCAACGCCTGTGTCGAAATTATTATTGGCTGTTTTTAGTCGTTGATGACGGTTTTTTAAATGTTTGAGAGCGCGTTTTGACCACTCTTGAACTTGGGCATTACTGCTTTCCATCAAATTTTGGCACAGGGCGACGGCTTTAGCGACTTCGCCTGTGCGGGCATAAGCCATAACTAAGCCAACTTTTGCTTGTAAACAAGCATTTTCTTGCTTTTGGTTTTTGGCAATTGGTTCTAGTTTAGTGATTGCGGCGTAGTAATTTCCTTGTTTGAGGGCAACTAAACCAGCCTCCAAAGACGATTCGGCATGTGAAGGCATAGAAATTTTGGTACTCCAATCTCTGCTAGGTGATACACGGTGGTGCAAAAGTGTGAAATTGAGATACCCTGACAGTAGCTTTGCTCCAAATTTAAATTAATTTCCCCCAAAGGGGGCTTAATTCCATGCAGCAGCAAGTGTGAGTTAAGTTTCCACTGGTTTTTGACTGGAAAATACAGGGGCGATCGCGCTTAATTTTAATTCGGGATGGTCTCCCTGTAGCTGTTGACAATTCCATTCATTGCGGAATAATAGCACTGGACGACCCATACTGTCTTTGACTGTTGTAGTGTTGAATAAACGTCCCACTTGATTTAAAGCCTCCCAACCACCTTCAACCCAACGGGCCACGCTGTAGGGCAGTAATTCGAGTAAGGTTTCCACACCATACTCATTTTGTAGGCGAAACTGCACCACTTCCAATTGCAATTGACCCACTGCTGCCAAGATTGGATCGCGTTTGGACTCATCGATAGAGTACATAATTTGTACAGCCCCCTCTTCCCGTAATTCCGATACACCTTTTTGGAATTGCTTAAATTTGGATGGATTGGGGTTTCTGAGTTGGGCAAACAGTTCTGGTGAGAAATAAGGAATACCTTCATATTCCAACTTTGTACCTGTATAGATGGTGTCACCAATCGCAAACACACCTGGGTTATTTAAACCGATGACATCGCCAGGATAAGCCACATCAATCGATTCTCGTTCTTGGGCAAACAGTTTTTGGGGTCGGGAGAGACGAACAACTTTGCCAGTGCGTGCATGGTTTACTGTCATATCTTTTTCAAACTTCCCTGTACAGACCCGGATAAATGCCACGCGATCGCGATGTTTAGGGTCCATATTCGCTTGGAGTTTGAATACAAAGCCGGAAAATTCGGGATAAGTGGGGGGGACTTCACCAATGCTGCTGTTATGTACACCAGGCTTCAAGGCGTAATCTAGGAAGTAATTCAAGAACAGTTCTACCCCGAAGTTGGTCATGGCGCTACCAAAAAAGACCGGGGTCATTTTTCCTTGATGAACCAAATCTAAATCCAGTTCTGGCCCTACTCCTTCCAAAAGCTCCAAATCATTTTTAAGTTGGTGATAAAGTTCTTGCTCCAACAACTGCTCAATTCTGGCATCACCTAAATCAATGATCGTATCCCTTGCTTCACGGCTACCATGGGCGCTGCGTTCAAACAGGTGAATTTGTTCCTTTTGGCGGTCAAACACCCCTTGAAAGCGATCGCCCATACCAATGGGCCAATTGACTGCATAGGTTTGTAATCCCAATTCTTGCTCAATTTCGTCTAACAGTTCCAGAGGTTCTCTACCTGGACGGTCAAGTTTATTGACAAACGTAAAGATAGGTATGCCCCGCAGTTTACAAACCTCAAACAACTTCCGCGTTTGTGGTTCCAAACCCTTAGCCGCATCAATCAGCATTACCGCATTATCAGCAGCCGCTAAAGTCCGATAAGTATCTTCGCTAAAATCTTGGTGTCCCGGTGTATCCAATAAATTGATTTGACAATTCTGGTAATTAAATTGCAACACCGTTGAGGTGATAGAAATACCCCGTTGCTGTTCCATAGCCATCCAGTCGGAAGTAGCTTTACGCTGGGCCCTTCTTGCTTTCACCGCCCCAGCTTCATGGATTGCACCTCCGTATAAAAGTAGCTTTTCTGTTAAAGTAGTTTTACCAGCATCAGGGTGAGAAATAATCGCAAAATTGCGGCGTAGTTCCACCGCTTCCGTCAGTTCTGTTTGCAGTTCACTAGACATTTTTGTGTAACTTAACTTAAATTAACGTAATTTTTCTCCACTACAGGGAGTCTTTTCATCTTAAGACAATGATGCTCATGATAGGGTCGTAATATAATCAAGGGCCTACCTGCCAAGGAGGAAAAAATGTACGACGCGGACAAGCGAAAGATATTATCTGCGCTGTGTCACGGAGCAATTTTTTTCAGCACCACTTTTGTCTCGGTTGGTTTACCCATTGCCATCCTCTTCATATCCGATGATCCGGTAGTTAAAGACAATGCCAAAGAATCTATTAATTTCCACTTCAATGTCTGGTTGTATGGTGGAATAATTGGATTTCTAGTGTGGATTACATTGTTTTTACTATTTCCCCTCGCAATTATTGGATATTTACTCCATTGGGGATTGACAATTTGGGCGATTATTCGGGTTTTTAGTAATCCTGATCAACCCTTTCGTTATCCCTTGATTTTCCGCATCATTTAGGACAAATTATGGTAATTAGTATTGAATAGCCATGGCTAATTACCCGATTTTCCTAAATCAATGAATGGCAATTATTGAGACGGTTTTTTTGAGTCTTTTGTGCTTAAACTTCAGACCAAGCAGTACAACACAAAATTGCCCCACAGCTTCATCAACAGTAGGGCAAAGGACAGTTAAGCACTGCTTGTAGTGTCTCTGACGAAAGCAGCCTAAAAACCTGCTTTTGTGCCGCTTTGTTATTTGTCCATTGCATTTTTATCCTGCATACAAGTATATGTTTCCTACACATCGCCCCCGCCGTTTGCGTACTCATCCCCAATTACGTCGGATGGTACGAGAAACCGTTTTAACCACTAGCGATTTGATTTACCCATTATTTGCTGTTCCTGGTGAGGGTATTGCGAAGGAAGTCAAATCTATGCCTGGTGTCTATCAGTTATCGGTAGACAAAATTGTTGAAGAAGCCAAAGAGGTTTACGACTTAGGAATTCCCGCTATTATTCTATTTGGAATTCCTGCGGATAAAGATGTAGATGCTACAGGGGCTTGGCACGATTGCGGTATTGTGCAAACAGCAGCCACCGCAGTGAAACAAGCAGTTCCCGATTTAATTGTAGTAGCTGACACCTGCTTGTGTGAATATACAACTCATGGTCATTGCGGTTATTTACAAGTTGGTGATTTAACAGGAAGGGTATTAAATGACCCGACTCTAGAATTACTCAAGAAAACAGCTGTATCTCAAGCTAAAGCGGGTGCAGATATTATTGCACCTTCAGGCATGATGGATGGTTTTGTCCAAGCGATTCGTAGTGGTTTAGATGAAGCAGGGTTTCAAGACACACCCATTATGTCCTATGCTGCTAAATATGCCTCTGCTTACTATGGCCCCTTCAGAGATGCAGCCGAATCTACACCCCAATTTGGTGACAGACGCACCTACCAAATGGACCCAGGTAATTCCCGTGAAGCCATTAAGGAAATAGAATTAGATATCGCTGAAGGTGCGGATATGCTGATGGTAAAACCAGCATTGGCATATATGGATATTATCTGGCGGGTGAAGGAAGCTAGCAATTTGCCTGTTGCTGCTTATAATGTGTCTGGCGAATATTCAATGATTAAAGCGGCAGCTTTGAACGGTTGGATTGATGAACAGCGCGTTGTGATGGAAACCTTAACTAGCTTTAAACGTGCTGGTGCAGATTTAATCTTAACATACCATGCCAAAGATGCGGCTAGGTGGTTAGCTTAAGTTGCATTGATGTTTCATAAAGAGGTACAGAGAGAATCACAGTTTCTTTGTGCCTCATCTGGGATTTTTCAGTGAAGATACTGGAAAATCCTGATTAACGCTTAGACACTCAAAGGCTTTTGGCACTGTAACCTGTAACCTGTAACCTGTAACCTGCTATTCTAAATTCTTCAAACCAATAGCGATTTTACTGTGTTTTTCAATTTGTCCCATGACTTGTTTTGCTCTTTGAATAACTACAGTGGGTAAACCTGCTAATCTTCCAGCTTCAATTCCATAGGACTTATCCGCACCACCTGGTTGAACTTGGTGCAAAAAGATGATTTGGTCTGGCAGTTCTTTGACTGTGACTTGATAATTAGCTACATTAGATAGCATTCCCGCCAGTTCGTTTAATTCATGGTAATGGGTGGCGAAAATCGTTCGCGCTTTAATCTCCACTGCTAAATATTCAGCTACGGCCCAAGCAATAGAAAGACCATCAAAGGTGGCAGTACCTCTGCCAATTTCGTCTAATAAAACTAATGATTGAGCAGTTGCATGGTTGAGAATATTGGCGGTTTCGTTCATTTCTACCATGAAGGTAGACTGTCCTGTGGCTAAATCATCAACTGCACCGACACGGGTAAAGATGCGATCGCACAATCCCAATTTAGCAGAGTGGGCAGGAACAAAGCTACCAATTTGCGCCATTAACTGAATTAACCCCACCTGACGTAAATAACAGCTTTTACCACTGGCATTGGGGCCTGTTAAAATGACTAAATCTGCTGACTGGTCATGAGTTTGTTCTTCTTTCCCTAACCAAGTGGAATTGGGGACGAAAAACCCCGCAGGTAAAGACTGTTCCACCACAGGATGACGACCATTAATAATTTCTATTTCTCTCCCAGCAAGAATTTCTGGACGACAGTAACCTTGTTTAACTGCCAATTCTGCTAAACCACATAATACATCAGCCGCAGCAACCGCACGAGACAAGTTACGAATCATCTCTGCTTGCTGTCCCACTTCTTCACGCAAAGCTACAAAAATTTCATATTCCAACTGATTTAAGTCGTCTCGTGCGGTAAGTATACGCGCTTCCCTTTCTTTTAATTCTGGAGTGATATAACGTTCTTCGTTTGTTAAAGTTTGCTTGCGAATATAATTACCGGGTACTTGGTCAGATTTAGCGCGGGAAATACTAATGTAGTAACCGAAGGTTTTATTAAACCCTACCTTCAACGTAGGAATTCCCGTTTTCGCTCTTTCATCTACTTCTAAATTAGCAATCCATTGCTGGTCTGATTCTACGGTAGCTTTTCTTTCATCTAATTGAGGATTTATACCAGCACGAATTAACCCCCCTTCCTTGAGGTGAATTGGTGGTGATTCTACGATATGGTGATGTATTTTTTGTGCTAGTTCTTCTAACACAGATGGAACTTTTTGCAAAGCCTTAAGGAAGGGTGAGTAAGCGTCACTAACTAACCGTGATAATTCTGGTAAACGAGAGACAGAATCAGCTAGGGCGACTAAATCCCGTGCATTGGCTGTTCCTGAACCTGCCCGACCTGTTAACCTTTCTAAATCGTAAATTTGCCGTAATAATTGCCGTAAATCTTGACGTAATGGTGTATTCTCAACTAGTTCTTGAATTGTATCTTGTCTGGCCTTGATGCCTTTAACATCCAGTAGCGGTTGTAACAACCATCTTCTTAATGCTCGTCCACCCATAGCGGTGCTGGTTCTATCTAAAGCCCATAACAATGAACCATGAAACGTACCATCTCTGACTGTTTGGGTAATTTCTAAATTACGTCGGGTTTGGTGGTCAACAATTAAATAATCGGTAATAGTATAGGTGCGTAGGGTCTGGAGGGGAATCGGGTTTTCTTTTTGGGTATCTTCTATATATTCCAATAGACCACCAGCAGCGCGAACTGCCAGGGTGAGGTGTTCACAACCTAAACCTTCGAGCGATCGCACTTTAAATTTCTGCAATAATTTAGTTCTGGCTTCTCCTTGAGAAAAGGGTAGTTGCGATCGCAAGCTATAACAAAAAGCAGGTGGTAAACATTGGGGAAGATGGGGCGATGTTTCCCCAGGACGAAGTAAACTACCTAAATCAGGGGCATTGGTGGGAACTAGTACCTCGGACGGTTGTAACCGCATTAATTCTTGGGTTAGGTGTTCTAAATCACTACCCTGTGTGGTGAGGAATTCCCCAGTTGATATATCCGCATAGGCTAAACCCCAATGATTAGCCGCAATTACCACAGCCGCTAAGTAATTATTGCGACTGGCTTTGAGCATGCCTTCTTCCAGCAAAGTTCCAGGGGTGAGGATGCGGGTAACTTCCCTGCGAACTAAACCTACAGCTTCCGCAGCATCTTCTACCTGGTCGCAGATTACCACTGCATAACCTTTTTCTACCAACAGTGTTGTATAACGTTCCCAAGCATGGTGAGGAACACCAGTCATTGCCACTCGACCAACTTCACCACCATGTTTGCTGGTGAGAACTAATTCTAATTCTCTGGAAACAGTCACCGCATCTTGGAAAAAGGTTTCAAAAAAATCTCCGACTCGATATAACAGCAGTGCATGGGGATATTTATCTTTCATTTCCACATAATGCTGATACATCTTACTTAGCTTGCTACGGTCTGCTATCTGTCGCGTATCGCTAAGAGGTGTATTTTGTTGATTGGGTTCCGGTGTAGGAGTTGTCATAAGCCATTAAATATAAAAATTAAAAATTAAAATAGAATGCTGAATTTATACTGAAAGAACTAAAAATAACTACAGGCACAGTATCCGATGATAGCGTGGTCAGGGATAGGGAAAGCGATCGCTCAAAATATTTTTAACCTTCCACCTCTGTTTCCACCCCCTACTACCAGGAACTTGCTGTCAAAACCCCCATCACATAGTTATAAAAGAGTAGTGAGAGATAAAAAACTATGAAATTCACCACTTTAAATACTTCGTTTGCATTTATACTATTAAGTCTAGTGTTTGCACAAGCAGGTTACACACAAGATACTGATACAAAAACATCAAAACTCTTACCAGAAGTAGCTAGATTAAGGTCACAAGGACAATCAGGGTTACAAACCTTTCTCAAATCCTATGTTAATAACTTAACATCTCCACCTGCTGCACCAATCAAAACTGCTTTAGACCAACTATGTCAACAAAAAGACTGTTATGCGTCTCAATTGTACTGGTACACCGACTTAGAACAAGCTAAAGCTGCGGCAAAAACTAGCGGTAAACCAATTTTATCTTTACGATTGCTAGGTAGATTAGATACAAACCTCAGTTGTGCGAATAGTCGGTTTTTCCGCGTCGCACTTTATCCTAATCAAGAAATTTCCCAATATTTAAGAGACAATTTTATTTTACATTGGCAAACAGTGCGTCCAGTTCCAAGAGTCACCATTGATTTTGGTGATGGACGCAAATTAGAAAGAACAATTACAGGAAACAGTATTCACTACATTTTAGATAGTTCTGGTCGTCCCGTTGATGCAATTCCGGGACTGTATGGGCCTAAGGCTTTTCTCAAACAACTCAATCAAGCATCAGTTATAGTTAAAGACTTAGGTAAACGCCAAGGTCAAGAATACGAAACTACATTACAACAATATCATCTGCGTCGTCTTGATCAAATTGCTAATCAATGGAGAGAAGATTTAGCAAAATTAGGTATTCAATCTCCACCCACATTAGTTGAACTTCCTGGTAATTCCATCTCTACTAACGCTAGATTAGCTGGTTCTTTGGCTGTTTCTAAAGCAGTGGTGGAAAGACCTCTCATCAATGCCATTGAACCTGATACATTAGAAAATAATCCTAGTCCCTTCGATATTATTGACCAAAGAACTTGGAATAGATTAGCAAGACAATATCAAAATGATGCCAAACTAGATAGCAATAGTATTGCTTTAATTAAAGCCAAGAAATTGCCCAATGTTACAGATGAAAATAGTCTAGCCGATGTCATTCGTAATTTTGAAAACGTAATGGCTTTGGATACTGTGAGAAATGAATATGTCTTCCACAGACAAATCCACCAATGGTTTTTACAAGGAAATGACACAGCAGATGTCAATCAACTCAATGAAAAAGTATATGCTGAGTTGTTTTTAACCCCCAGTTCTGACCCTTGGTTAGGATTAACTAATAATAATGCTTATAATGCTATTGATAATGGTGGGATTGTGGATAATTCAGCTTCATTAAAATGATAGGTGATTTAGTCCCTAGAATTTTATCATTCCTCATCAGCTTGACTGCTAGCTATACAGATTTTTGCTGTTAAAGTGGTAAAGAAGCGATCGCAATACGGTGAAGCTTGACGAACTTTATCTACATCTATCAATCCTAGCAGTTTATAGGCATGGTTAATTTTGTGATATTCACCCTTGCTAGTGCTACGACTTGCCAATTTTAGGCTAGGTTCCAAATCATCTTTGACAATATTCTCTACATTGTTATTTAGGGGAATTTTATTCCTTCTAAATCCCTGTCCATAAAATTCGCTGAGAGTTTCAATATCAGCCATAAACCAAGCTTCCATCGCTTGTACCATTAAATGACAATTATCATCATTAACTCCTGCTGGTTTATCCCAATTATCCCTCAATTTCAAATGTTCCCAAGGAGAACTTAGTTTTACAGGCGCTTCTGCATCTACTAGTAATACATTAAATGCCTCTGGATGGACTTTAATGCATTTTTAAAATCCCGTAAGGCATGATTACGAGTACCACAAATAATAATATTCCATCTAATTTTGTGGGTTCTTGCTAAATCAGATAATGATTTAAACAAATTACTAAATCCAGCTCTGAGCCATTTTTTAGTATCTTTACTATCACCACCACCTTCTATATAAATTCTAATTTCTTTCACCATCTCCCACCACCAATTTCACCCATTAACCAAAGATCACCCAACGTATAGTTTTCTAACCAGTCTTTTAATTTTTCAGTTTCAAGTCTGTGGAGATGAGATCCTTTTTTATCTCTTTCACACACAATCACAGATTCAGGATATTCACTCAAAGCAGAAACCAAAGCATCAGAGTGAGTTGTCACAACTAATTGTGTTCTCTGG
The DNA here is from genome assembly GCF_014698825.1 of Richelia sinica FACHB-800. Classification (GTDB taxonomy): domain Bacteria; phylum Cyanobacteriota; class Cyanobacteriia; order Cyanobacteriales; family Nostocaceae; genus FACHB-800. The sequence goes on from NZ_JACJTT010000016.1 coordinate 53,986, forward strand.
GAAGCTTCAATTAACATTTCAGCAATCGTTGGTAAAATATCTGGATGTAATCCGATTTCTGGTTCTTCAATACAAATCAATGGTGGAGGTGTGGGGTCAAGGAGTAAACCCATTAAAAATAGATATCTTAGAGTTCCATCAGATAAACGAGTTGCAGGAATTGGTTGAATTAGACCTTCTTCACGAATAAATATCTGTACTGTACCACCATATATTCTTACATCTAATTCTTCTGCTTGCTCATAGAACTTTCTCAGTTTTTCAATTATTTTTTGATTACCTATTCTGTACTTTAAGTCATTTAAAAAAAGACCTAAATTACTGCCATCTTCTAGTAAAGGATGTTGTGGTAAATCTGGTTTTTGGGCGTTTCTAGGTTCTGAATATCTGCCCATTTGCCAGTGACGATATAAACCTATTTTGGAAAACTCTGTACTAAGATAAGAAAGCTCCGGATACAAATCAGGATCTTTTCTTTGGGATAAAACTGACTGATCTAAAATTAAATCTTCTCTACGCAGCTTTCGTTCATATCTTCCTCCATCATCTTTGATTGTATTGATATTTAAGACTGGACGGCCCTTTTGATAACGATAATAAAAATATACATCTTCTTCTCCTTCATAGGCTTGTTCATTCTCAACAGCTTCATCTACTACTTCCAAGCGTTGAGCGATTGCAGTCCAGCTAAGATTGTAGTTTAAGTTTTGGGATCTAGTAGGATAATCTAAAATAACTTCTATATTAGCAATTGATGTTTCCTGACTACCTTTCCATAAAAATTCACTAACTCCTCCTCCTTGACGAAAAGGAGCAGGTAAATCCGTTGGTGTTGCTTTTAAAATACTAAAAGCTTCTATTAAGTTAGATTTGCCTGATGTATTAGCACCAATTAATACATTTAGCGGCTGTAGTTCTATTTCTACTCCCTCACTCCCATAAGAAAGGAAGTTTTGTAATTTTATTTTGTGAATAAATCTTTTGCCTTCCATTTGCTTCTCTAATAGTAATTCTCAAAATATATACAAAAATCTGGATATAGCACAATAAAATATGTGAAACTGAAAAAATAGCTAGATTTACAAATAAAGCTAAGATTACTTTATTTTATATAATTTTGATTCCTTCCAAAATCGGCACAGTCAAATCAAATAAATAATGTGCCATTGCTAATTTAGAACATGGTGGAATTTCTATTTGCTGTCCTTGCTTGTCTAAAAATACAGCTTGATTCTGATCACTACCAAAACCGCTATCAGGTTGGTCAATGGGGTTAGCAACGATAATATCTAGTTTTTTGCGTTGTAATTTTTCTTTGGCTGGAGTAATAATATCGCCAGTTTGTGCGGCAAAACCAATCAGTAATTGATGGGGTTGTTTGCGTTTGCCTAATTCAGCAACTATATCTGTGACCGGTGCTAAAGGTAGGTTTTCGGGGAGCGATCGCTTGGGTAGTTTTTCGCTACTATAATCTCTAGGTTTAACGTCGGCCACTGCGGCAGACATAACAATTACATCAGCTTTTGGCAAGGCATCTAACATTGCTTGCTGCATTTGGTCTGCACTGACTACAGGAATCGGTTCTACTCCCAACGGTACTTCCCAACTCGCAGGGCCATGTACCAATATAACTTTTGCACCTCGGTGCATTGCTGCTTGAGCTAAGGCTAACCCCATTTTACCTGTGGAAGGATTACCAATAAATCTTACAGGGTCAAAAAATTCCCTTGTTCCTCCGGCACTAATTAAGACGGTTTTTCCTGCTAAGTCTCGGTTACCGTGAGTGTGGAGTAATGATTGGATATGATTAACAATGGTTGGGGGTTCTGCCATTCTACCAGCACCGATGCGATCGCACGCCAACAGCCCCGATGCGGTACTCATTCCATGATAACGCCTATCTGTTAACAATAGCTGCCAGTTGCGTTGCACAGCTACCTGTTCCCACATGTCTGTATTCATTGCGGGTGCCAACAACACGGGACAAGTAGAAGCCAGCACTGTATTTGTCAATAAATTATCTGCCATCCCATAGGCTAACTTGCCTAAAGTGTTGGCAGTTAAGGGCGCAATAACTATTAAATCAGCCCATTCACCCAATTCAATGTGCAAAGGGCGAGAATGTATTGGTTGCCAAAAACTATCATCCGTATAGGCAGGATGACGGGATAAGGTTGCTAATGTTAAAGGCGTGATAAATTCCTGGGCAGAACGAGTCAAAATCACTCGTACTTCCACACCAGATTTAAATAGTCGAGATACTACTTCACAGACTTTATAGGCGGCAATACCGCCGCCTACACCAATGAGAACCCGACTAGAGGATTTTGGATTTACGGTTGACTGCATTTACACTTGCAAATCAAGCAGATTTTAAGATAGTAATTCTGATACCACTGACCCCAGACCCCAACTCAAATTCCAATTTTGCAATTTTAGGCTTCGTCGTAAGGTTCTAAATCTAAGAGATAGATATAGGGTTCAACTAACTCTGGACGCTGAAAAGCAATTGCCCGTAGTAGATGCCAATCATTTAAACCCTCAAACGCATTGCTGTAGTTATCCAACTCTAGGCGTGTTGCTAACTCTTGAACATCTTCTGCTGTCATGGCAGCAATTTCGTTTTTGGAAATGCTGAGAGTTTTCATAATGCTTGCCCCTCCCTTTTACAGCACTCGCATTCAGCTTGGGGTGGAGTCGTGCTAAAATCTTCCACCCAATCTATCTTACTCATTAACGGGCTTCTATTTTGTAAACATTTTTCTGATTTATAGCCTATTTTGGAAAAGATACATTACAGAGTCTCACCCACGATCTGCACCATCAATCTCAAGAATAAAATTGCGTAACACATCTAACATTTCTACATCAATTTCATGACCCATATCAAACTCGTGGTATTCAATCGGCACTCCCAGATTTTTAGCCATATCTCTGGCTTTAATTGCTGCTTGCAAGGGTACGACTGTATCCTGTCTCCCGTGCATGATTAATGTGGGTGGAAAAGTAGTTTGTGTCGTCGTTCCCGTCCCCGGATGTAGATAACCACTCATCATTACTAAACCTGCTAAAGGTAGATTTAAACCCACATCCAGAGTCATGGCACCACCTTGAGAAAATCCACTTAAAATTGTGCGTGATAAAGGTACACCAGTTTGACTTTCTAAAGATAGCAACCAATCTATCAATAATTGACGACTTTCTGGCAATCCTTGATACATATTTTCTGCTTGTAAATCATACCAAGCCTTGCCGTTAGGAGCATAGGGATAGGGATAGGGTGCATTAGGCAAGACAAATTCATAGTCTCCTAAGTTTAAATAGGGCAATAAACCTGCTACATCCTGGGCATTTGCACCCCAACCATGTAAAGTCACGATTAAACCCTTAGGTGTACTGGAGGAAGAAGGAAACTTGATATATTCCAAAGTTGTGGTCATAACAAATTGGTGATAGAGGAAATTTTTAATTAAAACCTGGGGAAGATGACTAATTTGCTTTTGCTCAGACTGTGAATTTAATCAAATCATCAAAACAGGAATTATACTTGCTGCTGTTCGTAGCGATCGCGTGCAGCTTCCACCTCCTCGAAGTATTTTCTTGACCAATTAGCGATCCCTAGTAAGGGGTCAATGAGGGTTTTTCCTAAAGCTGTGAGAGAGTATTCAACGTTGGGGGGCATTTCTGATAATACCTGACGTTCAATTAATCCATGCCGTTCTAATTTCCGCAGGGTTTGAGTCAGCACCTTTTGGGAAATTCCTTCAATGCGACGTTGAATTTCTGTGTATCTTCGTGAACGGTAGGCTAAACAATACAACACAATTACACTCCACTTATCAGCTATCACATCCAAAATTTGTTGAGTTGGACAATTGAGAGTGAATAATTCTGGTTCTGGAAAGTCGTCTAACATTTCCCCCACGCACCATTTGGTACCTTATTGTGTTTGTGCCGCAGTTATTTTAGCCTGAAGTAGCCAAGGATTGAGCGTTTTTAGACTAGAAACTGAGTTGATCATGATGAGTTCAACAATAGATTTGTTTGCACCTGTGCAATTAGGTAGATACACCTTACCAAACCGCATAGTTATGGCACCGATGACGCGGTTGCGGGCAGTTGGGTCAATTCCCACATCGTTGATGGCAGAATATTATGCTCAAAGGGCTTCAGCTGGGTTAATTGTGACCGAATGCACGATGATTTCGCCCCTCAGTCATGGATATATTAACTGTCCCGGTATTTACTCACCAGCACAAGTAAGTGCTTGGAGGCAGATAACAGGAGCAGTTCATGGTCAGGGTGGTAAAATTTTTCTACAACTGTGGCACAGTGGACGGGTAGCACATCCTTCTTTACTCAATGGTGAATTGCCTGTTGCTCCCAGTGCGATCGCTGCTGTGGGAACTCTACATACTCCCATGGGTAAAGTTAATCTAGAAACACCCCGTGCGTTAGAAACTGAGGAAATACCCCCAATTGTCGAACAATTTCGCCAAGGTGCGGTAAATGCCCTAGAAGCTGGGTTTGATGGCATTGAGTTACATGGGGCGTTTGGTTATTTAATTGACCAGTTTCTGCAAGATGGGTCTAATCAAAGAACTGATCAATATGGGGGTGCCATTGAAAACCGCGCTCGTTTTCTGCTGGAGGTAGTGGAGGCAGTTTGTCAAGTGTGGGAAGGCGATCGCGTCGGGATTAAATTATCTCCCAGCAATACATTTTATGGGATGGAAGACTCTAACCCTAAAGCCACATTCAGTTATGTGATTGAGCAACTAAATCGCTTTTCCCTGGCTTATATTCATTTAATGGAACCCAACGAACAAGATTTAGCCACCGGTGATGTGATCAATCCCGTGATTTCCACTTTTCGTCCCTTATATCAAGGGTTAATCATTACCAATGGTGGTTATGACAAATCGACAGCTAATCAAATTCTCGCCACAGGTGGGGCAGATTTAGTTTCCTTTGGCAAGCTGTTCATTGCTAACCCAGACTTACCTGAACGTTTTGCCATTGATGCTGTCTTCAATGCCCCGGATTTTGCCACAGTTTATGGCAAAGGAGAACAGAATTTAGAGCAAGGTTACACTGATTATCCCTTCCTCAACCCTTCTCCTTAATTTGTCGGTGATTAGCTGCTTGTAGTAATAATGACTCTGCAAAGGCGATCGCTTCGTTGGCTGATTTTCCCCCCGCTAACAGTGCTAGTTCTTCTCGTCTGGTGCTTAAGTTATCTAAACTCGTAACTCGCACCACAGTACGTTGTTCAGCACTGCCATTGCTGGTTTTATTGCCCTTCCCTTGATTAATTACTTGTTTATCGACACGAAAATGGCGGTCTGCCATCGCTGCCACTAGAGGTTGGTGAGTCACACACAATACTTGATGACTACTACTGAGTTGGTGTAACTTCTCCGCTATAGCTTGGGCAACTCTACCAGAGACACCCACATCAATTTCATCAAATACCATTGTGGCTGCTGCATCCGCTTGAGTAAAACAAGCCTTCAGCGCCAATAAAAAGCGGCTCATTTCCCCCCCAGAGGCAATTTCTGTTAATGGTTGCAGTGGTTCACCGGGGTTGGGGCTAAACATAAAGGTAATTTTATCTGCACCTGTGGCAGTGGGGGCAACGGCAGAAATATCAATTTGAAACTTGACTTTATCCATTGCTAAAGGTTTCAGTTCGGCAATTAAGCGGAATTCTAAATTAGCTGCACTTTGGCGACGCAGTTGGGTTAATTGCTGACTAACCTCTAAAAGATATTGTAAAAAGGCTTGTTCTTGCTGTTCTAAAATTTCTATTGACTGTTCATTATCGTTCAGTTCTGCCAACTCAACTTGGATACGCTCATAGTATGCGATCGCTTCTCCTAGAGTGGGGCCATACTTGCGACAAATTTGTTTTAATTCCCGAATTCTTTCTTCTACTTCCTCTAATCTTTGGGGATCAGCTTCTAAATTTTCCCCATAGGCATTAATTTGTCTCCCCACCTCCACCACAGCCGCTTGAGCATCGCGCACCAATTCCAGCAACGTTTCTAATTGGGAGTCAAACTCCACCATGTGATTTAATTTGGTTTCACTATCTGCCAACAAATCAGATGCGGTGGGGCTTTCATCATCATTTTGATACAAATCTTGATAAACCTTGTAACTCATCTGTTGTAAATCAACAACATGGTTCAAGCGTTCCCGTTCTTGACTTAATTGTTCCATTTCTTGGGGATCGGCGAGATTAGCTGCACCCAATTCTTGGACTTGATAAGTCAGTAAATCTAATTGTTGTAGTCTTTCCCGTTCCGAAGTGCGGCGTTTTTCTAAGGTTTGGTGTGCTTGATGATAGGCATTGTAAGCCGCGGCTACTTTGTGACGTTGTTCAATTAAAGCCTCACCACCATATAAATCTAACCAATCCCGGACTTGAGCAGATTGCCCTACTTGTACAGTTTGTCCTTGGGCCGTGATTTCCACCAAGCGATCGCGCAATCCTACCATCAACTGACGGTTCACCAACACCCCATTTACCCGTGAACGACTGCGAATATTACTTGTTGTCGCCGTAATTTCCCGGCTAATCACCACAGAATTATCATCAATTAAATCAATTTCCTGCTCACTCAACCAAGCTGCCAAGGGAGGATTAACCGCGAAAGTCCCCTCTACCAATGCCCGGTGGGTTCCTGTGCGTAATACTCGACTAGACACCTTCCCACCCAAAACCGCATCCAGTGCATCTAAAATAATCGACTTTCCCGCACCAGTTTCCCCTGTCAATACATTCAGTCCCGGCCCAAATTCCAATTCTAACTGGTCAATTAGGGCAAAGTTTTCAATTCTTAGGCATAGCAACATCAGGTCACAATCTCCGTGAGGGCAAATGCCGGATACATCCCTGTTCTATCTCTTCATACCTGCCCTAGTAACATAGTGATTTTGAGGCATGGCAGTAGAAATAAAACCACACCTATTTTGACATAACCTCGATTGTATCTACTAGGGAAGAAGAAGTTCAGGAGTTCAGGAGTTCAGAAGTTCAGGAGTATGCCTACGGCACGCTGGGCGAACAGAAGTCAGTAGGGGCGGGTTTACACATATCATCAACTATGAACGAGAATTTTGGTAAACCCGCCCGTACAGGAGTATGCCTACGCCACCCTGCGCGAACAGAAGTCAGTAGGGGCGGGTTTACACATATCATCAACTATGAACGAGAATTTTGGTAAACCCGCCCGTACAGAAGTATGCCTCCGGCACACTAAGTGAACGTGAACAGAAGTTCAGCCGCAATGGCATTAATTATTCTGTAACTCCTGCAACTTCTGTAACTTCTGAACTTCTTCCCCCCAAACGCAACAAGGGCAAGCAAAAAGGTTCGGTGTAAAACTCGTCCTTTTAACTTGCCCATATCACCTTTAATATGCGGATGGCGAGACTCGAACTCGCAAGGCAAAGCCACACGCACCTCAAGCGTGCGCGTATACCAATTCCGCCACATCCGCACGGGTTGCCTGAATAAACAATATAGCACAACAAGATAGATACAGTGCAATATTTCAGCAAAATTTTTCACAAATTTTTTCCGGTTTCTTGGGAAATAAATAGAAATTAGATGGCCGCACAAGTGATATGAAAAGGAATAGAGTGATAAGACCAGTTACGGTTAACTCACTACAGCCAATTTCGGGAAACTGCTCAAGACTGACGCTAGAAATCTTGTTAGTCTAGTACACAACTCGTGGAGGCAACCAAACCAATCCTCAACTCTACTGAGAATGGGGGGCGGAAATCTTCTATCAGAATTTGCATTAATGCGACAGCTTTAAGTGAATGGGATGGGAGAAAATGTCAATCTACTGGTACTGATATCGAAGCTAGAAAATGAAGTTTGACAAAATATTAATTGCCAATCGAGGAGAAATCGCCCTTCGCATTCTCCGAGCCTGTGAGGAAATGGGAATTGCGACGGTTGCCATTCACTCTACTGTTGACCGAAATGCTCTCCATGTTCAACTAGCTGATGAAGCGGTTTGTATTGGGGAACCTGCCAGTGGAAAAAGCTATTTAAATATTCCCAATATTATTGCCGCAGCTTTAACCAGAAATGCTACTGCTATTCATCCTGGTTATGGTTTTTTATCTGAGAATGCTCGGTTTGCGGAAATTTGCGCTGATCATCACATTGCCTTTATTGGCCCGACCCCGGAAGCGATTCGCTTAATGGGGGATAAATCAACGGCTAAGGAAACGATGCAGAGGGCAGGAGTGCCCACTGTACCTGGCAGTGATGGCTTGGTAGAATCAGAGCAGGAAGGGTTAGCGATCGCTAAAGAAATTGGCTACCCGGTGATGATTAAAGCCACAGCTGGTGGTGGTGGTCGAGGAATGCGTCTAGTGCGTTCCGAAGAAGAATTCTCAAAACTATTCCTAGCGGCTCAATCGGAAGCAGGTGCAGCTTTTGGTAACGCTGGTCTCTATATAGAAAAATTTATCGAACGTCCCCGCCATATCGAGTTTCAAATTTTGGCGGATAACTACGGTAATGTTATTCACTTAGGAGAAAGAGACTGCTCTATTCAGCGTCGCAATCAAAAATTGCTAGAAGAGGCCCCTAGTCCTGCTCTTGATTCAGACCTACGGGAAAAAATGGGAGAAGCTGCGGTCAAAGCTGCTCAATTCATTAACTACACTGGAGCCGGCACCATAGAATTTCTCTTAGATAAGCACGGCAAATTTTACTTCATGGAAATGAACACCCGCATCCAAGTTGAACATCCTGTCACCGAGATGATCACCGGGATAGACCTGCTGGTGGAACAAATCCGTATTGCTCAAGGAGAAAGACTCAGACTGACTCAAGACCAAGTAATTTTAAGAGGTCACGCCATAGAATGCCGGATTAATGCCGAAGACCCAGACCATGATTTTCGTCCTGCTCCTGGGAGAATTAGCGGTTATCTACCCCCTGGAGGGCCTGGGGTGCGGATTGATTCCCATGTCTACACAGACTACCAAATTCCCCCATACTATGATTCTCTCATTGGTAAATTAATTGTTTGGGGGCCAGATAGGTCTACAGCCATTAACCGGATGAAGCGGGCGCTCAGGGAATGTGCCATTACTGGGCTACCCACCACCATCCCCTTCCACCAGAAAATCATGGAGAATCCACAGTTTGTGCAGGGCAATATTTACACCAATTTTGTCCAGGAGATGAATAATTTAGGTAAGTAACAAGTAATTCAGGTCTTGGTAATTGGTAATTGGTGAGTGAAAACATCCCAGTACCCAATACCAATTACTCTTAACTCACACGAGACATCATGGTCAGTAATCCTTGCTGACCTAAGAGAATTTCTCGAATTAAGCTAAAAATACCCACCCAAATAATGGGAGTAATATCTACCCCACCAATGGGTTGTATGATTTTGCGTAATAAAACTAGAAAGGGTTCTGTCGGCCAAGCGATTAGATTAAAAGGCAAGCGATTAAGATCCACTTGTGGATACCAAGTGAGAATGATGCGGAAAATAAACAAAAACGTCATCACTCCCAAGACGGGGCCAAGAATCAAAGAAATCAGGTTAACACCAGTCATCGGTTTGAGCTACTATCTGTGAAGCAAACAAAAACTCAAAAGCTTAAAATTTTTAAGCTTTGTAAACTATTTTCTCTCTAATTTTAACTAAATGCTGTCATTTTCTGTATGGAAGTCAGAGGAAAGTATTGATTATGTAATGCTGAACGGCTTCTCAAGAAACTGATACACCATTAAAATTAGGAAGAAGTGTGTAAAAAAAGGTTGAGAACTATGACACCATCTTTAGCAAACTTTCTTTGGAGCTTGGTGTGGGGTGCGGCAATAGTTGTAATCCCTGCCACTGTTGGTTTGATTTTCATCAGTCAGAAAGATAAAATCCAGCGTAATTAATGCTTGGTTGAGTCACAGTAACTCTCACTACCTGTTGTCTATCAGTAAGCTATTCTTAAAAGGATGGCTTTTGCTGATAGGCAAAGGTTTTTAAGTGGTAAGCTCAAGGGTTTATGGTTCCTGGCAACGGTGGAGATTTGAAGTGTGACTCGCTAACATAGATTTGATATTGGGAAAACAGCAATGATAAATTTTGGGCTGAACTCAGCCAGTGTTCTGGCTCAGGTAAATTTTGGGGCGAACTCAGCCAGTATTCTAGGAATTTTCCTGGCTGTGGCTGGGGCAGCACTGTATTTTCTCCGCTCAGTACGTCCAGAACTGTCAAGGGATCAGGATATCTTTTTTGCAGCAGTGGGTTTACTGTGTGGCTTTATTTTAGTATTCCAAGGCTGGCGGCTTGATCCAATTTTGCAATTCGGTCAGCTGCTGTTGGTTGGTACGACAGTATTTTTTGCAGTGGAAAGTATCCGTTTACGGAGTATAGCTACTCAACAAGCCAAACGTAATACTCCGATTGTGGATGATGAGCGTGATGTGAGTGGGCGTTATTCCTACTCTAAGCGCAGAAATTATCAAGAAGCGGAGATGGATGCGGATTTAGAACCCCTACCTTATTACGATGAGGAAGACCGTCCTGTCCGTAGGCGAATTCCTGGTAGTAAGGAAGAACGTTCCCAACGAGATGATTACTACGAAGATGAAGCTCCCCGTCGTGCTGAACGTCGCAGTCGAGAAAAGCCAGAAACTACGGAGAGAAAACGTCGTCCTACTAACAGTCGTCCTGTGACTCGTTCCCCAGAAATTGAGGATGAAGACAACTGGGGTTCTAGTGCTAGGGAAGTGAATGATTGGGATAATACATCAGGACAAGATGAGACGAGAAAGCCCTCACGTCGCACTAGTAATAGACCCCAGCGTCCAGAGGTGAGTGAGGATGATGTGACACCAAGGACGACAAGGAAGCGCCGTAGACCGGTTGATTCTAATCCCAGGCGATCGCTTGACGATGATGAGGCTATACCAACTGATTACGTACCGTATAACCCAATTGAAAAGCCAAATGACGAGTCAGATAATTCTACTAATTTTGATGATGACGATATCTAAATCTTTTGGGGTGTGGTAGTCACTACGGCGACGGAAAACAGTTGATGTGAAAACATTTACGCCTACGTTTTGGCTCCAACGACCTTTTCATTGGAGCCTGATTTTTGGTTTGACGAGCTTGCTTGTCTCCTGCGGTGCTAATGATATTCCTATAGGCCCCGCTTCTCTCAATAGCCGTTTCACTGATGAACAACCGGCGTTGAGTGGAAATGGTCGTTTTTTAGCATTTGTTTCCAATCGGTATGGTAATCAACAGTTGTTGGTGTTTGACCTAGAAACCCAAACTTTGATTCGGACTCCTGGGTTAAATCGTGGAGAAACAATTGCCGAAAGTCCTAGCTTGAGTTATACCGGACGTTATATTTGTTACTTAACTAGTGACCAAGGTAGACCTGTGGTGACTCTCTATGATCGCGCCACTCAGCAATCACAAATTCTCACTCCTACCTATCGTGGCTGGATACGCAATCCCCATATCAGCCCCGATGGACGATATATAGCTTTTGAGTCTGCGAGTCGCGGTCAGTGGGATGTGGAAGTTCTTGACCGAGGCCCGACAGTAGAGTTAGATATTCCCAATGGTGCAACTGTGAATGTACCGCCGCAGTAATCAATAAAAAAATTACAAATCCGTTTTGGAAATTAGGGTTTAGCATTGCGCTCTACTCCTAACCACGCATCTTTATGAAAGTGCAAAAATGAAACGGTATTAACCGATGAATAAATATTCTCTATTTATATTGGTATTGCTCTCGTCTAATTTATTAACCGGTTGTTTTGGCTACCCCCGGCTGTTGAGTTACCCATTTGATGCCGGGGGCAGGGGTTTAAATAGTCTAGCCTCAGAATTAAACCCCCAAACAGCAGGAAGATATATTGTCTTAACTAGCGATCGCCGGGGTAGTCAAGATGTATATATGTTTGATACTCTGACCCGAAATTTGATTGATTTACCTGGGTTAAATGCTTTAGATACTATCGCCTCCCATCCCGGTGTTTCTGAAGATGGTCGATTTATCGTCTTTGCTGCTAGTCGTCAAGGACGTTCAGCAATTTTCCTCTACGACCGAGAAACTCGCCAATCGCGCAATTTAACCCCTAATCTCCAAGCAGAACTTCGCAACCCTACAATTAGTGCCGATGGCACCAGAATTGCCTTTGAATATAGCAACAATGGTCAATGGGATATTTTAGTGTATGACCGTTTTGGTCAACCATTGAATATCCCTCAAGAACCAAGATAAGCCAGCGTACTAACCTTCTTCATTCTTCTGTTCGCGTAGCGTGCCGGAGGCATACTCCTAAACTTCTTTCTCCTGCACCGACTCAATCAGCGATCGCACTTGTTCTGTCCCTTCTGATGGCTCAAAGGAGAGGGGAAATTTGCCACGAATTAGCATTCGTAAACCTAAAGGTGCAAGACTGAGTAAGCCTCTCAGGTCACGGAAATAATTACCAACCACATTTAAGCCAAATTGGCGTTCATCAATCCATCCACCTGCTTTGACTAAATCTACCAATACTTTGCGGTGGCGAATTGACCGACTGTCTTGTGCTTGTTTGCGGTCGAGAATTTCTTGTTTAATTTTGGTAATTTGTTCTAATGGTGCTACTTCCATGGGACAAACGGAGTCGCAGTAAAAACAACGAGTACAACCCCAAACTCCTTTTGTCCCCTCGTTATAGTTTTCCAGGCGATTTTCTGTATTAGTATCGCGGGAATCTGCCACCATCCGATATGCTTTGGCCAGGGCATGGGGTCCCACAAAGTCGGAATTAATTTCGCGGGCATTACATTCAGAGTAACAAGCGCCGCACATAATACAATTACCTGTTTGATCCAGGAGCGATCGCTCTTGTGGTGTTTGTAAAAATTCTCTTTCTGGTATTTGCCGGGCTGCTGTGCTCACATAGGGAGCAACTGCTTCTAAATTATTCCAGAAACTACTCATGTCTACAACTAAATCTTTAATCACAGGCATATTACCCAAGGGTGCGATCGTCATTTCTGGCAAAGGATTAGTTTCCGCTTTTGATGACGATATTTTTGCTAATCTGGCTAGTTCGCTGCCTACATTTTCTTTACAAGCTAAAGCAGAACGTCCATTAATTCGCATACCACAACTGCCACAAATTGTATTACGGCAATTTTTGCGAAATGCTAAAGTTCCATCCTGTTCCCATTTAATTTGATTGAGACAATCGAGAATTGTATTACCTGGTTCTACTTGTAAAAGAAAAGTCTGGAAAACAGGGGTAGAATTTTGTTGCTGCCGATAAATCTTAAAAATAATTTCCATTGCTACCAGCTATAGTCTGAAAATTGCTTCTCATCCCTTGGAAATCACGAATTCAGTACCGCAGTTGTTGATTAGGACTTTACTGTCTTGAACTATGATTCAATCTCAGCTGCTAATAAACGGACAGGGTGAGAGTTAATGATTCCAGTTCCAGGATAACCATAAAAAATTTTAGTTGACCTGGAGCTACGATCCAATCAAGTTGTCAACCTTTCTCAGATCCAATCAAAAAATTCTTTCCCCAGTTGGGGCAAATGTGAAAATTAATTATATAGAAGTGTTAAAGCAGATAAACATCTTCTATTGATGGCTATCAAACAGCTGATAGATGTGGTAAATTGATTCTTCCTCTAGACAGAAGTACAGAATCAACTCAGATTTTTGCGGCTTCAGCAATCAACCGATGGAAAAATCCACCTGTTTTCTGTCTCCAGTCAATCAAAAAAAACATTGAATTTTACTTATCCCTCAAAGCAGCTAATCCAATTAGATTAATTTTTATAAAATGATTGACTCCAAAATCCTCCGCCCACCAAGGCTATAAAAAATATCATCTGGTTTTTGGCTGTGTAAATCCAGGAATTTAAATAAAAGTTGCTGATCAAAGTTTTATTCAAAAAAAAATAAATAGTTTGCTATTATTAGTCCATGCTAGTATTTAATATACAATTACGCAGTAACAAAGCCAGTATTAAAAACCGTTTAAGCGCGGCTCTTGCTGTTTTGTTATTAAGTAATGTGGGGACTAAAAAATAAGTCTCTACTGGCAGGACGAAAGGGTGTGTCCGTAAGACCAAACCTAAATACTTTGCTTGTCCTAAGCTGGAGATAATTAATAGAGATAACTCTATAACTCGAAAGCAATAAAGACCAGCAATAAGCGTGAAAAACCTGCAATTTAACGGAGCTACGACTTTTTCGTAGTATAACTAACCTGATTTGTAAAGGTGGCTTGAAGTTACACCACTACAGTAGCGCCAAAGAGAAAATAATTTGTTTTTTCATGGCGAATGATGGTTAAAAGTGCCGTCAAAATACCAAAAATAAATATCTGTGGGAACCATGACTCTATAATCTATTGTGATTACACAATAGGTTTGCTTGGGCTTCATAATCAGCAGGGAATCACTATTCACCCTCTAGTCTTCACCATCTCTGTGCAGTAGCTAAGAGGCCAAATCTGGGGATAAGAAGACATTGTTGATCAGCTTGGAGAGATAAGGAAAATTTGAGCATAATGACTGAAACTGCAATTGCCCCATTAACAGGAAAAGCACTGCTAGCGAAAGTAAAAGAACTTTCAACTTTACCACGTCGAGAAAGAGCAAAGCAGTGTGGTTATTACACCGTTACAAAAAATAATCAGGTGCGTGTTAATCTCACCGATTTTTATGATGCGTTGCTATCTGCTAGGGGCATTCCCTTAAGTCCAGAAGCACCAAAAGATGGACGTGGTCGCGAACCGACATATCGGGTCAGTGTTCATCAAAACGGTCAAATTGTGATTGGTGCAACTTACACTAAAGCAATGGGATTAAAGCCTGGTGATGAGTTTGAAATTAGACTGGGTTACAAGCACATTCACTTGATTCAATTAGGTGAAAGTGACAAGAAACTAACCTCAGTCGATGAAGACTCAGATGAATCTGATTTAGATGAAGAGGAATAAGTTTGTTAGTATTCAGTCGTCATGGATGAGTGATTAGCTATCCTATCAGCGAAGACGATAATTAGCAATTTCTGCTTACCGATTCAATACTGTTGAATTGGCTACTATTTGCAGTCTGCTGATAGGTGATCAAGTCTTGGATTTCGTCTTGCTCATCACTATATGTGTATGAATTACAAGTAGAGCCAAATCTCGTCATCTATTTAT
Source organism: Richelia sinica FACHB-800 (assembly GCF_014698825.1). GTDB lineage: Bacteria > Cyanobacteriota > Cyanobacteriia > Cyanobacteriales > Nostocaceae > FACHB-800. The sequence goes on from NZ_JACJTT010000016.1 coordinate 69,206, forward strand.
GAGCTTGGGATCATGACTGATGACTGAATGCTAATATGATTTTTCTCTAGGGTGGGGATATATAGGCTATGAATACTGGATGTACTATACCTACATCTGCAACAGATGATGAAAGAAAATTTGATTCTACCTGTTGTAAGAGTCCTGTATTCTAGTAAAGTCTTGATTAAGTATCCAGCACTTTATTTTTGCCACATATCTATCGTGTTTTTTTTCCCTACCTCCATATTGTTATTAGAGCCAATGGCCAACACTGTGCTGGTGTACATTCAAGGTAGTGCAGTGTTGTTGGTCGTGGCTTTTTTTCTATTTTGGCTAGTATTATGGCTGCCATTTGCAGGAATATTAGCGATCGCACTCCGATGGCAACCAAACCAACCCCTAGCACCATCGCAAAAAATACCCCTCATCGTCTCTCTTTATCTCCTCGCACCTTTAATTTTCTGGGGGATACAGTGGTTAGGACTAGGGTCTTTTACTAGTTATGGTTGGGTAAATCAGGTTTCAATTCTCCAGTCTTTACTACTGGGTTTGTTAGCTGGTGTAATAGGTATACTTTTAGTGTTTGGATGTCAATTGCAGCTTGGTTGGTGCAATTTAGAAACAGAGAAGATTAGTTTAATCAAATCCCACATCCTCCCAATTTCCTTAGTAGCTTTATTTGTGGGTGGGATAGAAGAGTTAATTTTTCGTGGCTTCTTATTGACAACTCTAGACAAAGATTATCCCCTATGGGTGGCAGCAGTCCTTTCCAGCATGATTTTTGCTGTGCTACATCTAATTTGGGAGCAAAAAGAAACTTTACCCCAGTTACCAGGATTATGGTTGATGGGAATGGTGTTAGTAATAGCAAGATTGGTGGATGGAAATCATTTAGGTATAGCCTGGGGACTACATACGGGTTGGGTATGGGCGATCGCTACCATAGATACAGTAGGCTTAATTAGCTATACCGGGAAAGTTTCCGAAATTTGGACAGGAAAATATCAAAAACCCTTGGCAGGTATAACGGGGATAATTTGTGTTGTGGGGACAGGAATTGCTTTGTGGGGATTATCTTCAGTAATGCTCTAATTCACCGAAAAATCAAACTTTGTCCTAAATCAAAACCAAATTGTCCCGGTGAATGACCGTTTCTGCACCCTCATAACCTAAAATTCCAGCAATATCCCGTGAATGACAACCGCGAATCTTTTCCAGTTCCACACTGTTGTAATTGACTAGTCCTCTAGCAATTTCATTCCCATGAATATCACACAGTTGCACTGCGTCTTGAGTATCAAAATCTCCTTCTACAGCTTTAATTCCTGCTGCTAATAAAGATTTTCCAGCTTGGGAAATAGCTGTGGTTGCACCTTGGTCTAGATATAATTTACCCATCGGTACTAAACCATAAGCTATCCAGCGTTTCCTAGCGGAAGTTGGTTCTGGTTGGGGTTCAAAATGTGTGCCTATGGGTTCCCCTTGAATAATTTTCTCAATGTTGCGAGGAAAGCGTCCTTGGGTGATGACAGTACGTACTCCTGCCGCTATGGCTATTCTCGCTGCGGAAATTTTGGTTACCATCCCACCAGTACCCCATTGAGAACCTTGGGAACCAGTCTGGATTTGTAACTCTGCTAATTCCTTAATGCTGCTAACTAAACTGATGGGTTTTGCGTCAGGTACAATACGGGGATCAGCGGAATACAATCTATCCACATCAGTCAACAAAAATAACCAATCTGCCTCTACCAAACTGGCTACTAATGCAGAGAGGGTATCATTGTCACCAAATTTTAATTCTTCTACAGCAACCGTATCATTTTCATTTACTACGGGTATTACCCCTAGTCCCAGCAGTTCTTGAAAGGTGTTATAAGCATTAAGATAACGGTTACGTTGTACTAAATCGGCACGAGTCAACAACACCTGAGCTATGGGTTGTTGCAAAATGGAGAATAGATCATCGTATACACGCATGAGTCTACCTTGTCCCACCGCTGCTACTGCTTGTTTTAAGGCGATCGCTTTCGGACGTTCTGTTAAACCTAGTCGCGCACAACCTACACCGACAGCACCAGAGGAAACTAAAATTACATAATGCCCCTGTCGCCGTAAATCGCAGAGAGTTTCTGCTAAGGTAGCAATTGTCGAAAGAGCTAATTGTCCTGTTTCTGGTTGGGTCAGACTAGAAGTACCGATTTTTACAACTATTGTTTTAGTCATTGGTCATTTCCAGACAATTAACACAAAAAATTGTACAGCGCCAACCCTCTATATGGTGAGGAATGACGCTGCACATAAATATACTTATTTACTATTTTTTAGAGTCTTTATTTTGCTTGACTCCATGTTATTTATACATAATCTTCTGCGATTTTTGAATAAGGCGAGGGATTCTTAACTATTTTTTTAGATTTACTTTGCTGACAAATTATCAATCTTTATGAATTTTTGTATGCTTAGGTGTAATGGACGCACCTAATATCTCTGATATCCATACTTCAAAGTTACGCACTGGGTGATTACGCAAGTCGGTGACATCAGGATGAACTATCGGTTCTACTAAAATAGTAAACATACCTAAGCGATTACCAGCTAGGACATCAGTAAATAAGCGATCGCCTACCATCCCCACTTTTTCCACAGGTAATTTCATTTCCTCTAGTGCTGCTCTCAGTTTACGACGGGAAGGTTTGGCAGCACCAAGATAGTAGGGTAAATTCAAAGAACGAGCAATTCCACCAATACGCGCTTCACTTAAATTATTGCTGACTAACCATAATGAAACATGTCCACGTATTTCTTCTACCCATTTTTGTAATTCTGGGGAAGCCGAAGCAACTCTAATTGGGACTAAGGTGTCATCTACATCTAATACCAGACCTTTTAGACCATATTCTTGAATAATATCCGGTGTTAAGTTTAAGACTGAACCTGTCAAAATCAAATCAGGCTGTAGGAGATTCGTCCAATTCATAGTTAAGAGTTACACCTTCTTTCCAGTTCCCTGAGTCATCTAAATTTTATGAGCTAAACTCATATTATTGATTATTGAGCTACATCGAGAGTGCAGAATAAATAAGAATTTGCGATGATGCTTGATATTTTTGATCAAATATGAAATATGTAAATGATTTCTGCCAGGATTTAGATATGTTCAACCCCTACCCATGAAATCTACCTAATTCACAGTTTTATTGCATCAAAGTAAGGATTTTTTCTCCCTGCTTATCTACTTATCTGAACAATCGGATCTCATAGGGCAAAATAATTGCCCTCCAGGGATCTACAAAACCCAGATACTAGCAAGAAATTACTACTGCCACATTTCTCATCCAACATACAAAAAAATATGAGTTGGTTAAGACAAAAAATATAGCAATGGACAGAGCGCTTAGGACATTAACTAACACTAAAACTTAGACAAACAAAGGCTTTTAGCTCTGTCACCTGTCACCTGTCACCTGTTACCTGCGATGCACTGAGCGCAGTCGAAGTGTCACCTGCTATAGGTTGGCAAGGGAGAAATCGAAAATCAAAAATTCCCAATTAAAAATTGTATTTTTAATCTTTATTTTTTAATTTTCTCTGATGGTTATTCAACTTGATTAAACAGATGTTCTTCTAGTAGGGGCTGAACTTGACGAAACTCCTCAGGGGAGAGTAGTTCTGGATCGCCGGTTTTGGTAATCCGCGCAAAGAAGAGTAGTGGATCTAGGGGAGTATAGATTGCATACTCCTGCTCTTCATAGTAGAAAGTAGTGATGAGTTGTAGTTGTTCCGGTTCTAAATTCGACTCATCATCTTCTATTTCTAAAGTGAAAAGTTCCGATTCCTCAACAGGGGGTAACTCACCTGCGACTGTTAACGCATAAGCAGTATTTTTCAAGATTAAATTCTGCTCTGATAGAACTGCTTGGGCTGTACTAAAAATTTTGTCAATTGTGGCATCATCTTCTACCAAAATTGCTTCTTCTTCAGCACCATTATCTTGCCAAGCAAAAATTTCTATCGGTGAGTCAACAGGTAGAAGTAAAACATAATCTTGCCCATCTACCGACAGGGAATGCTCAATATAACAATCAAGCGATCGCCCCTGTTCATCTCTTAAAGTGATAGAACCTTCGTAGTCGTGATCATTTTCTTCAGGAAATTGAGAGGAAAACATAGCTCCAAGATGTAACTTTATCAATACTCGTGACTGTGATAATCATTGCTGTGGGAAATTACAGACAATTTTCATTACAAATCTAGAGATACAGTTGAGTAATAGTTTTCAGAATACCATGTTAATAGGTATCAATCTTCAACACAGGCTACTGGTCTATGAATCAAACTGCGTCTAGTGTCTAGCCATTGTTGCAAAATCAATGCCGCAGCTTTGCGATCAATCAAGCCTTTGTTACGGGATGGTGAACGATTTTCAGCAATTAGCATTTGTTCTGCTTGGTATGAGGTTAATCGCTCATCTACATATTCCAAAGGCAAGTTAAGGGTTTGAGCCAACCTCTGAGCAAATTTCTTCACCTGTCTGGCTTGAAATCCTAAAGACCCATCCATAGAATATGGTAGACCAATAACCAGAACCTGCACTTGGCGATCGCTCACGAGTTTTTGAATTAGCTCTACATCCTCGCGGAAAGATTTGCGTTCAATGGTGGTAATACCCGTTGCAATCAAGCCAGTACCATCACAACCCGCTACACCAATCCTTTTACTACCTACATCTAAACCAAGGGCTGAGACAAATGACTTTGATTGAGTTTGAGGCATCACGCGATTTTTACTCCTGGTGAGCATCTGCTGAATCGGACTGGCAAGATGCATCTAGATTTAAGTTTTTGTTAGGCAAAGACACTATATCTGACTTGTTGGGCACAATGCGGTCAGAATGTTTTTGTGTGTCTGGTTCTACCCAGGACATCCCACCAGGAATTGGTTTCCGGGCTGGTTGTAGCCCTTGTAGCACTTCCGGCCATTGAATTCCCTCTAAGGAAACGAATTTAGATTCTCTGAGTTTGTGCCACACTGAGCGTGACATAATCAGAGTATGTTCAATCCGCTTGGCTCCAATACTTTCCAAATACTCTTCTCGCTCTGGTTGGTAGTCAGAAGAAGCCAACCTTAAACCTTGTTGAGGGAAATCTTGGGCGATGCGAGCCAATTGAGACAATAATTCTGGATATAACCAAGTATAAGCAGGGTGAACGGTGAGGGTAGCCACGTGGGGCGTGTCACCTTGACGCTCTAGCTGGATTTGAAAATAACCGATAGCTGCTTTGCGCTGGGGTTCAAAGACGTAACCGCTGACAACTTCTGTTTTAGTTGCCCATTGCTTAATACCATCAGCGATCGCACCAAACAAACTAGTTTTAAAATCATGGGTGTGGCGGTCAAACACCTGACGCACCAAAGGGGGCATGGATGCAGTATCTAATTGATAGAGTAACTGAGCATCAGCATTACTAACTGGTAACAGATTGGGTAAATCTGGTTCACCTTGCGCCAATTCCCCTAGCAACTCTGGGCTAATTTCCCAGTAAGTCATTTCTGCTAGACGCTGAAATCCATTTTGCCGATAGAGAGCCAACCCTTCAATATCGTTGATATTAACTTCTAATATCCAAGTTCTCGCTTCTAAAATTGATTCAAAGCAATGGCGCAATAACTGTGAGCCTATGCCCAGCTTATCGCCACTCCGCTCCAACATCACCCGATCAATGCGCCAAGTGCTGCGGGTGCGGTTAAATGGTGACACTTGAATCATCCCTAAAAGTGTCCTCCCTTGTTCCGCTACATAACCACAGAAGCGGTACTTTAAGGGATTGGGAAACCAACTCAAAAATTTAAGCAACCCATACCAGCGACGTAGCCATTGCATTTGCTCCATGGCAAAATTCGCCTGTTGAGGTGACAGGGTTGTGAAAGAGTCTTGAGTAATGCGCTCAATACCATCCAAATCCCGATACTGGACAGGACGGATCACAACGCTGAGGTTTCTAGGGAGTATTGATGTCATTTTGATTCAAGCCGCCATTTAACCTTAAATAAATACAATGAGTGATGTACTGCAACTATCTTAACGGCTTTCTGCTCCTAAACTCTTGCTTCCAAAGAGTGATTTTCGTAACTAAATACGTAAAAAAAGTATAAAAAGCAGAGATTGTCAGTACACCATTGATGTGGACACAACAATATCTGCTGTCATTGTATGGGAATTCCGGTTAAAAAGCTGTTGAATTTCCAGCTGTTTTAAAATCCTTGTCTTGAAGCCAGCTTTTCAAAATGAGCCTGAGTTTGATGCAGCAATTGTTGGCGACTATCGGCTAATGTCTGCTTGAGGGGTGGAACCAGGTTGCGAGCTTGAAGAGTCATGTGCAACTGGAGATTAGCAACATATTCGCTGAAATCTTGGTTTTCTTCTACACCTGCGCCCGTTAAGACATTGGATTCCATTGCCACTATGTTCTCCTTTAACGAATCTTGTGCATTTACTGGACATTATCAAAAGTTATCATGATTTTTTTACCCATCTTCTCAATTTGCAATGAAGTGTAATGCTTTGATTTTAGTTCTTATGTACTATTGACTTATAACTAGGCCAACCTCATTAAATATCAAATGTGATTTCGTTAGCGAAGCTTTGCGTTATTGATATGAAGCAATCTTCAGTATCTCTATTTTACTTTTTTAATTTTGACCTAATAACAAAATCAGTAACGTGACTTTACCATATCCCAATACCAGCGATACGGTCTGATATGAATTTTCATTGAGGTTGCACATAATTGAAAACCTTAAAATTCAGATATCGCCAGAGTTGGGAGTTTTTTAATTATGTGTATCTTCAAAGTAAAATGATATGAGAGTATGATCGCTTTCCCTGTTTTTAGAATATTAAATTTTAAAAACTGTTTTGAAAAGCCAACATATTTATCTTTTCCGGTTTCCTATACAAATTCTGGTTCAGGTAATTCCGTCAGAATCGATGATTTTGATAACTTATCATAGATAATTAACTCATACTTATAGGGTGTACGAAAATGTCTAAAGAAAAGCAAAAACCTTTACTTTACATTTTACCAATTGAATCTGTTACTCTGCAAGACACAGTATCTTCGGCAATAACTAATGTTGCTAGTTTTGATGAAGATAATAAACTAACCTATTATAAGATTGCTAAGAAAATGACTAGAATAGGAGTTGCGTTATTAGCTGATTTAATTATACCTCTACCACTTGGTGTAATCACTACATTAGTATTAGGAGATATTCTTAATATAAAAAGAGAATCAAATAATGAGGATAAAAACCAAAATAAAGAATCAAAAAGAGATGTTGTTTATACTAACCAACAAAAAAATGATTTAACAGCAGATATTAGTAAAGTAATAAAGGAGCTTAATTTAGAAGATTGGTCTGCGTTTTTAGGAGAGATTCCTTATTCATCTATACCTGAAGACTTTGAGTTTTCTCCAGGTCATCCATTGCCAGGAAGGTTCTATAGGGCACATCCCCTAGAATCTAAAAATAAGAAATACATTCCAATTGAAACCTTTGATTCGTTACTTTATGCAGAAAGAGAAGCTGAACTAATTCGCTTATTAGTAGATTTAGGGGCAACAAAAATTACAATTCAAGAAAAACAGTTAGGGAAAACTACATCTGATACTACAGCTAATGCCGCAATTACTGGAACAGGTGGTGTAAAAGCAGAATTAAAAAGAGATATTAATGAATTAAACGAATCAACGAGAACTTTCTCTCTTGGGGGAATTAATTGGACTCCAGAACTACAAAGTCGATTTAATGAAGAGGCATATAGTTGGCTTCCTTATGAGCCAGCTTGGGCAGCAGTTGTTCATGCTCGTTTATATGGAAAATGCTTAACAGCGTCAATTGAATTAACTAATGATAATTCTTACTCAATTTCAGGAAAAATGGGACTGACAGAAGGATTATTACAAAATCTTGGTGGTTTTGATATGGGAGCATCTTTTACTCTTAGTCAAACCAAGACAAGTCTAATTTCTGTTGAATTTTCACCTTCTATAGCAAAAATAAAAGAGTAAATCCCTTCAAACCCTTGTCATTGCTACTTTTCAGCGACTAGTCAGTGTTATTTACCCTGATCAGTAATTTACCGGAATTTGAGTTAAAGCTGTTCTTGGTTTTATCAAGAAATTAGGGATCAAACCATTCGACTGAAACTCACAGTCAATGGTGATGGTAGGGGCGGGTTCACAAGTACCCTGGTTGAGCAATTCAAGATATTGATAAACCCGCCCCTACAAAACATGAAACTTGGTGGAGGCAAAATGACGTTGGGTGATGAAATCACACTTTTAAATTGGATATTTCAATAACGATCTAAACTCAAACTAAATCCTGGTAATATGTCTTCACCTAATAATTCTGTAGGCAAATTTCGCAATTCTACCTTTTGTCCTAAACGATAAATTTCTACTTGTTGCTGTTGAGGATTTATTAACTATCCTAGTTTTATCCCTGCATCCATATATTCTTGCATTTTCTGTCGCAGAGTTTCTAAATCATCTGTTGCTAACCTTAATTCAATGCAGCTTTATCTGAGTTTTTTATAAATAAAAAATAATTGATAGGACGGGGAAACCCCGCCCCGATAATTAACTGAAATTAACCGAAATGTTTGATGATTGCGTCAGCAAATTCAGAACACTTTAATGGTTCTACGGGTGGTTCTAATAACCGTGCGAGGTCGTAGGTGACTTGACGATTAGCGATCGCATCTCCTAAACCTTTTTTAATCAAGTCTGCCGCTTCTTGCCAACCCAGATATTCCAGCATCATCACACCGGAAAGTATTACAGAACCTGGGTTAATTCGGTCTAGACCTGCGTGTTTGGGTGCTGTACCATGGGTGGCTTCAAAAACCGCACAGGCATCGCCTATATTTGCCCCTGGCCCCATGCCTAACCCACCAACAATAGCCGCAGCCGCATCGGACAAGTAATCGCCATTTAAGTTCATTGTGGCCAGAATAGAATACTCATCTGGTCGAGTTTGGATTTGTTGGAAAATACTGTCGGCGATGCGGTCATTAACCATCACCTTGTCTTTCCATTGGCCGTTACCGTGGGTTGACCAAATAGCATTGAGGACTGTTTCCACTTCCTTAACGATTTGGGCTTTCTTCTCCTGGGTTAAAGCATCAAAACCAGGGTCAATTTGCCGCGCGTTGTCTTCCAAGGAAAGATTGGGGTTTTTCTCCTTGTTGCTCAAAATCCAAGATTCCCGTTCAGTGACGGTTTCTTGACGAAACTCGGTGGTAGCTAATTCATAACCCCAGTCCCGGAAAGCACCTTCGGTGTACTTCATGATGTTGCCCTTATGCACCAGTGTGACCTGTTGCTTGTCTTTGGGCAGTTGTAAGGCGTGTTTGATGGCACGTCTGACTAAACGCTGGGAACCGCTTTTACTGATGGGTTTGATGCCAATCCCAGCGTCGAGGGGAATTTGCTTTTTACCGTGTTCTGGGGTTGCGGGGATGAGTTCTTTGTTGAGAATAGAAATTAAGCGATCGCCTATTTCACTTCCCTGCTTCCACTCAATCCCTAAATAAATATCCTCTGTGTTTTCCCGATAGACGATTACATCCAGTTTTTCTGGATTTTTGTGGGGAGATGGTGTTCCTGCGTAATAACGGCAAGGACGCACACAAGCATAAAGGTCAAAAATTTGTCGCAATGCTACGTTTAAAGAGCGAATTCCCCCGCCTACAGGTGTGGTCAAAGGCCCTTTAATAGCAACTCCATATTCTTGAATGGCGGTGAGGGTATCTTGGGGTAAATACTGGTAAGTGCCGTATAAATCACAGGCCTCATCCCCAGCGTAAACCTTAAACCAACTAATTTGACGTTTACCGTTGTATGCTTTGGCAACAGCCGCATCCATGACTTTTTGCGCGGCAGGCCAGATATCTATCCCTGTACCATCCCCCCGAATAAAAGGAATAATAGGATTATCAGGCACAACTGGTTCACCGTTTTTAAAGGTGATTTTTGCTCCGGCTGTTGGGGGGGTAATCTTTTCGTACATATCTTCACACGCTCCAAATACAGATCCTGCTGCACAAAATGAGAAAATATTCCTGTGGCAGGTTTACAGAATTTTGCTTTGCCTTGTCTTCACCCAGTCATGAGGCGCAGATTATCCCCTACGGTAACTGATACAGTATTTATGGCTAAGGTGGGAATCAAAGCAGCCCTGAGTCTTGATGATTTTGCGGCAGACTTTGCCTATGCCCACTTTCTAGCCTAGATGTTTCTCTCTATCCAGAAACATGCTCAGGGGCTTTCAAACTTCCCCTCTATTCTGTAAACTACTTTTCGCTATCTGTGCTTCGTTTTGTAGAATAACCGATAGCTGAAACAGCTTGTTCACGCTCACGCTAACACGAGTAATGGCATGACAGACCCAATGATTGTATCAGGCACTGCTAATGACATCGACTCTCTTCGCCTCCAGTTAATCGCTGGGTCTGAAAAAATCCAACAACAACTCATCCCGCAGTTAGCTGAAATGGGTAATGAGGGGTTAGAAGTGTTGAAGGAATTTTTACTAAAACGTCGCGATACCCCAGCAACTTGGATTGATGGCAAAGCCTACCAAGCACTCTACAACTGTGATGCACCTACAGCCAGAGAATTTCTACAAACTAATTTTCCTGAGGGAATTGTACCTCTAAAATCAGACTGTGGGATCAATTACAATCCTTTGCAAGAGCTTTTAGCCCGTCAAGACTACCAAGCCGCCGATCGCCTCACTAATCAAAATTTGTGCGAATTGGCAGGGCCACAAGCAGCACAGAGAAAATGGTTGTATTTCACAGAGGTGGATACTTTACCCATTCAGGACTTACAAACAATTAATCGGCTTTGGCTGGTTCATTCTGAAGGTAAATTTGGCTATTCTGTCCAGCGAGATATTTGGCTAAGTTTAGGCAAGAACTGGGACAGCTTATGGAGCAAAATTGGCTGGAAGGAAGGTATCAAATGGACAAGATATCCCAATGAATTTATTTGGGATTTAAGCGCCCCCAAGGGTCATTTACCTTTGTCTAATCAATTACGGGGTGTGCGTGTAATTGCTTCTTTACTTTCACACCCTGCTTGGCATAAAACTTAGTAATAGGGAACAGGGAACAGGCTGAAAAGTCTTTATCTCCCTGGCAATTCTCCCACTGTCAATTCAGTCTTCCCTTATGGGGATATCAAGGCTAGAAGCGATTGGGAAGTCAGAAAGGGTGATTGCTTGTTGCCCAAACATCAGAAAATGCAAGTTCAGGGGATTAATTAAGCATGGCAACAGTTCAGCTAGACCAGGTGAATCGGAAATTCAATCAAGTTACCGCTATAGAAGACATTACATTTAAAATCCCTGATGGGGAATTTTGGGTCTTGGTGGGGCCTTCTGGTTGCGGTAAATCAACGATTTTGCGGAGTGTAGCTGGACTAGAAACGGTGACATCAGGACAAGTGTTTATAGGCGATCGCTTGGTGAATGATGTGCCCGCTAGACAACGGGATGTGGCGATGGTATTTCAAAATTACGCCCTCTATCCCCACATGTCTGTGAGGGAAAACATCGCTTTTGGCCTGGAGATGCGGAAGGTTGACCGCAATATGATTCAAGAACGGGTCTTGACGGTAGCGCGATCGCTTTCTCTAGAACATTTGCTAGACCGTAAACCCAAGCAATTATCTGGGGGACAACAGCAACGGGTAGCATTAGGAAGAGCGATCGCGCGTCAACCACAATTATTTTTAATGGATGAACCTTTATCTAATTTAGATGCCCAATTGCGAGATGATACTAGGGCAGAATTAAAACAATTACATCAACAATTAGGAATTACAACAATTTACGTCACCCACGACCAAATCGAAGCCATGACTTTAGCAGATAAAATCGTGGTTTTAAATCGGGGCAGAATTCAACAAATTGGCGACCCACAAACGGTTTACGCCTCTCCTGCCAATGAAATGGTAGCTACATTTGTAGGCAATCCACCTATGAATATTTTGGCAGCTATTTATAAGGGTGAAAATTTTGATATTAACGGACAAATATTAGCAATTCCCTCTGACGTTCAAACCAAATTAAATTTAAATCCTGGTCAAAATGTGAATTTAGGTATTCGACCAGAACATATTCACATTACCCCTGATTTATCTTCACTGGTAGTGGAAGTAAAAGTTGTCGAACCATTAGGAAGAGAAACCTTAATAAGAGCTAGTTTACCCAGTTCCTCAACATTGTTAAATATCCAAGTTCCCGGAGGTATGCGCTTACATCCAGGAGAAAAATTAAATTTACAGCTAGATTTGAGTCAATTATTTATTTTCGACCATAATACAGGGGACAGAATTTTTCCAGAATTGGGTGACAGGTAACAGGTAACAGGTAACAGGTGACAGGTGACAGGTGTCTATGTTGTAGTTTGAGTTAATGTCCTAACTACCTTGTCTACGGCTATCTATTAACAACGATAATTTAATTAGCAGGGACAGATTTAAATCCTGTAGCCTTTAAAATTTCATTATCACCTTTTCTCACAGTGAGAGTAGTTTCCTCACTACTATTATTACTATCTTCACTCATTGGCTGTTCTAAAACATAAGTATAGTCACCATTTGCCCAACCAGTTAAACATTTACCATCCCGACAAACGACTTTTCCTCCTGTGAGGTTTAAACATTTACCCTTAGCATCACAACCTTTATAACTGAGGTTGCCTGTGCCATTTACCCCTGTCCAGGAATCAGAATTACCAATAGTGATAGTCCATTCACCATTACTTAAAGTTTGGGAATCACTATTCTTTGCTTGATTCTGCGAATCAGTGGATGATTTCTCAGATGACTTCTCATCTATAACATCCATTTTCGTAATAATAGATTCCTTGCGAGTTTTACCACAAGGTTCTGCACTTTCACAATCATTGACAGAAGCTATTTCGTAGGATACTCTAACTTTCTTATTCAGATATTTTGCACTATCTGCACAAATCTCAAAAGATGCACCTACATTATGTGGAGTACCTTTATCATCTACTAAAGTTGCATAACAAAGTAGGTCACCATTAACTAATTCTGTAACTGTACCAACCTGAAGTTGTTTAACAGGTTTATTTTTAGATTTATTGTTTTCCCTAGTAGTTGTGTTGTTGGCTAATTGTGTTTCTTCTTCCTGATTTTCAGAATTTGCTGACTCTGATTCTTCAGTTTCCTTGTCTTCAGGTTCACTATTAGTCACTGGTTGGGTTGTTGTTTGTGGTTGAGACTGAGAAACTGCATCTATTTTAGTTTCTTTATCTGCATCAGCAGATGAATTACCACAACTTACCAACCACGTACAGCAGAAGATTATAGACAGAATGGGAATTAATTTTTTCATATTATTAATATGGGGTTAAAACTAAACTTCCTGCTTCCACTAATCCTAACCCATTTCTTTTACTAAACCGCCAGTGTTGTTTATATCTATTCAAGAAGTTTTGTCCAATTACTCCTTCTACTCCTGGCACTTTTAACAGGGGACTAGATTCTAAAATCAACGCATCAATTACATAAGCTTGATGTTGTTGTACATTTAGTTTAGATAGTTTAATTTTTTTGACTTTTTCACTACCACCAAAACCAAATACTTCTTCAGTTTTGTCTAGTCTGGGGTCATCTAAGTTTAATCTTTGTGCTAACCGCTTGGATAAAATCATAGCTGAAGCACCAGTATCCACAATAAATCGAAATGGGCCTTCCCCATTAATGTAAACTTGGGTAGTTAATACCCCAAAACTGCCTACAAGTGGAATCGCGTCTGGTACTGTTGGGGAAGGAGATAAAAGTTGTAATTGTCGCTGTCGAGGATTGAGAATAACATCAAAATTACTCAAAAAATCTAGACCCAAAATACCAGATATCTTAGTTGGTAATCTGTCTGTTGGTAATCCCAAAGCATAAAGACCACTCACACTGGCAGACTGAATAGATACTGGTGGTAAAATATGTACATTAGCCGGTGCTTGACCAAGATTATTTCCAACTACTGGTTTATGTTTTAGAATTTCTGAGGGAATAGAGATACTTGGCAGATTTAAACGTAGAGCAATTTGTTGAGCAATTTGGGAATCAATGATAGTTTGACCAGAACCAGTATCTAATAAGAAATTTTGAGTTTGATTACCGATTTTCACAGGAACGGTAAAAATGCCATTGGTAGGCAGAAAATTGAGTTGAACATTAGCTTTTCCCCTGGTGACTTGTTGGGGAAGCTTGACACGAGTTGCTTCTATTAAAGCAGCGAAGCGATCGCTTGCATCTGGCCGATATTTTCCGCTAGAGTCTAGCATGATAGTCTGCAACACACATTCGGAAGCAACTATTTGCAGTCTATCAGGCGTAGTTTTTTGCGGTTCAGGGACTTTCTCCAGTAAGCATTGATAAATTTGTTGCAGCAGTTGTTGACCCAAACTATTCGTTGAACTTGTGGCCGGGGGGTTGGGAGTCTGACTGACAACAGGTAAGGTAAGGAAGGGAGAACAGGTACTAAAAACTATGCTGCATACCAAAGTACCAAGCAGCTTGATTTTTCCTAGCTGTGCTGACCTGGATACAGATGTCACCTTAGTATCGGAAATTGCAAGGGACATGTAATTTTCCCGTGATTTGCCTACAATACCTGTTTTAACTGAGATTTCCGCAAATCACCACTAGCAGCATTGACAATTTTGATACTGCCCATGTTTTTCTTGTCTATAGCAGAGATAAAAGGTATTCATCTCTCAAATAAAATTTGCAGGCTATATTTTCTAGAACTTAGGTAAGATAAACGTATTTTCATCATTGCGACCGCAATCAAGCAATCTCCAACCCATATTTTTCGTACACTACGCAGAAGTTCTGTTTGCATCAATAGGGTAAGTATTATCAACCAGGGAAGAAATCTATGAAGCTGATTGCGCCTACATTCTAGATATCTTCGTCTTCCATTCAGATCACTATTATTTTACATGTTTATATAGTTCTTTTATATGAATTATTGTGTATTAAATTATATCTCACTCTCAGACTTGGACAATACTATATATAAGCAAATAAGCTTAAATCATTACGAGATACCATTTATGCAAAGTAATGATTTTAGCTACTGAAAGTCTGTAGGGGTAATATAATTGTGTACCAAGAGCAATTAAGCAGTTCTAAACCAGGTTTTATAGTTATCCTAATTGATCAATCAGGTTCAATGTCAGATGCTTATGGCGGATCTACTAAAGCTAACTTTGCAGCATTAGCAGTTAATAGAGTTATAGCAGAAATTATTACGGCTTGTACAGTTGGTGATGATATTAGAGATAGATGTTATGTCGCTGTGGTTGGCTATGGATCTCGCGTAAGCGTACTATTTCTGGATAAGATATCTGATTTAGCTAAAAATCCAAATACAACCACTGTCAAGAAGAAAGTGTCTGATGGTGCGGGTGGACTGGTTGAAGTGGATGAAGTGGTTAGAGTGTTTGTAAATCCTATTGCCAATGGCTCTACAAATATGGCAGAAGCTTTTAAACAAGCTTATCAAGGTGTAGAAAAATTTATTGCTAACAATCCAAATAGTTTTCCACCTATTGTTATTAATATTACTGATGGAGAGCCTGACGATTTAGATAGTGCTGCTGCTAAAGCTAAAAAATTAGCACAACTCAAAACCACTGATGGCAATGTAATTATTATGAATGCACATATTGACACAGTATCAGCAGGTAAGATAGAGTTGCCAAACATTAATACTGGATTTAGTGGTAATAAATTTGCAAACTTTTTGTTTGATATTTCCTCTGTACTACCAGAAAATCTTTCTACTAGAGCTAAAGATGTAGGTTTTAATGTTCAGCCAGGTTCTAGAGGCTTTGTATTTAATGCTGATGCAGAAACATTGATCAGAATTCTCAATTTTGGCTCTTTAGGAGCTTTGCGCTAAAGTTTTCTATCATTCAATATTATTCGGGGTTAACAAGAAGATGTCAATCAAAATAATTTTTCATGGTAGGACGCATAAAGAAAATGAAAGTATTAATGATTGTCAGGATTATTTTCAAGTTAACCCCGAAAATAATTGTTTTGCTATCACTGATGGTGCAAGTCAATCCTTTTATCCCAGTATATGGGCAGAACTTTTGGTAAATCATTTTTGCCAAAACCCTGATATTAACCCAAATAACTGGACTACATGGTTGCAACCCATTCAAGAAAAATGGCTTTTAGAGGTAGAAAAGCGAATCATAAAAGCTAAAAATGAAAATAGCCCTGTTTGGGTAACAAATCAAAATCGTTTGAATTTCCATGAATCAGCAACATCCACATTTATCGGTTTACAATTTATTGCAGATAAACTAAAACTGTCTCTTGTAGGAGATAGTTGTTTATTTATTGTCGAAGGTGATCAATCAGGTAACAAATATCAACTGACTGCAACATATTTATTAAAAGCATCAAAAGATTTTAATGATCGTCCAGGATATTTTGCAAGTTATCCCAAAGATAATCAATTTCAACCAGCTTTTTATCAACTATCTTTAAATCAGACAATATCCACAAATAACACTTACTTGCTCCTAGCTACAGATGCTTTAGCAGAATACATTTTTAAATGTGTAGAACATAGGTTTAACATTTTTGAAACTTTGCTAAGTATTTCTGCTTCACAAGATAAATTTGAAAGTTTTGTGACATCTGCTAGAAATGCTCAAAGTATAAAAATGAAAAATGATGATGTCACATTGTTAATTTTATCTATACCTAATAGCATCATATACCCATCTTCTTTAGAAACAACACATGAAAAAGAAGGAAATACTCAACCTTTTCAATATTTAAATTATAAACAATCTGAAATAGAAGATAACTCTTATTTAGAATCAACAGAAACCAGCAAGAGACATCATGAATTATCTCAAGATAAAACCGAATGTACAACACCTATAATAAATCAAAATTATCCTCAAATAAATGCAAGTTTTAACAATTTAATTCCTCATATTTGGTATCGGCTTATTTCTTCTATTTTATCTCATAATATTACACATAAAAGCATTACAAAAGTTCAAATTAGTAACGATGAACTTGTTTTAAGAATTAATGAATTACAAGAGCAAAACTCAAGCTTGAAACGCCAGCGTATAGTTTTTGTTTTAGGAATTTTACTTTTGCCATTATGGTTCTTCATTCACAGAACCAATACTAGCAACTCAGACCATAATCAAATAAATACAACTACTGCATCTACTAAATATGTACATAAATTTATCAGAATGAAAGAAGAAATTAGCATTTATAAAGATCAAAATTTTACAGATGTTATTGTACAATCACTATCTAATTCACCTGAAGTATTAATCCTCGAAGAAGGAGGCACATGGATTAAATTTCAAACAAACTTTTATGCTTATACAAGAATAGTTGATAAAAGTTGTGAAAATTGTAGAAAGGGCGAAGTTAAAATTAATGCTGATAAAATTAGATTATTACCTATACCTCATACTCAAAAAGAAGATTTAGATAAGACTCTTTTAGGAAAATTAGAAAAGCCATCAATATTCGAGGAAATTGAATTTGATGCAGTAAAAGATTGGTATAAATTAAGGCTTGAAGGGTATATAAAAAAGAAGGATATACAATAATGAAATATCCATTGAGAAACGAATATGATACATCTGTAAGAAACCTTGACAGATTCCTACTTGATGATGTTTTGAAAGTAGGAAAACCCATGATGCAAACCCATAATCCTAATATTTTACTTTCATACAATGGAGGTAAAGCTATTGTTTATAAAATTAAAACTAACACAACTAATTATGCTCTTAAATGCTGGGTAGAGGATTTAGGTGATTTAAAAATTAGGTACATAGAAATTGATAACTACCTAAAAAAAGTTAAACTTCCTTACTTTGTTGATTTTGCTTACAAAGAACAGGGAATTTTAGTCAATGGACAAAAATTTCCAATTATTAGAATGGAATGGATTGATGGTATTAGCTTTAAAAAATTTATAGCTAATAATATTAAGCATCCTATTCATATCCGTAATTTTGCTGCTAAATTCTTAGAAATGGTAACAATTCTCCATGACAATCATATTTCTCATGGAGATTTACAACATGGTAATATTATGATCAGAAAAAACGGAGATATATGCTTAATTGACTATGATGGTTTGTATGTTCCAGAATTAAAAAACGAAAAAGATAATATTAAAGGATTGCCTGGATATCAACATTCTCAGAGAAATAAGTTAGTCAAACTTAGTCCAAAATCTGACTATTTTTCCGAACTTATTATTTACTTATCATTGCTGGCTATTTCCGAAAAACCAAGTTATTGGCAAAACATAGAACTTGAAGAAAGACTACTTTTTTCTGACAAAGATTTAGAAAAACCACATTTATCAAAAATATTTAAAGAACTTAAACAACTGTCAGATGAAGTTCAGTATTTAACTTTAGAATTAGAGAAACTTTGTCAGGAATCAGATATTGAAAAATTACCACCACTGGAAAATTTAGTTAGTGCTTACACTGGGGCTAAAATCGAATGGGATTTTCTACCTAATACAATAACAATACAACAAAATACTGGATCAATTCCGATTATAGATTTGAATAGTCCTAATTGGGATATCTTAGAACAACATAAAAATCAATCTAGCAAGGTAGCTGTTGGAAATTCAGATCCTTGGAGTAAACTTGATACTAATTCATCAAATGTTTGGGATAAATTCGATAGTCAAAAAGTAAACAATCAAGATCCGTGGGATAAATTTGTTGAAACTGATCAAAAACAAGACAAGGAAATATTCACAGATAACACCAATGAAAATATCTGGAATCAACTTATATGGGATAAATTGGATAAGATGTTAAATAATATGCAGGATGGATTCTTAAAATCACTTTCTTCAAAAATCCTGAAAATACTCAAATCCTGGACATCCTAATTCAGAAAAAATGTGGTTCTTGCGTAGATTTTATGGTAATTGAAGATTGATTACCACAAAACCCTTACGAGGCAAGGCTTATAAAATATTATGCGTAATATTTTTAATGAAATGCCTACACAATAAGGTTTTCAATGATTTGGAACTGGGTTCTCCATAAAAAGTACCGAAGAACCAAAAATCTTCAATTTTTGGGTTTCCTATCGTCAACCCAACCTACATTAAACAACCAACCAATTTTCCAACTGTAAATCTTTAACTCTAGTTAAATCAGAATCATTAGAGACTAAAGTTAAATTACCAATTATGGCTGTAGCAGCTATCAGAATATCTGCATCTTGAATGATTTTTCCTCCGCTTGTTAAATCAGCATGAATTTCTGAAGCTTTTTCAAAAATTCTCAAATCATTTAAAAATAAAATCGGATAATCTTGGCAAAATTGCTGAAATAAAGCTAGTTTTTTCGTGGCGTTGGTTCGGATAAGTCCTCTTTGAATTTCATAGTAAGTTATGCCACTTATGGCAAGTAATTCACCTTGACGACGCATTTCAGTGATTTTTAATGCAATTTTTAAATTTTGCTTTAGCGATGCTGAAACAATATTCGTATCTAATAAATAACCCATTTAACTACCACGTTTTACAGATTCATCAAATATTTGCATTTGTTCTGGAGTAAAATCATTCAGCATTCCTGAGACTAAATGTAAGGATAAAATACTTTTAATTCGTTTAGTTAGTTCTGCTTCTGAAATACTATTAACATCAGGTACAGAGTTAGGATCGAAAATTTTATTCATTTCTTTAATCATTTTCTGTTTATCTAAGTTCTCTAGATAAAGAGGGTTATTGTCAATTAAGTTATTGACTATAGTCGTTAATTTTTGATAGTTATATTGATGGTTAATACCTTGATTCATGGTTTAATTTCCTCATAAAATTATATATTTGTTGTATAGAATTATATCATTGAAAATTTTTGGATAAGAATTTAGGAATTAGATCGAATAAGGAACATATTTTTTTAGATAAAGACTAAAAACTATTTTGGATATTACTAAATTTAGTATATCACGTCATGGTATGATGTGTGATGAGATGATACCATAACATATATATCTGTTATCCATGAGTAAAAAACTTAACGCCGTAATTCCTGACGAGACATGGCAAGCATTAGAGGAGATTGCCAAAAAAGAGCAAAGAACTAAAAGCCAAATGGCCGCGATTTTACTGGGGGAAGCGCTAGCTAACCGTCAAAAACAACAGCAAAAAACATCACAAGTATAGTCTTGTAATATTAGCCAATGGTAAAACTCTACTATAGAGGCATGATGGATGAAAATGGTAAGCCCAAAATCGGTCGGTCTGCCAGACTATTAGGAGTTAGACTAGGCATTGATATAAATGTTGAACAAATGCCTTTAGGTTATCTAGATAAGCAAGGCTATTTATTACCAGAGTCAGAACGTGAATCTTGCGGAGAAGTAGTTGCTGTTGCTGTTAAAGATACAAAAGGAATGTCTGTTTCTCTATCAATTGAAGTTTTACCACCAAATCGCAAACCAGCCAAATTTGGTGGAATTGGCAAAGACCCCTTATGGCAAGTTGATGACATCAACATTACCGGAGATTTACAAGCTGTTCAGGATAGTCCAACTCACGTTAGCATTTTGCCAAGAGTTACAATGTTACTAGAAAAGTACGAATTAGCCTTAGCAAATACCCAAAATTATTGGGAAAGAGTTGATTAGAACTATTACAATAGGAGGCTACAGGCATGGCATGGATATTTAGTTTATCGGCAGAGATCGGTTCTGATGAAAAAAGTGCCATTATATTTGCTGGATATTTCCAATGGTTAACATATATAGACTACAAGACTCGCCAATACCAATGTCGTGTAGATACTTTTCGAGATATAGAGAACAACTGGTGGTGTCGGGTTTACCCAAATAATATTAGTGAAGTAGGAATAGACCATCCTAAAACTGCTGGTCTAATGACAGAGTTAGGCAACTTACTCTATGAACACCTACACTCTGTTAACTTACTATGTGAAGACAAAGGCTTTCTTTTTCCGTTTCGTTATGCTTTAGTTGGTGTAGAAGTTGATGAATTTAGAACCTATAGTGAACTGATAGAAGACTTACCTAATTTATCTATTCCAGGATTAGTTTTATCTACAGAACTGACACAAGGATTAGAAACATTATCAGGTTTCCAAGAATTTAGCTCTGGTTATATTTGGCAACCCTACAAAGGAGAAGTTTATCATCCATCAATGGCTCTCCAGACTTAAACAGTCAACTAAACGAACTTTTGAAGATTAGAGGAACTTAAACAAAATCTTCCCTCTGCGTCCTCTGCGGTTCGATTTCCAAAAAAAACAGCCGCCCCCTTGCGGAAGCGGCAGTTATTGATACTAGGAAAAGATTTTAGATTTTAGTAATCGAAGTCTCCACCAGCACCAGCACCAGCAGCAGGAGCAGCATCCTTAGGTTCTGGCTTGTCAACAACGATACATTCGGTTGTCAACACCATGCCTGCGATGGAAGCAGCGTTTTGCAGTGCGGAACGGGTTACTTTAGCAGGGTCAACGATACCAGCAGCCAACAAGTCAACGAATTCGTTGGTTGCAGCGTTGTAGCCTACGTTAAAGTCTTTCTCTTTCACACGTTCAGCAATTACAGCACCGTTCTGACCTGCGTTTTCAGCAATTCTCTTCAGAGGTGCGGGTAATGCACGTGCAACGATTAAAGCACCGGTCAATTCTTCGTTAGACAGGTTGCTGTTAGCCCAAGTTTCCAATTGAGGAGCGAGGTGAGCTAAGGTTGTACCACCACCGGGAACGATACCTTCTTCTACAGCAGCCTTGGTAGCGTTGATAGCGTCTTCTAAGCGCAGTTTCTTATCTTTCATTTCGGTTTCGGTTGCTGCACCAACTTTGATGACAGCTACACCACCGGATAATTTAGCTAAACGCTCTTGCAGTTTTTCTTTGTCGTAGGAAGATTCTGTTTCATCCATCTGACGACGGATTTGTTCGCAACGAGCTTTTACACCAGCTTCGTTACCTTCAGCGACAATTGTGGTGTTGTCTTTGGTGATGGTGATGCGGCGAGCTTTACCTAAGCTATCTAGCTTGGTGTTTTCTAGCTTCAGACCAGCATCTTCGGTGATCACTTGACCGCCGGTGAGGATAGCGATATCTTCCAGCATAGACTTACGACGATCGCCAAATCCAGGTGCTTTAACGGCAGCTACGTTGAGTACACCACGGAGACGGTTAACCACCAAGGTTGCTAAAGCTTCTTTTTCAATATCTTCAGCGATGATGACCAAGGGACGACCAGCGCGAGCAACTTGCTCAAGTACAGGTACTAAGTCTTGTACTAAAGCAATCTTCTTGTCGGTCAACAGGATGTAAGGCTCATCAAAAATCGCTTCCATGCGTTCTGCATCGGTGGCGAAGTAAGGAGAGATGTAGCCTTTGTCAAAGCGCATCCCTTCGGTGATTTCCAATTCGGTGGTCATAGACTTCCCTTCTTCTAGGGAAATTACGCCTTCTTTGCCCACCTTGTCCATTGCTTGAGCAATCATGCTGCCGACTTCTTCGTCGTTACCAGCAGAGATGGAACCAACTTGAGCGATCGCTTTAGAATCTTCAACTTGGCGAGCGTGTTCAGCAATCTTTTCTACCAAGAAAGCTGTTGCTTTGTCGATACCACGCTTCAACAGAATAGCGTTAGCACCAGCAGCTACGTTCCGCAGACCTTCTTTTACAATGGCATGAGCCAAAACGGTAGCAGTGGTGGTACCATCACCAGCAGCGTCGTTGGTCTTGGAAGCAGCTTGACGAATCAAAGAAACGCCAGTGTTTTCAATGTGGTCTTCTAATTCAATTTCTTTAGCAATGGTTACACCATCGTTAACGATTTGGGGCGCACCAAACTTTTTCTCTAGGACTACGTTACGACCTTTGGGCCCAAGGGTAACAGCCACTGCTTCAGCTAGGATGTCAATGCCTCGCTCTAGAGCGCGACGGGCGTTTTCGTTGTAGATAATACGCTTTGCCATAGGTCTTTTAATTCTCTTGAATTGCTTATTGGTTAGTTCTTAGTTGTCAGTGGGGTTTCACTGTTTGCCAATTCAAAATTCAAATGAGAATCATCCACAAATGAGGAAACATCTAGTTGAATTTTGAATTTTTCAGCCCCTAATCACCGAATTAGCCAACGACTGCGAGAATATCTTTCTCAGAAAGAAGAACATATTCTTCAGTGCCGAGCTTGATGTCAGTGCCAGCGTACTTGGAGTACAGCACTTTATCACCAACTTTGACTTCCAATTCCTGACGGCTACCGTCGTCGTTACGCTTGCCAGGGCCAAGGGCAACTACTTCGCCTACTTGGGGCTTTTCCTTTGCGGTGTCGGGCAAATACAGACCACCTGCGGTCTTTTCTTCAGAGGCGCTCACTTTTACAAATACGCGATCGCCTAAAGGTTTAACTGTAGATACGCTTAGAGATACAGCTGCCATACGAAATTTTCTCGCCTTGTTAGCACTCTCAACTTCTGAGTGCTAATTTACCGAAGGGAAGCGGCCAATGGCAACAATTCCTTATGTACGGGTTCCCGAACTAGGGCTAGATTAGGCTACTTAAGTATTAATACCTAATTGTTTTAATTATCAGGTTCTGTTCCGTAAGTAATGAATATTTTTATATGGACAACTTTATTTGCAAAGTCGGGAAATTGTTATAGAACAGTAATCAGGGAGCCACTCAATGAGTAACAATACAGTGAGTCAGAACTCCCAAATCACTCCCAGGCGTAATCAACCTCCGATGGGTCAAGACCTGGGTAATTGTGTAGAAACTCTAGGACTAGCAAACTTTCAGCAACATCTCATTGGTGGATCTGAGCAGAGAGTTGTCCAATACTGCTCAAAACAAGCTAGTCTGGAATTCTGGGGATACTGATAACAGCTTTTGTGGGAGCCATTACTCCATCAGATGCTCAACTAGTCACCCCAATCTCCTCTTGAGTACCCAAGTCTAAAGCTTGCCGGTAGGTTGTTCGAGAAAGAAGGCTATTCAATCAGTTGTAGTCTGGGTTCGTCCAATTTGACCCAGAAGTCACTGAGGAAATGTCTAAGCTCACTGAATCGGCCGGATGATGGAAGAAAATTTATTTTTAACCCATCCTTTGCCTGTAAATTCCCCGGTTGACAGTCAACCTCCCTCTGAGGTCTAACATCCGAAGGATATTGTGTAGCAGCAGTACGCGAATGAAAGCGCGGGTTAGTTTTGAGCTAGGGTCATCTTCAGGCAACACTAACTTTAAGAAATACAATGATTATGATTTAATCAGAGTTTTTTAGCCTGCGTCTTTCAAAGCGATATATAATAGCGCATTATAAATACTACTGCTCTACGTGTCCTTACTGGACTTTTGCCCAACAGCTATCAGTCTTTTAAAAGTGACCAATACTTTTTGAGACTTTCAGGCTGTAAAGGCAAGTTAAGTGGGAAAAGAGACAACATCTCAATAATCCACCATAAAGGATAACTATTCAAGACCTTGATGGATTGTAGCGCGACAAGTGCCACTGCTATGAAAGAACCCAGCATGAAAGATCACAAACGACTTCTACTTATTGATGATGACCCTAACCTCATCTTGCTGGTGAAGGACTACTTAGAATTCCGGGGATATGAAGTCATCACAGCTGAAAACGGACGAGAAGCTCTGGAAATCTTAGAACACGAAGTTCCAGATATGATTATCTGTGACGTGATGATGCCGGAAATGGACGGATATACTTTTGTTGAGCAAGTACGGCAAAACGAACGCACTAGCTGGATTCCTGTTCTCTTCCTCTCAGCTAAGGGACAAAGTGCAGACCGAGTTAAAGGTCTCAACAAAGGTGCTGATGTCTATATGGTAAAGCCCTTTGAACCAGAAGAACTCGTAGCGCAAGTAGAATCTTCACTCAAACAAACTATCCGTTGGAAGGAACATCAATCTAAGGGAGGAGAAAATGGATCTCGCATCCAAGTTCCCTTCGATGTTCAACTCACACCAACCGAACTCAAGGTGGTGCAGTTTGTAGCCAGAGGATTGGCTAATCGGGAAATCGCTGAAGAATTAAATGTTAGTCAGCGGACTGTGGAAAGCCACGTTTCCAATATGTTGGGTAAAACCAACCTCCACAACCGTACTGAATTAGCACGGTGGGCAATTGAAAACCAAATGGCTTAAATCTCTAAGGTAAGGGTGTTGGACTTCATTCTGCCTGTAAACCCTACTGAGGGCTGGCTACCTGCCGAGGTAGAATCAAGTACCAATAATTTTTATCTAAATTGTAGCCACTAACCTTTACACCTTCACCCTTGTAGTTATAAGTCGTCTACTGCGGGGGTGGATAGGTGCAAGGTCTGGAATTTATATTTTAACTAGCTGCTAATTTTCCCCAAGCAATGTAAGGTAATTTCGCAGCAGTTGCCTTCACTTGTTCTGCATTGGCTACCAACTGGCCGCAAGCGTCCCAAGTACCTGAGGTAAAGGCGGTTCTAGTTCCTTCATCTATGTGAACTGTGGCAGTAAAATCGCCGATTTGCACCTGTAATTTTTCTAAATCGATGGTGACAGTAGGGGCGGGTTTAGAAGCATCATTATTGGTGCCTGAATGGGTCGGCAAACCAGCCTCTACCAATTCCTGCAACTGTTTGACTGTGGCTGAATCAGCTGTTACGCAAGGAATGCCCATAGCCACACAGTTACCAAAAAAGATTTCTGCAAAACTTTCGCCAATTAATGCAGTGATGCCCCATTTAGCGATCGCTTGTGGTGCATGTTCCCGTGAGGAACCACAACCAAAATTCCGATTCACTATTAATATTTTCGCTCCTTGATATTGGGGCAAATCAAAAGGATGTTTACCATTCAAGGCTTTGCGGTCATCAATAAACGCAGCTTCACCTAAGCCGTCAAAGGTAATGGCTTTGAGATAGCGTGCGGGGATAATGCGATCAGTGTCGATATCATTCCCAATCAAGGGTAAAGCACGTCCAGAAATAGTTTTAATTTCACTAACCATAGTTTTCACCTGTCACCTATTGAAGCAATTCCCGCACATCTGCGACTTCTCCTGCAATGGCCGCAGTGACTACCATAGCTGGACTCATCAGCAAAGTCCGACCAGAAGCGGAACCTTGTCTACCTTTAAAGTTGCGATTAGAAGAAGATGCGCTGATTTGTCTGCCTTGGAGTTTGTCGGGGTTCATGGCCAAGCACATGGAACAACCAGGTTCCCGCCATTCAAACCCAGCGTCGACAAAGATTTTATCTAATCCTTCCGCTTCTGCTTCCTGCTTGACTCGTTCTGAACCTGGCACTACAAAAGCTTTTACCCCTTCTGCAACTTTGCGCCCTTTGGCAATTTTTGCTGCTTCCCGCAGGTCAGTGATGCGTCCATTGGTGCAACTACCAATAAAACAAACATCTATTTTTGTCCCTTTGATAGGCTGACCGGGATATAAATCCATGTATTTGTAAGCTTCTTCTGCTACAAATCTATCTTCTTGAGCCATTTCTTCAGGACTGGGTACGGTTTGATCCACGCCAATGCCCTGACCAGGAGTAATTCCCCAGGTGACAGTAGGAGGAATGTCTTTAGCATCAAAGACGACTACATCATCATATTCAGCATCAGCATCACTCTTAATTGATTCCCACCAAGCCACAGCTTGATCCCAAGCTGCACCTGTGGGGGCAAAATCTCTACCTTTTAAATATTCGTAGGTGACATGATCGGGATTTACATAGCCGCATCTAGCACCGCCCTCAATGGCCATGTTGCAAACGGTCATCCGTTCTTCCATATTCATTTGCTCGAAGGTGGTTCCTGCGTATTCGTAGGCGTAACCTACACCACCTTTCACTCCAAGGGTGCGAATGATATGCAAAATTACATCTTTGGCGTAAACACCGGGGTTGAGGGTACCGTTAACCTCGATTTTGCGGACTTTCAACTTGGATAAAGCCAAGGTTTGGGAGGCGAGAACGTCTCTAACTTGACTGGTACCAATACCAAAAGCGATCGCCCCAAAAGCGCCATGACTAGAGGTGTGGCTATCACCACAAGCGATCGTCATTCCTGGTTGAGTTAGACCCAATTCCGGGGCAATCACATGGACGATCCCCTGATTACCAGAACCAATGTTATAGAAAGTAATACCGTTATCTTGACAATTCTTTTCTAGCGCCTGGATCATTTCTTCCGCCATGCTATCCACAAAAGGACGGGCTTGGTTCTCAGTCGGCACGATATGATCCACAGTTGCTACTGTGCGTTGTGGGAATAAAACTTTTAAACCCCTTTCTTTGAGCATAGCAAAGGCTTGGGGACTGGTAACTTCGTGAATAAGGTGTAAACCAATGAATAGCTGCGATCGTCCTGAAGGAAGTGTACCAACGGTGTGTAAATCCCAAACTTTATCGAATAGAGTTCCCTTGCTCATACGTTAATCTATGTTAAAGGAGTCGAGGTTTTGATTTTATCAGAAAATCGATATAAATTAAGTTGACAATTTACCATCTGTAAACCTATAGGGTATACGGTTAATGCAAGGCAAACTCTATAGGAGATAAACAAAAAACTCCATTATTAATTCTATGAAATCTGACATATAAATAGCTGCTTTTTTAGTCGGAAATTTTGTAATTAATGCCATTTATTGAAAATAAATTCACTAGTTTCTATCTTTTATCTATGCAGTTTTTACATCATTGTTTAGCATCTAATCCCAAAGTTCTATTGGGTAGCATCAAATTAACTTACTAAATAAAACGTATTAACGAGAATAAACGTGATGAAGCACAAAAACATTTAAAATCATTTTCTCTGGAACAGTGACGATTCCTAAAGCAGTCTTTATACTAAGTGAGTCTCTTGGTAACGTACTACATTATGTCCTTCAGTATTTTAATCGAATCATCTCTGAGTCTAGTCCATAACCAACTAAGTGCTTTTTCTCGTGCAGATAACTTCTGGCAAGCCTTTGATACTGCCTTTGGTACACAATATAATCACAGTGCTGCCGAAACTCTACGTTCTCAATGGCAAGCAGGAGATTTTAGTCAAATTCCCCAAATAGAAATTCTGGACAGTACCATTCTTGGTCATGCTAACGGTGCTTATGCCAGTAGCACTAATCAGATTTATCTATCAAATAGCTTTTTAGCTACTGCTACGTCAGCAACCCTGACTCAGCTGTTGTTAGAAGAAATCGGACATTTTGTTGATGCTCAAATTAACCTCATAGATAGTGCTGGAGATGAGGGAGCAATATTTGCAGAGTTAGTGCAGGGTTACAACTTAGACTCTGGGACTCTACAGTCATTGAAGAATGAAGATGATAGCGCAACTATTACTGTGGACGGGCAAACTCTTCAGGTAGAACAACAGACAGGGACATCAAGTAATGACAATCTCACAGGAAGTTCTGATAACGATATCATTCAAGGTTTAAATGGCAATGATACTCTGTCTGGACAAGGTGGCAATGATCAATTATTTGGGGGACTGGGAAACGATATCCTGACTGGTGGCACAGGTAACGATCAATTTGTCCTCGAATACTTTGATGATTCGACTATAACTTTTAACCAAGATTTAGTCACTGATTTTGTTAAGGGACAAGACAAAATTGATCTGAGCAATATTGGTATTAGTGACTATAACACCATCTTACTTCTCACCAATGAGGATATTGAAAGTGATGCAGTCATTACTACTTACTACAGCCACTCTAATAGTGGTAATTATTCTTATCAACTGAAAATTGATGGTATTCCCAAAGGTCAACTTCAAGCCAGTGATTTTAACTTTAGAACAGCAGTTGTGAATGACAGTCTCACAGGCTCTAATGCGCGTGATGATTTGTTTGGTGGTTTAGGTAACGATACCCTGCGCGGTCAAGATGGCAATGACCGTTTATTTGCTGAACAAGGTGATGATATCTTATTTGGTGGGCTTGGCAATGATACCCTTTATGGTGGCACAGGTAACGATCAATTTGTCCTTGAATACTTTGATGATTCGACTATAACTTTTAACCAAGATTTAGTCACTGATTTTGTTAAGGGACAAGACAAAATTGACCTGAGAACTATTGGTATTGGTGACTATAACACTATTCTACTTCTCACCAATGAGGATATTGAAGGTGATGCAGTCATTACTACTTACTACAGCCACTCTAATAGCGGTAATTATTCTTATCAACTGAAAATTGATGGTATTCCCAAAGGTCAACTTCAAGCCAGTGATTTTATCTTTAGAACAGCAGTTGTGAATGACAGTATCACCGGCTCTAACGCGCGTGATGATTTGTTTGGTGGTTTAGGCAACGATACCCTGCGCGGTCAAGATGGCAATGACCGTTTATTCGCTGAACAGGGTGATGATATCTTATTCGGTGGGTTTGGCAATGATACCCTTTATGGTGGCACAGGTAACGATCAATTTGTCCTCGAATACTTTGATGAT
This sequence comes from Richelia sinica FACHB-800, assembly GCF_014698825.1. Classification (GTDB taxonomy): domain Bacteria; phylum Cyanobacteriota; class Cyanobacteriia; order Cyanobacteriales; family Nostocaceae; genus FACHB-800. Next base: position 98,778 of record NZ_JACJTT010000016.1, read on the forward strand.
TCGACTATAACTTTTAACCAAGATTTAGTCACTGATTTTGTTAAGGGACAAGACAAAATTGACCTGAGAACTATTGGTATCGGTGACTATAACACCCTCTTACTTCTCACCGATGATGATATTGAAGGTGATGCCGTCATTACTACTTACTACAGCCACTCTAATAGTGGTAATTATTCTTATCAACTGAAAATTGATGGTATTACCAAAGATCAACTTCAAGCCAGTGATTTTATCTTGAGAACAGCAGTTGTTGATGACAATATTACAGGCTCTACCGCTCGTGATGATTTGTTTGGTGGTTTAGGTAACGATACCCTGCGCGGTCAAGATGGCAATGACCGTTTATTCGCTGAACAAGGTGATGATATCTTATTTGGTGGGTTTGGCAATGATACCCTTTATGGTGGCACAGGTAACGATCAATTTGTCCTCGAATACTTTGATGATTCGACTCTGGCTTTTAACCAAGATTTAGTCGCTGATTTTGTCAAGGGACAAGACAAAATTGACCTGAGAACTATTGGTATTAGTGACTATAATACCCTCTTACTTCTCACCAATGAGGATATTGAAGGTGATGCCGTCATTACTACTTACTACAGCCACTCTAATAGCGGTAATTATTCTTATCAACTGAAAATTGATGGCATTACCAAAGGTCAACTTCAAGCCAGTGATTTTAACTTTAGAACAGCAGTTGTGAATGACAATATCACCGGCTCTACCGCTCGTGATGATTTGTTTGGTGGTTTAGGTAACGATACCCTACGCGGTCAAGATGGTAATGACCGTTTATTCGCTGAACAGGGTGATGATAGATTAACTGGGGGGCTTGGTAATGATACTCTCTATGGAGGTGCTGGCAACGATATTGCTATTTATTCAGGTGCTCGTTCTGAATATCAAATTAGCAGCACAGGCGGTGTATTCACCATTACGGATTCAATAAGTAATCGTGATGGCATAGATACTTTATCTGGAGTTCAAAGAGTGCAGTTTTCAGATCAAATTATTACTCTTGCTGATGATTTTCCTGTCATTACTGTTGCGGCAACAGATAGTAGTGCTAGTGAAAGTCCAAACTCTGGTGTTTTTACCCTGACAAGAACAGGTAGTACAACCAATGCCTTGACGGTAAAATACACTCTTTTAGGAACCGCTATTAATGGTACAGACTACACCAATCTCACTGGTACAGTTACTTTTGCCGCAGGTAGTAGCACTGCAACGGTGACTGTTAATCCCACTAATGACAATATAGATGAGTTAACAGAAACAGTTACCCTCAATTTAGGTTTAGGGACAGGATACACTCTTGGTGCAACTACTAGTGCAACGGTGAATATTGCTGATACAGACCCCCTCCCAACTCTGAATATTAGTCTGAACCAAAAGGTTGTGGAAGGTTTGACAAGTTCCCAAACTGTTACCTACACCGTTACTCTCTCCAACCCCAGCACCCAAACAATTACTGTTAACTATGCCACTGCTAACGGTACTGCAATAGCTGGTAGTGACTATACTGCTAGGACGGGAACCCTGACTTTTAACCCTGGTGTGACCAGTCAAGTTATTAGCATTTCCATTCTCAATAATGCCATTAATGAAGCTGATGAAACCTTCACTCTGAAGCTGAGTAGTCCAACTAATGCCACCTTGGGTACAAATCACACTGCAACTACAACTATCACCGATACCTTAACTGCATCTGTCACCACTACCTTACCCACCAATGTCGAAAATCTGACTCTCACGGGCACCGCAGCTATCAATGGGACTGGAAATGCAAGCAGTAACGTCATCAGAGGCAATAGTGGCAATAATACCCTTGCAGGTCTAACTGGCAATGATACTTACATTTTCACAGCTACAACTGCCTTGGGAACGGATACTATTAGCGAAACTACCACAGGGGGAATTGATACTATTAGCTTTAGTGGCACAACTGTAGCTGCAAATATCAATTTGGGAGTTACTACATCACAAACAGTTAATAGCAATCTCAAGTTGATTCTCTCTGCCAATAATGTGATTGAAAATGCCACAGGTGGCATAGGTAATGACCGTCTCACAGGTAATAGTTTAAGCAATACCCTCAATGGTGGTGATGGCAATGACCAATTGCAAGGTTTAGGGGGAAATGACACTCTGAATGGTGGCAATGGTAATGATATTCTCTCTGGTGGCATTGGTGATGACCGACTGTGGGGAGAAGCTGGTAATGATATGCTCTCTGGTGGTAGTGGCAATGACACCCTGTGGGGAGGACTAGGTGATGATGTTCTGACGGGAGATGTTGGCAATGATAAATATTTATTCCAAGGTAGTGGAGCATTTAGCACTACTTTAGGTGTAGATTACATTAGTCAGTTTGAAGTTGGATTAGACTCAATCGTTTTGAAAAAGGCGACCTTCACTGCTGTAACAAATGCTGCCGGACAAGCTTTAACTGATTTTGCGGTGGTGAGTGATGATGGTTTTGTAGATGCAAGTAATGCTCGTATTGTCTTTAGTCAAAGCACTGGCAGCTTATTCTATAACCAAAATGGTAATGTTTTGGGTGCAGCGTCGGTGTTTGAGTTTGCTCGTTTAGGTAATCCTGAAATTACTTTGACCAGTAGCAATTTCACTTTGATTGCTTAAGAAAAATAGGGTGTAGGAGCAGAAATTTTTTCTGACTTCTACACTTTTCTTCTACTTCCCTAACATTGTCCACACACCATCCCAGGTTTCTGGTGGTGGGCTTTTTTGATAATTGTGGGCACGTTCTAGATGGAGGTTAACGGCTTGGTCTGTGGGGTTGAGGTGTTGAGCGGCTGTAAAATAAGCGATCGCTTGTGGAAAATCTCGCTCTAAATAAGCTGTGCGTCCAGTATGATAGAGGTGCAGAAATTCTTCGGTATCAGCATCTAGGGGTATGGTGCGATCGCCAATTAATTCATAAATATCTACGGCTTGGTGTTTACCTTTGACGCGAATTTTATCCAGTTGCCGGGCCCAAATGCGATCGCTACATAATTTGTATGTAAACTCGCTCAACAGAATATCACAGCCATATTCTTTGGTAACACCTTCCAATCGAGAACTTAAATTGACTCCATCACCAATGACTGTATAGTCCATCCGTTTGTGGGAACCAATATTTCCTGATACCACTTCTCCAGAACTAATGCCTATACCAATATGAATTTGTGGTTGGGACTGAATAATTCTTCTATGGTTAAATTCTTGCAACCGCCGTCGCATATCCAAAGCCGACTGAATTGCTCGCCAAGCGTGATTTTCTGTCAGTGGTAGAGGTGCACCAAATACCGCCATCAAAGCGTCGCCAATAAACTTATCTAAGGTTCCTTCATAGTTAAAAACTGCTTCCACCATAGTTTCAAAATACTGATTCAGCAGCGATACCACCTCAGCTGCACCCAAATTTTCTGTGAGTGTGGTGTAACCGCGAATATCAGAAAATAAAATCGTCACCTCTTTCCGTTCACCTACCATTAAAGTATCTTCACCAAGAGCCATCACCTGCTCGGCTACATGGGGTGTAAGATAACGGTACATGGTGTTTTTCATCCGTTTTTCTCGGCTGATATCTTCCAATACCACCAACCCTCCCCGCACGCCTCCTTCTGGGTTGGTTAAGGGATTCACAGTGAGATTAATACTGCGCTCTAATAGTGTGACTGCATCCCCACGCAACCTATGTAAATGGGGAATTAGGGGTTGATTCCAGGGGATGAAAATATCGGGATTGGTGCGATCGCGTATGGCTAAAATTAACTTCTTCCCTCTCCATCCTAGAGAAGCAACATTATTAACTTCTTCATATAATCCCACTATTAAACTTTGCTCTGGAACATAATGTCTAGCACCATGTTTTAAACTGTCTTCCAAACGCATTTGCAAGTTTTCCAGTGGCACAATTTCCCACACGGGACGACCGATTAAATTTTGTTCCCAGAGAATTTTATTATATTTACTATTTGTTGCTTGTAAAGGACAACCTAGTAACTCTAACGCCGCATCATTAATAGTAACGATTTGTCCTTGCATATCTGTAGAAATTACCGCATTAGATAAACTTTGGAGAATATCTTTTTGGTATTGTCTTTCTAATAACACATTTTCAAATAAACGAGCATTTTCTAAAGCGATTCCCGCTTGAATATTAAACGCTCGCATAAATTCTTCATCGGAAGTTGTAAAACTACCTTGATGTTTATTAATTAATTGCGTGACTCCAATCAATTCATTGGCGGAGTTGAATACAGGTAAACATAAAATATTTCTAGTTAAATAACCCGTTTTTTTATCTGTAGTCGGGTCAAACCTGGGGTCTTTATAAGCATCAGGAATATTCAAAGCTTGTCCTGTAGAAGCCACATAACCAGCTATACCCCGGTTAGACGGAATGCGAATTTCAATTAAATGTTGACCATCTGCTGCTGCTACTTTTGTCCACAATTCCCCCATTTCTTTGCGATACAAAAACAGGGTACTTCTATCAGCTTGCATTAAAATTCTCGCCTGTTCCATCACCATTTGCAAAGTGGCTTCTAAATCCAAACTTTGCCCTAAGGTTTGGGTAGCTCTTAATAAAGCTGTAGCTCCACGCTGATTACGAGCGGCAACATAAAAAGATTGACAACTTTCTAAGATAATGCCGATAGAAGCAGCAAAATCCCGAAAGGATTCTTCATCTTCCTGAGTAAAAGGAACATCACCTGCTTTATTTACCAATTGGACTACAGCAACAATTTTATTTTTGCTGCTGACCACTGGCATACATAAAATATTATGAATTTTATAGCCCATTTGTTGCTCTAATTCTGGGCTAAATAAAGGATGAGAATATATTTCTGATATATTTAAATATTCGCCTGTAGTCGCTACATGACCAGGAATGCCAACATTAATAGGAATACGAATTTCTAAAAACTTTTGGCTATTATCTTGAGGAACCTTTGACCACAGTTGACCTTTATCATTATCAACTAAAAAGATGGCTGTGTGTTCTGCTTGGAGAATTTGACCAATTTTCAACGTAATAGCTTGCAGGACTTTCTCCAACATGCTTTCTAAAGCTTCATTATTGAGTAAATCAATAGCTCTAAGAAATTGCTGGAATTCTGCGGTGATAAAGTCCAGTAAGCACACAAACTCGTTAACCGACAGTTCTGTTACCCGACTGAGCAAGTCCTGGGTTTGGTTAACTTGATTTAGTTCCGTTAATGTAGCCAAGACGCTACCAGGGGTAGGAAGTGTCATGGGAGTTTAAATGTTAACTGTGGGTTTAATCATTCATAAATATGTGATTACGTGGGAAATTTGGCATTTTTTGAGCTTTAGGGCGGGTTTTATCCCGCCTTGAGAGCAAACCAAAATTTTAGCTAGCTGTTGTCAGAGTCGGTGTAGAAACGACTTTTTGATAGTAATGTTGCAGTTGGCGTGTAGCTGCGCTCCAACCCCATTTTTCCGCTTCTTGACGAGCATTTTGACGGATAATGGCTGCTTTTTGCTGTTGTTCTAACAGCAGAACTGTAGCATCAATGGCGGCCTGGATATCAGCTTTGGGATCAAAAAGATAACCATTGACCCCATCAGTAACAATATCAGGAATTCCACCAGAACGGGCAGCAACCACCGGACAACCAGCAGCCATTGCTTCTAAAAGCACTAATCCTAGTGTCTCAGTTCGGGAGGGAAAAATAAAGGCATCAGCACTGGCAAAGGCTGAGGCTAATTCTTCTCCCATCAGATAGCCTACGAATAGGGTATTGGTACCAGCAAAGTGTTTTTCTAATGTGGAACGATGGGGGCCATCTCCCACCAAGGCTAATCTGGCATGGGGAATAGCTTGTAAAATCGGCTTGATGCGTTCAATTTCCTTTTCCGCAGACAAGCGGCCGACGTAGAGTAGCAAGGGACTATCTAAGTGATTTTGAGATAATCGCGATCGCATTTCTAAACTGGCACGGTCTGGGTGAAACAATTCTGTATCCACTCCCCTCTGCCATAAATCTACCCGTTCAATGCCGTGGGCTGTCAATTCAGCCATCATTGCTGTCGATGTACACAAATTTAACATCGCTTGGTTATGGGCCCCCTTCAGTAATTCCCATAGTAACCCTTCTAACATTCCTAAGCCATAGTGCTGGAGATATTGGGGTAAATGGGTATGATAGGATGCCACCAAAGGAATTTTTAATACTTTGCTATAAAAAATCCCAGAGAGTCCTAAAACTGCTGGATTAACAACATGAATAATATCCGGTTGAAATTCTTCTAAGGCATGACCAATGGCAGGACGAGGTAAGGCCATTTTCAACTCTGGATACAAAGGTAAGGGAAAACCACTAACGCCGTAAACTTTCGCTCCTTTATGTTCTTTAATCCCTCCCTCAGGGGCTACTACCAATACTTGATTTCCATCACGTTGGAGATGGTCAACGGTGTGACGTAAACGTGTCACAATGCCGTCAACCTTGGGCAAAAAGGTTTCGGTGAATAGGGCAATTCTCATAGAAAATGATTGAGTGCAGGCAGAAGGCAGAAGGCAGAAGGCAGGGGGGGAAACGGAGGACAAGGGGGACAAGGGGGATAAGGAGGACAAGGAGGAATATCTTCATTTTTCCTCCCCCTCTTCTCTACACCCCCTCTCTTTCTGTCACCTGTCACCTGTTCCCTGTCACCTAATTCATTGTTCCCAATTTTCCACTAGTTTCTATGCCAAGATACTTTGGGTAAAATTTGGTTGAAATCTACTCGTTTCTGATACTTGACGGCAAAGTTTAACAATGAATCCAATAAGGAATCAGAAAGGTAGTGGGGTTGTAAACCTAAATCGAGGAGTTTGGTGTTTTTGGCGTTGAAGTAATGTTCTTCTTTTTCTACTCTGGGGTTGTCAATGTTGTTGATTTCTACATTCAATCCCATGGCAGTACCTGCTTTTTTCACCATCATTGCCAAATCACCAACACTGAATTGTTCAGTAAATTGGTTGAAGACACGGAATTCTCCAGCTTGAGCAGGGTTAGCGATCGCTATCTCAATACATCGTACTGTATCCCGAATATCCAAGAAGCCACGGGTTTGTCCGCCTTTACCGTAGACTGTGAGGGGATGACCGACTGCGGCTTGAATACAGAAGCGGTTGAGTGCAGTTCCAAATACACCGTCATAATCAAGACGATTGATTAGCAGTTCGTCCATACCGGTTTCTTCGGTGAGGACACCATAAACCACGCCTTGATTTAAATCTGTGGCCCGTAAACCCCAAATGCGGCAGGCAAAATGGATATTATGGCTATCATGGACTTTACTCAAGTGATACATTGAGCCTGGTTGCTTGGGATACGGGAGGGTATCTTTGCGACCATTGTGCTCAATGGTGATATAGCCTTCTTCAATATCTATATTGGGTGTACCATATTCACCCATAGTTCCCAGTTTGACCAAATGGCAGTCTGGGAAGTCTTCCCGCATTGCATACAGCAGGTTCAATGTACCTACGACATTGTTCACCTGAGTGAGAACAGCGTGTTCACGGTCAATCATGGAAAATGGTGCGGAACGCTGTTCACCAAAATGCACTATGGCCTCTGGTTGGAACTTGTGTAATGCTTTGGACAGGAAGCCGTAATTCGTAATATCGCCAGTGAACAAGTCAATAGATTTACCAGTCAAGTCTTGCCAGCGCTGAATACGTTGCTGAATTGGTGCGATCGGAGTCAAAGTTTCGACACCTAGTTCATTATCCCAGTGTCGGCGCACCAAACTGTCTAAAATACCAACTTCGTAACCTCTATTAGAAAGGTAGAGTGCGGTTGCCCAACCGCAATACCCATCGCCACCAATAACCAGGACTTTCATCTTTACAAGTTTTTTACTCGCTGATAGCTAAATCTATCAGGTTTCTGTCCCCTCTCACTCATCATTCTGGGAGAGACTGCTAGGGCAAGGTGAAAGTGAAAATTCAATACTCCAAAGCCCAAAGGAATACTTTACGAGCTTTTTCAGAGTTTTCAGCTATGTTAACCTTCCCAGGGCGATCGCTCATAGTGTTATGAAGGTAATTAGACATCTGGTGGTAATTAAATATGCTTGGTTTGAAACCCTCGTAGAGACGTTATAGCAGAACATCTCTACAATCATTTTGACAGAGGATTTTCGCCGAGCGCGCTTAAATGCTTAACTGAGTTTTTTCTGTTTCTTTACCTGTCAAATTAAGTTTTTATAAGTTTTATTTTTTTTAATCGCGTTTTAATTTAGCGCCGATGAAACTCCACTTCCTTTGCTGATAACTTAATGTCATATTCACCAAAGAAATCATGGCCTAATAGTCCAATTCCTGCGTTAGGTGCGATCGCTACTTCTAAATTTTGAGCTACCATTCCACTCACTGCTATAGACTTTACCTGTCCAGTTAATAATTTGATTTGACTACCGTCAGCAATTTGTGCAGCAATTGAACCAGTAGTTTTAATATTCAATTTATTAGCCATTTTGCGGGTAATTAAAGTGCTATTTGCACCAGTGTCTAAAATCATATCGAAAGACTGTTTATTATTAAAATTTACCTCTATTACTGGAGTTCTGCCGATTCGCCGTTTAATAGGAATTCGTGCTACTCTAGTGTCTATTTTTTTATTACTCTTCAATCCAGATGATTTATGTTCTTTGTTCTCTGGTGCTTCAGTTGTGATAGCGGCTGTATTCGTCTCTGGTTTCTGGGCAGTTTTACCGCACAATTTACCTAAACTCACAGTTTTACCTGAAGATGTCACCATAAAACATAAGCCTGTATCTTCAGCACCTACCCGATAAGATATAGCCGCAACAAATAAGGTTGGTACCAACACAACAGACAAAAATATCTTACCGAATATGCCCTTATTTCTCCCATGTTTCATTGCCATTATTTCTCCTATTTAATTGCTATATATCAAAGTCTAAATTCCCAAAGATGATATAAATTTTTAACTGTCTTGAGGATGAAATAAGCCGTAAATCATTTTAAATATTGGCAATTTATTATACAGTTGGTCTTTCCCAGTGAATTCTATGGTCATTATTCAGGCATTTGCACAGATGATCAGTAAATAAAAGTTAGTTTATTTCTTTTCCTCAAAATCTTAATTAGTACCAAATAGAACCCAACTACAGGTAAAATGAATCACCTAATTTCTTAGATACTCCTGGAAAAACATGAAATCAGGACAAATTTTTATCATCGGCAAATACCCAGTCAAACCCGAATCTAGCTAGAGAAATCCGTTTTGATTCATGTTCAGTATACTGAGACTTAACCGTTGATTAGACTGGTATTACGGCTTGAGGACTTACGCAATTGTCACAAATAGCGGGTGGGGTTACGCTCATTGGGGTAGGTTTTTTACATTCCCTTGTGAGAGTAGGGAGAGTAGGGGAAGTAGAGGTTTGGCTCAATAGTTGGGATGTTTTGAGTAATACCAATTCTCTAAAAGCCAGCTACAGATAAAGCCATCAAAATATATTGCCTTCGGGCAATAGATGCAATAATGTGTTTGGTTAATTTCCCAATTTCAGCGTAGAG
>NZ_JACJTT010000017.1 GCF_014698825.1 Richelia sinica FACHB-800
AAAGGAATTTATAATCACAACTTAACTAATATATTTTAATTATTCGCCCAAAATTACCATATTTTGGGCTATTTTTATCTGATTTTTCTTAACATTCAACATTTCTGAGTTTTTTACTACTAGGTACAACATATAAGAACTTAGCAAAAATAGAAAAGTCTTTTGTAATGTATAATCATGCAGTTTCATTTGCAGAAGATACCAATTATATACAGGTAAAGGCAAAAGCATTAACAGGTTTAGCTGAACTTTACCGTATCCAGAACAAAATTGAAACAGCTCTTACTCGTCATCAGGAATCAATTGAAATATTAGATAGAATTCGTGCAAAATGCGATCTTGCAGAAGCCTACTTTCAACTAGCATTAACCTATCAAAAAATGGAAGATACAGCCAGTAGTGAAGAATATTTTAACAAAGCAATTTATCTTTGGGGTCCCGAACAGATTGACGCACCCAGGCAAATAGAGCGAGTATTAAAATCGATGAATAATGAATAGCCTTCTCCGAGAATGAATGTAGAGATTTTCATCTGTTAAAATGATATCAATTGTAAACTTACCTTCTTTATATCATCAATTAAATATTTTATGACTTACGTATACCTGAAAATATAGGCTTGAGACTGCATTGCTGGCAATGACGGAAGATATTATATTTTTTATGCCCATCTACTTATTACTAAAAAACTGACCAAATAAACACCCTCTAAGATATTGGTTCAAATACCATTTGGGGAATTAATAACTGATTTTCTAATTTAGCAATTCCTAAAAAGCCTATTTCTGGTTGATAAACTCGCACCAGTCCCACAGTATCTACATTGACAGGGATTTTTTGACCTTGACACCATTTTGTACTTTCTGGTGCAACTAGGGTAAGGGAGGGTAAATGTTGCAAAGCTGCATCTGGGGACAGAGGTTGAAAGGTTGCTGCTGAGAGTTGGTTTTCTAAGTCTGTGAGGGTGAGACTATCTGGTAAATGAAAACCACTGCTTTCTGTACGGGTTAAGGCAGCTAGAGTAGCACCTGTATTTGATTTTATGCCTAAATCACGGGCGATCGCTCGAATATATGTACCTGCACCACAAGCGATCGCTAAATCCAATTCAGGAAAATCACCATCCCGCCAGTCTAACACTTCTATCTTGAATACTTCCACAGTTCGTACAGGTGCTTCTACAATTTCACCTTGACGTGCTAAATCATAAAGACGCTTTCCCTGGACTTGAATTGCGCTGTAGCTGGGGGGTATTTGCTCAATTTTTCCCAGGAAGCAGGTCATTACTGCTTTTACGTCATCTAAATTCAATTCTGGACAAGATTGGGTAGCGATAATTTCCCCTTGTAAATCGTCGGTGGTGGTACGCACCCCAAAACGAATAGTTGCGTTGTAGGCTTTTTCTCCTGGTAGATATTGTAATAATCTTGTGGCCTTACCTAAAGCAATTGGTAACACCCCTGTAGCTGCTGGGTCTAAAGTTCCTGCATGTCCTACCTTTTTCATCCTCAACAGCTTCCGCACCCGCGCTACACAGTCGTGGGAAGTCCAATCAAATGGTTTGTTTAAGTTGAGAAATCCTTGTAGAGTTTCTGTTTGTTTACCAGTCACCAATTACTAACCTTCGGAGCATCACAAGAAAATTATGACATGCAGTAAGGAAACTCCGATATCCAAAATCCAAAATCCGAATTTGGCTATAATGTGAGGGATTTTTTTTTTGGTGGATTTAGTCCTTTGAGGGGATTATCTAGTAAGGGTGCTAGTTGTTGTTGATTGAGAGATTGGACGAGATTGACCTTTAAAGAGGGAGTGGAAAGGCTGTGAGCGTAGGTAGCTTTGAGGTAAGGTAGATATTCTGATTTACCATGCACATAATTTTGGAAGAAAGGTAAACTCAACGCATTGATAGATTGACGTGCTTGGACAGCATCTCCGACCATTTCCGGTGGTAGTTGGACTTGTTTGCTTTGTTCACTGCTATTACCAATGGTAGAAAAGTGGGTTGCACCTAAGAGCATGACTAAATATTTATGGGGTTGTGTTACCCAGGAAAAAGGCAGAATTTGTTCAGCTAAAGCAGGTGCAACGGTATCGTCACTGCTACCTACTATCATGACTGGGGTTTGAATATGGCTTAAACCCTGTTGACCAAAAATAGAACTAGTGATGGGGTTAACTGTGATCGCTGCTTTGACTCTTTCATCTCGAAAATTATACTTGGTAATAGACTTGGCTGGCAATTCTAAAGCTCGACATTGCAGCAGCAAAGATATATTCCAGGTTTTATCTAAGATTTCTGGTTGACAGTTTGCTCGTAACTGCTGAAAATCAATTTTTGCCCCTGCTAAAGCTAGTGCAGTGTAACCACCCAGTGATTGACCAAATACTCCCACTTGTTGTAAGTTGAGACGATTTTGCAATCTGGCATCTGATTTGTTACTTTTTTCTAATTCATCGAGGATAAATTTAATATCTAAAGGTCTATCTTTAAATTCACTAGGGTCGCTAAATTCACTGTTGGTATTGGTCAGGAATTTTCTTTTCTCTACGAGTAATGAATTGATTTTTTGATGATTAACTGGATGGTTAGGAATCACCACTGCAAAACCATGGGCAGCTAAGTGATGAGCTAAATAGCGAAAATTGCTACTATCTAAGCCTAAACCGTGGGAAACCACAATTACAGGTACTGGTTGTTTCACCACAGGAATATATATATCTGTTAATAACAGTCGCTGACGTTTATGGTCGAAAAATTTGACTTGATATTGTTGAAATGACAGATTACCTGGGGTTGCAGGTTGGGGCAATTGGGGTAAATTAGCTGCTTCTATAGTAGCCTGTGCTTGGACAGCAGCGATCGCTTGTTGAGTTGCACTCATCAGTTTTCCCAACTCTGCTGCAATTTCTAAACTAGAAGCTACATCAATATGAATACTTTGATTGGGATATTGACGCAATAAATTTAATAAAGTAAAACCTTCCGGTGCTTCAGAAGCAGAAATTAAAGCTGTTTTTAAAGCTTGTAGATTAAATTCTGATTCTCCATATTTGGTTTTGATTAATTCAGTTAATCTTCGCAGCAAAAATGCCCCCTGTTCAGAGGAGAGAAAATGAGCCGCTACCATAGGATTTATTTTGATAGGCTGAGTTAAAATCTGCCTTATTTCTTGCAGTTTGTGAGGTAAGATATACTGCTCATATCCAGCTAGATCTAGATCAATGAAACCAGTTTCTACATATCTTTCTAAAGAGCTAACAGGAATTGCAAACTCTAAACTCGAATAAGCAGCATAAACTTTCTCTGCTGCCATCACAGCATTACTCATACCAAATGTTGGCAGCAGCATAGAAAGAACCAGCAATAGGGAATGTTTTCTCAGGGTGCTGGCCCAATTACCAAACAAACTATTCATCGCTTAACTGTTGTGGTGATGTTGTTGAGCGAGGCTATGATTTTGGTAGTTGTTTTAACACCCTGACGAAACTACATAATTAATTCGCCTCATTTCCTGGATTTATTGGCAGATGTTTACTGGTGAATTTCAGCCAGTGAAAATTTGAATTTTCGGAGTCAATGCGGTAGACAAAAATACACCAAGTAAAGATTAAATCTATATACCTGTATTCACATCAAAATCTTAACAAATTATCGAGTAAATTGCCTCAGTATGTATCCTGTAATTGTCAGAATATAGAAGTGAGAATTATCTTAATTAGCTTTTGCTAAAGCAATATTAACGGAACCAATCACAACCAGAATTGCACCGATAATGCCAATGAAGGTGATATTTTCAGGAGCAATTAATCCTGGTACAATTGCTGATGTTAACCATCCGGCAATTAAGGTAATAATCGGGGCTATAGCTAACACTGCACTCACTCTGGATGCTTGCCAATGTTCTAAAGATTCGGCAAAAGCACCATAGGCAATTAAGGTGTTCAAGCTGCAAAAAATTAACATGGAAGAATGTAAAATATCTAAATTCAAAAGAGTTTTAAATTGAGCTAATGGTGTAAATAGTAAAGTACATCCTCCATAAATGATTAACATGATACCTTCAGAAGATAAATATTGTAGTAACTGCTTTTGCGCTAAGGCATATATTGCCCAAGCACCTGCACCTAAAACTAGTAATCCACTGCCTAGTAAATATTTATCTGGGGCTGTAATTAAATTAGCTAACTGTGCATGAAAAAATAAGACAAACCCCAAAGTTAATACACCCACTCCCAACCATTGCCACTGGGTATAACGTTCTCGGAATAAAACTAATCCTCCGAAACTCAATAGCACCGGGGCTAATTGAATAATTACCTCAGCATTGGCAGGAGTAGTTAAAGCTAAACCTTGCATAAACAGAAAGTAATTAGCTGCTAAAAAAATAGTAGCTATTACTAATAACTGCCAAGATGTAGAACTTAATTGTCCTAAATTGGGTAGTTTGTTCTGCACAGCTAAATAAATTGCCAGCAATAAAAAAGAACCAAAAAAGCGAAACCAAATGACGGTGTAAACGTCTAGGACTTGTAGTGTGACAGCTAAAGCTAGAGGCAGAATTCCCCAGAGAAAAACTGTGACTAAGGATAAACCCAGTCCTAAACGCCAGCGACCGGAAGTTTGATGTATCATTTAGTAGCAGGAACTGTCATATATCTGGCCTTTTTTGCTGTTAAATTACAGAAATTAGCTCTCCCAGGGGAAAACTAACCTGATGTATAGTTGTAATGCACATCCTAGAAATTGAGGGTGTGGGGTGTCGGGTCTAATATCATCTTCAGTTAATGATGATTAGGTCAGCAGGGAAAAAGAGATTGGACAAGTTTTGTAGATTTGCCCTAAGCGAAATACACTGCACTTTAGGTGTTTAACAAATCTAATAATTGTTCCTCACTCAACTGAGTAATTCCCAAAGACTGGGCCTTTTCTAACTTAGAACCTGCATCTGCCCCCACAACTAAATAGTCTGTTTTTTTACTCACTGAGTCTGTGACTTTACCACCAGCTTTTTGAATTAACCCTTTAGCCTCATCACGTTTTAAGGTAGGTAACGTGCCAGTAATGACAAAAACTTTACCTGCAATTTGGGCGTTAATTTTACCAACTACTAGTGTTTCTTCTGTTTGAGTAAATTGCAAGCCAATTTCTTGGAGACGGGAAATCAAGGTTTGATTGGCAGGGGTGCGGAACCATTGAGAGACTGATTGAGCAATTTCTGCACCGATACCGTAAACGCCTTCTATATCTGACTGTTTAGCGGCACTTAACTTTTCTACGGTAGTGAATTTCTCTGTCAATAGTTGGGCGTTGACGCTGCCTACATGACGAATCCCTAAACCATATAATACCCTAGCCCAAGGTTGATTTTTTGATTGGGCGATCGCATTCACTAATTTTTCGGCTGACTTTTGACCCATCCGTTCCAGGGTACATAGTTTTTCTGTGGTCAAATGATATAAGTCAGCAACGGAATGCACCAACTCTTTATCTACCAATTGATGCACCAGCTTTTCACCCATCCCTTTAATATCTAAGGCATCACGACTGACCCAATGTTCAATTTCTCCTTTGAGAATGGCTGGACAAGAAGCATTCACACACCTGGTTACTGCTTCCCCCGACTCTCTGACAACTGGTTGACCGCAGACAGGGCAGTCAGTTGGCATAATAAAAGCTTGAGTATCTGCTGGACGCAATTCTTTAATTACCCGCACCACTTCAGGAATAATTTCCCCGGCTTTGCGAACAATGACCGTATCACCAACGCGGATATCTAATTGGGCAATGCGATCGCTATTATGTAGAGTAGCGCGAGAAACTGTAGTCCCTGCCAACTGCACAGGTAACATTTCTGCCAATGGTGTTAAGGCCCCAGTCCTGCCCACATTCACCGTAATTCTTTCTACGCGAGTTGGCGCTTCCTCTGCTGGATATTTGAGGGCTACAGCCCAGCGGGGAAACTTTTGGGTAAACCCTAACTGTTCTTGCAGCTTAAAGGAATTCAGCTTCACTACCACCCCATCGGTCATGTAGGGTAAATTCAGCCGTGACCTATCCCAATATTCGTAATATTCCCCTACCTCTGCCAAAGTCGCGCATAACTTATGGTTAGGGTTGACGCGAAAACCCATCTTTTGCAACAATTCCAAAGCATCCCACTGGGTATTAGCAATACTTGCATCATCCATTCCGGGAATATGCAGGGTATAAGCAAAGAAATCTAACCTGCGTCGTGCCACAATGCGGGGGTCTAATTGTCTGAGTGTACCCGCTGCGGCATTGCGGGGGTTAGCAAACACCTGTTCACCGGCTTTTTGTCTTTCCTGATTAATTTCTTTAAATACATCCAAAGGTAAAAATGTCTCTCCCCGCACTTCTACCTTTTCGATATTTTCCATTCCATCAAAGTTTAAGCGCAGAGGTATGGCGCGAATAGTCCGCACATTCTGGGTAATATCTTCACCCGTTACCCCATCACCCCTGGTGGCACCACGAACCAGCACCCCGTTTTGATAAGTTAAAGCTAAGGCCGCACCATCAATTTTCAATTCTGCCACATAGTCAACATCCCCCAGCGAATACTGAGGTGGTAAATGTCGTCGCCAACGTTGTTCCCATCCTTGCAATTCTTCCAGGTTAAAAGCGTTTTCCAGGCTATAGAGGGGGATATTATGGCGAACGGAAGTAAAGTGGGTTGCTGGTCTTTCCCCTACCCTTTGGGTAGGACTATCAGGAGTTACCAGTTCTGGATATTTAGCTTCTAATTCTTGTAATTCACGATACAGTCGGTCATAGACAGTATCCTCCATAATCGGTGCATCTAAGACATAATAGGCGTAGCTAGCTTGTTGTAACAACCGCCGTACTTCTGCTACACGCTTCGCTTCAGAGGAAATTTGGATCATAAGATGTAAAGCAAAATACCCAGCAAATAGATTTTCTAGAATATCAAACCTGCACTAGGCAGACCTTGGTACAGATAACTCTAGACTAACAGTGTTTAGCGATCGCCTGATTTTCGCCACATTCATGAGGACGATTTTCAATCATTATCTGCTATTGCCTGGGGCAGTATATCCTATATTAACTATCCCAATCTTCTACTTCATATAAAAATTTGGTATTGCCAATTAACTTCCGATTAGCGGAGGTACTTTGAACAAACACAATATACTTTTCTAAATTACTAGGTTTAATGCGAATCGTTGCATCCATCGGTAGACCTAACATTTCTCTTGCTGCACCACCTTCAAATAAATCACCCGTTGTCCTATCCATGAGAATAATTTCTTTTTTGGCTTGTATAGTCTCAGTTTTGGTGAATTCGTAAAATCCCCTACCAATTTTAAATCTTAAGCCATTTTCTAACACAAAAGCCTTAATAGAAATATCCTGTTCTACTTCCAACACTTGAAACCGTCCAGGTGTTACAGCCCTTAAATCAGTGGATTCAAAATAGGATGTCGCTTCCCGCTTCATCATGGTGTTAAAGATTTTATTTAAGCCTCTATTCATTCTCCCTTGGCTAATAATTTCTTGTTCATAAGCCTGGAGTTGTTCATTAGACGATTGCTGATAACAAACTGCTAAAAATAAATCAGTAATATAGGAAAATTGGTCAAGATTGATATGAAATCCCCCTGATTTATTGGCTATTTCTTGATAAAAAGGAGTAGCATGGGAACGATTCAGGGCCTGCACACCATAAACTGTAATACCCCCATCAGCTAATTTCTCTAATTCTTTTCGCCAATTCAGCTTTTGTGGGTTGTGTGCTGGTGCATGGGGCAGGTCATCACCAATTAAAACTAAGGATTTATTAGCTGAGTCTGACCAAGATAAAGATTGAGCCTGATGTAATACCAATTCATAACATTCTGGTGCATCTCCACCACCAGTGGGTTCCACATTTTGAACAAAATCACAAATCTGATCTACATCATCACAGAGGGTCAAAATTTTCGTAACATAGGTTGAATCTTGATCACAATAATCACCATGAGCAATAATCCCAATTTTAATTAATGGTAGTTCATTCATCAATCTAGTGACTGTCTGTTTGATTTTGCGTCGTACTTGAGTTAAACAAGGATACATACTTCCTGTAGTATCGAAGCTGAAAACTACCTCTATATTGCTGCTTGTCATAGGGATAGGCAAATTGTATTTATTGATAGAATGTTATTATTTTAACTTTCTCCCCAGAAAGTGTAAAAGATAACTGTAAATTTGCAATATTTTTTTAAATTTGGTTTTTGGTTCTTGGAAAATAATGACTATTGTCTCAGAGGGGATATCAAAAGTTAGTCAAAAATATAGATATACTAAATAGACATCTGGTAGTAATTAAATGTGCGTGGTTTGAAACCCTTATAGAGACGTTCTGCTGGAACGTCTCTACATTCATTTTTACCAGATGTCTAATAATATATAAAAAGATTATTTCTTATTCCTTGTGATCACCACAATCAGCAATGCCAAGAATTAAACTACATGCCTATATCTAAATTTCATAATAAAAGGCTTGGTTAAGCCAAGCCTCTTCATATACCAAGCATTTACTACACCAAAATTAATTTAGAATCAGTCTCTCTTTCGTTCATCTGTCTAGAGATTGTGTACAAATATGGATAAAACTGATATTGCCGCAATGATCAAAAATAAAAAAGGTTTGGTGCTGAACCAAACCCCTTTAATTGCTGTGCTTAACAACGTACTAAATAAATTTAATGCTACTCTCTTAACAGATCATCTCCCTAGAGGATGTGTCCAAATCTGTAGAGAGATGATATTGCTGAAGAAAATAGCACTTTTTTCAGAGGAAAAAAAAATGATTTTTTCTGTCTGTCATCACTATTGATTTTGCACCAAATTAAGTGAGATGATTTTCTAGTAATGATGCGATCGCTTCGGGATGGGCTTTTTTGTATTGTTTTTTACCCAGCATCACTACGCAATTAGGTGCGCTGCTACAACGTTTTTGACAGCCAGTATGCTCAATTACTACTTTATCTAACAAACCGCGATCGCACAAAGTTTTATGTAACTCTGATAATAAACTTTTACCACCCCGTTTCACACAGCCAGACTTCTGACAAACCATAATCTTGGCTTTTGGTTGGTGTGGTCGCTTTTCCACTGGACAAAAGCCAACTTGTTGAATTCGATAAGCTTTGAGTTTAATTTTATTGGTACGGGGATTTAATTTACTGATCGCACTCACGCGAATTTGCTCACCAGGCATTAACGCCGAAATAATCGAACAACGCAACTGTTTCGGTAGTTTAATTTTGACATTACCTGCGGGAATTGCCAACCGTAGATGCTTATATTTACCCTTTTCTTCAGCGACAAACCCTAAAAACTTACCTTCAATATCTAAGTCCGATAGCGTCAGTAACTTGTCACCCATATCCAAACCTCAAAGTTTATCAAATCAACTGATATTGCACAGCGATTAGCTAGGGTAATATCATGTCAGCTAAAATAATATTTTCCTATATTGCTAATCTTAAATAATCGGCAATGGGTAATGGGTGAAGTGCCAATTACCTATTACCAAAAATTACCATCCTAGCAACTAAGTAATTAGCTGAACATGAAACCAAAGATGAACTTTACCCACCTGCCTATCCAGTTTTTAAGATAGACGTTTAGCTTCCACTGTTAAAGGTAAACTGCCTTTATCTGGTAAATTGCTAAATTCTAATTCCCAACCGTTGGCGAGAGTGAGAACTGTTCCTGATTCCCCTGGTGTTTGTTTGACTACTTCTTCTTCCAGGTCTTTTTTAGCAACATAAACAGTTAAATTACCGGAATTATTGACCCGTAGCATTACTTTCATTGTTTGTGTTTTCCTCAGCAGATTCTAGTTCTCTTTTTCGACAACCGATGATGTACCCTGTATCTAAAAAATGCACAGCATAGATATAGTAAGTCTGCAAGAATGTTCCAATACTGGCAACATAACCAACATCACCAATTTTGGCTAATACTTCTCCAATTTCGCGACCAGGAAAAGTACCATCATTTTTGATTAGTTTCTTAATGCGGACTTTTTGACCAATTTCAAAAACTGGTTCTGAGTCGAGTTCCATTTCATCTGGTCGCATGAGAATACCTCTGTTCACGAACTAAATTCAGCAACTCTTCTGTAGTGAGACTGCGCTTTTTCAGAATTGATTGCTGACGGACAGCATCTAACACAGCTTGGGTTTCTTGAGGATTCAAAAAGATGCCATGCTGTTCTAATAGATTAGAAACTAAATGACGACCAGAATGTTTACCGACTACTAAACGCCGCTCCCAACCAACTTCTTCAGGATTAAATGGTTCATAGGTGTCAGGATTTTGCAGAACACCATGAGCATGAATTCCTGACTCGTGAGCAAAGGTATTTTCGCCAACAATTGCTTTCCAAGGTTGGACATTTGCACCGGATGCTTGTGATACTAATTGAGATAGTTCTAATAAGCATCGAGTGTCAATTCCCAAGGAAACATCGTAGATACATTTTAAACCCATGATCACTTCTTCTAAAGCAGCGTTTCCGGCTCTTTCTCCTAAGCCATTAACAGTAGTATTTACTGATACTGCACCTGCTTTAATTCCTGATAGTGCATTAGCAGTAGCTAGACCAAAATCATTATGGGTGTGAATTTCTACAGGAATTGATAAAGTAGATACTAATCGCTTAACTTTTCTATGGGTGCTAAAGGGATCGAGAACGCCAACAGTATCACAAAATCTAAAGCGAGATGCACCCCATTCCTGTGCTAATTGTGCCACATCTTGGAGAAAACTTTCATCGGCTCTCGATGAATCTTCTCCACCTACAGATACCCATAAACCTTGGTCTAGTGCGAAACTAATACAGTCTTTCAATTTCTGTAAACTAACTCGCCACTGACCATGAAATTTAGCCGCAATTTGAATACCAGAAACGGGTATGGCAATATGTACTCGTTGCAGTCCACAAGCGATAGAAGCTTTAATATCAGATATAACAGCGCGGTTCCAACCTAGTAATTTGGCACTTAAGTCTAAATTAACAATGGCGGTAATGGCACGCATTTCTTCGGCTCCCATGGCGGGAATTCCTACTTCTAATTCAGGAACACCGATGGAATCTAGAAAACGAGCGATCGCTACTTTTTCTTCTAAGTTAAAAGCAACACCCGCCGCCTGTTCGCCATCACGTAATGTTGTATCATTAACAATGATTTGATGCATTGGAAACATCCCTCTAGCAGAACTGTCTGAATATCTTTGCTGGCTGAAATTCTTTGCAGTGGTAGATGTGCTATAAATACTTTACGTCAGGTAAATGCTAAAAAATTATTCCTGATTAAGCATGATTTACGATCCTTCATTATTACCTAAATATCAGGAAATAATCTGTATGACAGGGAACTAAAAAATGGTAAGTTTTACAAAGTTCCTTTCCGGCGGGATTGAGAACTTTTTGTTAACAACCAATAACCCAGATAAGTATTAGCAACTCCTGTCAAAATTAATATACTTAGTCCCGCAATTAAACTAGTAACCATGGTATTGACCTCACTCTGGGGTAGTTAAAAATTAAAAATGAAGGTTACTCGGTTTTGGTTGCTATTTTCTTCACCCTGGACAATTGGCACAGAAACATAAACCTTCAAGATTCAACCCCTCGACAACCAAAACCTGATAAATGGGCAAATTTAATTTTTACTTATTAATTTTTTAGGCATGTTCTGCCAACCAATCAAAAATTTTATCTAGCTGTTCTAAATTCACTAAGCCATACTGCCAAAGTAACATCGGTATCGGCCCATGATTAAATTCACGATGTTTGAGTGCTACAGCGATATCAGCCTGAGAAAGCTCTAATTCTTTGTGGAGGAATTGGAGTAATTTTTTCTCACTACTACGGGTTAACATAATTGACTTTACAAATTTCCAAGTCGTAACTAATTGGCTTAACTTCACTAGTTGATGGCAGAGCATATGTCAGAGTTTGGTGAAGTATTGCCAACAGGATGAAAACTAAGCTTAGGGTAAATTGCTGGAGTCTGCAAGCTAATTTGTGAGTGAATAATGACTTACAAGATTTTCGATGAAATAATGTACTTGCATCTGAGATTTAGCTCTGATATTGTATGGATTAATCATCTCCTTTAGCTGCAATTGTCATCACTCACACCAATTATTTAGAGATAATCTGTGCTCGATAATGGGGTGGATAATAGCCATACCCTGCACCATATCTTTTCATTCATGACTGTATTGCCAACAACAATTTAACCAGGCTATTAACTGCGGACGAGAAGCAAAAAACTGCATTAATGTACTACGGATGAGAATTGCTTCTTGAACATTATTAACTTGTACTCGCAAAGAACCATCCGGTGGACAAGAACAAGAAATTTTTAACTCTTGTAAGCGGTGATAAACTGACCATCTATCAGCCAAAGGGATCAGCAAAATTTGCTCGCCTAATGCGTCAGAATTACAATTTGGTAACATCAACAAAATTCAACTTTCAAGAGTTTGGTTCATCTTTAGTCAAACGTTCTAATTTCTGTTCCAGTTGCTCAATGCGGGACAGTAAAGAACGAATAACTGTGGCTTCTACATCGGGAAGCTTTCCATGTTCCAGTAAGCCGTTGCGTTGTTTACGAGAAACAATCCGTCCAGGAATGCCTACTACTGTAGAATCTGCGGGGATATTGCGTAACACAATTGACCCTGCACCAATGCGAACGCGATCGCCAATTTGAATGTTTCCCAACACCTTTGCACCAGCACCTACAACCACATTATTCCCAACTGTAGGGTGGCGCTTACCAGTTTCTTTCCCAGTTCCACCGAGAGTTACACCCTGATAAATTAAGGTATAATCTCCAACAATAGCAGTTTCACCAATCACCACACCCATGCCATGATCGATAAACACACCCTTACCAATTTTTGCGCCTGGGTGAATTTCAATGCCTGTGAACATTCTCCCTAAATGGGAAATAAAGCGAGGGAAAAATGCTACTCCTCGACGGTGCAACCAGTGAGCAAAACGATATAGACACAGCGCATGAAATCCAGGGTAGCAGAAGAAAACTTCTAACCAGTTACGTGCGGCTGGATCTCGCTCAAAAATAATCCGAAAATCACTGATTAATGGCTCAAGAAAAAGGCCAGAAAGTTGATTTTGTCTCCGTTCTGCGGATGCAGAATGAGAATTACTGGTACTCTCGAAAGACTGTTGCATCGGTACTGTCTGGTTAAATGAGCCTTGTACTTTTCCTGCTTATATCAGGTGACTCTCCAGCAGAGGCAAAAACCGATGCTGATTATATTTATTGAATAGATTAAGGTTGTACTCAACAGCCTCAACTAACCCAGTTAAAATAACTTTACATTTCTTTTGGGGTAGGGGTACTAGTATTTTTGCACATGGGTACTAGTATTTTTGAGCTAGGGAGTCAGCATTTTTGTACTCAGGACAAATATCTTAGCCTGTACGAATTTGCAGCGGTTTTGGCCAGATCATGAGCTTGTGATTTTGCTGTACTCATTTACCCAAAAATAGGCATTTAGAGGCTGGAGAAAGGAAAATTTTGTATTTCCGGCTACTCTTAGTATTCTATAGTTTTGGTATTCAAAAAACCAATTTCTTCATTTTCTTTTAGTCTTCTTTGCTGTATGGGCAGATACAAAATCAAAAGAGTAAAAACAAAAGGTTTAAAGTATAAGCATTCTAGGAGTTTTTGAAAAGAGAGTTAAACACCCGATTGGGTGATTTACAGCAGCAACCAAAATTCATCTTTTTCCCTTCTGGACTAGAGATTATTTCCCGGTGGGAAACCCAAAAGCCTGACACATAAAAGTTATCTGTTCTCTTAGCATTCCTAAACACAGCGATCTGCTGAAAGCAGCAGCACTTCGCGATCGCTCTCTATACATTTTGTGAAAATCACCAACATCTATGCAACGGGCACAGTTTCAAATACATCTAAATCAAACCAAAATGTTGTACCCACACCTACTTCACTCACTAAATTTACTTTACTGTGATGTCTTTCAATAATATTTCTGACAATTGATAAACCTAAGCCTGTTCCTTCTAAGGTGTGAACTCGGTTCTCCACTCTAAAAAAGCGGTCAAATATTGCTTGTTGGTCTTCTGGTGCTATACCAATACCTGTATCGCTAATTTCGATGCGGACTTTACCAGGTTGATTATGATTATTGAGTGGAGAGGTTAACTGATAAGCACGAATGGCAACCTTACCACCTGCGGGTGTAAATTTGAGAGCATTACCGATTAAATTACCAAAGACTTGCAGTAATAAATCATAATTACCAACTACTAAAGGTAAATTGGCAGTTACATCTTGAACTAATTCAATACCTTTATCTTTAGCATTAAGTTGATATGTACGTAATGTTTGTTCTAAGGCTTGGGCTAAGTCTACCTTATCAAAATTGTAAGTACGTCCAGATTCCAATTTAGATAAGTCAAGCACATCATTAACTAACCGAGTTAATCTATCAGTTTCATTATTAACTGTTTGTAAAAACTCCTGCCGTTCTTCTACACCTAAATCTTCACCATAATCATGTAGAGTTTCTATATAAGTTTTGATGTTAAATAATGGTGTACGCAGTTCGTGAGAAACGTTGCTAATAAATTGGCTTTTCGCTTCATTTAATTCAACTTCACGGGTGATGTCTTGAACGGTTATGGCAATACCTTTGAGACTTTCCCTTTGTAAATCGAGAACTGTAGTTAAAAGAATACGGATAGTGCGTTTGGTAGGTTGATTTAAAGGAATCCGAAACTCTGCGCTTTCACATTCACCTACCGCCATTTCATATAAAGGACGGGTGATTTCCATTTGCACTGATGTAGGCAAGTGATGCAAGACATTGTTACCAACCACATCCACACCCTCCCAACCAAAAATCCTTCTGGCTGTGGGGTTGACTAAAATAACTTGCATACTGTTATCAATCAGCACTGCACCGTCAGCAATTGTAGAAACTAGGGTTTCTAATTTAGCTTTTTCAGCGGTTAATTCCTCAATATTTTGTTCTTCATAACGTTCTAAACGTTCTGCCATTTCATTAAAGCTAAAAATTAACTCTCCTAGTTCACCTCCTAAAGGTAAAGCAATCCGTTGTTTAAAGTTACCAGCGGCAATTTGTTTGACCCCTACTAATAATTCTTTAATTGGTTTTGTAATAGTTAAGGCATTAATAACACCAGCTAAAATAACCATGACCCAAATGGTGATAAACACAGCAATGGTGACATCACGGGTAAAATTAGTAGAAATAACGGCGGTGGGATTGGGATTAATGCCAATAGCCAACACCCCTAAATATTTTTTATCAACAACTAATGGGACAAATACATCTGTCACAGCCCCATCTGGGGTCATGTGTTGCCTCACCATTGGTTGGTCAGTGTCTCCAGCATAATCTTCTGGTAATTGTATACGCCGTTTAATGGTGAGGGAGTTTTCGACTTCCGGTTCCCAAAAAGGTACACCGAAAAATATCTGCCCAGTTTCATCGGCATAAAGCATATAGCGCACACTAGATGTGCTGCTATAGAACCTTTGGGAAAATTTAGCCACTTCTGTGAGATTGTGATCAGCCACTAAGGGCGCAACATTGGCAGCAAGCAGCAGTCCCAAATCACGACCGAAACGGGTGTCATTGAGACGTGCATCCTGTTGAATGGTATTCACAGCCCAGAAGGTCAAACCACTCATTACCAGGGAGACTACTAGGGTAGCAACGGCTAGAAGTTTAGTCTGGAGGGTGAACTCTGACCACCAATTGGCGATCGCATCTCGGATTGTTTTCAAAGGACCCAGCATGTTCAATAGAGTTGTTAGTAGTTCTTTTTTTTGACTCCAACAACTTAAAAATTAACAGTTTCTTTGCCAAATATGGTAGGGGAAGGAGTTTAGGAGTTGCAGAAGTATGGCTGCGCCACGCTGCGCGAACGCAAGTGAAGAAAAGAATGCAATTCACTCTTTTTCTTCTGTCACCTGTTCCCTGTCACCTGTCACCTTCCTCCTGCCTTCTACTTCAAGACTCGATGCCCAATGTCCCGGCGGTAGTAGATGCCGTCAAATTGGATGTGTTGGAGTCCTTTGTAGGCTTGAGCGATCGCTTGTTGGAAATTTTCGCCTAGTCCAGTGACATTTAATACCCGACCGCCATCTGTGAGGATTTGTTGTTGTGCATCCAACTTGGTGCCAGCATGAAAGACTGTTGCTCCTGCGACTGTGGCTTGGTCAATGCCAGTAATGACCTTACCTTTGTCATAGTTGCCGGGATATCCCCCAGAAGCGGCTACTACGGTGGCTGCTGCGCCCTGTTTCCAAGCAATGGGGGGCATATCTCCTAAACGCTGCTCGATACAGGCTAGAATTAAATCCTCTAGGGGTGTGTCCAGCATAGGTAAAATGACTTGGGTTTCTGGATCACCAAACCGACAGTTAAATTCTAAAACGCGAAAATCACCATCTGGTGTAATCATCAATCCAGCATAAAGAATACCCCGGTAATCAATGCCCCGATTTCTTAATGCAGCGATCGTTTTTTCTAAAACTTCCGTTTGTACTCGTGCCATCAACTCCGCTGTGGCAATGGGTGCAGGGGTATAGGCTCCCATTCCGCCCGTATTTTCTCCTGTATCGCCTTCACCAACTCGCTTATGGTCTTGGGCAGGTAAGAGGGGACGAATGGTTAACCCATCAGTTAATGCTAAAACTGATACTTCTTGACCAAGCAAGCATTCTTCAATCACCACAGAACTGCCTGCACTGCCAAATTGTCCTTGGAAAATTGCATCAATGGCACTTTCTGCTTGTTCCCAGGTTTGAGCAACTGTCACACCTTTCCCTGCGGCTAAACCGTCAGCCTTGATGACTATTGGCACTCCCTGAGAGTGTAAGTAGGATTTGGCAGATACAGCATCTGTAAATACACCAGCCTTGGCGGTGGGGACTCCTGCTTCTTCCATCAAAGCCTTAGCCCAAGCCTTACTAGCTTCGATTTGCGCCCCTGCTTGACTAGGGCCAAATACCATTAATCCTTGTGCTTGGAGATAATCTGTAATTCCTTGGGCTAATGGCACTTCTGGCCCGACTACCACCAAAGAAATACCATTTGCTAAAGCATAGGCGCTAATGCCTGCAAAGTCATCAACTGCTAAAGGCAAGTTTTGGCAGCGTTCCATAATTGCTGTGCCGCCATTGCCTGGTACACAGACAACTTGCTCAATTTTATTGGATTGCAGCAGTTTCCACGCTAGAGCGTGTTCACGTCCCCCATTACCTACAACTAAAACTTTCACTGATGTCCTCGTGCGTTCCTTGCGAAACGAGAATCCCTGCGGGTTACTCGCGAATCAAATTTTCCCTTAAATATCCTACCGAATCAAGAGCCAGACAATTCATGCTGACTACAGATTGATTTTTGAACAGATGTGTGTAAGGACTTTGGTTAAAAGGTGATGGAAAATCTTCAATAAAATTTCAAAGGTATTGTTAGCTATACTATGGTATAAAATAATTTACTAGAAAAATTATTGATTAGAGTAAATCTAGATTATTTTTCTATTTTAGATATAAATAAGATTTAAAAAAAATCAAAAATATGAGTAAAGTTATTGTCACTGGCGCTGCTGGATTTATTGGTTCTAATTTAGTTGATGCACTACTAAAAAAAGGAAAAGAAGTAATTGGTATTGATGAGTTTAATGATTATTACGAACCGCAATTTAAACGCAATAATTTAGCTCATTTAAAAGGCTCACCGAATTTCACTTTAGTGGAAGGAGATATTCAATCTTTAGATTGGCCAAAACTGCTGGTAGATGTGGAAGTAGTTTATCATCAAGCAGCTCAAGCAGGAGTGAGAAATTCCTGGGGCCAAGGTTTTCGTGCCTATACCGAAAGAAATATTAATGCTACTCAAGTTTTATTAGAAGCGGCTAAGGATGCGAAAAATTTGCAAAGGTTGGTCTATGCTTCAACTTCCAGTGTATATGGTGATGCGGAAACTTTACCAACCCATGAAGGTATTCCACCTTTACCAGTTTCACCTTATGGGATTACGAAGTTAGCGGCTGAAAGGTTATGTGGGCTTTATCATAAAAACTTTGGTGTGCCATTTGTGGCGTTGCGTTATTTTACGGTTTATGGGCCTAGACAAAGGCCAGATATGGCTTTTCATAAGTTTTTTAAAGCTGTTTTACAGGATGAAGCGATTCCTATTTATGGAGATGGACAACAAACCAGGGATTTTACATTTGTCAGTGATGCCGTAGCTGCTAATTTAGCTGCGGCTGCTACACCTTCAGCGGTGGGGGAAATTTTTAACATTGGTGGTGGTAGCAGGGTGGTTTTAGCTGAGGTGTTAGACACGATGGAGGAAATTGTTGGTCAACCTATAAAACGCAACCACATCGAAAAGGCGATGGGAGATGCGCGTCACACAGCGGCTGATGTGTCTAAGGCGCGAAAAATCCTTGGTTATCAGCCGCAAGTTTCTCTCCGGGAAGGGTTAAAGCAGGAATGGGAGTGGGTGAAGGGTTTATATATAGCAGGGGACAGGTTACAGGTGACAGGTGACAGTGCTAAAAGCCTTTGAGTGTCTAAGTTTTAGTTGTAGTTAATGTCCTAACTGTCTTGTCTACGGCTATAGGTAATAGACCTCTGGTGGTAATGGATGTAGAGACGTTACATGTAACGTCTCTACAAGGGTGATGAGAAACGCATATTTAATTTCACCAAACGTCAATATTTTTACATTCCCATTATCCTATTGCCAATCCTCAAATTGATTACTGCTGTTGCGAAGCAGAGTATTGATTTGGGTACGACGGGTTTCAAAATTAGCAGCTATGTAAATCAATAAAATACCAACTAGTAAACCGACTATCCATTTGAGGAAGGAGTAGCGGAGGCTGAAAATGACTAGTTGATAGATACTGGTACAGAAAAAGGCGGCTGTACCTACATAGAGAAAAGCGCGAATACGCAAAGCTAGTCCAGCAAATATGGCAATGAGGCTGAAAATTCCGGGAATGAGGGGCAGGTTTTGATGGAATAAAACTGGCCAGCCACAAATTATACTACTGGCTACTATCCGCCAGATGTGGCGAATGTTTTTAGTTTCTGGTAGTTGCAGTTGTGGGTCGATTTGGGCAATGTATAAAAATGATAAGCCGATAGGTGTAACATACCAAAGACTATTGGTGAGGCGGAGGTCAAAAAACCAATTAAATAATGCCCAATCAATTAAGGCTACACTCAGGTAGGTAAAGCGTATGGCATTAGCGATTTTGGCAATGAAGATATAGTAAATGGCAACGATCGCTAAAGTGATGGAAGAAATTTGCAGACTGGTTTGTCCTACAATGATTAATGGCAAAATGTAAGCAGCACGTTGCCAAGGGGTTTTTGACCAACCCCAGGTTTCCCAAGGTAAGATATAAAGGAAGTAGGCAATGACGCAAGCGATCGCACCTTGCCAAGGTAGTAATAGTTGAGACCAAAAACTGACATTAGGTAATTTCTGTAAGTAAAGACCTGTTATCCCTGCGGTGAATAAACCCAGATACACCCATATTTCATCTAGGGTGATATTTCCAATTATGTTTCTGGGGGTGATGGCATCTCTTCTACCTTGCCAAATGGCATAACGAATTAAAAATGCTCCTGTGCCTATGGCTACGTAAAGATTGATTTCCAGGGGAACTATCACCGCAACCAGGAATAAGCCGCTACTCCAAACCCAGTGGAGATGGGCAATATTTTTCAGTTCTCTCAGGGACAACTGGAAGTAGTTGACTAACCAAGGGGCAAGAATACGGTAAAAATATAAGATGCTGGTTCCTAAAGCTGACATGGCAATTAAGCCATCTCCTAGTTGTCCTCCTGTAGCTTGGAACATTTGATAGAACAATAATTCATAGGCAGAAATAGAGATACCGATGATACCCAGATATAACAGGGGTTTGAATTCTTCTCTTCTTCTCCCGACACCAACCAGAATTAAGGCTACACCCAAAGAACAAAAACCAGTCCAGTTGGTAAAGGTGGTTAACCGCAGAACAATACTAAAGGCACCATAGATGAGGGGAAGAATGTGGAAGCTGCTGGGTAATTTGGCTAATTGATATTTTCGTTTCCACCATTCACCAAATATTTGGGAGGAGAAGCCTAAAGCAATGTTGGCAATGGCTATTTTCACAATGGAATGTTCACCAAAACCGAGTATTTCTGCTGCTAATAATTCTAAACACCAGCCGATGCTATAAAATGCGATGTTACTTGGTTGTTGCCAACTGCGATAAATAATTGCACCTAAAGTAATGGCAGTAGCAATAATATAAAAGATTCCGGCTTTGAGGATGTTTTGATAAACGAGGGCTGAGTGTACAGTCATGACTAATAACTCTACACCACATAGAGCGATCGCCCATTTATCTGCGGCTAAACTATAAATTTCTGTTAATTCCTGATTTTGCCGGAGTAGTAAGGTGCTTCCTACCCATAAACTAAAAATAGCGATCGCACCTGCCATCACCCAAATTGATAGAGTTAAATCCGGTATAATCCATAGTAGGGCAGCGATAAAGCTCAGTCCTAACCCAATTGTTAATCCTGCCAATTCTTGCTTTTTCACATAGCGGGTATTGATAAACATCACACCCACACCTACCCCTAAACCGATTAATCTGGTTTCTGTTACCGCTAAGGTTAGGAACTGGGACGCTATCACCGCTAACACACTGACGAAAGTATTGATTGTTTGTTTTTGTTCCCTGGTGCGACTAGCTAAACCTGTGAGTGCTAAAGGTGTAATTAACCAAATGACACCCCACTGGTTAGAAACGTAAATTATGCCAGTGGCTGATGATTGGACATTAACAAATAAGAATGCAAAACTTTGAGCAGCTAGTCCTAAACCGATATACCAGCTGCTACGCTGCCAAATACCTTCACCGAGACTAAATACCCATTCTCCCACCATAATTACTAACAAAATCGCTGCCCAAATGTCTTTATTGAGATTGGGTGATAGCCAATTGATGGTAGAACACAGGGTCAAAACTGCGGTGATATGGGTTAAATAGACTAAAAAGGGTACAAAAGAACGACGTTTAGTGACAGTAGCGAGGGTGATGGTAGAAAATAGTAAATTGAGCGATCGCAACAGGGGATTTAGTAACCCCAACATCGTTAAACCAACCCCCAATATCAGGGTTAACTGTTCCCCAAAGGTCTCTAATTCTGGCTTATCACGTCCCCAACGATGGCTGAGGACTAACATCAAAATGATGTAGGGAAATAAGGCCACACTCAATAATGCCCAAGGTTGAGTTTGAGCATTGGTAAAAGTAGTAGCTGTAGCAATGATTAATCTCTGTGCTGGGTCAGGAACTAACCGCCATCCTAACCAAATTGTTTGTAACCCAACGAGAAAAAACGCTGCTAAATCTATTCGGGAACTATATTTTTGTACACGTCTGCTAAATACCCACAAACTTAAACCACTCACCGCAATGGCTTGTGCTGGTTGGGTGACTACGGAAACTAACCAACCCAGAAATAATAAAATTCCTCCTAGTTGTTCCCAGAGTAAAGCAGATGGGGAAATGGTGAAATTGACATCTTCCCTCACTTCTCTATCTGCCTCCTCAGAGAGGGTGAGATGCTGTTGTGCTAACCAAGTCACCAACCACCCACAAATACCAATAGCCAACCCCAATTGAGTGACATTGACCCCTGCTAAGAAAATAGCCCGTGATAATAGAGTTAATAAACTATAAATAATGGCAGCAAAATATATACCCTTACCCCAACTAGATTGTTCATTAGCATTAGATTGGGGATATTTTAGGCTTTGATAAACATTGGTAAACGTTGTACCCACCATCGCCAAATACACAGCCACTAGGGGAAAGCCTGGAAACTGCCAACCCCAATGGAGATAACTCAAACCCAAAAGATTGACTAAAGGTAATTTGCCTCTGGGGAAATTAGCAATAATTGTGCGATCGCTACAGAGTAAGCTAGTAATAGCTGAAAGTATCAAGGCAGCAATGGCCATTACCAGCCAATTGACAGGACTTTGCCATAAACCAAAGCTATCCATAGCCCAGAAATTTACAGGCACTAACAACAGGGTTACAGCTAACAGTGTCTGTGCTGTCAACCTGAGATTACTTTGTTTTCCAGCCCAAAAAGTAAAACCCCAAAAACTCAGCGTATAAGTTAATAACACCCCATACTGTCCCACTGCGGGAAATCTCTCCCACTGACTGGCCGCTAGCACCCCAGAGGAAATCACCACCAAAAACACACCTAAAAATAACAGCCAGCGGACACTCAATTCCTCACCTAAAGACTGCAACATCGAAGTAACGAAATTAGGTTTAGCTGGCTGTTGGGGTTCTGGTGGTAAAGTCGCAATTAATGGTTCTGTGGTTCGCTGATAACTTGTTGTAAAAACCTCTGGTTGACTTTCTACCTGTGATTGGAAGATGACAGCACAAATCAAATACTCGCTACATATTTGCCTAACTTTGGCATCGGAAATCAAGCCTAAACGTAGCCAAATATCTAGTCCTTCTAATAACTGGGGATGGTTAGAAGGCAATCTCAGATTAATTTGTAGCGGACGGTCAAGGGGTGATGACATAAACCGCAGTATGATCTAGGTGTATAGCACAAAGTATATTTTGGCTCATCTTATGCCACCTGTGAGTCAGTTGTAACTGATTGTTGCTATCAAACTGCTATTTGTTTACATAACAACGGACAGGGCGGTTAGAACACCAACTGATTATAAAACCTAAACACCAAAAGACTCTTCAGACTGTCACCTGTCACCTGTCCCCTGTCACCTGCTATATAACAAAAGGGTGACAGATGAGAATTTTGATTTCTCGTCCGCACCCCTAGCTTGATATTCAATCAAAAGATGTTACTTTCAGGTCAAATGCTACTTACTTGCCTGTTCTGTTAACTTAGTCAGTACATCATTAGACCGTTCAATAAATGACTTCATCCCTTCTGCATCAAAGCCTTTTTGTGACATTAATGCCAAGTCATAAACGTGCTGACAAATTAAGTTCACCAATTGTCCTGTAGGTGACTCACCACTGCCTTGAATAATACTACCTTGATTCAGGGTAGTCAGGTTTTGAATTAATGGGTGTGCGGTATTCACTAACAGAATATGGTCTTCAGGAAACTCGGCTGTTTGTTGCTGCATCATGGCGTTCATTTCCCGCAGACGACGGAGAATTTCTGGTAACAATACCATTGCAGGTGGTGTACCTTGAGGATCATCCGATTTTAACGCTTCAGTACGGATGTTAACTTTGGGTTTGTTGAGTGCTTTCTCAAATAGTTCTTTAATAACTTCGCTGCGGGTCTTGTTCGTGTTAGGGTCAACTATTTCCCCAGATTTATCTTGGTCAAGGAGGGTATTATCTAAATCAGAATCTACCCGTGTAAATTTGACATCTTTGTATTCTTGTTCCAGGAAGTTAATAAAGTGGGTATCAATGAAGGAGTCCATAAACAGGACTTCTAACCCTTGATTTTTGTGCAATTCTATGTATGCAGCTTGACTAGCTTCATCGGTGCTGTAA
Organism: Richelia sinica FACHB-800; assembly: GCF_014698825.1. Taxonomy (GTDB): domain Bacteria; phylum Cyanobacteriota; class Cyanobacteriia; order Cyanobacteriales; family Nostocaceae; genus FACHB-800. The sequence continues at coordinate 23,670 of NZ_JACJTT010000017.1, forward strand.
AACACTCGATTTTCATGGCGTGATTTGTTGCGTTCCAGATACTCTTTCAGAGTAGTGTAGGGAAGGCTGAGGACAGTATTTTCTGTTGGGGTCGCATCTTGCCAAACATCACCATCTTGGGTTTGTACTTCCACGGTGGGAGTGTCAGCAGCTTTAACTTCTGCTTTGGCAGTAGTGCGGAAAACGATAATATCTTCAACTTGCTTTTTAAACTTCTCATCGTTGAGAACGCCGAATTTCACGAAGGTTCCCAAATCTTTCCACGCACTGATATACTGCTCGCGGTTATCGCGGTATAGTTCTTTTAAGCGATCGCCTACTTTCTTAGCTATATAATCGCCGATTTTCTTGACGGTGCGATCGCCTTGTAACGCACTCCGTGAAACATTCAAGGGAATATCTGTACTATCAATTACCCCCCGCATCGGCATTAAAAATTGGGGAATGATTTCATCACAGTTATCGCTGACAAACACTTGATTGCAGAATAACTTAATTTGTCCCTTGGTAACATCTACATCAGGGCGCATTTTCGGGAAATACAAAATCCCGTTGATAATAAATGGATAATCTGTATTCAAATGCACCCACAACAGGGGTTCTTCTTGGAAAGGATATAGATAGCGATAAAACTCTAAATAATCTTCTTTGGTAAGGTTGCTAGGAGACTCGCGCCAAGGTGCTTTTTGTCTATTCAACACCTCCCCATCTAACTTAATGGGTACAGGCATAAAATCGCAATAAGTCTTGACTAGATTTCTAATTCTTGCCGATTCTAAATATTCTTCCTCATCTGGCATCAAGGTGAGGGTAATAGTAGTACCGCGAGTAGTGCGGGAAGACTCATCTATGGTAAATTCTGGTGAACCATCACAAGTCCAGTGAACCGCTTCGGCCCCTTCTTTATAAGATAAAGTATCAATTTCTACTTTTTTCGCCACCATAAAGGAGGAGTAGAAACCCAACCCAAAGTGACCAATAATCGGTTGGTCAGCTTTCCCTTCATACTTGTGAATAAATTCTTCCGCACTAGAGAAAGCTACTTGGTTAATATATTTCTTCACTTCCTCGGCAGTCATCCCGATGCCATTATCGGCAATAGCCAGTGTTTTCTTATCTTTATCAATGGTAATTGTAATTTCTGGTTCACCGATGTCGCCATTGTACTCCCCAGCGCGGGAAACCATTTTGATTTTTTGGATAGCGTCTACAGCGTTAGATACTAGTTCCCGCAAGAAAATTTGATGGTCAGAGTAAAGAGATTTCTTGATAATCGGGAAAATATTCTCAGTATGAATGCTGATAGTGCCTTGTTCTAGCATAACCTTAGTTGCATAAAATTTGCCTACTGAAAATTTTAAGGGGATAATGGGAGCGATCGCTCCCCCTATCAAGGCTTGTTTACACCCTAATACTGATGTGGATTTCCCTACATCATCTGCTTGTTACATTTATCTATCGGCTTTCCAAAACCTGTGAAAATAAAGGTACAATCTGGGGAAAGCTATTTTTAGAATTGCTATCAATATAATTGTAGTTTGTTTCAGTAGTATTAATTCTCCATAAAACAGACGCAAGAAGCAAATTTAATTATGTCTACTACCTTGGAAACTAATAATTCAGATGATTATTTAGATATTACCGTAGCTATTCCTACGTACAACGGAGAAAAACGTCTACCACAAGTTCTAGATCATCTATTAAATCAAACAGGTATAGAACATTTTAAATGGGAAATTATTGTTATAGATAATAATAGTTCTGACAATACATCAAACATAGTCAGTGTTTACCAAGAAAAGAACCAAGAACAACCAATCATCAGCTACTATGTAGAACATCAACAAGGTGTAGGTTTTGCAAGATTACGGGCAGTTAGAGAAGCTAAAGGTAATCTAGTGGCTTTTTTAGATGATGATAATTTACCTGACCCTAATTGGTTATTTGCTGCTTATGAATTTGGACTTAAATATCCGACAGCAGGTGCTTGGGGAGGGCAAATTCATGCTAATTTTGAAGTTAATCCACCAGAAAATTTTGCCAAAATTCAAGCTTTTCTCGCAATTAGAGAACATGGTAATAAACCATATATATTTGATGCTGATAATTTAAGGCTTCCTCCTGGCGCTGCTTTAGTTGTACGTAAACAAGTATGGTGTGAACATGTTCCCAAACAACCTACTCTGAGTGGTGCATTGCCTGGTGGGGATGATTATGAAGCACTCCTACATATTCATAAATCAGGCTGGCAAGTTTGGTATAACCCTGAAATGCACACTTATCACCAAATACCTAAGTGGAGATTGGAAAAAGATTATTTAATGCGTCTTGCTTACGGCTATGGTTTGTGTACTTTTCAACTACGTTTAATTAATACCAAAAAATGGCAAATGCTGATAATTTTTATTCGTACTGTGTTATCTAATCTGCGCCGGATATTAAAACATATGATCGAGTATAGACAAAAAATATATCAAGATTTAATTATTATGTTTGAGATAAAGTTTTACTGGGGTAGTATGCTGAGTCCGTTTTATTCTATCCAGCTTTATTTTCAAAGACTGAGGAAAAGCCAAAATAAAATATGACTATAAAACCGACAATTTCTGTAATTATCCCAGCTTATAATTGCGAAAAAACAATTAAAGGTACTATTAATTCTGTTCTCAATCAAAATTGGAATGATTTTGAATTAATTATCATTAATGACGGTTCAAGAGATGGAACATTAGAGATAATTAGCCAAATTGATGACACAAGAATCAAACTCTTCTCTTTTGAGAATGCTGGTGGTAATGTCAGCCGTAACCGTGGATTAAAATATGCAATTGGTGAATTTGTGAGTTTCTTAGATGCAGATGATATCTGGACATCTGATAAACTTGCCAGTCAGTTACAAGCTTTGGCAGAAAATCCGCAAGCTGCTGTTGCCTATAGTTGGACTGATTATATTGATGAACATGGTAAATTTCTCCTAGCTGGAACACATATCAATGTCAATGGAGATGTTTATGAAAAATTATTAACAAATAATTTCTTAGAAAATGGATCTAATCCTTTAATTAGGAAAGAAGCAATAATCTCATTAGGTGGTTTTGATGAATCTCTAAATGCTGCCCAAGATTGGGATATGTGGCTAAGATTAGCAGCAAAGTTTGAGTTTGTGTGTGTACCTACTGTACAAATTCTCTACCGATTTAGTGCTAATTCTGTTTCTACTAATCTTGCACGACAAGAAAAGTCGTGCTTACAGGTAATCACTAAAGCTTATCAATTCAGACCATCTACTATTAAAAATAGCTTGAATGTTAGTTTAGCTAATTTATATAAATATTTGACTTGCAAAGCATTACAAAAACCATTAACCAAGGATAAGGGATTAGCAGGAGCCGTATTTCTCTGTAAGTACGTATTTCACGAATCTTCCAGACTAGAGCGTGCTAACTTTATTCTTAAACTAGCTGTAAAGGTAATAATATCCGTTGTTTTTCCAAATCTGCTGAACAAAATGGATAGAAAAAACAATAGTTGAGCAAAGAAAATTCAATCTTAGGATTGTTTATAAATGTCAAATAAGGTGGTCAAAATTGAAAGATAGCTATTAAAAGTGAGTTTGGCAAATGCTCCATCACCTTGGGTAGTCTGCTTTCTTCATTGTAAGTTGGTATGGCGACAGTAAAATCAATAGCCATAACTCAGTTCTTTTGTAATACTAAAAAATAATGGTATGGGTTGAGAGGATCAATAAATTCCTGTTTGACTTTTAAACCAGCTTTAGCAACAGAGTTTAAAATGCGTTCTTTGGGATAATCTTTTAGCCCCATTTCCCAATAATGCTGTGAGCATAATGGCTTTTGACTCCAGAATTTGGGTATATTGATAAATATATGCCTGGGTCGGTTAGTAAAAGATAATTTCAACTGGATTGAGAAATGTTCAGTGTTGTAGGGAATGGATATAATTAAGTATTTTTTTGTAGCTGCTGCTAGTCTTTGTAAAGCCTGTTCTGATTGTTCATAGGGCATATGTTCTAGCACTTGAAACAACATAATCAAATCAAAGGTATTTTCTGGTAATGTAAAATCCTGTGCCAAATCTAAAACTATATCTGGTGATAAGTGAGGGTCTATATCGGCAGTGGTGACGTTGTAGTTAGTTCTTCTGAGAAGATCAGTCAAAAGAGAATTAAAAATACCAATTTCTAGGACATTTTTTACTTGGCTACCCAGTGATAAGGTCAAGCGAAGCTGATGATGGTAACTGATAAATCTATGTTTGGAGAAATAATCTGCACTTTTAAGGTTTAATGAGGATATTAACTGCATAATAAACCTAAACTATAACTATTTTGTGAAGAGTGGAGGATAGAGATTACTAAGGGGAGAATCAACTGTAAATGCACTGTTAACAGAGAATAAGCTGAAAAAGCTGTTGATATATGGTTTTGTTAGGAAAATTTGTAACTTTTTAAACTATTGATTGCTGTGGGTTCATAGCCAGCGGATGCTGACTATAAACATAATTATACCTCTGCTGATGCTTCCAGTAATTTTACAGGAGCAGTGACTACTGGTAATTTTTTACTGAAGGTAATACCATTTTCCCCTTTATCAATCAAAATGGTGTCTCCAGAAATAAAGGTATTCTCTAATATCTTGGTGGCGATGGGGTTTTCTACTTCGCGCTGAATAGACCGTTTGAGGGGACGTGCGCCGTATACTGGGTCATATCCTGCTTCTACAAGGTGGTCACAGGCAGCTTGGGTAATCTCGAAGAAGATTTTTTGCTCTCGGAGAAGATTTTCCACTCGTTTGAGTTGGATACGGATGATATGGCGCATTTCTGCACGGCTGAGGGCATGGAAGAGAATAGTATCATCCACGCGGTTGAGGAATTCGGGGCGGAAATGTTTGCGTAGGGCATCGAGGACGCGATCGCGCATTGTGTCATACTGGGTATCATCACCAGATACATCGAGGATATGTTCACTACCGATGTTGCTGGTCATAACAATGACCGTATTGCGAAAATCTACTGTTCTGCCTTGGGAGTCTGTCACACGTCCATCATCTAGAACTTGCAGCAGGATATTAAACACATCAGGGTGGGCTTTTTCCACTTCATCTAGCAACACCACTGAGTAAGGATGACGGCGAATTGCTTCGGACAGTTGACCCCCTTCTTCATAGCCAACGTAGCCGGGAGGTGCACCCACCAAGCGGGAAACCGAGTGTTTTTCCATGTACTCGGACATATCTAACCTGACTAAGGCATCATCGGAGTCAAAGAGAAATTGGGCTAGGGCCCGGGCCAGTTCGGTTTTACCCACACCAGTGGGGCCCATGAATAAGAAAGAACCGATGGGACGAGAGGGGTCTTTCATCCCCGCACGGGCCCGACGAATGGCAGCAGCAACAGCGGAAACAGCTTCTTCTTGACCGATGACTCTCTCGTGTAAATGGCTTTCGAGTTTGAGTAATTTTTGTCTTTCTGACTCTAGGAGACGGTTAACGGGGATACCTGTCCATTTGGCGACTATTTCGGCAATATCTGCTTCTGTAACTTGTTCCCGCAGCAGAGTGGAACCTTGGCTTTGTAATTCTAGGAGTTTCGTTTCCTTGGCTTCGCGATCGCGCTGCACTCCCTCTAGTTTGCCATATTTTAATTGCGCTGCCTTATTTAAGTCGTAATCCCGTTCTGCCTGTTCAATTTGCACCCGCAGGGCATCTTCTTCTTTTTTGAGGGTGCTGATATCTTCTAATAGCTGCTTTTCCCCTTGCCATTGTTCATTAAATCTTTGTTGTTTAACCGTCAAAGTAGTAATTTCGTCTTCTATTCTTTCTAACCGTTCTCTGGTTTGGGGCGTTCCTTTATCTTCTCCTGATAAAGACAACTTTTCCATTTCTAACTGCATTAAACGGCGGTCAATTGCTTCTAATTCTGCCGGTTTGGAGGTAATTTCCATTTTTAACTTAGCTGCGGCTTCGTCTACTAAGTCAATGGCTTTATCTGGGAGAAATCTATCTGCAATGTATCTGGCTGATAAAGTTGCCGCAGCCACTAGGGCAGAATCGGAAATTTTGACATTATGATGCACTTCATAACGTTCTTTCAAACCACGCAAAATGGAAATGGTATTTTCTACGGTAGGTTGGTCAACAAATACCTGTTGAAAACGTCGTTCTAAAGCCGCATCTTTTTCAATATATTTGCGATATTCATCTAAGGTGGTTGCACCAATACACCGCAACTCACCTCTGGCTAACATTGGTTTGAGCAAATTGCCCGCATCCATTGAACCCTGTTGGTTGGAACCTGCACCAACGACGGTATGCAGTTCATCAATGAATAAAACTACTTGGCCATTCGATTCAGTAACTTCGCGGAGAACGTTTTTTAAACGGTCTTCAAATTCACCTCTATATTTAGCCCCAGCAATTAAGCTGCCAATATCTAAAGAGATTAATTGGCGGTTTTTTAAAGATTCAGGTACGTCACCATTCACCATTCTCTGGGCTAAGGCTTCGGCAATGGCGGTTTTACCAACACCTGGTTCACCAATTAACACAGGGTTATTTTTGCTACGTCGAGATAATACTTGAATGACCCGACGAATTTCTTCATCTCGACCAATTACAGGGTCTAATTTTCCAGCTTTAGCTTGTTCTGTTAAATCTCTACCAAATCTTTTTAAAGCTTCATAGGGGCCTTCCATGTTAGATTCTGTGACTTTGGTGGGAGAACGTTGGGATTTAACGGCTGATTCTAGTTTAATAATATCTACATTGAGTCCTTTAAAAATTCTTCTGCCAATGCGTTCATCTTCTGCAAAGGCTAAAAGTATATGTCCTTCCGAGATTTCTTCTTCTTTCATTTTGGCGCGAATTTCATCGGCCCGGTCTAACATTAAATCTAGATTTCGTCCTAAATATAGCTGATCACTTTTGCCAATTTTTGGTTGACGTTGACAATAAGCTTGGAGTTGCTGTTGTAAACGTTGGACATCAATTTCTGCACGGGCAAGAATATTAGTAGCTAAACTGTTAGATTCTTCTAAAAGAGCAATAATTAAATGTTCTACTTCTAGTTGTTGTTGTAAATAAGCTCGAACTACGTCCTGAGATTTAATCACTGCGTCCCAGGCTGTATCAGTAAATTTATCTGGATCTGTAGGCTGCATCTTTGAGAATTTTGGGTTTGAGATTGGGAATTTTAGTTGAGAATTTGGGGAGCGGTGAAAATCGATAATTTTAGATTTTATCTTATTGATTATCTATAACTGTGGGTATCTGGGTTGATTACTTTAGTTAACCATAAATTTTTGTGGGCGATCGCACGGGCCTATCCCCTGAGTTGATAAACTAGATTAGCTCTAGGGGTGGATGACAATCTGGTGCGATCGCCTGTGGGTAGCTGGGGATAAATTATTGGTTGACCAATTGTGCTTGGGATTCTGCTTTAGTCCCTTGAGTTCCAATTTGAATTAATTCGACTTTATAGCCATCGGGATCTTCCACAAAAGCAATGACTGTGGAACCATGCTTCATTGGCCCAGGTTCCCGTACTACCTTCCCACCTAACTTTTTAATCTCCTCACAGGTGGCGTAAATATCATCTACACCCAAGGCGATATGACCATAGGCAGTACCTAAATCGTACTTTTCCACGCCCCAGTTATATGTTAGTTCTAGCACTGTATGGTCGCTCTCGTCGCCATAACCGACAAAAGCTAGGGTAAATTCTCCCCCTGGATAGTCTTTGCGTCGGAGTAATTTCATCCCTAGTAAGTCGCAGTAGAATTTCAAGGACTCCTCTAGGTTTCCTACCCGCAGCATTGTATGTAGTAATCGCATATTGAGCCTTCGTTATAATCTCTACATTCTACTAAGAATGCTACTGGAAAACCTGATTGAATAGGGAAGGGTAAATATAGAAGTATGAATAGTTTCGACAAGGGAGAGCGATCGCTAGTTAAAGTAGGGGTAACCCCTTAGCGATCGCTCCATAGGCTGGTTTAACTCCAGATGTTATAGAATGAGGAGGTTAGAGAAATAAATCATTTTGGCGGTTCCATCATTTTTTTCCTTAATCTTTCCTGTGCGATGGCGAGAATTTGGTCTAGAGGAGTTTCCGCAATGAACTTGGAAGTTGCTTCTCTAAACTCAATGTAGGGACATTTATCGCCTAAAACGCATCCATTGGTGCAGGCTTGAGCGCAGTTAATTTTCTGCTCCACAGTTTATTCCTCTCTACAATCGGGGCGTTTTTACCCTTCAGATAAATATGACCTTGGTAGTTGCTATCCTAATTGACAGATACACTGTCAGCGTAGCTCCTGATAGGGGCTAGGCATTTTTGGAACCCCTCAACTGATACCATGTCCGAACTTTTGGCTAATACGGGAACTATCGCTGCCATCGCTACTGCTGTTGTACCGCAACAAGGGAGTGTGGGTATTGTGCGGGTTTCTGGTTCTCAAGCGATCGCTATTGCCCAAACTTTGTTTCATGCACCTGGTCGTCAAGTTTGGGAAAGTCACCGCATTCTCTACGGTTATATCTACCAACCGCAGACAAAGCAACTCATAGATGAAGCTTTGTTACTAATCATGCAAGCACCCCGTTCTTACACCCGTGAAGATGTGGTGGAGTTCCATTGTCATGGAGGAATTATAGCAGTTCAACAAGTATTGCAACTGTGTTTAGAACAGGGAGCAAGATTAGCCCAACCGGGTGAATTTACTCTGCGTGCTTTTTTAAATGGTAGATTGGATTTAACCCAAGCAGAAAGTATTGCTGATTTGGTAGGAGCAAAGTCACCCCAAGCTGCACAAACGGCGTTAGCTGGGTTACAAGGTAAATTAGCTCATCCCATCCGTCAATTACGCGCTCAGTGTTTAGATATTTTGGCAGAAATCGAAGCCAGAATCGATTTTGAAGAGGATTTACCCCCTTTAGATGAATTAGGGATAATTGCCCAAATAGAGTTGATTAATGGGGAAATTAACCGACTATTAGCCACAAAAGACCAAGGGGAATTACTCCGCACAGGCTTAAAGGTGGCAATTGTGGGCCGTCCCAATGTGGGTAAATCTAGTTTATTAAATGCCTGGAGTAGGAGCGATCGCGCTATTGTGACAGACCTACCAGGAACCACCCGTGATGTAGTGGAATCCCAGTTAGTTGTGGGGGGAATTCCCGTGCAAGTGCTAGATACAGCGGGAATTCGCGACACAGAAGACCAAGTGGAAAAAATCGGAGTTGAGCGATCGCGTCGTGCTGCTAATGCTGCTGATTTAGTATTATTCACCATTGATGCTTCAGTGGGTTGGACGGAAGCTGATCAAGAGATTTACACCCAAGTACAAGACCGTCCGTTAATTTTGGTATTAAACAAAATTGACCTCATAGAAAATAGTGATGATTTAGCATCTTTATCGACACAATCTCTCGCTATCAAATATCCCAGCCAAATTAATCAAATTGTCAAAACAGCCGCCGCACAAAATCAAGGTATTGACGCTTTAGAAACAGCAATTTTAGCCATAGTTAAAACTGGTAAAGTTCAAGCGGCTGATTTAGATTTAGCTATTAATCAAAGACAAGCAGCAGCCTTAACCAAAGCGCAAATTGCCTTACAACAAGTAAGAACAACAATTGAGCAACAATTACCCTTAGATTTTTGGACAATTGATTTACGAGGAGCAATTTACGCTTTGGGAGAAATCACTGGAGAGGAAGTTACAGAGTCAGTTTTAGATAGGATATTTAGCAGATTTTGTATTGGTAAATAGATATAGCAGGTGACAGGTAACAGGTGACAGGTGACAGTGCTAAAAGCCTTTGGCTGTCAAGTTTTAGTGTTAGTTAATGTCCTAACCACTCTGTCCATTGCTATATCTCTGAACAAGTAGAGAAGTTCCATCTAATACCAAATCGAACTAATACCAAATCGAAAAATGTTGGCAACAGATGATTACCCCACCCGCGCTATCGCGCACCCTCCCCGCTTGCAGGGAGGGTTGGGGAGAGGTTTACTCAATGTGTTGGTTGCTTTTGGAGAATTGGTATAACGTCTCTACAAGGGTTTCAAACCACACACATTTAATTCTCGGAGAAGTCTAATTAAGTTGAATAAAGGTTGAGAGAATTTCTTTGTCAAATTCAACAATAATCATTGCTCAAACATAAACAAAGTAACTAGACCCCAGGGTGAGACCTGAAGAACCCTGCACAATAGCCACCAATTCATCAGTGGAGTTGAAAATACCATTAATATTCGTATCTAGATAAATAGCAGTACCAGTTACACCAGAAACAGGTGATGTCCGCAGAAAATATTTGCTTGCAGAGCCTTCCAATTGAATTTTATCCTGACTAGAATTGAAGTCTGTGATCAAAGCATAGTCAGATAAACCTGCACTAGAATTATTGCCATCGTTGTAGAAAACAGTTGTTGCACTGCTAAGAACAAAGCGGTCATAACCACTACCGCCTGTTAAAGTGTCTATGGAGCCAACTCCATTCTCTGTACCCACACCTGTCAAAGTGTCGTTACCACCAGCACCATTTAAGGAATCTCTGCCGCCACCACCTCTGAGGATATCATTTCCATTGTCACCATTGAGAGTATTGGCCCCATTATTACCAGTGATATTGTCATTGAAAATTGAACCTTTGACGTTCTCAACATTGGAAATAACGTCATTTCCTGCACTTCCACTGGTGAGTCCAGTTGTTAGATTGACCACAACCCCTGAACCAACAAAACCATACTCAACGGTATCAGTACCACCTCCACCATTAATGGTATCTGCACCAGATCCCCCTAAGAAAGATTCATTAGCAGCAGAACCGGTTAGCACGTCATTAAAACGAGAACCTAACACCCGTTCAATGGAAACTAAAGAATCTCCACCACTACCACCAGTCACAACTCCGGTGGATAAATTCACATTGACTGCAAAGGTAGCATCAAAATAGACAGCAGTATCAAATCCAGTACCACCATTAATCAGATCAGCACCACCAAATCCTTGAATTTGGTTATTACCAGAGTTTCCAGTTAATACATCGAGATAGGCTGACCCCTCGATGTCTTCTACATTGGAAATCACCGAAGTACCATAAGAAGTAATTGCTTGTCCTGTTGAAAGATTGACAACTACACCTTCACTAAATCCTTTGAAGTTTATAACATCAATACCAGCCCCACCATTAATGGTGTCGTTGCCTTTAGAACCGAGGAAACTATCATCGCCAGCAGAACCGAGAAAACTGTCATTCCCCCGATAGATATATTGATTATAGTCATATGTTGACTCACCAACAGTCAAAAGGTTATTTCTTGTCGCAACATCAATATTTACATTTGTCTCTTGGGAACTAAGTTCACCGTTAGTTCTAAAGTAATAGACCGAAGTAATAGTTCCAGAATTAAAGAATCCGTTTGACCTAAAGGTGAAATTGATACCTATGTTGCTCTCCCCTAAAACACCGTTGCCGTAGTAAATTTCAAAAGTGGTGGAAGTTTGCGCTCCCCAGCTTGGGGCATTGGAGGATGTTCCACCTCCACCGTACCTGTTAGGTTGAAATATTACGATATTAGCCATAAAACTTTTTCTCGCGATTAAATGTTTGGTGTGAATTGATTTTGAGTGCAGATGTCATGTTTATCTCAGTTTCTCTAACCTTAATTACAATTAAAGAGGCACGAGGATAATTGACATGGAGACTCAGCAAAAAACTGACTAATACAAATTAGGTGTAACCACTGCCGCTACACACACAATATTGTTACCTGTTACTTAATACTTGGAACGCTACTTAATTTGCTTTGATGAGATTGTAACAAACAAGACTAGCATAATTTATACAAGAACTAATGTCAATATCAGTTCGAGTTCAGACTATTTTGTTATTCATTTCATAAATGAAATGGTCTTTTATAGCAATGGACAGAACGGTTAGGACATTAATTAACTAATAATAAAATCGAGACAGCCAAAGGCTTCTAGCACTGTCACCTGTCACCTGTTAACTGTCACCTGCTATAGATAACGATATGATAGATATTTCAGACTGTGGAAAATGATTCTATTGATAGTAAATCGTCCATTTTGTAAGGGTTTAGCATTGCTAAACCCCTAGGAAAAATATGGTTTTCCCTTGACACATATTTGGTGTCTTATGTCAACGTGTAAGTCCTAGTTACATAGAAAAATCATCTTACAGATAATCTCTTGCAAACCAATGAAAAAGTTTGAATTTAACTTATTAAATAAGTGTATTTACGTAAACTTTGTTCATAGGTTTGGAGAAGACGTTGGGATTCTGCTAGAGTGATGCGTTTTTCTTCTAATGCCTGTTCACAGCGTTGGCGAATATTTTCCACCATGTCCTCTGAGTCATACTGAACATAGCTGACAACTTCGCTCATGGTATCACCTTTGACTACATGTTCGATTTGGTAGCCTTTAGGTGTGAGTTGAATGTGAACAGCGTTAGTATCTCCAAATAAGTTATGGAGGTTACCCATGATTTCTTGGTATGCACCATTGAGGAACATGCCTAAGTAATAAGGTTCTCCTGGTTGGAAGGTGTGGAGTTCTAAAACTGATTTCACATCCCGCAGGTCAATGAATCGGTCTATTTTCCCGTCGCTATCACAGGTGAGGTCAGCTAGAATGGCGCGGTGGGTGGGTTCTTCATCTAACCGATGGATGGGCATGATGGGGAAAAGTTGGTCAATGGCCCAACAATCGGGTGCTGATTGAAATACCGACAAATTGACGTAATAGATGGAAGCCATGATTTTTTCTAGGTCTTCCAGTTCATCGGGTACATATTCTTCCTGTCTGGTGATTTCCAGAATTTTTTGACAGCAAGCCCAGTATAAACGTTCGGCTTTGGCCCGTTCTCGCAGTCTCAAAATGCCTAAATTAAAGCGACTGATGGCTTCTTCTTTAAATTGGGCTGCGTCGTGATAAAACTCTTGGTAGTTCTCTTTGTTGATGGATTGGTAGGTTTCCCAGAGATAGTTAATAATGGGGGATTCTCCCTCTTGAGGTGGTTCAGGGGGATGACGGGGGACTTCACTGGTGCTGAGAACATCAAAGATGAGGACTGATTGGTGGGATGCGATCGCCCGACCGCTTTCACTAATTAATGTGGGAACGGCTATTTGCTTTTCTGCACAGGTATCTTTTAACTCTGCCACAATATCATTGGCATAGTTTTGCATGTTGTAGTTTTTGGAGGCGTAGAAGTTGGTTTGGGAACCGTCGTAATCTACCCCCAAGCCACCACCAACATCGAGATATTTCATGTTAGCCCCTAAACCTGCTAGTTCCACATAAATGCGGCTAGCTTCTTGGATGGCATCTTTGATGACGTTAATGGCTGAAATTTGAGAACCGATATGGAAATGTAACAACTGCAAAGAATCTAGTAAATCGGCTTCCCGCAATTTATCTACTGCTTCCATAATCTCAGGAATAGTCAAACCAAATTTAGCGCGATCGCCTGTGGAGGTTCCCCAGCGTCCCATTCCTTGGGTACTGAGTTTGGCCCTCACTCCTAAAATTGGCTTAATTCCTAATTGATGGCTAGCAGTAATGGCTAAATCCACCTCTTCTATTTGTTCTAGGACGATAATCGGTGTTTGTCCTAGTTTTTGAGCTAACATTGCTGTTTCGATGTATTCCCGGTCTTTGTAGCCATTGCAAACTAACAATGCACCGGGGGTATCCAATATCGCTAGGGCAATCATTAACTCCGGCTTAGAACCAGCCTCTAAACCAAATTGATGGGGTTTGCCAAACCTGACTAAATCTTCAATTAAATGGCGTTGTTGGTTGCACTTGACTGGAAAAACACCACGATATACGCCAGGATAGTTATAACGAGCGATCGCTTTGGCAAAACAAGCATTTAACCGCTCGATGCGGTCTTCTAAAATATCAGAAAACCGAATTAACAACGGTAAGCCTAAGTTTCTCTGTTTGAGTGCATTAACTAATTCAAACAAATCTAGGGAACCACCGCGATCGCCTTTGGGGGAAACTGTCACGTGACCAGCAGCATTGATGGAAAAATAGGGCTGTCCCCAACCACCGATGCGATATAGGTCTTCACTGTCTTCTATTTTCCAACTGCGGGACAAATCACCTGTATTACTACTAGGTGCAAGGAGTTTCTTTTGCTTCTGACCTTTCAATAATTCCGATTTACGCCCGTTAGACGGTAGTTTGATAATTTCGTCTGCGGTTGACTCAACACCCATTTCTTCCTGACCTCCGTGTTTCTCCCACGAATTAACAATTTAACGCATTCGCCTGGCAATAGATATGTACCCAGAAATAATTTCTGATGGTTAAGAGGAAGTTAAACGAAAAGACTTTTAACGAGAGATTATTGGTGTAAAGAAGTCCCCGCACAACAGCTGACTACCACCCTGGATAAATCCTGCCAGAGAAAATCCCCCAGCTACTAGACAAAACACCTGAATACCATTGACAATTGACCCATAAAATTTTGTTAAGTTTTCGGAGATAGCTTTGGAACGCACATTTTTAGCAATCAAGCCAGATGGTGTACAGCGTGGGTTGGTGGGTGAAATTATTCGCCGTTTTGAAACCAAAGGCTTTACTCTCGTAGGCTTAAAATTCTTGAACGTCAGCAAAGAATTAGCAGAACAACACTATGACGTTCACCGGGAAAGGCCATTTTTCGGCAGCTTAGTAGAATTTATTACTTCTGGCCCAGTGGTAGCAATGGTTTGGGAAGGTGATGGAGTTATTGCATCTGCTAGAAAAATTATTGGTGCAACCAACCCCCTAAACGCAGAACCAGGTACAATTCGTGGTGATTTTGGCATCAATATCGGCCGTAACTTGATTCACGGTTCTGATGCCCCAGAAACCGCACAACGGGAAGTTTCTCTGTGGTTTAAGGATGAGGAATTAGTTAACTGGCAACCTTTAATTACACCTTGGTTGAAAGAGTAATTATTGATCGGTGACAGGTGAGAGGCGACAGGTAAGATATAGCAGGTGAGTCTTGTGTGATCAAGTATCCATCATCTGTAGACATCCTCAGCATCTGGGCTATAGCTAGAACATGAGATGTGAGAATCTTTATCCTGTGGCCTCACCTGTGCCTGTGCTTAAGGCAATTACCTACTTTTGCGCTTCGGTTTTTTCTGGTTCTTCTGCCACTGTCTCAACGATGGTACGTTTGGAGAATCCCCAGGTTAAAATGATGGCGATCGCACTAATCATTAACCATTCTGGTGGCACTAGGGCATCGTTGACGACCTTTAACAACAGACGTAACCCCACAAAAGCTACAGTGATATAGCCTGCGTCTTCTAGGTTTTCAAATTCATCTAACCACCGAATAAACAGCCCTGCCATAAATCGGAGTGTGATAATGCCGATGGTTGCACCAGTTAATACTAACCATTTTTCCTGAGAAACAGCGATCGCTGTGGTAACGCTATCTAAAGAAAACGCTAAATCTGTCAAGGCAATAACTGGAATCACTTGCCATAGTGATTGGAACCGGGGCCCATGATGGTGGTTTTCTGAGTCTTCTTCGGAAGTAAAGTGTTGAAAGACTAACCACAACAGGTAAGCTGCACCCAACAATTCAAATTGCCAGTATTTTTGTACCCAAGTTGCCGTTAAAATCAAGCTGATTCGCAGCACATAAGCCACCACCAACCCGAAGTTCAGTGCTTTCTGTTCTAGATTTTTATCTTCCAATCCTTGGGCAATAGCCGCTAGGGCGATCGCATTATCAGCAGATAGTACCGCCTCTAAAAATATTAATATCAGCAGGACTATAGGGGCTTCAATACTGAAATGAAAGTTTAGATAATCAAAAATCCGGTCTAGCATTCCGATTTCTCAAGCTGGGAAAATTTAAAAATAACAGTAACAGCTATTTTTATTATATAAAGCGCAATAAATTGCTACCTTATCCCAGCTTAACACTTGCTTCTGGAATTTTGAAAACTGTTAAGTTCCTGCGACTGTTCAATACATCAATCTGTGAAGATTTCACTACATATGTGTCAGTCTATCAAGCCCGCTTCCAGGAATTACTCATTGACAAAAAATAATAGATATGTATTGAATGTTCTGATCAATGATGCCAATTCAAACAAGCAGAGGAGACATAGATAAATTGGGTTGTATTAAATTCTGCCCAACATAATATTCGGTCATTGGCATTACAACAAATCTTCAATTAACTTGCTAGCTAACTCTTGTGTATTGATATCATTCAAACAGCCACTGTGGTTGAATAAATTTTCCACGGCAGATATTCTGTTATCTGCTGGTGCTATCCGCAAACATTCTTCTAAATTGACGGCTAAATCAAACAGTGAATGCTCTCCTAAATTGTTTCTCAAAGTTACAGCTACATCATGATCGCTAACTAAAAAATCTTTGATTTTATCTAACAGTGGATTAACTAGCACTTCATCATCACCCCAAGTTTCTAGCCAGTCACTTTCCACATCTTCTACATATATATGCACAAAATTTAAACCAAATTGTAACCAATCTTCTTGCATTCTACGAGCGGCTGATAACGCTTCAGCAAATGTAACTTGCTCGTCGGTCTTTATTTGTTGTTGATTAAGCATAAATGCTGATGGCAGATTGATGGAGTTAATGAAGTTGGTTCAAAAATAGAATCTTCGCAGGTATTAATTGAGATTCAGCACGAAAAGTTCAGATATTTTTTGTTTCCTAAGTAATCACTGTTATACAATGAGATGTTGACTAATTGGTGAACAAGGTCATCGTCTAGGGGATTGTAACTGATAAACAATCCTCGCTCTATATCCCACAATTGCAGAGTGTGTTGCCAATCTTGATACTTTTGCTGATTCAACTCTTTAGAAACAGTCGTAAACTGGACGCACAGAGGTTGGTTTTTATGACTACTCACGATTAAATCTGTAGCCATAGAAAGGTCGGCTATATATCGCTGCCAAAAGTTCCCTTCACGTTTAACAATATCCTGAGCTATACATCTAATGATATCATTATCGAACTGATTAAATTGGCCTGCCATCATTTTTTTCTTCCAAATATAAAATTTGGCATCTGTAGAATTTATCCACCGAGGAAAGAGACAACCATACCAGTACCTTTCTATAGGTGTCATTTTTGCAAAATGTGAATTTTGTTCTGCCGCTGAAGGTAAAGATTTAATTGCTAGCCACACAGTAGAATCCGTAATTACCTCTAACAAAAAAGCTAGAACCATTGGTTTGGCATTGAGGCAACCGAGTTTAATGTGTTTAACCCAACGGTTAATTTCCTCTAATCTTCTGGCTAAGGTCGGATCAATCGAGGAGGATTGCTCGATCAGTGACTTTAGCTTATCCTTGATTTCTTTCGCTTGCAAACTCTACCCTATCTTTAGACGCTAACACATTTGTTAAAAATTGATACCTAAATAAAGTAACAAATAAAGTTTCAAAAACTTTTTTTTATGATTTTAACATCACTACCAGCAAATTAGGTATTAACTACCAGGCAAAATACAATATTTAGTAAATTATCTTTACATATTTTTATTTGTCTCACAACTTAATGAAAATCTAAACGCGATGCATCAAAACTTTGTTAAAAATAGTTTTCAGTGACGATATTATTTTTTGCCACATTACCATGTCTCAACCGACTATAGAATCCATCCTACAAGAAAAGCGGTTATTTCCTCCTGCTAGTGAATTTTCGCAAAAAGCTGTAATTAAAAGCTTGGAAGATTACCAGAGTATTTATGATCGAGCTAAGGCTGATCCGCAGCAGTTCTGGGCAGAATTGGCGGAAAGTGAGTTACATTGGTTTGCAAAATGGGACAAAGTCCTAGATTGGCAACCACCTTTTGTCAAATGGTTTGTCAATGGCAAAATCAATATTTCTTACAACTGTCTTGACAGACATCTGACTACTTGGCGTAAAAATAAGGCGGCATTAATTTGGGAGGGAGAACCAGGTGATTCCCGCACCCTCACCTATGCTCAATTACATCGAGAAGTTTGTCAATTTGCCAATGTCTTAAAACAGCTAGGGGTAAAAAAAGGCGATCGCGTGGGTATTTATATGCCCATGATACCGGAAGCTGCCATTGCTATGTTAGCCTGTGCGAGAATAGGCGCACCCCATAGCGTTGTGTTTGGGGGATTTAGTGCGGAAGCTTTGCGCGATCGCTTGATTGATGCCGAAGCTAAACTAGTAGTTACAGCTGATGGGGGATGGCGGAAAGATGCGATCGTTCCCTTGAAAGAGCAAGTAGACAAAGCTTTAGCTGATGGTACTGTTCCCAGTGTCACAGATGTGTTGGTAGTACAACGCACTGGTCAAAAAATCCACATGGAACCGGGACGAGACCATTGGTGGCATGATTTACAAAAAGGCGTTTCTGCTGATTGTCCTGCGGAACCAATGGACAGCGAAGATATGCTGTTTATTCTCTACACCTCCGGTAGTACAGGTAAACCGAAGGGAGTTGTCCACACCACCGGTGGTTATAACCTATACAGCCACATGACCACCAAATGGATCTTTGATTTACAAGATACTGATGTATATTGGTGTACTGCTGATGTTGGTTGGATTACAGGACACAGCTATATCGTCTATGGCCCCCTTTCCAACGGTGCAACTACCCTGATGTACGAAGGTGCCCCCCGTGCATCTAATCCTGGCTGTTTTTGGGATGTAATTGAAAAATACGGCGTTAACATTTTTTATACTGCACCCACAGCCATCCGCGCCTTTATTAAAATGGGTGAACATCATCCCAAAGCGCGGAATCTTTCTTCCTTGCGATTATTGGGAACCGTGGGAGAACCCATCAACCCCGAAGCTTGGATGTGGTATTACAAGGTCATCGGTGGTGAACGTTGTCCTATTGTCGATACCTGGTGGCAAACAGAAACAGGTGGGATTATGATTACACCTCTACCTGGTGCCATTCCCACTAAACCAGGTTCCGCAACTTTGCCGTTCCCAGGTATTATTGCAGATATCGTTGATTTAGATGGTAACTCTGTCCCTGACAACGAAGGTGGTTATTTAGCAGTACGCTATCCTTGGCCGGGGATGATGCGGACAGTTTATGGTGATCCAGACCGTTTCCGTCGCACCTATTGGGAACATATACCCCCTAAAGATGGCCAATATACTTATTTTGCTGGTGATGGTGCGAGAAAGGATGAAGATGGCTACTTCTGGGTCATGGGACGTGTGGATGATGTGTTAAACGTCTCTGGACACCGTTTAGGCACAATGGAAGTAGAATCTGCCCTAGTATCCCATCCTGCGGTTGCAGAAGCTGCGGTGGTGGGTAAACCCGATGAGTTGAAGGGTGAAGAAGTTGTGGCCTTTGTGACCTTAGAAGGAACTTATCAACCTAGTGAAGAGTTGAGTAAGGAACTGAAGAAACACGTTGTTCAAGAAATTGGGGCGATCGCTCGACCTGGTGAAATCAGGTTTACTGATGCATTGCCAAAAACCCGTTCTGGTAAAATCATGCGTCGGTTGTTGCGGAATCTAGCTGCTGGACAAGAGGTTTCTGGTGATACTTCCACCTTAGAAGACCGCAGTGTTTTGGATAAGTTGCGGGAAGGTGCTTAGTTTGAATTAAGCTCACGCAGAGACGCAGAGGCACAGAGAGGACAAGTAATATGGGGTGGGCAATTTTGCCTACCCTGTATTTTGGGAAGCAGATGAGAACTTGAATTTTCCTTCCACTTTGTTCCTCTTTTCTGACTCTGAAACTTTTGATTTATCTAGCTTTTGCTTTTCTTCAGCCAGCCCTACTTAAAAATTTATTGTAGCAGTAATTGAGTCTGTATAATTTCCAACTTTGACATTTTGTCTAGCAGGAATAATGCCATAAATCGTGACAGTGGCAGAGAGGTTAGAACTTGTATAGTGTTGACTATTAGTTCCATTTCCCCAAATAAATTGTCCACCCGCATCTAAATATAAATTATAATTAATTACATCATTTATACTGCGTAATTCACGTGCATTATAAGCAGCAGAATTACCTGGACTGAGGTCTATCGTGATTAAAGTAGGTGTGGGACTGGCGGCGGAACAATCATAAGTTATGGAACCAGTAGAAGTAGTAGGGGTATTGCTAAAAACATCATAATTACCAAAAATAACGCTAGTAGAACTAACAGAACATTGACATAAAGCTGGACTAATCAATAAATTGCTAGTAATTATTGTTCCTGATATTAATAATAATTTTTGCCCGTTCATAATCTGCCTCTTATTTTTGCGGGAATATGCATTTTAATCGCCCTAAATTCACTAATAGTTGTTCAGATTGAGGAATATTTACTGTAAAATCGCAAGTACCTTGTGCATATTCCACTTTAGCTGTGTAGCTTCCAGGAGCAATATTATCTTCTAAATAAAAATTGCCTTCACTACCAATAGGAGAGATTATTGGTTTATCGTTTACATTAACAGTTAATTGACCATAAGCTGGAATTTCTGTTTTTCCTGATGATTCTATAGCAATAGTACCAATAAAACTCTGAATACGTTGAACAGAAAACCGCACTATCGCCCCTCCTCTTAAAGGAGGAGCAATGACTTTATCATTAGCACCAATCTTGTAATTGAGAGGAATATCTTCATCCTGCATTTTGATATTATTGCCATAGTATGGGAGTAAGTGTGGTATTAACAAATTCCCGTTCCGGTCAGTCCTTCCCATTTCCTGATTACTAACATAACCACGTACTCCTGCCACTCCAGGAACTTGCAACAGAGCAAAACTTTGTGTGATGGGACGGGTAAAGAAAATATTTTTGCCAATGGCTACAACACTCCCTGATGCGTTTAGTGTAGTGGCTTCTCCTCCATTGTTGTTGCGATCATAGTTTAATTCATATATACCAAAAGGTGCTCGATAGGTGAAACGTGCATTAGCTGGAACTTCTGCTTCGCTGGGGGTTAACTGAAGACGGTAGCCAAAACCCTCCCCAACAGGAGCAGATTTTTGCAGAGATAGGGTAGTGGTTGCCTTTTGCTCATTAATTTGTTCACTTAAACTAGCACTGGTGTCACCGAGATAATAATTAAATCCAATAAATATTTCGTTGTTGGTAGATTGTAAATCTTGAGAGCTACGGCTAAGATTAATAGATATGTTGGCGCGATCGCTCAATTGAATTGTGCTGTAGAGAGAAAGGCGATCGCTGTGTCCTCGATCACGTGAGTCAGCAGCAGCATATTGTAAACCTACACTCAGACCCCGTGCTAAATTTGAAGAAACAAAACCATTGTACTCTAAGTTTGGTCTATCATCTGCCGCTTTGAGACTCAAATTTGCATATTGATCGCTGAATAGACGTACAGCACCTCCAAACCCTACACTTCTACTAGAATAGCTATAGGCTAAGGATGCGGCTGTACCCGTATTTCCTGATTCATTACTAGCAGCTAAAGATAATTCAACAGCACCAAAAGGCAATGCAGTGGTTAAAGTAGTACCACCACTGATTAAATCAGAAGACGTTTCCAAACGCCCCCCAATTGTTAGAGAATCAGTTATACCTTGAGTATATCGACCCAAAAAAACAGAGGAACCGTAATTAAAGCTATCAGTATCTAAATTATCTCTGCGGAAACCGAGATTAAAACTATAGTCAGATAATCCTGGTTTGAGTAATCCTGTAGAAAAATAAAATGGTGAATTAATTACTTGTTCTTTACCAAAAGCATCACGAATCACTACTTTGGTTGAACCATTACCTACTGGTAGCACCAGATTATTTAATTCAAACTTACCAGGGGGTACATCTCTTTGGCTAACCCTTTGTCCATTGACTAATACTTCTACAGTAGAAGGCGTAATAACAGCACCAGATAATCCAAATGTTGGTTGACGAGTAAAATAAGGATTGAGGTTGAATTCTTTGGATAAACTCACACCTCCTAAAAATAGTGATCCTCCTAAATTACCAGAGTTAGCAAAAGAGTCACCAACTACCCATCGAGTCAAATTTTTAGGATTATTTATAGTAAAATTAGTTAATCCTCTGACAATATTACCGTCTGCTTTCCGAGAAAAATTACTATATAATAAATTACCATTAAGGCTTAGACCAGACTCTCCAAAAAATGTATAATCATTTAACTTTGCTTCATCTAAAGGTATATTGAAAGCATAGTTGAGAAAAGCACTGGTATCTTGAGTGTAAACTATATTTTTCGGTGAAGTATTGCCTAAGTTAAGTGAAGTAGTTCCTAGTAATTGAGTTTGGGCAGTGATCCGCAAACTTAAAGACTTTTCGTCAAACTCGTAGGTAATACTAGAATTTAGAGAGCCAAGAGAAACATAAATTTCATTATTAATGGTTTCTTGAACACCAGCAAAATTTTGTAATCCTGCTTTTTCCAAATCCAAACGACGAATTAGAACATCCTTGTCACGCAAAATAACAAAAACTTCCCCTTGGGAAATATTATTGAGTGTTAGTTCTAGGATTGCCTTTTGCTCTTGTACTGCCCATGCAGGGCAGGTAATCAAACTAGATCCAAAAAAAAATACCCAGAACAACAAATTTAATAGGCGTGGTCCCTTAAGAAATATTGATCCCATTTTTAAAAATACTGCATAGAAAATTATTTTGGATTTTTACAAGCTCCTGTAGGCATTTCGAGCTTTTCTGTTAAAACTTTTTGTTCTGTTTTGACCTCTATCAATAAAGTTTGCGTTTTGCTACACTCCGGTTGAGAAATATTGAGTTCATAAGGCTGGGATATACCATTGAGAATATACCAACCATTTCGTTCTTTATTAAATACTGTTTTACCTGTTATGTCTGTGCCTTTAACTCTAATTATTTGAGCAATAAAATGAGTGTTACCAGTATTTTTTACATTAAAAACTAAGCGGTTTTTATTAATATTTATATTGTCGATTTTACCATTTACAACTTGTTGATTTGGTTGTAAGAATATGGGAAGTCCCATTTTGGTTAAAATTTTAATTCCTGGATTGCTTTGATTAGGTGTTTTTAGTGGGGGAAGTTCTTCCACAAAAATACGGTAAGTTTTTTCCACTGTACTTACGGGAGTTAAAGTTCCCACACGTATACGGCGTTCTTCTCCAGGATTTAAGGAAAGTAATCCCGGAAACGCAACTATTTCTTCTGTAGGAGTGAGTTGCATTTCACCTTGATTATCTTGACTCCAAGCATAAGTCTTTATTTGAAAGCGTAAAGTTTCATCACTAGTATTCCGTAGAGTGAGAACTTGATTAGAAACTTGACTAGATAAAGAAACTTTTACAGGACTTACTTGAAAATTGCTGGACCAAGCTTGTTTTCCTGGAATTATTCCTATTCCAGTGAGTAAAGCCAAAACTACTAAACTAGCTCTTTTATGATGATAAAAATACATACAGCAGTTTGGAGATAATTTGATTTTTACTAATTAATCTCTGAATTGAAAATGTGGGCGGATTATTCCACCCAACATCAACAATTGATTCTTATAAATGAGAAGATTTAGTGCTAAAGTTAAGAAACAGTTGACCCAATACTGTTCTTACCAGCACTAGAAAAACTTTTGGTTAGAAACTGATAGTAGCCACAACTGTATCACTATAATTACCTACGGGAACATTTTGTCCACCAGCGATAGAACCGTAAATAGTGTTAGTTTGAGATGTACCGGAACCAATAACTCCTAGACCTGTTCCTGCTGTATTTCCCCAAGTAGTTGTCCGTGCTGAATCTTGATACAGAGCATAGGACAAGTTGTTTCCACTACCATTACTCATCATACGTAAAGGTGCAGCATTACTAGAGCCTCCACTAGGATTGCTACCTTGATCCAAGATAATGGTTGCAGAAGCACCATTAGTACAAGTTGTTGTGACGCTGCCAGTACCATTTAAAGCAAGGCTGGTATTAGCACTTACTGGGTCATAACTGCCAAAGGATAGAGCGGAAGTAGAAATTGTACAGCTAGGTGAAACTGAAGCTGAAACTGAAAGGTTACTACTTGCTGTACTAGCCATTGCAGCCATGGGAGTAGCGACAGATGCAAACAATGAACCAGCAACGAGTAGTGCAGAACCTATATTAAAACGACGTACCATAGTAAATGCCTCCGAATGTATTGAAGTGTAATTTTTGTGAGTGATAGTCTGGATTACGAATTGAATTTCTACCTTGACATTGACAACATATGTAACAAATCTGTCAGATTATATACAAATTAATACTAGTGTTAACTGCAAATTCATTCCGAATGTCTTCAATGCACTGCCTTAAAGTGTTTTTTCTTCAACGGCTACAAAATTCCGTTTTTCTTGA
Source organism: Richelia sinica FACHB-800 (assembly GCF_014698825.1). Classification (GTDB taxonomy): domain Bacteria; phylum Cyanobacteriota; class Cyanobacteriia; order Cyanobacteriales; family Nostocaceae; genus FACHB-800. The sequence continues at coordinate 48,048 of NZ_JACJTT010000017.1, forward strand.
CTGTATTCACACTACAAAAGGTTAGTTATAAAAATAACAGTAAATTTTCTGGTTTTTCAAGTAAGTCTTAAGCTGCATAATCACTTAAAAAAATTGTATTATAAGCTACGGTAATTACAGTGCAGATGAGTAAAACATGTACGAACAATCCCTAAAACTCTATTAGCTCTCATTTCGCAGTCGTAGTGTAAATTCGCATTTGAGTTTAGGATTCCCGTCAGCATGATCAATTCAGCCTCGAATAGGCAGCTGAATCTATAGCTTCAACTTAGAAACCCTGATTCTTTCCTAGCCTAGACAGACTATGATCTCGTTGAGTAAATTCAAAAACATCCTTGACTCAAACTTAAATGAGCTTAACTATGACAGGCATAGCGATCGCGTCCTTGTTGTTTGGCATTGTATAATGCTCTATCTGCATAGGAAACAATGGTATCTGGTTTAATATCCAAGTTAGGTATCATGCAAGCAATACCTAAACTGACCGTAACTATATTCTTCACATCACATGCTGCATGGGGAATCGCTAAATTATGAATTGCTGTTTGAATGTTCGCTGCGACCTTAATTGCCCCCGCTAAATCTGTATTAGGTAACAGCACTACAAATTCTTCTCCCCCATAACGCGCAACCAAATCAGCAGGACGAAAAACCGATTTTTGCGCTGTCTGAGCTATACTTACAAGACAATCATCACCACTCAAATGGCCATAGTAATCGTTGTAAGGTTTAAAGGCATCAATATCAAATAAAATGAGAGCTATTGGTTGTTGTTCTCGTGCTAAACGTTTCCATTCACTTTGTAAGATATTATTAAAACAACGCCGATTAGGAATTTGCGTTAAACCATCTAAATTGGCTAGTTCTTCTAATCTTTTGTTGGCTTCTTGTAGTGCTAATTCTATTTGTTTACGCGCAGTAATATCTCTAATCGTAATAGAAAAACCATCACCCAATTTAACAGCTACAAAGTGATACCAATAGGACATGCCTGATGGATACTCAAAATCCCTCTCCAGGGGTTCACCAGTTTCCACAATTTGCACAAATTGATCAAATAATCCAGGCTCCAAATTGCTCAAAAATTTTTTTAAAATTAATTTACCAATCAAATCTTCGCGATTACGTTCAAAGACTTTGGCAATCACAGGATTAACAACTAAGCAACGAAAATCTTCAATATCCCCTGTTCGTGGGTCACGAACAGCCTGCATTGCCGCAATTCCATCTAAGGAACTATTTAAAACACTCGCTAGTAAGGCACGAGATTGATACAGAACCTCTTCTGTTTGTCTGCGATGGTTAATTTCTTTTTCTAGTAGTTGCTGCTGACGTTGAATTGTTAACTGATTTTCTAAACGAACAACCACTTCTTCAATTTGAAAGGGTTTTGTAATGTAGTCGATACCACCTGATTCAAAAGCTGCTACCTTATCAAAAACATCATCTAAAGCACTGATAAAAATCACTGGAATATGACGTAAATCTTCATCTGCTTTGATGGCCCTGCAAACTTGATAGCCATCCATTTCCGGCATTTTGATATCTAAGAGGATGACATCTGGACGCTTAACCTTAATAGTTTTTAGTGCCATTCGTCCACTGGTTACACTACGAACAGTGTAGCCAAGTTTGAGGAGTAAATCGCTCAGTAATTGTAGATTTTCTGGTATGTCATCTACTAGAAGAATATTACCTTTGTTGTCTCTTTCAGAGTCAAAATTCATTGCTGATCAAGGGTGCGGCTAGTTAAAAAAGCTATGGAAGTGTAAATTGACAAACTAATTTTATCGGTAATTTTACCCGATTTCCTGCTTTTTTTGAATTTTTTGTTACAGTCCCATGAGGAAGCTTAACTTTTAGATTAGCTGCAATCAATTATTTAATGCTCATTGACGATGAACAAGCGAAATGACTTCCCTGTAGTAGTGTAGCAATAAAACTGTTGTATTAGACACCGTATTTCCTTGGCACAAAAAAGGCAGCAGATTAGGCCAGCAAACCCTGATAAACCACACATTGCCAATTTGGAACTTGAATGAAACTGTAGATAATACCTAACATTTATTTAAAAGTGCGACCTACGGATGTTATATCTACAAACTAACATCAAATTAGCAAATATATTTAACTCTGATTTTGTAAATATTTGGAAATAACACGGCTAATTTCTGGCAGTGCAATTGGCTTAGTAATAAAATCATTCATCCCTGCATCTAAGCAATTTTGTCTATCTGCTTCTAAAGCATTAGCAGTTAAAGCAATAATCCAAGGCTGATGAATATTAGATTGACGAATAATTTTGGTTGTGGTTATGCCATCCATTTCTGGCATTTGCATATCCATAAATATTAAATCATAAACTTGTTTTTTTAATTGTTCTAAAACTTCTAAGCCATTATTAGCAATATCAGCAACATATCCGATTTTCTTAAGAGTTAAAGTGGCAACTTTTTGATTGACTTTATTATCTTCAACTAAAAGAATTCTTAACTGGGGTATAGATAAGATATTGTTGTCTTGTAATTGTTCTAAATCATCTTTTTCTGTGAAATATGTATCTGCTGTTCTGGCAATCAAAGTAAAATAAAAGATTGAACCTAGATGATATTTATGGCTGAGTACCCAATGTTCAGGAGGAAAACCACCAACACATCCTAAACTTTCTACCCAAATAGTACCTCTCATTAAATTGATTAAGCTTTTACTAATTACCAAACCTAGACCTGTACCACCATATTTGCGGCTAATGGAAGCATCAGCTTGTGTGAAAGGCTGAAATAAGTGATTTAAACGCTTGCTATCAATACCAATTCCTGTATCTTTGATTGTAATGGTCAATTCATATTCTGTAATGGGTTCTATATTAGCGACTAATTTACTATTTACTGAGATATCAACACGACCATTATCGGTAAATTTAATAGCATTACCAATGAGATTGAGCAAGATTTGATGCAATCGAGAACTATCCCCTAAAAGATAATTAGGAACATCATCAGCAATGTCCCATTCAAGGTGAATATTTTTTTGAACCGCTTGGGTAGAGAGGAGATTACACACAGAACTGATGACATTTTTTAAGCAAAAGGGAGTTGACTCTAATTGCACATTCCCTGATTCAATTTTAGAAAAATCTAAAATATCATTAATAATAGTTAAGAGCACATTACCGCTATCTCGAATAGTGTCAACTAACTCCTGTTGTTCCTGGGTTAAGTTACTCATAGATAGCAATTCTGCCATGCCAATTACGCCGTTCATGGGAGTACGAATTTCGTGACTCATATTAGCGAGAAATTCGCTTTTAGCTTTAGCCGCATTTTCTGCTAACTCCTTAGCTTGAACAAGAGCAAGTTGTTTTTCTAAGGCTTTATTATAATCGGTAATAATTTGTTCTCTTTGTTGTCGTTCAGCATCTTTTTGCTGATCTAATTCTTGTAGTTTGATATTTTTCTCTATCAGGCTAATATTTGCTAAATGTAAATCATTCCTGGCTTCGTTATTTTCATTTAAAACAGCATTTAAAATTAAGGTTGTCATGCCAATACAGGCAATAAAAGATTGTAATAATAACAGCGAAACTCTAATAGAGTTTTGAGAAAATGAACTATACCCTTGAACAGTACCAATCACTATAATCAAAGTGATAATTATCATTAACAAGGTCGCACCTAGTTCTTTGAATCTGAAAGTAGCCCACAATAATAAAGGAACTAATAAATATTCTGTATGATAACCGCTAGAAATAATATTACTAATTACTAGAGTAAGTAAGAGAAGAATAACCGCTTCGATGGGGCGTTGTTGTAATAATTTTTTGAAACAAAAAATATTTTTATGCCAAGCAATAATTAAAGGTGCAAAAATGAGAATCCCAAACCCATCACTTAACCACCAAGTCATGGCAATATCGGGGTACAGTTGCCAAGATGCTTTTCCTGATAAACAAATTAATACAGGACAAAGAATACCTACAGGTAAATGACTGAGAAAACAGCCATAAATCATAAAATCTATTGTGCTTTTAGCTCGGTGTAAAAAATAATTTTTACCAACTAAATATTCAATTATGTAGGTGGCAAAAACTTTTCCCGTTGTTGCTATCAACACAATACCAATGGCGACAGTAAAAGATGTCAGACTAAGCCATGCTTGATAAATTACTAATTCTGCGCTCAAAACACCTATAAACACACCCAACCATAAAGGGTAGCCCCAAATATAAATCAGCCCTACGGCAATACCACCAGGAATCCAAATAGGAGTTGATCCAGTTTGGGGATAAGTTGTCAAACTATGACTGAGTTGGGCTGTGATATAGTAGGCGATCGCTACTAGTACCTGTTTCCACCAAGCAACTCGACGAAAGTTAAATAAATCTAGTTGGGGAGGGATATTCACTGATTTGGCTATGTGGCTATTTTATCTTTTTGGACTTGGGTAAGAAGCTGTGAATGGCTATTCTATGTTTAATAATTACTTGTGTAACTAGGTAATAGAGAATAATTTGTTTACAAATAAATGGGCAAAATGGCAATGAATATTTTTCAAACACCCTCAAGAAAAGGTTCCAATAAGTCAACTATTTGCTCAAATTCAAATTGGCGTGCCAGTTTAGTCAAAGATTGAACTAAAACAGTGTCTGTTGTGGGAACTTCTGCCAAAAGTTGCAAGAAGAGATTAGTATTAGCTTCCAACGCAGCCGCATATAGTTGACTAATCCATTCTTTTGGCATACAAGTTAAACTCTCTGATGTCAAAGTTTTTTCTTGGCAATTATCTACATCACTGGCAGGATTTTCGGCATAGATATATTTTACACCCAAATGTTTAGCTAGGGTATCAAACATATTCTGCTCCACAAAAGGTTTACGCAGGAAATCATCACAACCAGCAGAAAGAATGATCGCTTTTTCTTCTTCTAAAACACTAGCTGTTAAGGCGATGATCGCCGTGGCATTGCCTTTGGTAGTAGATTTGATATGCTTGGTGGCTTCGTAACCATCCATCACAGGCATTCGCATATCCATCCAAATTAAATGGGGTTCCCACTGATCCCAAATAGCGATCGCTTCTAGTCCATTACTAGCTTCCTTGAGATCAAATCCTAAGGGGGCCAGGAGCTTAATTAATAACTGTCGATTAATCGCTTTGTCATCCACTGCCAGAATTTTGTATGTAGGTTGTCCAGGTGCTAGCCCTAAAACTCGTGGGCGTTCTTCCCAACTATGATGATTTGTTGGTTGTCCTAATTTAGCCTGAATATAAAAGTGGAAAGTTGAACCTTTACCCAACTCACTTTTAACGTCAATATCCCCTCCCATCAGCTGGACAAACTTGTAACTAATCGCCAAGCCTAAACCGGTTCCCTCTTGCATTTCTCTTCCTGCTTCAGCTTGGATGAAGGCATCAAATAGTTTAGGAATTTCTGCCGCTGCAATGCCTACACCAGTATCACTGATGTAAAAATCGATAGTAAATACATCTTCTGTGGATTCATTGGTATTTTCTACATTCAAGATTACTCTACCACTGGGAGTAAATTTAATGGCATTAGTCAATAAATTAATTAATACCTGACGCAGTTTGACTTCATCAGCGCAAATGTAATGAGGCACAGTCCCAGCCCGATTAAAAATTAATTCTAAGCCAGCATTACTGGCTCGCAAATGCAACATATCTTCTAAATCATCTAACAATCGATACAGGTCAAAATCTTGCACATTCAAGGTGGCTTTCCCGGCTTCGATTTTCGATAAATCGAGAATATGATTAATTAATGTCAACAAATAATCCCCACTGCGATAAATGATGCCTACATTTTCATACTGGTCAGGGGGAAGATGATTAGCTCTTAACATGAGTTGTGAAAAGCCCAGCACTGCATTGAGAGGCGATCGCAATTCATGGCTCATGTTGGCAATAAATGCGCTTTTGGCTTGGTTCGCGGCTTCGGCTTTTGCAGCTAATTCCTGTGCCTTGGCTTCGCTTTCCTGTAGTTCCTTGGTGCGCTCAAACACTCGCTGTTCTAGGTCTGCATTGACTTGGTGTAACCTCGATTCGGCACGGCGATTTTCCGCCACAATTGCCAAAGTGGCCATGATGGTGACGGAAATCACACCAATGAAAATTTGCAATAAAGACAAAGAATTGTTTTCTACTGTGGTTTGATAAAAGACCCCCATCTTGTAACCAGTGGCAGCTGCGGCACTCGTAGCAATCAAACTCACCAGGAGGGTGGAAAGTTTTGCTCCAAACCGAAAGGCAGACCACAGTAATGGTGGTAACAGCAGATATTCTACTGGTTGGTTATGAATACAAGCTAAATAAGTAATAACTGTTAAGCTGACAACATCAATTAATACTTCCCAACTCAGCCAAGATTTGATTTGAGCATCCCGTTGGGGCCTGCCCCAAGCCAAAACCAGGGGCGCAAACACCAGAATGCCCACTCCATCACCAATCCACCAATTCCAAAAAACTCCTAAATAATTACTCCAAGGAATAAAACCACCGAGACAAACAGCGAAGGCACCAATTAAGGACTGCAAAATTGTGCCAGTAAATAAGCTACAAACTGTAAATATCACCACATGATTGACTTGGTTGAGGGGATAGTTTGTACCTATCCAACGCAAAATTAAGGTGATAGAAATCAGTGAGCCGATAGTCGTTCCCATGGCTGGCAAGGCAGCAAAGAGGATGGGTTGAAAGTTGATATAATTACTACATAATGACCCTAAAAATACACCTAACCAGCGCGATCGCCCCCACAACAACAATAAACCCACGGAAATACCCGCCGCTGGCCACACCGGTGAACCAAACTGATCCATCGATATTTTTTTTAGTACCAGCCAAGAAAACAAGTAATAAATCAAAGTAATGGCTAAAATCTGAGTCCACCAACCTGTATTTCTCAGATCAAGTCCCAACTTTATCAAAGTTAAGTCGAGAGTAAATGATGTTTGTGGTTTCATTTTTAACAACTCTGGATGTTGTCATTACTAATGCTATGATTAAATTTTGGCACAATTGCCACAGAAAAAGGCTTGACAGAAAATCAAAAATCTGTTAATAATTGTTATTTGTGGAAACTTTACCCTTTAATATAATCTCTTGGCTAACGTCATTGTCATAGGCGCTCAATGGGGCGATGAAGGAAAAGGTAAAATAACTGACTTACTCAGCCGCTCCGCAGATGTGGTGGTACGTTACCAAGGGGGAGTTAACGCTGGACACACAATTGTAGTCCAAGGTCAGACGTTTAAGCTGCACTTAATTCCCTCTGGTATATTGTATCCAGATACCGAGTGTATTATCGGCTGTGGGACAGTCATAGATCCACAGGTTTTGATAAAAGAACTCGACCAACTAGAAGCATTAAATATATCCACTGCCAATCTGCTGATCTCAGAGACGGCTCACGTTACCATGCCTTACCATCGGTTAATTGACCAGGCATCGGAAGAAAGACGGGGCACTCATAAAATCGGCACCACTGGTAGAGGTATTGGTCCTACCTATGCTGATAAATCAGAACGCACAGGCATCAGGGTTTTAGATTTAATGGACCCCGATGGACTGCGTGAGCAATTGGAATGGACGATTAATTATAAAAACGTCATTTTAGAAAAGCTCTATAATTTGCCGCCCCTAGATCCTCAAGCAGTGATCGAGGAATACTTGGGTTACGCAGAACGCTTGCGTCCCTATGTAGTTGATACATCTCTGAAAATATATTCAGCGGTACAAAAACGACGCAATATTTTATTTGAAGGTGCACAAGGAACCCTCCTAGATTTGGATCATGGCACCTATCCTTACGTCACCTCCTCCAACCCTGTAGCTGGGGGGGCTTGCGTTGGCACGGGACTAGGCCCGACAATGATAGACCGGGTAATTGGGGTATCAAAAGCCTACACCACTAGAGTGGGTGAGGGGCCATTCCCCACAGAACTGGATGGAGAAATCGGCGAACTGTTGTGCGATCGCGGTGCGGAATTTGGCACAACTACAGGCAGAAAGCGCCGTTGTGGTTGGTTCGATGCCGTCATTGGTCGCTACGCTGTCCGTATCAACGGTATGGATTGTATCGCCATTACCAAACTGGATGTCCTTGATGAATTAGAGGAAATCAAAGTTTGTGTAGCCTACGAAATCGATGGCGAACGTTGTGAACACTTCCCCACTAGCGCCCGTCAGTTTGCCAATTGTCGCCCCATCTACAAGACTTTACCAGGATGGCGGGTATCAACAACTGAATGCCGTAGCTTGGAAGACTTACCACCACAAGCATTGGATTATCTCAAATTCCTAGCTGAATTGATGGAAGTGCCAATAGCGATCGTTTCGCTGGGAGCTAGTCGTGATCAAACCATTATTGTGGAAGATCCGATTCATGGGCCAAAACGGGCTTTGCTACACCCAGACGGTACACCAGTTGCGGTTTAGTCATAAGTAGATGACAACTGACAACCACATAAGTAGGGGTTAAGTACAACTTCACCCCTGGCATTTAAAACTCTCAACTGACACATTCAAACTACTATGGCTATTACTGTTGAATCTCAAAAACGCCCAGAAGGTAGCAAGCCTAATGCTTTGCGCCGTTCTGGATTAATCCCAGCAAATTTATACGGACACAATGGAGTAGAATCAATTTCTTTGGTAATTGATGCTAAAGTCCTTGAACGTTTGCTCAAACAAGCTGTTCCTAACAAAACAGAAGTTGTACTCAATATCCCTGAACTGCAATGGAGTGGTTCTACCGTGATTAGAGAAGTGCAAGTTCACCCAGCTAAGGGTACTCCCTACCACGTGAGTTTCTTTGCGTCTAAAGCTTAAAATTAGGTGTGATTCTGTTCGTAACACCAACTTAAATTTTGTCATAATTACTGAGAATGCCAGGGCTAAAACCCTGGTTTTTTGTTACGCTATCCTGGAGAATTGAAAATTATAGCAGGTGACAGTTAACAGGTGACAGGTGACAGTGCTAGAAGCCTTTGGCTGTCTCGATTTTAGTGTTAGTTAATGTCCTAACCGTTCTGTCCATTGCTATAAAAATCAAAATTAAAATACTCAGATTAATTCTCCACTAATAGCAACTTTAAACAAGTCAAAAATTACTACACAAATGACAGAAGCTACTCTTCCTGCCTTAATTCAACAAATGTTACAGCCTGGATTTTATCCCCATGGTGTGACAGAACCAATAGAACTGATTCAAACCCATGTATCCTACGTGTTGCTGACTGGTGATTATGTCTACAAACTCAAAAAACCAGTCAATTTTGGTTTTTTAGATTTTTCTACCTTGGAAAAAAGACAACATTTTTGTCAGGAAGAACTACGCTTGAATCAACGGGGTGCAGGTGAACTGTATTTAGAAGTTGTGCCTATCACTTTAGTGGGTGAGCAATATCAGATAGGTGGGAGTGGTGAACCAGTAGAATATGCGGTGAAGATGCGTCAATTCCCCCAAGAGTCTTTATTTAGTGAATTGTTTGCCCAGGGAAAACTGACGGAAACCAATTTAGAAGAATTGGGACGAGTAGTAGCTAACTACCATGGTGAAGCAGAGACCAATGATTACATCCGCAGTTTTGGGGAAGTAGCAAAAGTCCGCCAAGCCATCGATGAAAATTACGCACAAACAGTTAATTATATTGGTAGAGCACAGACACAAGAACAATTTGACGGTACAAAAGAATATACAGATAACTTTTTTGCCCAACGTCCAGAATTATTCACTGACCGCATCAAAAACAACTACATTCGTGAGTGTCACGGTGATTTGCATTTGCGAAATATGGCTTTATGGCATGACAAAATCATGCTGTTTGATTGTATCGAATTTAATGAGCCATTTCGGTTTGTGGATGTGATGTATGATGTGGCGTTTACGGTGATGGATTTAGAAGCCAGACAACGCCAAGATTTGGGTAATGCCTTTTTGAATGCTTATGTAGAGAAAACTGGAGATTGGGAAGGGTTACAGGTATTACCTCTGTATTTGAGCCGACAAGCCTATGTGCGAGCCAAGGTGACATCCTTTTTACTAGATGATCCTAGTATCCCTGCCCAGGTCAAAGAAGAGGCAGCAAACACAGCATCTGCATATTATCGCCAAGCGTGGGAATATACTCAACTCAAACAAGGGCAAATCATCTTGATGTCTGGTTTGTCCGGTTCTGGTAAAAGTACCACAGCTAAATATTTAGCGCGGAAATTGGGTGCGGTACAGATTCGTTCTGATGCGGTGCGGAAACATTTGGCCGGAATTCCGCTGTTAGAAAGGGGGGGTGATGAAGTTTATACCCCAGAGATGACCGCCAAAACCTATGGACGTTTAGGGGAACTGGGAATTAAACTGGCTAGTCAAGGATGGACTGTAATTTTAGATGCCAAGTACGATCGCCAGAATTTGCGTCAGGATGCGATCGCCCAAGCACAGCAACACCAGTTACCTATCCACATTATTCATTGTTCGGCACCATTGGAGGTATTACAACAGCGTCTGGTCAATCGCACTGGTGATATTGCTGATGCTACGGCTGATTTACTAGCATCGCAATTTCAACAAGCTGAATCTTTCACCGATGAGGAAAAACCATACATAAAAATTGTGGATACCACCCAACCCTTAGAATCACAATTACAATCAGTTATTTCTCAATAGTGTTGTGATGAGATACTCCCATTGGGACAAGGTAATCTATCCCAATGGCAAATCTAAAATCTAACATCCAAAATCAATATTATGGCACCCAAAAATAAGAATATTCTGAGTGAAATATTCTCTTCTTCACCTAACTTTGTATCACAACTGCTATTTGGGCTACTTATATTTATTATCGCTGCCTTAGCTGGGGCTTCCATCCCTGTGAGTATCTGTGTGGGGATTTTGGGCGGTTCCATTTTAGGTTGGATTACTACAGCCAATGAAAATAACCCCCAACCTACTACAGTTGCATCTAATGATGGTATTGACGCAGCCCTCAAATACTGGCTGTTTTTCATGTTGGGTTTTGTATTATTTGGTTATCCCGCACCCATCAGCATTTTCTTTGGTATCCTCGCTGGCATAGGTGGTGGCTGGATTATAGCTTGGTGGAGAAGTAAGGAAGAAACCCGCACTCAATTACCAGAAATATCTCTAGAACCAGAGGAAACAGAAGTAGAAGCAGAGCGACCAGAGAAAAAATTTAAAAGAAGAGCTACTAAAAGGTTTCGTCGCGCTGCTGGCAGTTTCAATTTTCGGTTTTGGGAAAGATAGGCTGAAAGAAAGTAATAGTCCTGATCACCTATTGCTAATTATAGCCGTAGACAAGGAAGTTAGGACATTAACTACAGCTAAAACTGAGACAAACAAAGGCTTTTAGCACTGTCACCTGTCACCTGTTACCTGTCACCTGCTATAACCAAGATGTTTTTATATCTTTCTAAATTACTGCCACTATTTTTTTATCCTTTGGGTTTAGTTTGTATTAGCCTGATTGTGGCTCTCATCACCTTGTGGAAGCGTCCCAGGACGGCAGCGATCGCTATTTCCTTTGGTTTAATTGTCGTCTTGGTCAGCAGTAATGGTTGGAGTGCCAAATATTTGGCGCGATCGCTAGAATGGCAAAATCTCCCCTCTCCAGAAATACCCAATGCAGAAGCCATTGTTGTTTTAGGTGGTGCGACTAAATCTGCTCAATGGCCCCGTCCGACGGTCGATTTAAGTGAACCAGGCGATCGGGTGATCTATGCCGCCCAACTCTATCGGCAAAAAAAAGCTCCGACAATTATCCTCAGTGGTGGTCGGATTGATTGGCGTGGTAGCGGTGCTCCTGAAGCAGCAGATATGGCAAATATTCTGACTTCTATTGGTATTCCATCTACAGCTATGATCCAGGAACCAGACTCCCTCAATACCTATCAAAATGCGACAAATGTCAAAAAAATTCTCGATGAGCGAGGCATTAAACGTGTATTATTAATCACTTCAGCTATGCACATGCCGCGATCGCTGAAAATTTTTCAACGTCAAGGAATTGATGCTATCCCCACACCAACAGACTTTCTCGTTAGTCAAAGTGACTTAGAAGAGCTAGGCAGCACACCCAAAGCTGCTATCCTGAATTTATTACCAGATACAGCAAATCTAGACCAATTCACCAGAGCCTTAAAAGAATATATTGGTACTTTTGTTTATCGTCTCCGTGGTTGGCTATAACAGAATATGAGTGTTAAGTCTCAAGCTGAAATATTTAGCCTAATTACCAATGACTAAAAACTTACCTTATATTCTCCCATCTTCTCAACCGCCAGTTGAGGAAGCCTTTGCCACTTACCAAACCACCAAGCAGTTCTATCATGAAGTCGAGACTCGTTCTGAGTTTCAGCGTTATTGCCAGTGGTATCACTCAACAGCAGCCCAAAATCGGCGAGACTTAGATAAAATGCGCGGCGAACTGAATATTATGGGGTGGTTTCGTCGCCGCTAAAGAGTAGTTTTAGATCAGTTCTAATTCGCTCTCCCGCAAATGAGCTTTAAATTTCTTACTAAATTGAACTAATAGGGGTAGGTTAGCGCTCACAGGTCTACCTTGCCATTGAGTAACAATAGCAGCAATTTCGCCCTCTGAACCTTTGAGGTCAAAGGCCTGACCACGATGCTCAGGATGATGATACACTACCACAGATTCTATTACACGAACGCGATCGCCAGCTTTCATAACCTCATTTACACCTAACTTTTGTTCTTGCACAAACATCTCCACCTGAGCTTTACTGTTCCAATTTGTCTGATTTAAAACATCAACCTACTGCTAATAGTCACTCTATTTACATCTCACACCAGTCTCACCAACTGCTAGAAAATCAATATCTCCAGCAGATGGAAAACATCGTCAGAAGACGACTGAGAAAGGATTTGAGTTCACTTTGGTAGACTTGCACAATAAGTGTGAGATAGCATCCCAAACTGGTTATAGCCTATACTAATTTTGTCTCTAATGCACTTAGGGACTTCCACAAATGTTTCAGAAGTGCTAAATTTCGAGGACAAAGCAGCAGATAGGCAAGTAAATAACCACTATGCTCTTGCTGTGTGCTTTAATGCCAAGTTTAATTTTACAACAAATGGATTCTTAATTTTTAATTTTTAATTTGGCGCTCATCTAGGTTGTAACGGGAAAAACTCAGATATCATCCTATTCTCCATCGTCTAAAATTTTGGCTTTTCCCTTGGTTATTAGCTGCTGGATCTAGATTTCGTATCTACTAATTTATCCTTAACTGAGATATATCCTTCATTGCATAGATTTTCAATAATCTAATCCATAGGAATTTGATTGAATTTTTTAAAAATGATTTTTTACACATAGTCTGCCAACGCGGATGCCAATACTTTCCATAATTTGCTCATATTTTGACTAACTAATAATAGCTGTAGAGTGGATTCCTTCACAGACAAATCGTGATAGTTGCAAAACAAATATTTGTATTAATTTTTGCGGTTCAACTTTCCAAATTTGTATATTTATATTTACAAGCATATTGATTTATAGCATTCAATTTAAATAAAATTCCTCTAATATGAGCATTTTGACGACATTCATTACATAAATTAATTTAAGTAATTTTGCTTAATACATATGAAATAATTGAACGCTGCTAATATATACAACACACGCTTATTGTTCAGCCATCCAGGAAAATATATGCAACTAAAATCTATTGCCCTAGCAGCTATTTTGGGTCTTTCCAATCCTACCATGATCGAATTAACTACTCCTCACCAAGCTGTTGCTGCAACCTTTAATTATCCAGAAGGAGAGTTTATTGATAGGAATTGGAGTGTAACTTTATCTTTTAGTAATAACGCTTATTATTATTACGGTCAAAATCGCAGTAGTGGTTCTAATATTACCTTGGCAGGTGCGAGAGCTTCAGGAAATAAACAACGCCAGATTTATACTTGGAATAATAACGGTACGAGGTATCAAGTGACTTGGCGACCCAGTGACCCTAATTTTATCCGTGTGCAGGTAATCGGACCTAATGGCCGAGTCCTTTTAAATAGACTACTTCGCTCTGCACCAAATTAAGAAAATAGAAGTTAGCGATCTGCTGAAAGCAGCAGCGCTTCGCGATCGCACTTCTCACATCTCCCAACAAGCGATACCTTTCCTGCGGAACGCTATGCGAACGGTGCGCTTTGCTAATGCCTAAATTCATCACCAGAATAAAAAATGATAAAATACTAATAAAATTTTATTGATATTAGACACTTATGAATGTGAGTTTTCCAATACCAAAAGAACTGGAGTCTTATCTTGAGGTTCAACTTCAATCTGGCAATTATGCTACTGTAGCGGACTATTTTTTGATGTTGTTGCAGCAAGATAAACGACGTAAAGATGCTCAAGCAAAATTAGCTAGTTTGTTGCAAGAAGGTTTGGACTCAGAAGCAGAACCTGTAACTCCTGAATATTGGCAGGATTTGCGCCGATCAATCTTTGGTGCAGCGCAGTAGTGAGTATGGCTTTTCAGGTAATTTTTCGCAACCGTGCTACTCAGGATATCAGACAACAAGCAAATTATATTTTGGTGAATAGTAATCGGGAATCAGCAGAGAAGTTTTTGGAGTTTGTTGAGTATGCTTTTGCTCAATTGGCAATAACTCCCAATATGGGTAAAGTTGTGTCGTCTTTTGTGATTCGTATTATTTCAGCACGGACAGCAACTTTTAATGAACAGCAACATTACCAAGGAAGAAAGCTATGAAAGCCGAATATGATTTTTCACAAGCTGAACAAGGTAAGTTTTATCATTCTGATGCAACGTTTCATTATCCGATTTACCTTGAACCAGATGTTGATAATTTTTTCAAGAAAATTGCTCAAGAGAAAAATATTGATGTCCAAATTTTAGTTAATGAATGGTTGAGAAATAATATTAAATTAATTGAAAGTATTCAGTAAAAGCAATAAAAGCGATCGCACTTCCCCAAACCTCCAAACAGCGATCGCACCTCTACATCCCCCAAACGCGATCGCACTTCCTCCACATTCCCAAACAGCGATCGCATATCCTCACATCCCTAAATGCGATCGCACTCCCTTCATCCTCAAAAAGCGATCGCATTTCCCAAACCTCAAAACAGCGATCTGCTGAAAGCAGCAGCGCTTCGCTATCGCACTTCCTCCACATCCCTAAAAGCGATACCTTTGGTAAGCTATCTCTACGAGACGCTACGCGAACGCTAACGCATTTCCCTACACTCCCTCAATAGCGATCGCTTCTCTATGGTGTATAGTAAGGTTAAAGTCATAACATCAGCAAAATTTGCTCATGGTCAAAACTATGTTGCAAGCAATTGAAGGAATTTACAAAGATGGTAAGGTAGAACTAAGAGAATTACCTTCTAATATTTCAGAAAGTCTTGTTATTGTCACTTTTTTAGAATCGAAAGAAAAGCAACAGAAAAAGCAAATAATGCAGTTTGGTATGTTTTCTGGAAATAATCAGTCAACAGCAGAAGATTTTGAAGTTGCTGAATTTCATGGGGATAGAGAGGACAGTTTAGACTGGTCATGAGTAGTTATGAAATACGTCCTAGATACTCATGCTCTGATCTGGTTTCTCGAAGGTAATTCACGCTTAGGTACAAATGCCAAAGCTATCCTTTCTGCTCCTGACTCACAGTTAGTTATTCCTGCGACTACTTTAGCTGAGGCTGTTTGGATTGTAGAAAGAGGTAGAACATCTATTCCTGATCCTAAAGATATAATTTCAGTAGTAGAAGCTGAGCCTCGTGTGGTAATTTATCCACTTGATCAAGAAGTAATTGAAATGACTATAAGCTTATCTGGTATTAATGAAATGCACGATAGGCAAATTGCAGCAACTGCGCTAGTTTTAGCAAGTAAAGGTGAAGTTGTGCAGTTACTGACGTGCGACCAAAATATAACTGCTTCGGGTTTAGTTGCTATTGTTTGGTAGTTCATATATTAAGTCTATGTGATCGCATCCCCAACATCCCTCAAACGCGATTGCCTACGGCAGTGCGCTCCGCGCAATCGCACTCCTAGAAATCCCAAAAGCATCAATTAAGCAGACATTAAACGCTGTGTAGGTTCAGGAATTTTTCGACCTAACTCTTGAGCAGTTTCTATCCATTCCTGCATAATAATTTCTATATTTTGCAGAGCTTCTTGATAAGTTTCTCCATCAGCAGCACATCCCGGTAAATCTGGAACTTCTGCGATAAATGCTTGGTCTTCTTCACTCCAATAAATGGTTATTTCATACCGTAGAATCATCTTGACCTCCTAGCTGATATTTCAGTAAAACTTCACGGACTTGTTTAACTTGATACGTTTTAGCTTTTCCTTGTTTGGGTTGGAGATTTAATATTTCTGCTACTCCTTCTTTTGTAAAAATGTGGTGACTTCCACGAATTCTTTCATCAAATCCTAATTTGATTAATAGTTGACACAGTTGCTCAAAGGATATATTTGTATCAGATGCACCTGATAGAATTTTAGCTAATAGCTTGTCTTGTTGACTCACAAGTTATGATTTTATTGGTTCAAATCTCTACAATAAACTATTTCGGTGATCGCACTCCCCCACATCCCAAACAGCGATCACACTCCCACACATACCCAACAAGCGATCGCACTTCCCACACATCCCTAAAAGCGATCGCATCCAAAACACACCCAAGCAGCGATCACATTACACTACTAGTCAGATTATGTGTCAATTATTCTAATTTGCAATCTATATTATATTCTGAGAACAAATTTCTGGTTTTTGTTGACAGATTTCTCTAGCCAAACTGAACATATTCTGGGAACAAAAGATTTGTCTATTGCTGTTGTATACTTGTAAACTATTATAATAATCAACATCATTGCTCTTTAAAATAATAAGCCTATTATTTCTATCAATATATTCATTAAAATACAATTTATCTTTCATGATTAGTATTAATTTTCCATCAATAGGAAAGACAATTTCAATTCCTTCAGAAGCAATTCCATTGGAGGATAAATGAGCATGACTAACTACAGGATTATCTGAAGTAAATAAGTGTTGTTCTGTATTATTTATTCCAATTATCCAGATATGATTATCAAATATTTTAGCAACTTTATCATAGTAAGTCATAATAAATTTAGCGTGTACTACTGATAAACAATCTTTATATATATAATCTATATTTTTTGTAGATTGTTCAACAATAAAATCTTCAATCCAATCAAATTGGTTAGGATTAAACTGCATATCATTAATGACTTGAAATTGCTTAATAAAATCAAAAGATGATTGCTCTAGTATTTCACTTATTAAAGTTTTTGTTACTTGGTTTTGCTGGATTTCAAACAGGAAATTTCTAAATTTTTTTGTTCTCAGAAATTGAATAGCGGTTATACAAGCTAAATCATTTCTCTGCTCTCTTGTTAGAATATTTGTTAAATAAGCCTTTTCCGATTTATTATGATGAAATCTCAAGTCAAAGATATTATTTATTTTTTTCTTGATATGTCTTAGAAATCTATTCTGTTTCATTTCTAATTGCGAGTACAACTCTTCCATCATTTGTATTTTTTTTAGCTGAGTTGCATCTCCAGGAAAATCATTAAAAAATCTTTCACTAGCAACGTTTTTTACATGACTGGTAAAAATCTTTTGGTTTAGTTTATCAAAAACAAAGACTTGAGAGTTGTGCAAACTAAAATTTTTTAAATATGACTGAGGAACATAGTGTTGGTTAATAACTTTTGACATAACTGATAGTTATAGAGTGGATATTTCATAAAAAAATTGAGTAGCATTATTTTATTTATATTTAATATTAATAATTATTTCATCTTGCCCTCCAACTTTGAAGTTTATGTCACAAGGAACACCTAATGAAGTTAAATCAGTTCCAATATTTATACCGGATTCTTTAGTAATTTTTATCTCTAGCTCATCGATTCTATTTTCTTTACCCGCTTTAATTATTTCCTTTATATTTTCAATGTCATTGCCTTGGCTTAATGTCGCAGAATCAATCACTTTTTGAGCTAATGGTTCAATTATTATTTTGTATATGTCGTAACCAGGAATTAGACTTTTCCAGCCATGAGGAAAAGAGATAATCATAAGTTTAGCTAAACTACTATAATCAATTAATATTTTCTTGCCCATAATTTTTGTTGGTGAAGAATTTTCATTTATTAGAATCAATTATTTAATCGATCGAATAAATGCATTTAAAAGCTTACCCAATCATTCCCAAATTCAAAACAAAACTCTTTAAAACATCTTCCCCCAAAACCGTACCAGGAGATTCCAAAACCTCAGCCTCCTTACCAGGTCTATAAATTTCCACATGACGAGATTTACGATTAATTAAAAAACCTAACCGCACACCATTATCTATATATTCCCTCATCTTTTCTTGTGCAGTCTTCAAACTATCACTAGGAGAGAGTAACTCAATTACAAAATCAGGACAAATAGGAGGAAACTTTTGTTTTTCTTGATCAGTTAAAGTATCCCATCTTTCTAACTTAATCCAAGCAGCACTAGGAGAGTAAATAGCACCATTTGGTAAAATAAAACCGACATCAGAACCAAAAACTACACCTTGTGATTTGTCATCATTCCAGTTTGCTAATTGAGTAGTTAACCCAGCATTAATATTGCTAGTTATACCACCCAATAAAGGCTTTAATAAAATACTAGCATCAGCATTACGTTCAAATCTAATTAATTCATTGATTTGGCATATTTTAAATAATTGCTCATCAGTTATTTTAATTGATGGAGGTAGATACAACGTTATATTATCCATATAATAATCTATGCTTTGACTGATTTTTCAGCAGCATTGATTAAAATTTCATCCATCCAAGCATTGATACTTTTTCCAGCTTTTTTAGCTGCAATAAAAATTTTACGATGATGTTCTGGAGTTGTACGAAACGGTAGTTTCCCGGAAAAAGGTTTATCCGGTTCTTCGCCTAATTCTTCACAAAAAGCTAAATAACCATCAATAGAAGTCTGAAATTCTTGACGTGCTTCTTCTACCGTTTTCGCTTTAAAAGTAATTACATCATTAATATCAAGAACACGACCGAAAAGTATTCCTGCTTCTACATCTACTTCAATTGATGCTGTGTATCCTTTATAAGTCAACATAACTCTAATAACCCTACCTCGATTTTATTGTAGTGGGGCAATTTTTGGAATTACCCCAAATCTTCAATATGGACTAATTATAAATCAACTAATTATGGTTCAACTCCTGCTTTTATCAAAAATTATCTCACTGCTTTTACCGCTCATTTATCGGTTTCTTTTTCTGGATGTGGTTCATGAAAATGACCTTTAACATCATTTAATTTAACTCCTACTCTTGAACCGCTACCTTGACTAATATAAGCACCTAAAGCTATAAATAAACTTTCAATATCTTGCCAAATAATATTTGCTGGTACAGGATTTGTAAAAATTAATTCTAAAGTTTTTCTTTGTTTATTATTAAGAGCTATTCATTACTCCCTGGATATGTTATTGCAGGTTCATAACCCAGCCAAGCCATAGCAAGGAGTAACCTTGGCATGAAGCTACTGACAGCACCAGTATTGACACCACAGAGCGCATTGAACAGCGTTGAGCCTAGTTTGGCAGAATGTTTCATTGTGTTGTTAACTCCTTTCTTTAGCTTGTCTTTGGTTACGACCTCATCACTAAGATATCATGCCATGATATCATGTCAAGAGTTTTATGACATAAAAAACGGACACAGCAATATATCTGTGTCCCTAAAGTTAATATGTTTTATCCAGATTGAGAATATTTACTCAATCCCTTCAATTCGATTTTCAACCTCCTGATACAACTCACGTAACTTGTCTAAATTCTCCTCACTCGTATCCCAATAACCACGACCATTCACCTCCAACAAAGTGGTAACCATCTTGCGGAAAGAATGGGGGTTGAGATTCATCAAGCGTTTCTGCATTTCCTCATCCTTGATGAAAGTCTCATTCGCTTCCTCGTAAACCCAGTTATCCACAGCACCAGCAGTCGCACTCCAACCCATTGTATTTACCAACCGCTTGGAGAGTTCGCGCACACCTTCGTAACCGTGAGACAACATTCCCTCATACCATTTCGGGTTTAACAACTTCGTCCGTGCATCCAAACGCACAGTTTCCGAAAGTGTCCGTACTTGGGCGTTAGCAGTGGTAGTATCTGCAATGTAAGATGCCGGTTTCTTGCCATCGGTACGCAGATTTGCTACTAACTTGGTGGGGTCTGAGTCGAAGTAGTGAGAAACGTCGGTTAAGCTGATTTCCGAAGAATCCAAGTTTTGGAAAGTTGCATCAGCAGTTTTCAAAGTGGTTTCAAAAATCTGCCGGGATTGTTCCATCATACCGGGGTTATCTGCGCTGAAGGCAAATGATTTCCGGGTGAGGTACATTTCTTGTAATTCGGCTTCACTTTCCCAAGTGCTGTTCTCAACCGCTAAGTTGATATTAGAAGAATAAGAACCAGAAGCGTTGGAGAAGACACGGGTTGCAGCTTGACGCAGATTAATGCCCAAATCTTCAGCTTGTTTCAAAGCGTGTTTGCGGACAAAGTTCATTTCCACAGGTTCATCCGCTTCCGCAGCCATTTTCACTGCTTGGTCAAGCAAGTTCATTTGGTTGATAAACAAGTCGCGGAACACACCAGAACAGTTAATAACAACGTCAATTCTGGGTCGTCCCAATTCTTCCAAAGGTATCAACTCTAACTTGTTCACCCGTCCCAAAGCATCGGGAACTGGACGCACACCAACCATCCACATGATTTGTGCCAGTGATTCCCCGTAGGTCTTGATGTTATCCGTTCCCCACAGTACACAAGCGATGGTTTCTGGCCAGTTACCGTTATTTTCGGCTTTGTTTCGTGCCAACAGTCTATCAACCACAATCTTAGCTGATTGTACAGCGGCAGTGGTGGGGATAGATTGGGGGTCTAAAGCGTGAATGTTCTTACCTGTGGGTAAAACGTCAGGGTTGCGGATGGGGTCACCACCGGGGCCAGGAAGGATGTATTCACCTTCCAAACCTTTGAGAAGTCCACCCAGTTCGTTATCTGCACAAACTTGTTGTAAGCAGAATTCCAAATACTCAAACAAAGGTTTCAAAGCTGCGGTGTCAACTTTGGGATAACCAGCTTTGTGCAGTGCTTCTACCCAAGGTTCCTTTTTACCCATGTTGAAGAAATTCAACTTGGAAACTAGAGAAACTCGTCCTTCTGCGTCGGTTTGTTCTTGTACCAAAGCACCCACAGCAGCGCGGGTTGCTAAGGTGATGTCTTGTAATAATTGCACATCTTCCAAAACACCTCTGTCGCTGTTTTGGTAAACTTCGTCAATATCTCGTCCTAAGCTGTTAGCAATAATGCGGGGAAGGCTGAGAATTTCTTCCTCTTGTCGGTCTAAGCTGGCAATATTCACCAATGTTGCTACCGCTTCTTCCGCAGTGGGTGGTTTACCAATAACGTGCAACCCGCAAGGTAATAACCGGGATTCAATTTCCATTAACTTGCGGTAAACGCTACCAACAATGTTATCTCTTTCATCTTCGGTTAAATCTTTGGCATCGCTTTCTGGCAAGTTAATATCTTTGTCCAAGTTAACGATGCGGCATTTATCCATGATGGAGTTAACAATGGGAATGCCACGACCAGTATCTTTTAAGGTTTGGTAAGAAGCTATTAATTCGCTGAGTTCCTTCAAACCTTTGTATAAACCAGCGTTTTCTGCGGGGGGTGTGAGGTAAGAAATGGTTTCTGCGTAACTGCGACGTTTAGCAATGGTGGCTTCGCTGGGGTTGTTTGCTGCGTAGTAATACAGGTTGGGAATTGTGCCGATTAAGCTATCGGGGTAACATTCACCGGACATCCCCATTTGCTTTCCAGGCATGAATTCCAAGGAACCGTGTGTACCAAAGTGTAACACCGCATCTGCACCCCAAACTTTCTCTAAATAGGTGTAGTAAGCGGCAAAACCGTGGTGGGGACTAGCGGAACGGGAGAATAACAACCGCATCGGGTCACCTTCATAACCGAAGGTGGGTTGCACACCGATGAAGACGTTACCGAATTGTTTACCGTAAACTAACAAATTTTGTCCGTCGCTGTTCAGGTTTCCTGGTGGTGGCCCCCAGTTTTCTTCTAAGCGTTGGGAGTATGGTGTCAGTGCTTCGTATTCTGGCACGGACATTTTGTAAGCAATGTTGAGTTCTGGACTTGCGTACTGTGCTTGGGCATCGTGGATGACTTGTTCCATCAACTCTTTAGCAGTTTCTGGAATGTCTTGTACGTCGTAGCCGTTGTCTCTCAATGCTTTCAGGACTTCAAAGATAGAACCGAATACGTCTAAGTATGCGGCTGTTCCCACGTTTCCTTTATCGGGGGGGAAGCTGAAAACGGTGATGGCAACTTTTTTGTTGAGTTTGGGTTTGCGACGCAGGTTAGCCCATTTTAGCGCACGTTGGGCGACTGATTCTACTCGGTCTTGGAGTGCGATCGCTTTTCCGGTTGCACCATCTCTACCTGATAATATGATAGGTTCAATTGCCCCATCCAGTTCAGGAATGGCAATTTGTAACGCTACCTGAATGGGATGTAAACCTAAATCGCTATCCATCCATTCTTCGGTAGTTTGGAAGACCAATGGTAAAGCCACCATGTAGGGACGGTTTAACCGTTTGAGTGCGTCTATCGCTTTGGGATGGTCTTGTCTAGCAGGGCCACCTACCAACGCAAAACCAGTTAATGAGACTACCGCATCCACCAGTGGTTTGTTTGTAGTTGGTTCGTAAAAATAAGCATCTACAGGCTTAGAGAAATCCAAACCACCAGCAAACACAGGAATAACTTTTGCTCCCAAAGATTCTAATTCCTGGACAATTGCCACATAATGGGCATCATCACCAGTTACCAGGTGAGTCCGTTGTAATACCAACCCGACACAAGGCGCGAGGGGGTCTTTCAGGTCTTTGGAAATATCCTTGCGGGCAGTATACCAGTTCAGGTATTCGCGCACATCCTCATACATGGTTGTGGCGAGAGGATGCCAAATACCCATATCAGGATAAACTACTGGCGCTTGATATTCGACAGATGTAAAGTTTTGTTTTTCTACGCCTTTTAATACATATTTGTCAGCCAGCATCAGCAGGAAGTTTTCCAGGTTTTCTGCTGAACCACCTAGCCAATACTGGAAACTCAGCATGAAGTTACGTGCATCCTGTGCTTTATCTATGGGTAAGAATTTCAGCACTTGGGGCAGGGTTCGCAGCAGCTTCAGCATTCCATCTTGGAAGCCAGCACCGGATTTTTCCTTGCGCTTCTTCATGAAGTTAGCAATGACGCTCTTCGATTGCCCCAATTGCGCCAAAGAAAAGCTACCCATTTTATTTAGGCGCATAACTTCTGGCATGGAAGGGAAGACAACCGCCACATCCAAATTGTCACGGTGTGGTTCTACGGCTGCTATGACTTTCTGTGCTAAATCTTCAATAAAAATCAAAGAGGCGATGAATATATTAGCACTTGCTATATCCTGTTTAAACTCCTCATAGTTCTCGGAACCGCGCAGTTCCTCAATCAAGTAACCACTGATTTCAATCGCTAGGTTGGGATGATTAGCGTTAATTTCCCGCACGGCTTGCGACAAAGAACTCTGGTATTGGGACTCAAGCACAACATAAACCACCTTGATTAAATGCCGTCCCCGTACATCATCAGGTGCGATATGTCTAATAGTGGACTTGACCTGGGTGAACATTCAGATAAGCTCCTTTGAGGCGTGTTCTCGAATGGAGGTTGATCACGGCTGATGCTGCCGTTTTTCGCTCCAATTATCTTCGGCAATTAAGAGTTTTTTAGCAGAAAACTCTGACTCAGTGGGGATTTTGTCCCCTAACTGACACAAAATGATATAAAAAACGTAATTATTATTGACAATTCTTAATAATTAAACAAGACTTTCTCAGCTATTTGTAAATATCATTTACATAGACAGTCTGCTATTTAACTATATAGTTTTTAATGTATGTGGAAAAGAGTAGGCGCTTGTATTGAAATGAACCACATAAGAGGTTAAGTCTTGACAAGACTGTAAGGGTATTGTATGATTAGGTTATGGATGGAAAAGTGTGCGCCCATATATAACGAGTTTTTGATTATCTAAGATTATTTTTTGCGATCGCATCCTGTAGATCCTGATTGATATTTTGACTTCCCACAGGATGTCCTGATTCTGACCAGCAATGTTAAAATTACTGTGTATATTGTTTTAGGGTTTAGGTATGAAGATAAAAGCATTACCATCTATTCAACCTAACCTGTATGAAGAAGATTATTGTTTATCCTGATTCATATCCGACAATTACAAAATTAAGCATCAACAAACAAATCATAATTTCCTAAACTAAGAATTTTTCAAATTCATCAATAATCAAAAATAGGCGATCTCATAAATACCTCAAATAAAAGCATTGAATTTTAAATAATGTGTATTTAAAAAGATGAATCCGATAGATATTCTTATACTTTCCAACGGACCAGGAGAAGTTACAACCTGGGTACGTCCTGTAGTTAAAGCTTTAAGACAACAGTTAGGTGATGACCGTTCCCTGGTGAGAATTTCTGTGGTGCTATCTCCCTGTCCTAATGCTAGCGGGAAAGAAGTAGCGATCACTCAATCTTACCCAGAAGTTGATAGAGTACAATCAGCAGAATATTTTTGGACGTTTTTATTCACAGGCAAAACCGCTGATAATTGGGACTGGAGAAGTAAAGGTGTAGTTGTATTTTTAGGTGGAGACCAGATTTTTCCGGTCATTATCGGTAAAAAACTGGGTTACCGTACAGTTGTCTATGCGGAATGGGATGCGCGTTGGCATAGTTTAATTGACTATTTTGCAGTTATGACCACCAAGTTGGCACAAAATGTCTCCCCAAAATATGCCCATAAATTTACCGTTGTCGGTGATTTAATGTTAGAAGCGGCAGAGGTGCAGGAGAAACAGGAAGAAGATAGTAGTACAAAGGAAATTATCGGTATTTTACCAGGGTCAAAAGCTGCGAAATTAACTCAAGGTGTACCGCTAACTGTAGGCATTGCTGAATATATTCATCGCAAAAGACCACAAACCCAGTTTTTTATTCCAGTGGCACCAACTTTAGATTTACCAACTTTAGCTAGTTTTGCAGACCCTGACAGCAACCCCTTGACAAAAGCTTTTGATTTTCCAGGTGCAACCTTACAGGGTAACATTCTCAAAACAACTACAGGTTTATCAGTAGAATTAAAACAAGAAAACCCCGCTTATGAAGCCCTATCTCAATGTTGTATTTGCTTAACTACCGTGGGGGCAAATACTGCTGAATTAGGTGCGTTGGGTGTGCCTATGATTGTATTATTACCAACTCAACAACTTGATGCCATGCGTTCCTGGGATGGCTTACCGGGGTTGTTAGCAAATTTACCAGGTATAGGTTCTAGTTTCGCTAAATTAATTAACTGGTGGTTTCTCAGACGCAAAGGTGTATTAGCTTGGCCAAATATTTGGGCCCAGGAAGAAGTTGTCCCCGAATTAGTAGGTAAACTTCAACCCTCGGAAGTGGGAGAAATGGTATTAAATTTGCTGGAAAATCCCGAAAAACTAGCAGCTATCCGTCATAAATTACGCAGTGTCCGGGGTGAAAGTGGGGCAGCGCAAAAATTAGCAACTTTGGTCAAGAAAGCCGCAGAATATTGATTTTCTAATTTATCCGGGTCTGAACCTGAAAGAGGTGGTAAGTAATTACGGAAAATCAAGGAAATTCAGTCGGTAAAATGAATCTTAAACTCGACAAAAACACCCCAAAAAGTATAGCAACATTATTTATTTTACTCTTGAAAGAAGGTATCAATCCTGCCCAAATTATGATTGGGATTATTCGTCTCGCTATTAATACTAAAGATTCCCATAGTATTAATTCGGCTGTGGGTTGTTTGCGTTATTTATTAGGGCCAATGCCAATAGATGCGAGGGCTGAAGGGGTGACGGAATTTATCGCTGCTTTGTCAACAGAGGGTATTACTACTCTGATGGCATTAGATGCACTGGCTATGGCTTGCAAGGCTTGTGATTTGATAGATGCGGCTGGGTTTATTCGGATTTCTTATTTAAGTTTAAAAGCTAGAACCCAGCGTATTTTTTAAAATATTGATATGTTTAATTTGTCGTCATTTAAAATTTACTATTTCCACCTTCTTCTAATCCTTCTGAACTCCTGAACTTCTGTAACTTCTGTTCGCGTAGCGTGGCGTAGCCATACTCCTAGCCCTCACAGATAACTTTTTCCGCAAGCCCTATCTAGAAAGAATCGACGCAAAAACGCACATTCAACACATTGCGTCTTTGCGTCTGGGAGGAAATTAAACCACCGTTGCCACTGGTTGTGCATCAGGTAATAAATGCTTCACACCTTGCTTAACAAAACCTTCCAGAAAAGCCAATTTTTGATTTTGCTGAAATACTGTTTGCAATACTTGGCGTAATTGGTCTAGATTTAACGCATTTCCCGTATCTATAGCTATTTCTTGCTGTTCAAAATATGCAATTAAGCTTAACCCTGCAACTCTAGTCAAATAAGCTGCACTTACTCCCTCCACCAGTCCACCAGCGACGAAGGTTGCAGCATTAGTCTTGAGAATACCAGTTACAGCCTTTGTGGATAGTTCTACTAATCCTAATTTCAACATGAAACTGCCCATGGTGGCAGCAACTGTTTGGGCTTGTTCCAGGGAAAACTTTTGCTGATAGATTTTACCTAAATCCATCACCATTTGGGCATTAATAGCGGCAGTTGCTAAAATATCCAAAGCAGGAATGGGATTAGCGAAAGCAGCGGCAGCAGATATCCACTGATATTGTTCTATGATGGGTGTAGAGCGATCGCGTCTGACTCCATTGAGATAACCGTGAGCTTCTGCTTTCAGTGCTAAAGTCTTTCGCATGGTTGTACAGTTAACTAGTTGTTGTCCTTGTTCAGCGACAACCTGGGCTAAACGTTGGGTCAACTGCTGTATATCTGGTGCTGGTTGTTCCATCCACTCCTGTACAGAACCATCAGCTTGATGTTTGCGGACTTTCACAGGCACAGGAGAAGCAGCAGTAGCTACTACATCACCCTGGACTCGCTGTTGCAAAGATTGTAAAACAATCCCTCGCTCATCGGGCATATACTGGTCTTGTTTATTGAACACCAGTAAAGTTGGTTGTTTTGCTGTTTTTAGCTGTTGTAATACTTGAAACTCTGAGTCAGTCAAGTCACCATTGGTGAGAAAGAGAACCATATCAGCTTCAGTGACTGCTGACAAAGTAACTGCATCAGAATTGTTATGTAAATCTGTAAATAATGGTGCTGTTTCTGTCAGATGTAGGGATTTTCCATACTCATCCTCTACATTGTTTAGCACATTCACCAGGGTTGTTTTACCCACAGATTTACCACCAGTAACAGCGAATTTGAGTTCTTTGCGTTCTAATTCCCAATGTAACTGGTTTAACTGTTCCCGTAGCTTAGTTAAAGTTGGATGGTTGACGGCTTCTTGAACTAGTTGGTTAATGATAGCTGTGGTTTTAGCGATCGCACTTTCTACAGATGCTCTATCTACCAGCATATCATCTAGCTGTTCACCAACCGGGCGATTTTGTTTCAATAACCACAAACCACCACCAACAGCTAAAGCACTCAATAACCCAAACTCACCTACTCGGACTATTGAATCATGCCAACTGTCTAACATCCACAAGGAGAAGGACAACCCTAGTCCTCCCACTAAAATCGGTCGTCGCAACTTCACAATTTTGGTTCTCCGCACTTTTGAGGATGGCTTTTCTCTCACTTTAGTTCAAATCAGGAACTTTAGGGATAGCTACATCAAAAAACATATATAATATTTCACTGTTTTCCTACACCTGCAACTATCAATCTCATTATCCAGCAGAAATAGAAATTGATGCAAGGTGTGAAAGTCCACAGTATAACCAGTAAATGACTGCTGTGAAAGCTATTTTCTGTAACAATTCACAACTATTAACAGTGGACGTGATCAATATATGGCAACAAATTGGTATGGAATGATGGAATTTAAGCGCCATTTATATTTAGAAGCTAAAGCCATTGAAGTATGGTTATGCAATGAACTAGGTGAAATAAAATTCTATAATCAATACGGTGAATTAGCACAATCTTTATTAGTGCCTGATTTTCCTCAGCAAATTAAACGTTAGAAGTAAATAAATTGACATTGATTAGGTTTAATATATTTAAACTATATCCTCACTGTTAATAGACATCATCATGTCTTTGCTTACGTTTTCCAGATTCACTAATCGATTAGCTTGCCTTTCAATCGTTTGCTCAAAAATATTTCTTACAAGTCTACCATTGCCAAAGCTTTTATCTTTTTGAGAATATAATTTTGTGAATTTTTCTAATAATTTATTCCTCCCTTCTTCAGTTATTCTAAAATGCTGCTGTTCACATATTTTTTCAAAAATTTTTAGTAACTCTAAGGGTTGATAGTCTTCAAAATAAAAATATTTATTGAATCTTGATTGTAATCCAGGATTAGCATTGATAAACCGTGACATTTCCTCACTATAGCCAGCAACAATTACAATTAACCTATCCCGGTAATCTTCCATTCTTTTCAATAAAGTATCTATTGCTTCTTGTCCAAAATCTCTTCCCGACCCTTCCGGTGCTAAAGCATAAGCTTCATCAATAAATAAAACTCCATCTAATGCTGACTCAACTAGTTGGTCTACCTTAATTGCCGTTTGTCCAATATACCCTGCAACTAAACCTGATCTATCTGTTTCAATTAAATGTCCTTGTGCAAGAATACCTAATTCCTTATATATTTTCCCCATCAAACGTGCCACTGTTGTTTTACCAGTTCCAGGAGATCCACAAAAGACAGAATGCAGTGAAATATTCACTGGATTGAGACCCTGTGCCTGACGCATCTTTTGTATCTTCAAGAAATTAATCAGGTTATTTACTTCATTTTTAACATTATCTATTCCCACAAGATTGTTTAATTCTTGCATCACATTTTCTAGATTCTCAGATGGAAAACCCTGTCTAGATTGGTTCAATTCTCTTTTCAGTTGTTGCAGTTCAGCTTC
This sequence comes from Richelia sinica FACHB-800, assembly GCF_014698825.1. Taxonomy (GTDB): domain Bacteria; phylum Cyanobacteriota; class Cyanobacteriia; order Cyanobacteriales; family Nostocaceae; genus FACHB-800. Next base: position 77,291 of record NZ_JACJTT010000017.1, read on the forward strand.
TATTTCTAAATCTCGATAATTCATAGTTTATAGAGTTGGGTAAATATGAGAAATAATAGTATTTTATTATAGGAATTACGCAGAAAATACGGAATAATAAAACCACGAAGAAACGAAGTACGCGAAGAAATAAGAGTTTCAAAGGTATTTTGCATATGTCCTGTATTATACTTGAATACTGTAAAAACTCCAAATTCATTGGTAAACAAATACTCTGGCTAACTCTCCACTACAAAACACCTGCACCTATACCCCATCATCCGTTAAAAAAATCCCCAAAGCTTTATCTATCACACATTTTCAATTTTGAGTACATTATTAATATTCAAGACATAGAATATCTAGGCAACGATAAAATCTAAAAGATTGGCTAGAAGTTGTAATAATTCACCATTCATAAGCCGCAATTCATAAAAATGTAAAAAATATCACAAATTAACTTCCTGATTCTAGCTATTTCAATTCTTCACTTCATACTTGCTCTACATACAGTTTAAATAACCAACCAAAAGCAGTTGAGACAGGAAGTAGAATAATGAACAAATCCTTTGCCACTATAGATGGTAATGAAGCTGTTGCCCGTGTAGCCTATAAATTAAATGAGGTTATCGCCATTTATCCGATTACCCCATCTTCAAATATGGGTGAATGGGCTGATGCTTGGATGGCAGAAAATAAGCCTAATTTATGGGGAACAATTCCCAGTGTCACCCAAATGCAAAGTGAAGGTGGTGCGGCTGCTGCTGTACATGGGGCATTACAAACGGGGGCTTTAAGTACAACTTTTACTGCTTCCCAAGGCTTGTTATTAATGATTCCCAATTTGTATAAAATAGCAGGGGAATTAACAAGTTTTGTGATTCATGTTTCTGCCCGGTCTTTAGCGACTCACGCTTTATCTATTTTCGGTGATCATAGCGATGTGATGGCAGCGAGGGCGACTGGTTTCGCTTTACTATGTTCTGCTTCTGTACAGGAAAGTCAAGATTTTGCCCTCATTTCTCAAGCTGCAACTTTAGAAACCAGAGTGCCATTTATGCACTTCTTTGATGGGTTTAGAACTTCCCATGAAGTGCAAAAAGTTAAATTATTATCAGATGAAGATTTGCGGGTTCTCATTCCCCAAGAATTAATCTCTGCCCATCGTACCCGTTGTCTGACTCCAGATAGACCAGTTTTACGGGGAACTGCCCAAAACCCTGATGTTTACTTCCAATCTCGCGAAGGTGCAAACCCCTATTATGATGCTTGTGCGGAAATTGTCCAACGCATTATGGACAAATTTGGGGAACGGACAGGACGATATTACAAATTATATGAATATCATGGCGCACCAGATGCAGACCGAGTAATTGTCCTCATGGGTTCTGGTTGTGAAACTGTCCATGAAGCTGTAGATTATCTGAATAGTCAAGGGGAAAAAGTTGGGGTTTTAAAAGTGCGACTTTATCGACCCTTTGATGTGGGAAGATTTGTAGAGGCTTTACCTAATAGTGTTAAATCTATTGCGGTTTTAGATAGAACCAAAGAACCAGGCAGCGCAGGAGAACCGTTATATTTAGATGTGGTGACAGCTATTCACGAAAGCTGGAAAAAAACCACATTCCCCAAAATTATTGGTGGTCGATATGGTCTTTCTTCCAAAGAATTTACCCCGGCAATGGTCAAGGGTATTTTTGATCATCTTACCCAAAATGTCACCAAGAATCACTTTACTATTGGGATTAATGATGATGTGAGTTTCACATCTTTGAATTTCGACCCGAATTTCTCCACCGAACCTGACCATGTGGTGCGGGCCATGTTCTATGGTTTGGGTTCTGATGGTACTGTGGGGGCAAATAAGAATTCTATCAAGATTATTGGGGAAGGTACAGAAAATTACGCCCAAGGGTATTTTGTCTACGACTCGAAAAAGTCGGGTTCGATGACAGTTTCCCATTTGCGTTTTGGCCCTCAATTGATTCGTTCGACTTACCTCATCGACCAAGCCAATTTTATCGGTTGTCATCATTGGGGTTTCATCGAAAGAATCGATATTTTAAAAGCTGCTGCACCTGGGGCAACTTTACTGTTAAATAGTCCCTATGAAGCGGAGACAGTTTGGCAACATTTACCCCTCAAGGTCAAACAGCAAATAATTGATAAAAACCTGAAAGTCTACGCTATTAATGCTACTCAGGTAGCCAAAAATAGCGGCATGGGTAGACGCATCAATACTATCATGCAGGTGTGTTTCTTTGCTTTGGCTGGGGTGTTGCCACAGGAGCAAGCGATCGCTAAAATCAAACAAGCCATTGAAAAAACCTACGGTAAAAAAGGTGCAGAAGTCGTCCGCATGAACCTACAAGCGGTAGACAACACCTTAGACAACCTGCACGAAATCGAAATTCCTCTCGTAGAAACAGGTAAATTGTTAGATGTAGAGACCTTTCATGAAATATCTCTACCCAAAGGCGCACCGGATTTTGTCGAGAATATTCTTGGTAAAATCATGTTGTGGGAAGGTGATGATTTACCTGTCAGTGCTTTACCTGCGGATGGAACTTTCCCCATTGGTACTGCGAAATGGGAAAAACGCAACGTTGCCGAAGAAATACCCGTTTGGGATGAAAATGTCTGCGTTCAGTGTGGCAAGTGCGTGATGGTATGTCCCCATGCAAGTATCCGCGCTAAGGCATATCCTGGGGAAATGTTAACCAATGCACCTGCAACCTTTAAGTCTACTAACACCAAAGACAAAGACTTTGCTAACCAGAAGTTTACTATTCAAGTGGCACCGGAAGACTGTACAGGTTGCAGTATTTGCGTGAATGTATGTCCAGCGAAAAATAAAGCTGAACCCACACGCAAAGCTATTAATATGAGTCCCCAGTTACCCATCAGAGAACAAGAACGGGAAAATTGGGATTTCTTCTTAAGTTTACCCAACCCAGACCGGAGAAAGCTGAAATTAAACCAAATTCGGCAACAACAACTGCAAGAACCGTTGTTTGAATTTTCCGGTGCTTGTGCTGGCTGTGGAGAAACACCATATCTTAAATTACTAACACAATTATTTGGCGATCGCTCCCTCATTGCCAACGCTACCGGTTGTTCTTCCATCTACGGTGGCAATTTACCTACCACACCTTGGAGTCAAAACAGCGACGGAAGAGGCCCAGCATGGTCTAATAGTTTATTTGAAGATAACGCCGAATTTGGTTTTGGTTATCGTCTTTCCCTGGATAAACAAACTGAATTTGCCGCGGAACTTCTCCAACAATTCAGCAGTGAATTAGGGGATAACTTAGTCACCGATATCCTGAAAGCTGAACAAAAAACCGAAGCTGATATTTGGGAACAACGGGAAAGAGTGGCAACCGTCAAACAAAAGTTAGATCAACTTCTGGCAACTACATCGGAACCCAACCAAAAATCAAAAATTGAAAATCTCCAATCTCTCGCAGATTATTTAGTCAAGAAAAGCGTTTGGATAGTTGGTGGTGACGGTTGGGCTTATGACATTGACTTTGATGGGATTGACCATGTTTTAGCCAGTGGTAAAAACGTCAATATCTTAGTCATGGACACCGAAGTTTATTCTAACACAGGCGGTCAATCTTCCAAAGCTACACCTAAAGCCGCCGTTGCCAAATTTGCTGCGAGTGGTAAACCTGCACCGAAGAAAGACCTGGGTTTAATTGCTATGACCTACGGTAACGTATATGTAGCCAGTGTGGCATTAGGTGCGCGAGATGAACACACCCTGAAAGCATTTTTGGAAGCCGAAGCCTTTGATGGCCCATCCTTAATTATCGCCTACAGCCATTGCATTGCTCACGGTATCGACATGACCACCGGTTTAAATCAACAGAAAGCCTTGGTAGACTCAGGACGCTGGTTACTGTATCGCTATAACCCGGTACTACAGCAGCAGGGTAAGAATCCCCTACAATTGGATATGAAAGCACCTTCCGAGTCCGTCGAGAAGTCAATGTATCAAGAAAACCGCTTCAAGATGTTGACCAAGAGTAAACCGGAAATTGCTAAACAGTTGTTAGAACAAGCCCAAGCGGAAGTAAATGCCCGTTGGGAAATGTATCAATACTTAGCGAATAGGTAAGATTTCAGTAGGTTGGGTTGACGCAAGGAAACCCAACATTCCCAATATCAAGTGGAACTTACCCAATTAATATTATTCTTCTGCTAATATCTGTGAAATATCCCGTGCAGCATGAATTAATCGGACAATTTCAATATAGTCATCCCCTGGCAAATAAAAAATTAAATGCTTGTCAAAACCTTTAATTGCCCACTTTCGCAAACCCAATAGACGGGGATTACTAATATCATAAACACTACCAATACTCGGTAGTTTAGCGATTTGTGAAAAAGTCTGTCTCGTAGCATCAAAAAAACTCAATGCTGCATCAAGATTACTCTGGGCAATATAAGCAAACTGCTCATCCAGATCAGCACTAGCCTTTGGTCTAATTATAATTCGCCTAGTCATTAACTATGATTTGCGAATTTTGTCGATAAGTTGGGAGCGTTTTTGTTCCCACCATTCATCCGTAATTTCTATTGCTTCACCGCTATCTAATCCTTCCAATAATAACTTTTCTATTCTTGATTTTTGGACTCTTTCTAAGTCTTGACGAATTAAGTGTCTAATGTATTCGCTGGTTGTACTATAACCGCCTTTTTCAACCTGTTCATTGATAAAGTCCCGCATAGAATCGGGAAGAGAAATATTTACTGTAGTCATAGCTAATAGTTTTTATTTTTCTCATTATTCTATTATGGCAAATATTGTCAATTTTTGTCAAAATTCAGCAAACGGATGGCTGGTGAGGATGCTGGAAATGTCCCAAGACCGTAGACGATCGCTTGGTGAGGATGTAGAGAGGTGCGATCGCTCAAAGTAGTATAATTATAGCAATGGACAGAACGGTTAGGACATTAACTAACACTAAAACCGAGATAGCCAAAGGCTTCTAGCACTGTCACCTGTCACCTGTTAACTGTCACCTGCTATAAAATGCAGCTATTCTTCCTTCAATCTGGGATGATGGGGGTGACAAGGGCTTCCCCAACACACTTGACCGCTAGGCATATCTTTAAAAACGCTACTTCTGGCCCCAATTACGGCATTGGCACCAATTTTGACACCTGGGCCGATAAAACAATCAGCTGCAACCCACGCACCATTACCAATGGTGATGCTTGCGGTTTTTAAACCAAAAGCAGGGTCGTGCATATCATGGCTACCAGTACACAGATAGCTTTTTTGGGAGATGACGCAGTGTTCACCAATATCTATGTCATCAAGGCTATATAAAACTACATCATCACCAATCCAACTGTAATCACCAATAGAAATTTTCCAAGGATAAGTGCAACGGGCTGTTGGTCTGATGAAAACATTTTTTCCCACTTTTGCCCCAAATAAACGTAGAATGATGCACCGCAGATGATTAAAATTGTGGGGTGTGAGAGGAAAAGCGATCGCTTGCACGAACCACCAGAGTAAAATATACCAACCAGGACGACCACGATCAAACCAGGATTGATCGTATTTACTTAAATCAACAAAGGGTTTATCGTTGGTGTCTGGTGCTTGGTAATTGGTCATTGGTGATGGGCAAAGCTGAGATGATTGGCAGTGAGATTATTTAAGTTGCTGTTTGTTGAATTTCTGTTTGCAGAGATGGTTGGTCAGTGGTTTTAACAACATTTAACTGTCCACCACAATCACGCAATTCGTAAAGTTTTACGCCAATTTGATATTCATATTGACTCAACAGGCGACCATAAATATATCCAGCTTTGCCATCTAAAAAACCACGCTGAATGATATAGAAGATGATAAAGCGTAAGAATGGTTTAAAGGGGAAGTATTTGACCCATACTTTTTTCAGGAATCGTTTGCGCTGGACTGCATCACCAAAAAAGTTTGCGCCGATTGTGCCGTTTTCGTCTTTACCTACAAGTAAGTTGTAATATACTCTTGCTTCCCAATTAGAGTAGCGATTATGCCTTTCTAACCAATGATAAATGTTGCGAAAGTCTTCATGGAGCATATCATTTTTGAGATATGCTACTTTACCATCTAGTAATACATGTTCATGTACTTCGTTATCTCCTGTATTGGGGATATCTTCTGTACTTAAGTTTTCGTAGCGTCCTTTTTGATGTTTAAATAAGCGCAAATTCCAATCGGGATACTTACCACCATGGCGTATCCATTTACCGAGGAAAAATACACGCCGATTTAAATAATAACCATTATATTCTTGGTTTTGAATAGCTTGAGCTATTTCTGCCCATAATTCTGGGGTAATTCGTTCGTCACAATCAACTATTAATACCCATTCGTTACGAAATGGTAAGTTTTCCAGTGACCAATTTTTCTTTTTTGGCCAACCATTCACAAAGTTGAATTGCACAACTTTTGCACCGTAACTTTCTGCAATTTCTTGACTTCTATCGGTGCTTTGAGAGTCTACTACGAAAATTTCATCTGCTGGTTGCAAACTAGCAAGACAAGCAGGTAAATTTGCTTCTTCGTTTTTGGCTGGAATCAGTACGGAAATAGGTATTTTTGAGGACATAATTAATCTTTACTCTTTGTTTTTTGCTGGAAATAACAGCCCTTGAATAGCAGCATTGAGGTATCCAATTTGTCCATAGGCATAGACTAGTTTATCAAAGCGTTCTGCGGGATTTGTGATGTTTTGTAAAGATTTATATAAGCCACGGATAAATTTTTCGCTACCGCGGCCAATTTGCCTGATGCCTGCTTTTCCTGCCAATTGTTCGCGATAACATTCACTGATACCTTGCCACCATCCTCTATTTAAAAACCAAGAGGGTTTAAGCCTTTCTGGGGAAACATTATGAGCAACTAGGGCTTGGGGAAGATAAACTACTTGCCAACCGCGTTGCAGGGCAAATTCTGTCATTTGTAGTTCTTCATTGGAAAGGAGGTTTTTACCCACTCGTCCTAAATGGGGGTCAAAACCGCCAATTGATGTTAAAAAGCTGCGGCAAATGGAGTAATTTAAGCCTCTGGGGGTTAAGCCTGGTTGTTGAATATAGTGGATTTCGTCTCCTAAATCGTAAGCCCCTAAATTCCCAGCTAGTCCAGTGGATAGCCATTGAGGTGGTTGGGTGTTGGGAGGCCAAAGCAGGGTAACTTTGCCACCAGCGATCGCTATTTTCGGGTTATCTTGATAGGCACGATACAATACTTGCAACCATTGGGGGCTAGCTACGGCATCATCATCTAAGTAAGCGAGAATTTCGGCTTGCGCGAATTTTGCCCCTGTATTTCGCGCCACAGAGAGGCCAATGGTGGGTTCAAATACATACTTGAGTCGGGGATCTGTCTCTCGTTGAGCGACGACTTCGCGAGTGCGATCGCTTGATCCATTATCCACCACCACGACTTCAAAGTTACCAGTAAAATCCTGTGCTAATAAACTATCAATCGCTGCACCTAAATAGGCATCTCGATTGTAAGTACAGATAATGGCAGAGATTTGGATATCTGACATGAGTAGGGATTGTAGTTTTTGAATCAGGATTTCTGGGTTAATTTCCGGTCTGGAAAACTAGCAAATTTTTAGATAAAAACTATTTTTACATGCTCTTGCTAGTGTTTCCAGCATATATCAAATATTACAGCTTTATCAACAGCATTGGTACAAAAAGTTTTCCGTAGCTTTAGATTTGCTGAATATGGCTATGTAATACTACTAGTGTTTCTGATAATTGATGCAACTTATTTTCTAAGTATTGCTGCTTGGCTAAGAGTTGGCGTAATCTTTGATAACGAGCGATCGCTACACTGATATTTGGTACTTGTTCTGGGGGGCAAGGACGTGACCAGACTTGACCTGCATCGTCTACACCACAGAGACGATAACCAGTCTTGATTGATGAAGGGTTGTTTTGGGAAGCAGTAGCACAAATTTCTTCCACAAAATTCATTAATTGGTCAACTTCTGCATGACGGAGAGTTGCTGTTCCTTTCTGCGGTTCTACCTCTTGAACATTCGATTCTAACCAACCATTAATAATCGGCCCTTCCAAATAAATATCTTGAATTTGTTTTAAGATTTTTTGCAGTTCTCTTTGCCAACCAGCTACAACTTCTTGAATTTCTTGCAACATATTCATAGCTAATGCTGGGTTGGCAGCATGGCGATGATTACTGAAACTAGGGCTTTTAAACTTAGGCAGACTAGGGGCTTTGCCTCCAGTTTCTTGGGCTGGAAAGGTTTCTACAGAAGGATGATGAGGAAATAGATCCTGTTCTGTTGCGCGATGTCTATTTTCATCCCCCAAGTCTGGGCCGTCTTCATTGCTAGGGGATTTCATGCCAGAGGTCTCGGTGGCGTTAACACTAATTCTAAAAGAAAAAGAGCGTTTTGTTGGCTCTCCTGAATCTGCGGCAGTTGTATGGCGAGTTCCTAAATCGTGTAGAGTTGCCTCGATGCGTTTTAAGCCTGCTTTCATAAAGCTATCCTAAAGTTTATGCCGTTGGAGTTCAATAGATTGCAGAAATCTTTGATTGATAAAGCTAATTATTAAAAATTTTTGTTGTTGTCTAAGAGGAATCATAACTTATGAAAGGCTAATATTATCCTCGTCCATCAGAAAATCCTCAATCTAACGGTAAGTATTTAGGAATAAAAAGTAGAAAAAACAACATTACTGCCACAATTGACAAATTTTATCTTTATGTAGATGAATAAAATGATTTTAGTCACGGGGCCAGCCCGGTCTGGTAAAAGTGAATGGGCGGAAACCTTGGCCATGGAGTCAGGTCAACCTGTTGTTTATATTGCCACAGCTACAGAAAATCCCCATGATCCAGAATGGCAGCAACGCATTCTCCTCCATCAACAACGTCGTCCTCAAGATTGGATCACCCTCAGTGTACCAGAAGAACTGACTGCGGCTGTGATGACTGCTAACCATGATACCTGCCTGCTAATTGATTCCTTGGGAACTTGGGTAGCTAATCTTTTATCGCAAGATGATGAGATGTGGCAACAGACCACAGCCGAGTTTTTGGAAAAAGTACAATTGATAGCTGCCCAAATCATCTTTGTGGGGGAAGAAACTGGTTGGGGAGTAGTTCCAGCATATCCTGTAGGGCGACAATTTCGCGATCGCTTGGGTTCCCTCATCCGTCAGTTAGGCCCCATTTGTGACACAGTTTACTTAGTGACTGGTGGATATGTCCTCAATCTGAGTATTTTAGGTTCACCCTTACCAAAACCAAAGTCTTAATTGAAACTTAAAGATTGAGTGGCTGTAATTACTAAATTAAAATCTAAAATTGAGCTATGGCAACTAAACAAGAAGTAAAAAAATATCTTGCTCACTGGTTTCAATTAGGGAAAAAAGTTATATTCATCAAGGGCAATTACAGCATATTACCGCAACCAGTGTTAAGGGGAGAGACCTATAGTCCAGAATTTGAAGACTGCTGGCAAAAAATTCTCAAATCTGAAATCAGCGACTGTTATTTAGAAGGCACTCAAGAAACTATAGCCGACTTACTCACACCAACCTGGGAAATACTACCTTGTGGACGCTGTGCAATGCCAGTACCTCTAAGATCCTTAGGAATGCCCTCGTTGTTATGCCCTTGCTATAGTTTAGATTCCTGGCCTAACACTGACCTGCCAGCACCTAGATGTCCTGTCAATAACCAAGACCAATTAAAACAGATTCACAGCCGACTGTTAAACACCAGTTCTGTTTCTGTTTATTGTCCATCAGAAAACTGAGGCTACAACTACAAAATCTTGGCTCATTCATCCACTGACAGTTTTAATCTCCAATGTTTAAACTTTTAGCCCCCTCTTACCAACCGAGTAAGGGGGGTTCAGTTTTATAGCAGATGACAGTTCTAAAAGCCTTTGGGAATACAATTTTGCTCATCTCAAGGTGGGTGAATCTCAGGTCTTATCTACTCGTCGTTGGGTCTGGGGTCGTTTAGTTTATGTGGCTGGTTTACGTCTTGATGATGGCAAGTTATTAATTGTTATTTCTGATGATTCTTCACAAACTATGATTGCTGACTATGGCCATCGTTGGGGCATTGAAACTTTGTTTGGCATGTTCAAAACTCATGGTTTTTGCCTCTAATCTACCCATTTTCTAGAGCATAAGCGCTTGAGTAAGCTGTTAGCTTTACTGTCATTAGCTATGTGCTGGGCTATCAAAACTGGAGAGTGGTTACATCAATCTCTTCCTATCAAAATCAAGAAACATGGTCATCCATCTCAAAGTATTTTTCGTTATGGTTTAGATTATCTGCTTTCTCTTGTTACTGATTTAGACTTCAAGCATAGTGAGTTTTTTCTTCCTCTACAATTTTTGTCCTGTACTTAGCTCTGTAGTAGTCATTATAAGATTAATAAATCAATATCCACCTGAAGTAAGAGGTTCAAATTCTATTAATCCATGACAATTTGAAGTTAAAAGTTGAAATGCTTTTGCATTCGTTTTTGAGCAATTTGAATGCGAGCAAAGTCACTAATTTTTCATGGCAAAATATTAGTGCTGATTCCATTGTGTTTTTCTGGTAAATCTTGCTAATTAAGCTAAGTCTATGCTCAGTCTATTACTTACTAGACTTTTTTCAAGCATATTGACAGGCTCAAGCTATTTCAAGCCAGAGTGAAAAGGTAAAGATTAGCCATCACCTCATAAGGAATTTTTGCTTAGAAATCTCAAATGCTTATTGGCTTTTTCTCATCTTAAAAAATAGAGATTTACCCTAGACCTCTCAGTAGTTGGGACAGTATTTTTGCCCTTTGCGCTCAAATAAGTTGCTAGAGAATGATAAGGGAAGAAAATTATGATTAGTTCTCTCTCATCAATTAATGGGTTGGAGACAACAGGAAGGTACTTAGTATTATTGCGTGAGAATGCAATCGATTCAGGAATCCGCACACTGCGTGATTACACTGGAAACAGGAGAGTCGCTAGAGCAGCCGACTTTGAGAAAAATGCTCTTACCGCAGAGCAGCTAGAGCAAACAGACACCACAATCTTTGATAATTTGGGTGTTGCTGTTTGTACTCTAGACCCAGAACAGTTGCAGTCACTCCATGAGGCGAGTGATGAAAGTAGCCCAATTGCCCTCATTGAAGCTGAAAGAGTTGTTTACGCTTTAAACGCCCAAGGATTGGGGGGTCTCGTCGAACAAATAACCCCCAGAACTACTACCAGTCCAGCAATGGAATATCTCAAAGGCTACCGGGATGCTGTCGATAGACTGGTGGATCATTTAGTACCCACTAATGGTGTTCAAAGAATGTTGCCCTCGCCCGGTATCCAGGTGCTTGACGAAACAACTGCAACATGGGGACTGCAAATCACAAAAGTCGTAAATTCCAAATTTAGTGGACGTGGAATTAAAGTTGCAGTTCTCGATACGGGTTTTGACTTAACGCACCCTGACTTTGCCGGTAGGAGAATGATCGGCAAATCGTTCATACCTAACCAAGAGGTACAAGATAGAAACGGGCATGGAACTCACTGTATTGGTACGGCGTGTGGACCTCTTTCCCCGGTTATTCCCCCACGTTATGGCATTGGTTACGAAACAGAAATTTTTGTGGGCAAAGTGTTAAGCAATCAGGGAAGTGGGACAGATAGCCAAATTTTAGCAGGCATTGAGTGGGCGATCGCCAATGGCTGCCAAATTATCTCGATGTCATTGGGAGCGCGTGTATCACTTGGACAACCGTACTCAGGGTTGTTTGAGGTTGTTGCAGATCGTGCGCTGCGGAATGGAACGTTAATTATCGCTGCTGCTGGTAACGAAAGTCAGCGTCATTTAGGCATAGTTGAGCCAGTTGGACACCCAGCTAACTGCCCCTCAATTATGGCTGTAGGTGCCATTGACTCCCAACTACAAGTTGCTTGGTTTTCTAATGCTGGGCTGAATGCAAATGGTGGTCAGGTCGATATTGTCGCTCCAGGGGCTGAACCAGGGACAGTAGGAGGTTCGAGAATCGATGTTCATTCAAGCTACTTGATGCCAACGAGGTATAGAAGATTGGCAGGCACAAGTATGGCTACACCCCATGTTGCTGGCATAGCTGCTCTGTATGCTGAGGCTACAGGGGCTACTGGCCGTGTTCTCTGGAACCGAATTACTCAAAATGCTCTCAGACTGCCTCTACCTTCAGTAGATGTTGGTGCTGGACTTGTTCAAGCTCCTTAGAATATTTTTTCTCTTTTCTAATCTTAAGACTGTGCTTCAACCATCCTTAGATTATACCTTGGGATGGTTGAGTAGCCATTTTTGCAATATCGGCTCAGCTGATAATCATTACAGGTTTCACTCCAGAAAGCGGTGGAGAATTGTTGATATGTCAAATGTTAATTTATCAATTGCAGTTGATGAAAACTACCTAAATCAGATCCAAGAAGTAGCTCAAAACTTACAGTCTGCTGGAATGAATGTTGAACAGATGTTGGACAATCTGGGAATTATAACTGGCTCATGTGATTCTGAAAAAGTGGAGTCTCTATCTCAAGTTGAAGGAGTTTCTCATGTCGAACTCTCACGGGAATATCAATTACCTTCACCAGAATCTGATCTTCAATAGGTTTGCCCAATTTTCGATAAAAATCCATCTTGTTCAGGCTTATTCAGTGGTGTAATTAATAATTAATTTCACTCTAATCAATCCACATAAATACTATCAAATTAGCATACACATAAAGGTTGAATTTTCGATGATTTTCATTTTTTTATCAGTGTAAATAATACGAAAATTACACTAGATAGAAACTCGCAATAATTGATAAAAATCCTATTTATAACATAAAAAAGTAAAAATTTATGCCATTTCCACAACAAGAAAACCAAGCTCGTAATGGTTCGATTTTAGAGCAGCAGAAACAAGCACTACCAGAGGTATCTTCACCTCTCACAATAGCCAAAAGTGTTTCAGAAAATCAACGGCTTCTAATTGAAGCTTACCTAAAGCTATTAGACATGGTTGCAGCCTCCCAAGAATCAACAAGAGTAGTGGCAAGCATAACTAAAAACCGTTATCTTGTCTATGTGCATGGAATTAGCCAGCATCAATATGGATATTCCAACAGTTGGTGGCAAGCATTACAACCTTATATTGGGAAAGTTTTCGAGGATGGCAACCTTGGTGATACCCGCCAAGAAGTATTGTGGAGTGATTTAGTTAATTCATCCACTGCTCTAGATATCGTTGATACTAGACAAAAGGAGCAATTAAAGCGAGAGATTCTAGCAATATTAGAAGATAGACAGCGACAAGAGATAGCCGTAAAAACTGGTGGTGGTCGCCAAGTATTTCTAGCAATGCAGACTCGTGTTATAGAACCTAGTGCAATTTTGGGAATTGATGACTTTCTCATTTATATGTTGAGCAGTGAAATGCGCCAACAAATCATCAATCGCTTTACTGATACTGTAAAACCGCTCCTGGGCAATAACAATCAAATCGACATCATTTCTCACAGTTGGGGTACGGTAGTTGCCTACGAAGGGTTACGAGAACTTGAAGCTGAAAAATTTTTACAGGGACAAGTCTCGAATTTCTTTACTGTGGGCAGTGCATTATCTATTGGGCCAGTACGCACCTCTTTGCGCCCAGAAAATCAGGATGGTCGTCGTCCCTCTATGGTGAATAAATGGATTAACCTTGATGCACAAGGAGATTTGGTAGGTGGGATGTTAGGAGATATGTTCGAGATTACTCAGGAAAACCTCGGACTTCAGCCAGCAGGTTGTCTACTAGAGTTGTTTGGCTATAGGTTATCTTGCGCTCATGGTTCCTATTTTGTTAAGGAAAATACAACTGTCAACCGAGATATCTTTGCTCACTGCATTCTGGAATAATTGCTAGAGTCTACCCGAAGTTCGGAAAGAAAGTATAAGAAATTTATTGCCACCAACCGAAGAAGCCTAGCCTTCATATGGACTGGATTTTAGCTGAATCTACTTAAACCGAACTCAGGCTAAATACTTCGCCAACGGTATGTTTGCTACTTTTACCCCTAAAAACCAATGTGGGATATCTCTATTGCACGGTCGGGGCTGTAAAAGAATGTTTAATCTTGTTGCTACTGTCGTGCCATTATGGCACGCATTTCGGCTTCACGGTCTTGAATCAAATCTCCACTAACATCCACTATCACGCTATGAATCTTGCCCGTAAACTTGAATGGTGGTTCATAATCAGTTGTTACAGGCGCACCAGGGGCTATCCCACAGGTTACACCACTGGTCAGACCTAGTGCTAAAGGAGTAGTCACAGGGACATCAGCTTGCCCAACTAATTTCCCATCAATATAAAGTCGGGCGTGACCTGGCGATCCTTTCCCCTTCGCTAAATCTGGCTGACCCGTCACTTCAAACTCAAAACTCAACTTGTGCCGACCCTCCAAGACTAATGACTCAGACTCGACATGATAGAGCGATCGCCCTACATAATTATGAACCCAGTGCAGTTTAGCATCTTTGACATAAAAGGAGTAGCCACTATCATTACCCCCATGAGCAAGTAATACTCCTTGTGCGCCACCTCTGGGGATTTCTACATCTGCTGTAATACTGTGGGAACGATTGAGCAACTTGACTGCACTATTGGCGGGAATCGCCTGAGTATCAGGATAGTAAGTATAGCGGCTACGATTCACAGCAATCTGAGGACGTTCTTCAGTCAATCTTTGCACGCCCCTGCTATCCACAGGCAAAACATTGTATTTACCCGCCTCTACATACCAAGTGGCAATCATCTCAATTAGCTTAGGGCGATTTTCCGCTGCAATGTTGTGATTTTCGGCAAAATCCTCAGCAACGTGATACAGTTCCCAATGATGAGTATCCAAGTCTGTCAAAGTTTGGTCCGAGATTGGCGCACCAAAAAACTGACCTGCTTCTGTAAATGAGGGGCCAGGCCAAGGACAAACCGCCCGCCAACCATCATGGTAAAGAGAGCGATGTCCCATCATCTCAAAATATTGCCTCAGGTGCTGAGTGGGTGCGTTTTGATTATTAAAAGTATGGGCAAAGCTGACACCTTCAATAGGGGATTGGGTGACACCCCTAATAGTTGTTGGTGGTTCGATTTCTAATAATTCAAGTACCGTTGGTACTAAGTCAATGGCGTGGGCATACTGAGTACGGATTTCACCTTTTGCCTCAATACCTTGAGTCCAATGGACTATCAACGGGTCGCTGATACCACCTCGATAAGTTTCCCTTTTCCAGCGACGAAAAGGGGTATTACCCGCCCAAGTCCAGCCCCAAGCATAATGATTGAAGGTTTCTGGGCTACCCAGTTTATCTAATGCTTTGAGGTTTTCTTCTAAAGACTCTGGCACATTGTTAAAAAATAGATTTTCATTAACTGAACCAGTCGGCCCACCTTCAGAACTTGCCCCATTGTCTGAGATGACCATAATTAGAGTATTATCGAACTCACCAATAGTTTTGAGGAAATCGAGTAAGCGGCCGATGTGGTAGTCAGTATGGGTGAGAAATCCCGCAAAGACTTCCATCATCCGGGCATAAAGCCGTTTTTCTGCGGCTGAGAGAGTATCCCAGTGGGGAACGTCGGGATCATGGCGGGAGAGTTCAGCATCGGCGGGGACGATTCCCATTTCCTGCTGACGAGCAAAAACCTTTTCCCTGTATGCCTCCCAGCCATCATCAAACTGTCCGGCGTAGGCATCAGCCCATTCTTTCGGCACATGGTGAGGAGCGTGCATCGCCCCAGGACAGAAATACATGAAAAAGGGTTTATTTGGGGCAACCTGCTTGGCATCAGCAATAAAGCTAATTGCTTTGTCTGCCAAGTCTTCGGTCAAATGGTAGCCTTCTGCGGGGGTCTTTTCTGGCTTAACGGTGTGGTTATCATAAACCAAATCTGGATAATATTGGTGGGTTTCTCCACCGAGAAAACCATAAAAACGTTCAAAACCGCGTCCAAGAGGCCATCGGTCATAGGGTCCAGCCGCAGATAGCTGGTCTGAGGGGGTTAAATGCCATTTCCCAATCGCATAGGTGTTATAACCCTTCTGTAGTAATATCTCCGAGAGAAACCCATTCTCAAAAGGAATATTCCCATTACTACCTGGATAACCAGTAGAACCTTCTGTAATGCAGGCCATGGCGTTGGAATGGTGATTGCGCCCAGTTAGAAGGCAAGAGCGAGTGGGTGAACACAACGCCGTCGTGTGTAAATTATTATAGCGCAAGCCATTGGCAGCTAATGCGTCTAAGTTGGGTGTGTTGATGGGACTGCCGTAGCACCCAAATTGCCCAAAGCCCGTATCATCAAAGACGATAAATAGGACGTTTGGTGTATTTTCTTTTGCCCGCAATGGTTCTGGCCAAGCTGGACTGGATTTATCAACTGTCCGTCCGATGACTCCGGGGAAAGTAGTTCCGGGTTTGTATTCACGCAGAGACATAAATCTGACCTCTTGAGAATATGTAATTTTTAACAAAAACCCAGAAATTCTATATCTTCTTTAGGAGGGGGGTAATTTAAAAATTCATTGCCCGAATTACTACGCCAAGAAAACTAACTAAGCCAATCACTAGCAAAGCCACCCCAACAATTTCCGCACTGTGAGATGTTTCGTAAGTATAGCGATCGCTTTGGATTTGTTTGAGTAGTTGACGATGTTCCCTCAACCCTAAAACCATTCCCAACATTCCCGTACCAATAAAAGACAGTCCCACAATTACTGAAAATCTGACTGGGTTAAGTTTATGACTAAGGTGAGTATTTTCAATCGTCCTCACGATGGTGGGGATACCAAAGCCGAAACCAATCAACGAGAGACAGGTGCGTATCCAAGCCATTAAGGTGCGGTCTGCTGCCGCTCGGCTGCGGTATTTAGCCAGTTCGGTACGATCTGCTGCTAAATCATTGGTAGAAGGCTGCTCAGGTGTTTCTGAGTTGACGGATGGCTGACTCATAAAGGGTTTCCAGCTAATCTGCGCTTATTCCAGATGGAGTAGGGAACACCTACAAAGGCTCCCAAAATTAAGTAAGCCACCAGCGTCGGCATCACCTGCTGCTCTACATGATTCAAAATGGCGATAAACAAAGCTAAACCAAAATTGCGAGCCACACAGAAAATCGCTAAGGTAGAACGGCTATCATCATCGAGTCTGCCTAAAGCGTGTCCAATTCCTAGAGAGGCAACTACCATAATGGCGAACTGCTTGCAGCAGCGCTTCGCTATCGCTTCGAGTGGTAGTACCCAAAGCTTGAAAAACAGTGGTAGCCCTAAGATACACGCTAAAATAACCAGCCCCAAAAAGAGACCATCAGCAATAAAAGTTAAGGGTTGGGCGATATTTTGAGCGAATGTAGGAGCAAACTTTTGCATTAAAAGACCGAGACTGACAGGCAATATCTGCACCATTATGACTTGTCGGGCAACTTCTAAAATTGCCACTTTTTGCGATATATCCGTAAATAAGATGGCAAAAATCGCCAAGGTGAGGGGAGTAAGAAAAACCGCAAGTATTGCTAGGGTAAGCTGAAGACTTGCTGCATAGCCTAAGCTGCCTCCAGCCATTTGCGAGCGCTTTGTGCTTAGAGGCGCACCTGGAGAAGCTGCCAATAAAGCTAATCCGATCATCACTTCTGGCGGTAAGTTAAACAATTTCAGCAGAAGAATAACTACTAGAGGGACAAGCAGCGACACGGCTAGAAACGCACGGAATACTAAGGCAGGTTTTCGCCAGAAGGAGAGCATCTTTTCAAAAGAGAGGTTGCTCCCTATGGCTAACATCAGAAAAAAAATAGTGACTTTAACAAGAATCAGTAGTAAAGGATGGTGCATGGCTTTCAGATAGTTGATACTGAACCTGGTCGAAAGCAGTTGGTGGGTGAGCGATCACTTCCTAAGCCACCACTATCATTTGATTATCATTCTCATTAAATAACTGCAAAATAAGCTAATTGGCATTTAAATTGCAACGTAGTCACTATTTGCTTTGTTTTTATCTGACGATGCCACTTAATGACTAACTAGCTCGCCCTGATTCAATACTTTATTTAGTAAAGATGTCAATTCATCTACTGATGGGAATAGCCTTTGGAATTTGATATCAATCTCGCACATCTCCAGCAATTCCCAACCCAAATGAGGGTAGCTACCGAGAGGGTTATTTTGAAGTGGGTTCTCCATAAAAAGTACCGAAGAACCACAATTTTTAGCTTTAGTTAATGTCCTAACTGCTTCGTCTACAGCTATACATCTACTATTTACTCCCAAAGCATACTTTTGCCCCAGCATCAGCCAAATTGGCATGAATTTTTCGGTAATTTGATCGGCTGAATAGGGAAATATATTCTTCTCTAGCTGGCAATTAAGTTTGCAGAAATCGTAAATGAACGACTGATTTGATTCCGATATCTTGGATATCAAGCGCAGGGTTGAGCCGTAAATACAGCAAAACACTCTCCGCAGTCTTTAAATCAAGGGACATTCTACTATGTTAGATCAATTGTTTACACAAGTATCTCTGGAAGAACAAGCAGTAGTTGCTGGTGGAAAAGCAAGCGCTGTTAACTTGACTGGATACGTTCAAAATATTGAAGGTCTCTGGTCAGGTACAACCTCTGGTCCTAATGGCAGTTCTAGCCAATCTTACGGTTTCAGTGATAAAAGATTAACCTTCAGTTTGGCTAATCTTACCCTTGGTGCTACTCTTGGTATTCCCAAGTTTAGACTACCTCTAATTCCGTAATTGATCCATTGATTAATTACTGCAATTAGTCTAATCAAAATATTTGGTGTGTAGTCCAACAAAATACAGTTAGGGACTATACACCTGAATGTTGTGGCGAATCTAGTAGTTGCTAAAAATAGAGTTTGTATCGTGGTTCATCTGCAACACCAAACAACTGTAAACTCCAACTTGTTTAAAACATTATCTACACAAGAACAGGAGTCAGTATCAGGAGGTAATTTCGCCAGTTTAGGATTACCTAGCATCGTCTATATGTTTTATCAACAAACAAATATAGACACCAGAGGTAGCAGTGCCATCAATATCAATCAAGGCAATTTTAATGGTTCTGCTCTTAATCAAACAGAATATCACTTCGCTCAAACTACCTTTGTTTTAGCCATGTTTTTCGGGAGCGATAGTAGGCGACAAAATAGCGGCAGAAGAGGTGGCAACTTCTTGACTAGGATTTTAGGTTTGTAGTTAATCAATGTTTTGACATGGCAATTAGCATATACCAAGTTTTACTTTCACCAGACACTAACAATCAGATTAGATTTATTTCTATATTTCCATTTTTTATTTGCTATATCTATTCATTAAGCCATGAAATATAAATTTGTTAAACAACATAGCGAAGAAGATTGTGGCGCAGCTTGTTTAGCTTCAATTGCTAGGTTTTATGGAAAAACTTTTACACTAAATCATATTCGGGAAGCCGTAGGTACTGGACAGTTTGGCACGACATTATTAGGATTGAAACGAGGAGCAGAAACATTAGGTTTTAAAGCTAGACCAGTGAAAACATCAGCAGAGGTGCTAGATAGACTCAATGAAGCACCTTTGCCAGCAATTATTCACTGGAAAGGCAATCATTGGGTGGTTTTATATGGTAAAAAAGGCAAAAGTTTTCTCGTTGCTGATCCTGCGGTGGGGATGCGTCAGCTATCTCACAAAGATTTGGTAGAAGGTTGGACTGATTGGTTAATCCTACTATTAGAACCAGACCCCAATAAATTTTTTGAGCAACAAGATGACCAAGTAGGTGGTTTTTGGCGTTTCTTTAAACGAGTGTGGATTTATCGTGCCATTCTCGTTCAAGCCTTACCAATTAATTTAATTTTAGGTTTACTATCCTTAGCTTCTCCTTTTTTATTACAACTGCTCACCGATGATGTATTAGTCAGAGGAGATACTAAGTTACTGACTACCGTAGCTATTGCTGTAGTCGTGATGAATTTTATTTCTCACAGTCTTTCTTTTGTCCAATCTAACTTAATTGCTCACTTTGCCCAACGCTTACAATTAGGTTTAGTTTTAGAGTTTGGGCAACAAATTTTGCGTCTCCCTCTGAGTTACTATGAATCTCGACGTAGCGGTGAAATTGTCAGTAGGCTCCAAGACATAGAACAAATTAATCAATTAGTGGCTCAGGTAGTAGTTAGTTTACCTAGTCGCTTCTTTATTGCTTTAATTTCTTTGGGTTTTATGATTTTTTATAGTTGGAAATTAACAGCTGTAGCATTATTTATTGCCGCAGTTATGACTATTTCCACTATTATTTTCCAACCGACATTAAGACAAAAAACTCGTGAACTACTAGTCACGGAAGCGGAAACTCAAGGTGTTTTAGTGGAAACCTTTAAAGGTGCCTTGACCCTTAAAACTACAGGTTCCGGTTTACAATTTAAAGACGAATTAGATAATAGATTTAGCCGATTAGCTACTCTAAGTTTCCGCACAATTCAAATTGGCATTATCAATAATACTTTTTCTGGTTTTGTTTCTGCAATTGGTGGCGTTATCTTATTATGGTTTGGAGGTAATTTAGTCATTAATCCTCTAGAAAACCTGAGTATCGGTCAACTACTAGCATTTAATTCTATGAATGCTAATTTTGTAGGCTTGATTAGCACCATCATTAGTTTTGTGGAGGAATTTACACGAGCTAAAACAGCCACCCAACGATTAACAGAAGTCATTGATGCGACTCCAGAAAATGAAAACGATGGGAAAAAACCCTTTGCTAAAATTACCGACAACACAGATATTACCCTAACTAATCTCAGCTTTCACTATAGTGGTCGTCTGGAATTATTAGAGAATTTTTCTTTAAACATTCCTGGTGGTCAAGTGGTTGCTTTAATTGGAAAATCTGGTTGTGGTAAAAGTACCTTAGCTAAAATCATTGCTGGCTTATATCCGATTCAATCAGGGAATATTCGCATTGGACTTTATAATCTCCAAGACCTGTCTTTAGAATGTCTGCGTCAACAAGTGGTACTCGTTCCTCAAGATGCTCATTTTTGGAGTCGTTCTATTGTCGAAAATTTCCGGTTAGGGGCACCTTATGTTTCCTTTGAGCAAATTGTCAGGTCATGTCAAATTGCTGGTGCTGATGAGTTTATTAGCCATCTTCCTGATAAATATCAAACCATCTTAGGTGAATTTGGAGCGAATTTATCTGGTGGTCAAAGACAGAGGTTAGCTATTGCTAGAGCGATTGTTAATGACCCTTCTATTCTCATTTTAGATGAATCTACTAGTGGTCTTGACCCTGTAAGTGAAGCACAGGTATTAGAGCGATTGTTCCAACATCGAAAAGGCAAAACTACTATTTTAATTACTCACCGTCCCCAAGTAATTAATCGAGTAGATTGGGTGGTATTACTTGAACAGGGCAAACTAAAATTACAAGGTTCCTTAGCAGATTTGAAGGCAATTCCAGGAGAACATTTAGACTTTTTAGTTACCTAAGGGTTAGTTATTCTACTGTTATGCTTTACACTCATAATTCTCAGGTTGTTTCTACTGTTGAAACTGATACTGTTCTACCACCAGTTAATAGTTGGCTTTATTTTACAGGCATATTTTTGGTGGGAACAGTAACTGTAGGTGTTGTTTTATCTTCCTGGATTAAATACAATGTCACTGTTAAAGCTGGGGCAATTGTGCGTCCCACAGGAGAAGTGCGGGTAGTTCAATCTCAAGTGGAAGGTACTGTGAAAAGTATCTTTGTCAAAGAAAATCAGTTAGTTAAATTGGGTGATAAAATTGCCCAACTTGATAATGAAGAATTACTCATAGAAAGAAGTCAGGTTAAAGATAATATTCAACAGAGTAACCTGCAAGTTATTCAAATTGATGCCCAAATTAATGCTTTAGGCAATCAAATCATAGCCGAACAGAATTTAATTACTAATACGGTCAATGCAGCTAAAGCAGATTTAATGAGGAATGAAAGAGAATATCAAGAAAGACAAATAAATACTAAAAGTGAGTGGTTAGCAGCTTTGGCTAATTCCCAAAAGTCTGAGGCAGATGTACGCAAGGCTCAAGCTGATTTAGAGTTTGCTAAAGTAGATCGCGATCGCTATCAACAATTAGCCAAAATTGGTGCTATTGGTAGACGAGAATTTGAGCAAAAACAATTAGTTGTGAAGCAGTTACAATCTGTCCTACAATCTGAGCGCAAATCTTTAGAAATATCTAAACTCAAGACTTTATCGGCACGGGTAGCTGTTAATCCCTCCATTGCCAATGTGACTATTGCTCAAGAACGTGTGGCTCAAGAAATCGCTAGAGGTGAATCTAGTTTAGCAACTTTACATAAAGAGAAACAACAATTAATTGAGCGCAGAATTCAATTACATAGTCAAATTAAACAATATCAACAAGCAATTAAACAGCTTGATAATAAATTAAAAAGTAGTATTGTTTTCGCTACTAGTAGTGGAATTATTTTCAAGCAAAATTTACGTAATTCTGGTCAGGTTATTCGCATGGGTGAATCTATTGCGGAGATAGTACCTGCTAATACTAAACTCGTAATTAAAGCGAAGATTCCCTCCGCAGAAATTAATAAAGTTGTGGTTGGTAAAGTCGCAAAACTACGGATAAATTCTTGTCCTTACCCTGATTACGGTACCTTAGATGGTGTAGTTAAATATATTTCTCCAGATGTGATTACTAATCAAGAAAAAACAGCTACTGGGGGATATTTTGAAGCCACTATTGAACCAGCACAGCATGTTTTTGGTAATCAACAAAAACAATGTCAATTGCAACCGGGTATGGAAGCACAAGCTGACATTATTACCCAGGAAGAAACTGCACTACAATTTATGTTGCGAAAGGCTAGATTCGCAACAGATTTATAGTCATAATTCACTTCTTCCTCAAGCAGGTTATTCTACAATTTATATCAGTCATACTGCTACTACAGTTTATGACCTCCGAACAAAAAATCCAGAATGCTCTAAAATGGTGGTCTTATCGGCAATCTCTTAAATTCTTTTTAGAAGCAGAAGAAATTCGCGATAATTTATTACAGGAATATTTTTCTATTCGTCGAAGTTTTGATTTATTAGCAATAGATGCTTTAAATCTATCTCACACAGAAATTAAGTCTTATATTCAAAAATGTGACAATTTTCACTATTCTTTAGTGCAATTGAGTGAACGTTTGTGTCCAGCTTCCATTCAAGATAGCCTCCCTTTATCTATGGCTTATTTGGTGGAAAAGTGGCAGTCATCTCATCCTTTGGTATCTATTAGCTTTGATATGCCTCTGACATGGTCTAATGAATCGAAGGAAAGAAGTTTAATTGTTTTGATGGCTGTAGAAGAGTTAATGCAAATAACATTACCAGAAGGGATGTTAGCTATTTCGATGATTTTAAATCTAGAAACAGACGCAACTCTCGACAAAATTAATATAAAAATTTCCTATCCTGACCGCTCAACTTTAAGTTTTTATGCTAATTTACCAGATTTAGAATATCTCTCTGAGAGTTTTCAATTTTTAATGTCTGGGAAATGTTTTTGGTCAAGTGAAGATTTAAGTTTATTTTGGTCGTTTTGTTGGTAAAATATCAATAATTGCTGGTGCTAATGTGTAGAGCAATCGCACCTGTGCAAGTTTGTCCCTCCTCAATAAATTTGTTACAGTAAATTTACAAACCTGCATATATTAGTTCCCAGGCAGTAGCTTATTTCAGCTATGAGATTGATTTCTGAACCACCAGTTCCTGTCAAAATTCACAAGATGAAGCAACGGGTGAGGTGGCAACATCCCAGCATTGTCCAACGCCAAATTGACCAAACCTCCATGGTCGTAGATGATGACTATCAGGAAAATTCTGAGTTTTCCTTTATGGTCATTGGTGATAGCGGTACCAAGTCCCATTATTCCCACCATCCTCAACGTCAAGTGATGGAAATGATGCTCAAATATGGTGGGGACTGCCGTTTTGTTCTGCACACCGGGGATGTGATTTATGTGGTTGGTTCCCGCGAATATTATCCCAGAAATTTTATTCAGCCCTATCGAGAATTTCTAGTTGGTGGTGAAAACCCAGATAGTCTGACCTACGACAATATGGTGTTTAAGTTGCCAATTTTGCCAGTTTTGGGTAATCATGATTACTATGATGTACCATGGCCCTATCGCTTGGTTGCTGGTGCTACCTTGCCATTACGTCGCATCTTTCGCTACAAAGATATTGAAATTGGTTGGCATGGTTCTAATCAAGGAGATGCTTACGCTAGGGCATTTTTAGATTATTTAGGAGGCATTTCTTACCCTCTAGAGTTAGAACGGCATCTAGACCAGTATTACACCGCGAAAACTGATAATGGCAGGTGTTTACGGTATCAACCAGGAGAATTTACACGCTTACCTAACCGTTACTACACTTTCCGCTATGGTGGCATCGACTTTTTTGCCCTAGATTCTAATACTTTCAATACTCCTGAACCTTTACCAGCAACTCAAGCTGGTGATGCTTACCGTCAACAATTGCAGCAGCGTCGTCTGGAAATCGAACAAGAAGAATTGCAGATTTTAGCAGCGTGCGACAAACTCAACCCCAATTATCCCAGTGAGGCAGAACAACTAGCTGATTTGGGTGGTAAATTAGACCAAATCAATGAAATCAAAATTGACGTAGAAAAGCAATTAGAGTCTCACACCAGTGCGGATGTTGATTTGGAACAATTGGAGTGGTTAAAAAATAGGTTAATTGAATCTTGGCATAATAGCGAGGTACGGGGACGAATTATTTTTCTCCATCATCCCCCTTATGTGACAGAAGCCACCAAATGGCATCAAGGCCAAACTTTAGCTGTGCGTCATCGTTTGCGGTGGGCATTTGACCAGGTTGCAGCGACCTTGGGAAATCTCCATCAAGGAAGACCCATTGCTGATTTAGTTTTTAGCGGTCATGCCCATTGTTTAGAACACCTGCAAACAGAAAACACGGGTTATGCAGATTCTCATATCAACTATATCATTTCCGGCGGTAGTGGTCGCCGTCCCCGTCGGCAACGGGAAGAGGGTTTAGAACTGATGGAAACCTTTCACGAGGCTAATGGTATTTCCACCCGCAAAGTGGCAAACTCCCTGTTGTATGTGGGACGGAGTGGCCATGGTTTAAATACACGCAAGCCTTATTCCTGCGTGCGTGTGGATGTTTTAGGTGACAATCTGCCTCAGTTTCGCATTACACCGATGGTAACAGAACTGGTGGAGGACAAATGGTGCGATCGCTTGTTGAATTCTTTTGTGATTTAATATCTACAACATCTGGGGAATTAAACTAGCGGTTTTAGTGGCACTATCCCAAATAATCCAATTGGTTTTATCATCTAAATCACCAGCAGTATTTGCCACCTTGAAATATAACTTGTCACCACCTTTAAACTGCACAGCAAAATCTGCATTTTGGGCATAAACTACAATAAACCCCCGGTCCCGTAAGCAATACATAGCCCAATTCTTTAAAGATTGCTTATAGGGGTCATGGGGAATTGGTGGTTTAGTAATTGCTTCTTCAATTACCTTTAAAACTTGCGCTAAGTTCTTACTCAAGACAACACTCCTTTACCACTACGCAGGGTCACAACGAATTTCAATCATAAACCCATCAGGGTCATAAAAATACACACCCCTACCTGTAGGACGGGTAACAGGCCCGTGGGCAATTTCTAAATTATTTTCCCTGATTACGGACACAGCTTGATCAAATAATTCTGGATTAATATCAAAGGCTAAATGATATGCCCTAGTGAAAGACTTACTGGGGTCAGGGTCTGGTGGTAATAATTCCGGTTCTCCAAATAAGTCTAATATTGTTCCATCTGGGGTAATAAAATTAGCGACCTTACCAGATGCCACCAGTTCTTTTAATGTTTCTGGGACTTCTTCCCCTGTGAGTTCATGTAAGCCTAAAATATGACCATAAAAATGGCGGGATGCTGGCATATCGCGGACATTTAAAGCGATATGATGGACTTTGCGTAGATAGCCGACGGGAATAGTTTTTTGAGCAATCATCATCCCTAAATTGAGAATTTATAAATTTAAAATTATCTGTAAGATGCTAATATTTCAAGTTATATTAAGAAACTCAAATGTAGGGTGTGTTGTCGCACAGCGCAACATCAATAATTTCAGGTGCGTTAGCCTACGGCATAACACACCCTACCCATAATTTATATTTCTTCATATACATTAAATTTTTATCGCCGACTGACTTAATATTAGCTCAAGTCTAAATCTCAATATTTTCGCGCTAAAATGCCGTTAGGTGGTGAGATTTTGGAATATGACTTCAGATTTTGCTTTTTTAAAACGCCTATATAATGCTTTTGACCCATTTCGTCCCTTACCTGCTGGTGACCCTGCTTATGTTGACTGTCAGGAAGTGCGGGGAGATGGTGATATTTTGGAAGCTGTAGGGAGAGAAATTTTATATTCTGATAGAAAGACCTGTCAACTTTATGCAGGTCATCGTGGTGCGGGGAAATCTACAGAATTACTAAGACTGCAAAAAGATTTAGATGAAAAAGGTTTTTTTGTCATCTACTTTGCCGCTGATGAAGAAGATATTGATCCAGAGGATGTTCAATATACAGATATCCTCTTAGCTTGCACACGCAATATATTAACAGCATTTAAAGATAAAACTAATTCTCCAGCTATATTGAATTGGTTAAAAGAAAGATGTGAAGACTTGAAAGATTTTTTACAAACGAAGATTTCTTTAGAAGAATTATCAATTGAAGCACAGGTTTCACAATTTGCTAAAATAACTACTAAGATACGCAGTGAACCCAGCGAACGCCGCAAAATTCGTGATTTGATTAATCCCCATACAGTTACTTTAACTAAGGCATTGAATGAATTTATTCAAGATTCCAAAAAAAATCTACCTTCAGGATATACAGAATTAGTTTTAATTGCTGATAATTTAGATAGAATAGTCCCTGTTCCACAAGCAGATGGACGTAGCAATCACGACCAGATTTTTATCGACCGTAATGAACAACTAAAAGATTTAGATTGTCATTTAGTTTATACAGTGCCAATTTCTCTAATTTATTCTGATAAAGCTGCTTCATTATTAGAAATATATGGTAATTCCCAGGTATTACCAATGATTATGGTACAAACCAGAAATGTTGAATGTCGATACAAAACTTTACATCTTTAGATAGAGTAGCTCTAAAAAGCCTAAAATAGTCAACATAACATTATCTCCTCAAGCCAATGAACATAAC
>NZ_JACJTT010000018.1 GCF_014698825.1 Richelia sinica FACHB-800
ACTGTTATTCAAATGTCTTTTTACACTCAATATGTCTGTTTTTATTCTCAATTAGATGTTTTCTCTCCGTAATTTCCCTCTGTGACAGTTAGGGGGCGGAAGGTGGGATTGAAAGCCTTATTGTGTAGGCATTTCATTGAAAATATTCGGCATAATAGTTTATAAGCTTTGCCCCGTAAGGGTTTTGTGGTAATCAATCCTCAATGACCATAAAATCTACGCAAGCACCAAAAATCATAAGACTATCTAATCTTAGTTGTGTAGTAATTCTATTAATCATATCTTTCGCTTCCGACATAAAGAGGGTTAGAATATAGCAGATTGCAAGCAAGTGAACGGGGTAAAAACTGCTTCTTCCACTCCTGAATTTTGTTACATTTTCCAATCACTCATGTTCAGGTAGTGAAGGTAAAGAAATATTAACGCTGGTGTTAAAAAACATAAACTTTTTTTAATGCCATGGGAAATAATATTTTATTATGGGAAACATAAGCAAGGAAAATACTGGTATATTGGGTTCCTCAGTATTGATCTCTCATAAATAAATTCATTTGAAATATAGGTTTAAGGGTTGATGAGCAATGAATAAATATCTAATGAAAACGATTCATTATCAAGGATGGAAAATAGAAATATATCAGTTTTTTGCTAAAAATAGATTTGAAGTGATTTGCTATACTCCTGGTGGGAATAAACTTGACTATTCACAAATTTCTCTGCGGTGCTGGTTTAAGGAGGAATTTGCCATTGATGAAGCAAAGGAATTTATTGATTTAATCATCAGTAAACATAACTTTCATAGTATCCCCTCGGCAAATTGGGATGGTTTCGATTTATATAAAAGCCAGCAATCAGATTTATCAAAGTTAGCAGGTTAAGACAACCGCAAAGAGATCGCATTTGCACCAACACTACGAATAGAATATTACCATTTGTGGTTTAAAGCCAGTAACTCTAAAGCAGAGTTAGCATCCAAGGGTTGCGAAAAGTAATAACCTTGACCAAAATCACACCCTAATTCTCTCAAAACCGTTAGTTGTTCTGATGTTTCTATCCCTTCAGCGATCGCTTTCATCTCCATTTTATGCGCCAGGCTAATTATACTGGAAATTAAACCGATATTTCTAGGGCTTTGTTCCAAACAATTAACAAAGGACTTATCTATTTTTAAGGTATTGACTGGGAATCTGTGCAAATAACTTAAAGAAGAATACCCTGTGCCAAAATCATCAATGGATAATTGAATATTAGACTCTCGTAATATTTGCAAAATTGTAGTCGCAGCTTCACTGTTATCCATAATAGCACTTTCAGTAATTTCTAATTTTAAGTTTCGCGGATTTAAGTTAACATCTCGCCATGCTTGATCAATTATTTCTAACAAATTGGGATGGGAAAATAACCGCACCGAAATATTTACACCAATTGATATTTGCGGATCAATTACTGCCTGTTGTTGCCAACTCCGCAGTTGTTGACATGCTGTTTGTAACACCCATGTATCTATAATGGCAATTAATCCTGTCTCTTCAGCCACAGGAATAAAATCGGCTGGGGCTACCATTCCTAATGAGGGATGTTGCCAGCGGACTAAAGCTTCAAATCCACTAATTTTCCCTGTTTCAAAACAAACTATTGGTTGATAATAAACGAGAAATTCTTGTCTTTCAATTGCCCTTTTTAAATCATTTTCTAATTGCAGCAGTTTGAGAGCCTGCTGATACATATCTGGAGTAAATATACAATAGATATCTCTGCCTTTAGATTTAGCCCGATACATAGCTGTATCTGCATCTCGGAGCATTTCTTGGGGATTTTGATAAAGATTATTACTAAAAACAATGCCAATGCTAGCACTAATAAATACTTCTGCTCGTGATAATTGAAAAGGTACAGAAAGCTCTTTGAGAATCCTGTCAGCAATTAATTGTGGATAGCTAGAATCTACAATTTTATCTAATAAGATAGCAAATTCATCACCACCTAATCTAGCGATGGTGTCAGAATCTTTAATTAAAAGTTGTAGTCTTTTCCCTATAGCAATTAATAATTCATCCCCGACCAAATGACCTAAAGAATCGTTAATAACTTTAAAGCGATCACAATCTAAATATAAAACAGCAAACCGATAATCAGGGTTAAGGGGAATCAGTTGAATACTCTCGTTTAATTTCTCCATGAAAAAGGTGCGATTAAACAAATTTGTTAGGGGGTCATGTAAGGCTTTATATAAAAGTTTATTTTCTAATAACTCTCTTTCTTGTAATTCTCGTTTGAGTTCTTGATTGGCCAACTCTAACTGTAATGTCCGTTCTTGTACTCTTTTTTCTAATTCTATATTTAAATTTTTAATTTTTATTTCCGCTTCTTTTAGAGCTAATTGATTTTTAACTCGAATCAATACCTCTTCTGGCTGAAATGGCTTAGTAATATAATCCACTCCACCTACTTCAAAGGCTTTAACTTTATCAGGAATATCATCTATGGCACTGAGAAAAATAACAGGAATATCTTGGGTATTTTGATGATTTTTTAATTGCTGACAGACAGAATATCCATCTAAATCTGGCATCATTATATCTAGCAAAATTAAGTCTGGTACGAGACTATGGCAAGCAGTGATAGCTACATGACCATCTAAAGCTTTCCTGACCTTATAGCCCTGTTCCGTTAAAATTTTTGCTAATAATCTTAAGTTGTCAGGAGTATCATCAACAATCAAAATATCCTTTTGATTAGAATTTAAATTATTAATCATGATTTTGTGTTAAGTGCATGATTTTTTTAAATTGAAAATTTATAGTTAAATCTTCAATCGCTTGGGCTAATTGTGGATACTCATCTTTAATTTGAGCAATTAGTTCTAAAATAATATCGTCATTGCATTCAGTGGCAGATTGGTTAACTTTTTGCCGCCAATCTGAAGAAGTTTGCAATAATAGTTTCTGAATTTCTTCTTCATTAATATTTTTATTGTCTTGCTTCTGACTGGGGTTTAATTCATTACTAATTTGAGATTGATAAATATATTCTACATCTAAATGTTGGCTAATCTTTTTTAACAAAATATCTCTGGTGATAGGTTTAGCTAAAAAGTCGTCACAACCGGAAGCTAAGATGGCTTGGCGATTTTCTTCAAAAGCACTAGCTGTTAAAGCAATTACTTTTGTTTCTTTTCCTAGTATAGATTTAATTTTTTTTGTTGCTGCTAGACCATCCATGACAGGCATTCTCATATCCATGAGAATTAAATCTGGTTGCCAACTTTGGGATAGATTTACTGCTTCTTGTCCATTGGTTGCAGAGTAGACTGAAAATCCCATGTCTGTCAATATACGAATGAGTAACAGACGACTATCGGCCATATCATCAGCGACTAAAATTTTGGGTTGTGGCTGTTGTTGTTGTAAGGCAACAATTTGCAGTTGTGATTTTGGTGTTTTGAATTCGCTATTTGTAACTTCTGTAATAGTGACATCAAAAGTAAATAAACTCCCTACTCCTAAATTGCTACTGACCTGGATATCACCTCCCATCAATTGAGCATATTTCCGACTAATAGCTAAACCCAAACCCGTTCCTTGGGAAACTTGACTACCATTAGCTGTTTGTTTAAAAGGTTCAAAAATTAAACTAATATCTTCTGGAGCGATACCATGCCCAGTATCTTCAATTTCAAAAATCAGTTTATATTGATTAATTGCTGGTTCATTACTTTGGGTTTTTACCCTTAATGTCACTGTCCCAGTTTCTGTAAATTTGATGGCATTTCCCAATAAATTCAATAAGATTTGTCGCAGTTTACCTTCATCTGTACAGATATGATTAGGTAAGCCATTGTTATATTCAAATTTTAATTTCAAACCTTTCGATTCTGCTTTTAATTGCAGCATTTGCTGTAAGCCAGACAGAAAGTATAATAAATCAAATTCACTATTATTGATGGTAGTTCTACCAGCTTCGATTTTGGACATTTCCAAGATTTCATTAATCAGTGCTAACAAATGTTCTCCAGCACGATTAATAATATTAATATATTCCCTATTTTCCGATGACAGGGATTTGTCAGCACTCAAAATTTGTGTAAATCCAATAATAGCATTGAGTGGTGTTCTCAGTTCATGACTCATGTTGGCTAAAAACTCTGATTTAGCACGATTGGCAGTATCCGCAGCTAATAAAGCTTTTTGCAGTTCTACAGATTGTTTTTGAGTGCGGTCTAGTAATTCCACTTGCTGTAAAGCAATGCCTAATTGATTACCAATTTGCACGGCAATATTTACTTCTGTAGTTTTCCATTGCCGTGGGGCCGAATTTTGATAAACTGCCAGTAATCCCCAGAGAAGGTTATTAGAAAAAATGGGAACAATAATATAAGCTCTAGCTTCAAATTGTTCTAGTAATTGAATATAGCAGTCATCAAATCCAGCTTGATAAATATCATCAACAACTCGGTAACTAACTCCTTGACTATAAACTCCACCTCTTGTTTCTTTGAGATAGGTATCTTCGACTAAATTAGTAGTCCAATTTGACTGGTCATCTTCAGCTGCACTATCAAAGTTTTTGACTGTACAGCGGTCATTCGCAAGGACATTTTCTTGAAATTTAGGATTATTATTTTGTTCTTCCCATAGAGAAATCCATTGTCTCCCTACGGATTCTGCCACAAATTCTCCACTCCAATCGGCATTAAAGCGATAAACAACGACGCGATCGCAATTAATGGCTTGTCGCAGTTCTGAAGTTGTAGCCGTGAAAATAGCTTCTATATTTAGTGTTTGTCGCATTCTGCGAATAGCTTTGGCAAGTGCTTTTTCTCGTTCTGCACTTTCTTGCAAGGCTACTGCTGTGTGTTTGCGGGCTGTGATATCTTCAGAAATACACATCAAGTGGGTAATTTTGCCCTGATTGGTAATCGGTATTTGCAAAGTTCTGAGCCAAATTTCGGATCTTCCCGGACGATTCATTTGTATTTCGGGAATTTCTACTGTTTGATTTTCTGATAGTACCTTGAGGGCTTGTCCATGAAATATTTCCGCTTGGGATTTTGGCAATAAATCACACATATTTAAGCCAACTATTTGCTGTTGTTGACAGCCAAATATGTCTTGAAAAGCGGGATTGCAGAGAACAAAGTTACAATCATCTGCTACTTCCTGCACATAAAGAGCCAAAGGAATATTATCAATAATACTATTGAGAAATTGGCGAGATTCTCTTAATTCTTCCTCTAATTTTTTCCGTTCAGTAATATCAATATGGGAACCACTGAGACGATAGGGTATGCCTAACTCAGTGCGTAAAGCAGCACCCCTTGCAGATATCCAGCGATAGGAACCATCTTGATGTCGAGCGCGAAATTCTACTTCATAGATAGGAATTTGGTTGTTGAGATAGTCATGTAAAGCAGACATGACCTGTTCTCTATCGTCTGGGTGAATGGATTGTATCCATGTTTTCCAAGAGTTGGGTAGTTCTTCATTGGTATAGCCTAAAATACTTTTCCAACTGGATGATAAATAGACTTGATTGGTAACTAGATCCCAATCCCAAATACCAACGGCTGTGCCTTCGATGGCTAAGGCAAATCTAGTTTCACTTTCTTGTAAGGCTTCCTTTGCTTTTTTTTCTGTAGTGACGTTAATAAAGGTACAAACTAATCTTTCTAATGTATTATCTTCAGCTAACTGGGGTTCAATATTAAACAATAACCAAACTACATCTGTTGGAGAATTATTGTAGATGCCAACAATGCAATTATGGAGAGATTCATGATTAGTTAATGCCAGTTGGATAGGGTCTGCCTGGGGTGGAAATGGTTGACCATTTTCGTTGATAAAATGCCAATTCATTTCCTGAATATTTTGATTTTCCGCCCCTGTTTCTGGCAGTGATAACAGTTGACTAGCAACGGGGTTATGGAAGATAATTTTACCATTTGGTTCTAGGAGTAATACTCCTACAGGCATATCCCTAATCAGGGAACGAAAACGTTTTTCACTGGCTTCTAATGCTTCTTGTCGCAGCAATTTTTCTGCATAACGTCGGTCTAAGAATACCGTTGCTAAAGTGCCAATTAAGATGAAGAGACTAGCGATAGCAATTTCTAGACCTAGCCAAGAATTGAGCGATCGCTCAGGGATGTGATTCACCTGGGGTAAATCTGGTAACGTTTGAAACAGGCTAGCCCACATACCAGTATAGTGCATCGCGGTAATACCTATTCCCATGACGATCGCACTGTAGAGTTTTTGCAAATTAAATCCTGGCTGATGAGAACGGTGAAATCGAAAAGCTAGCCACAAAGCTAAAATAGCCGAAGCGATCGCTACTACTATGGATAAACCCACCAACCACAAGTTGTAGCTAATTGTTCCCCCTGTGATTTTCAACCCCAACATTCCCAGATAGTGCATAGAAGTGATGGCTAATCCCAGCATCACACCACCCCCAGTTAAGACTAGCCAATTCAATTCTGGTAATGTGAATAGCATTAATGCTAGTCCAGAAGCGATAATGGCATCTAACCAAGAGATAACGGTGATAGTGAAGTCATAATCCATAGCTAAAGGTAGCTTCAAAGCTGACATAGCAATAAAGTGCATAGCCCAAATTCCCGTACCCATAGCTACCGCACCACCTATAATCCAGGGTGATCGCTTTGTGGTATTAGATGTAACTTTGCCAGCTAAATCTAAGGCCGTGTAGGAGGCAAGAACTATAATGAGAAATGAACAAGCCACTAAAATAGGTTCGTAACTCACAAAGACAATTTCAGGCATAGGAAACTTGAGATATAGCTAACTTAGTTTTCTGTTGTGTCTTAACTAAAACTTCATCAAGGACGGATAAAGAAACATTAGTAAACGAGTAGATATAACAGGTAATACCGTGAAAAGTCTTTTGTGTTCTGGGTTTTATCATCAATGGATGTCCTAACACGGGCGATCGCTATAAATCTAAAAACCGTAATTATGCCTAAGCAAATAAACAACAAATCAGGTCAAGATGATGATAAGGCTTCATCTTTAGTTAAAGATAATTCCATGATTTAATCATTAGTTAACACTCAATTATAAGGTAGTTAAGCATTTATTCGCATTATCGAGCAACCATAGTTGAATATTCACCATCGCTGAATTAGGCAAATTGCATATTATGTATCATTTTTCAAGGATTTAGCATCATCCTATGTATTTTTAATGAAAATTGCATATATATTTGCTATATTTGTCTAAATTATATCTGGAAAAAAATAAAATTCCTATCTTTCAGGTAGCAGTATCTCGTAGAGATCCAAACAACACTACCCTGGTAATCTGTTCTCTATTGCCTATACCTACACTATGTCAACTATCAACATCTGTATTTAACCGGATATAATCTCACCTGCATTTCTAGAAAAATGATAGTGTAGAAATTTGCCCAGAGAAAATTAGGATTATTAGACCAGTTAACGACGGAGTTTTCACTAAATGATTATAGTTATCGATAACTATGACAGCTTTACATATAACTTAGTACAGTATCTAGGTGAACTGGCAGTAGATTTTCCTGTAGCTGCTGATTTAAAAGTTTTTCGCAACGATAAAATTACCATTGATGAAATTAGAGAATTAAATCCTGATGCTGTCGTCATTTCTCCTGGGCCTGGCCGTCCCGAAGATGCCGGTATTTCCCTCAATCTCATTGCCCAGCTAGGAAGCACTTTACCAATTTTAGGAGTTTGTTTAGGGCATCAAAGTATTGGTCAAGTGTTTGGCGGTAATATTGTTTCTGCCCCAGAATTGATGCACGGTAAAACCTCCCCAGTAGCTCATACTGGGATTGGAGTTTTTCAAGACCTAGAAAATCCTTTCACTGCAACCAGATATCATAGTTTGGTGATTGACCGCGCAACTTGCCCAGATGTCTTAGAAATTACTGCTTGGGTGGAAGACGGCACAATTATGGGAGTAAGACACCGGAACTATCCTCACATTCAAGGAGTCCAGTTTCATCCAGAGAGTGTTTTGACATCTTCGGGTAAGCAATTGCTGCGGAATTTCCTGGCACAATTACAGGTGAGAGAGTAGTTCATGAAACGACGACAATTAATCGGTTATGTAGGAACAGGTTTAGTAACGGCTGTGGCCACAAATATTGTTTCCTACTTACCAGCTAATGCCCAATCTAGCGGTGTATCTGTTCAGTGGTTGGGTCATACCTGCTTTCTATTTACAAGTGGGGGGACAAAAATTCTCGTCAACCCATTTCGGACTGTGGGTTGCACAGCTAAATATCGTCCTCCCAAGGTGAACGCAGATTTGGTACTCATTAGCAGTCAACTTTTGGATGAAGGTGCAGTTGATGGACTACCGGGAAACCCCAAACTAGTTTATGAACCGGGGGTGTATGAGTTTAAAGGAATTAAATTACAGGGAATTAGTATAGACCACGATCGCAAGGGTGGTAAACAATTTGGTAAAAACATTGCTTGGAAGTGGCAACAAGGGGGAGTGAATTTTTTACATTTAGGAGGGGCAGCTGCACCAATTTCCATTGAACAAAAAATTCTCATGGGTCGTCCTGATGTGCTGCTGATTCCTGTGGGTGGTAGTGGTAAGGCTTATAATGCAGAAGAAGCAAAACAAGCGATCGCAGTTTTAAATCCCAAGTTAATTATTCCCACCCATTACCGTACCCAAGCCGCTGACCCTGCGGCCTGTGACATTGCCCCCCTTGATGAATTTCTCAATATCATGTCAGGTACAGGAATTCAACGCAGTAACGTCGATAATGTGGTGCTTAGTCCCAAGAATTTGCCAGAAAAAGCTACTATTCAGGTTTTGAGTTATAAGTTTTGAGTTGGTTGGTGATGACTGACAACTATGTTCAGGTTGATAAACCACATTTTAATGGCAGTTTCGCGCTAAGACGCAAAGGAGCAAAGATGCAAAGTTATATCAAGTTCTGATATATGTTGAAAGCGATCGCCCTCCGAGAAGTGAAAGGAGCGATCGCTATTTAGTTAGAAGTTATATTTAGAGAAATTAAATTAGGCGGTATACCATTCTGGTGTTAGCTTATCTGCTTCAGAAATAGCAGATTCGGAAGCTATGGTTCCCTTCATATTCCAAATGAAATCTCCACCTGTCTGCTGGTCACGCCAGTATACATCAGTGGTGCCATTACCATCAAAGTCACCAAGGGAGAAGGTTAAATTAGCTGCATTACTGGGGAGGAAGGCTTCTTCATTAATATTTATGCCATCCATCAACCAAGCAGTGTTAGCGCCTGATTGAGAGTTATGCCAGAATACATCAGTTTTGCCATCACCATTCAAATCAGCCACTTTAGCAGTCCAACCAGTACCCAAGGTATTTAGCGCACCTTCAGTTACGAAGATACCGTTCATTGTCCACACTTTGTTTTCACCGGTGGCTGAGTTAGTCCAGAGAACATCTGTTTTGAAGTCGCCGTTAAAGTCGCCCAAGTTATAAGTCCAATTGGTATCTTGGGTTTGCAGGGCATATGGATTAGCTTGACCACCATCCATGAACCAAACAGCATTTTCACCTGTAATACTGTTGCGCCAGAAGATGTCACTCTTACCATTACCATCAAAATCAACGATGGTAGCAGTCAATGATGCGTCTGTAGAATCTAGAACTGTGGCATTAACAACATTGATTCCATCCATTTGCCAGATGGCGTTTTGACCAGTTTGAGTATTGCGCCAGAAAATATCGGTTTTGCGATCGCCATTAAAATCACCGATATTCGCATTCCAGCCAGCATCAACTCGATCTAAAGCTACAACGTTAGATACCTTTGTCCCATCCATTAGTACCAAAACGTTTTCACCTGTGCTTTTATTTCTTAATAAGAAATCGGTTTTGTTATCACCGTTAAAATCAGCAACGTTGTAGTTCCAAGTGGTCAAATCATATTGACCTAGAGATGATTGTTCAAGAACTTGTGTACCGTTCATCAAGCGAATTAAAATTTCGCCTGTTTGCACGTTTACCCACAGTTTGTCCACTCTTCCATCGCCGTTAAAGTCAGGCACAATAGCCGCACTAGTCAAATAGGGATTGGGGTTAGGGTTAACGCTGCCTGTAGGAATTGAGGGTAGGGCATCTAATGGAGATGTAGAACCTTCTTCAAAGCTTCCTGCTGAACTTTTGCTGACAAATGAAGAATCTAGAGATGTTGTCAAAGATTGTGATGTTTTCAGAGAAGAAGCGCCAAATGCAGATGTATTTAAAGATAATCCAGAAGCTGATGAATTGTTTTCAATCATGGTCTGTTGTTATGAGTAATTAATATAAAGTTTTAGTTTGTTTGATATGAAGATTCTGTAAATAAAAAACATTTGCTAATTTTATTTTTGGCAAATGTCATTATTTATAAATATTTTTTTGATGTTAATAGATGAACTTTTTAATTAGTCAAGTGACTTTAGATAGAAGATTTTGCAGCAATATAAATGTCATTATTTCTAGATAAAGTAAGGAATTAAAAATAAAAATAAATAATTTGTGCCCAGACCAACAATCTATCTAGCCGCTTTGACTTTAAATTGGAAATAAACAGTGTGTGATGGTATGTGCTCAAAGCCAATAATTTAAATCAGGATGTTTAGGTATTGATAAAATAATCAATTTTGAGGCTGTAATCATACCAAATCGAATAATATTGGCAACACATGATTACCCCACTCGCACTATCGTGCACCCTCCCCGCTTGCGGGGAGGGTTGGGGAGGGGTTTGCTCAATGTGTTGGTTGCTTTTGGCGAATTGGTATAAAATACGAATTTTCGTGAGAAATAATTGGGACGATGCTAAAATTTAACGCACCGTTGCTGTGTCATCATTACGGTGCGCCACTAAAGTATTCTTATGATTTAACTTGCCTAGTTCTATAGCTGATTATTGGTCAGAAAATCATCTACTTCAGCCCCAGTGGGTTGAGATGCGATCGCACCTGGTTTCAGGGTAGTCAGCGCCCCTACGGCACTGGCATAGGTCACAATTTGTTTGGCTGTCTCCCCATCACTCAAGCTGTGAATACCTAATTGACCCAACTGGTGGATAAACCCAGCTAAAAAACTATCTCCTGCACCGGTTGTATCCACCACAGATATAGGGAAAGCGGGTAATTTACCTTCATTTTCACTTAAACAATAAGCACAACCATGTTCACCATCTGTGACTAAAACTCCTTCCACTGTGTTGAGTCGATAAGTAATTGCGCCAGGGTCAGCAGTATCAAATAGCCATTCAGCTTCTTCCTTCGTTAGCTTTAAAAAATCACACCGTTTTAATAACCCCTGAATTTTTTGCCGTGCCACCTGTTCATCTTGCCAAAATACAGGTCGCCAATTTACATCCAAAACAATTTTCAAGTCGTATTGTTCCGCCAAATCTAAAGCACGCAAAATCGCCTGCTCACTTTCAGGATAAGCTAACTCCAAAGTACCTAAAATCAAAAAATCTGCATCTGTAAATAAATCTGGTGGTATGAGTTGGGCTTGCAGCTTAGTATCAGCAAATTCTGAGGTCTGATAATTCCCAAATCCTGCAAAAGAGCGATCGCCCCCCAAATCCCTGACCACATATACTTGTCTTGTGGGTGCAGTAGGATGACGCTGTACACCAGTGGTATTCACTCCCACTTCTTCTAATAACTTTACCAGTCCATTTCCTGACTCATCCTCGCCCACTGCACCAATAAATCCTGCTGGTGTCCCTAATTTCACCACAGCACAAGCCACATTTGCAGGTGCCCCTCCTGGGTAGGGAGTCCAAGACTGTACATCTTCCAGTTTTAACCCCAACTGATCAGCTAAACAGTCAAACAGAATTTCGCCAAGGCATAAAACACGAGGATTAGTCATTGCATTTTCAATTTTAGATTTGGCAGCAGAACTTGTGAACTTAAGTATAAAAATACAATAAACTCTTGTATCTGTCGCCAGTCCTTCACACAATGCAATAGCAATCTTTGCTACTAAAATCAGTCATATACGCTCTTAATATATTTATCATCAGGTATCAGTATATTCTGTACTTGATTTCATATTTTAGTGATAAATAAAACATTTTGCTTATTTTTTGCCAACTAA
The DNA here is from genome assembly GCF_014698825.1 of Richelia sinica FACHB-800. Classification (GTDB taxonomy): domain Bacteria; phylum Cyanobacteriota; class Cyanobacteriia; order Cyanobacteriales; family Nostocaceae; genus FACHB-800. The sequence continues at coordinate 12,114 of NZ_JACJTT010000018.1, forward strand.
TCTGTGAGCAATTTGCTTTGTATAGCAAGGGGGACAAGGGGGACAAGGGAGACAAGGGAGACAAGGGGGAAAAGAATATTTTCTTTTTCCTTCCCCTCTCCTCTACTCCTCCTCTTCTCTACACCCCCTCTCCTCTACTCCTCCTCTCCTCTACCCCCCCTCTCTTTCTATTTTTCCCTCACACCCTACACCCCACATCCCACACTCAACCTTCCCAAGTACATTTGTGATCTAGATGATATTGGGAGCATTTGCAACCCCTACATCTAAAAGAATCTTCTAGAATGAGAAATAACCATAAGTACATATACCAAGGGAGGAAAAAATAAGTCATGGCTGCTAGTGAGTCTCAGACCCCCGTTAGTCTGTCAGACCGTGAACTGCAAATAATTGACTTAGTGGCCGCTGGCTTAACTAACCAAGATATTGCAGCAAAACTGGAAATCAGCAAACGTACAGTTGATAACCATATCAGCAACATTCTCACCAAGACCAAAACTGATAACCGCGTGGCTTTAGTTCGTTGGGCTTTACAGTGGGGTAAAGTTTGCTTAAATGACGTTAATTGCTGTCCTCTTCCAAACCAAGGTGAAGACACCACGCACTAGTCAATTGCTACTCACCTGTTCTGGTATGCAAGGAAGTCAAATTCGAGGTTGACTGATTGTTCTTCTCCTCACGCCTTTTTATCAGTGTGAACCTCTACCATTAGTTCTGTTTGTCGCTATCAGAACCCAGGAACGAAAATTCCCCTCTTGATTCAGCAGTACAAAGAACCAAGAGCAGGATTATACATAAAGCGTCCAAGATGAAAGTCATCCTCACAATCTACCCAAAGGCAGATTTTTTGGATTTGGTTGAGGTGGGTTTATCCCACCTCTTCATCGAAATTAATAACAAAAATTAGCAACTATCTACTGGCACAAGGGTTACATTTGAAGGAAACCTATTTAAATTTTGGATTTGAGATTTTGGATTTGAGATTGGGAGTCTGTTTCTGGATCTGGATTTTATCTAACTGGACAGAGTGGTGAGGATATCCACTCCTAAAAAGGTTTATTCATTATCCATTCCTACAGGGATACATCTCATTATTTGGCAAATTGGTATAACTATGAATAATTTCGCTGGTTTTTCAGGTGATTCATCTTCCTTTAACTTTTTAAACTTTGACTTTCCTGCACCCCATCCTGGTCAAGATGCTGATTTACTCCAACAGTTATCCTTTATTCCTGGGTTAAAGGAAATCCTCATGCTGCGACAAGTTCACGCCTTAGAACATGCTACAGTATGGATTCTCAGCGAAACTAGAAATATTAATTCACCCCATATCCGTCCTACAACTGTCCAATTAGACAATGAACTTTTAGGCGGTTTATCAACAGAAAATGGTTTTTACTTATATGGAGAAGTGAATATTAGTGATTTAAGACGGGCTGTGGTAGTTGCCCAAAATCGCCTGACCAGTGGAGAATGGGATTTAGCTGTTCATCCTCGATGTGGTACTAATTTATCAGTCGCTATGCTGTTAACGGCTGGTTTAGCGGTGAGTGTCCATCTCATGTTTCCATTTAGACCGATTGAACAATTGATTGGTTTAGGGTTAGCTGCAACCACAGCCGCAGAAATAGCACCTGATGTAGGTTCCTTAGCCCAGCGTTATTTAACTACAGCGATTCCCTTTAATTTAGTCATTGAAAATATTACTATTGCTCGTGATATATGGGGAAGACCAGGGCATTTTGTCAAGGTGAGTTGGCGAGAAAACAATTAAAAATTCAAAATTGATTTAGTCAAAACAAATTAATGAGGAAACTTTATTTTTTATTGCCGGGAACAACTGGTAAATTTGCTTGTGGTGGTTTGTGGGCAGAGTTAAAAACGGTGGCATTAGCACAACAACTTTGTGCCGCAGAGGTTGTCACCTATCGGCAAAGAGAACAAGATAAATTGTTTTTAGATGATTTGCTGAAAAATCAAGATTTAGATGATGTTATCTTTGTCATTAGTTGGGGTTTTGATTGCGGAAAACTGGCGAAGAAACTGCATAAATATCATGTTGTTTATCATGCCCACAGTGCTGGGTATAATTTCCAGATGCCTTCTAGGGTTCCGATTATTACTGTTAGTCGTAACACCTTAGGATATTGGGGACAAAAAGCACCAAATTCTCTACTTTATTATTTACCAAATCAAATTGGTGAGGAATTTCAAAATTTTCATCAAGAAAGAGATATTGATGTATTGATTCAGGTGCGGAAATCTTCTGAATATCTAATGAAATTATTAATTCCCGCTTTGGAAAAACAATGTCAAGTCTGCGTAGTCAGTTCCTATGTAGAGGATTTACCGGGTTTATTTAATCGCGCCAAAATCTATCTTTATGATTCCGCTGAATATTGGGCACAACAAAGAGTAACAGAAGGGTTTGGTTTACAGCCAATGGAAGCACTAGCTTGCGGTTGTCAAGTATTTTCCAGTGTGAATGGTGGGTTGTCTGATTATTTAGACCCTGGCTTTAATTGTTATAAAATTGCAGGTTATTCTTTAGAATATGATGTACAAAGAATTTTAAAGGTTCTCCAATCTCCCTTATGCTTAACGTTACCAGAGACAGTATTAGCAGAATATCGACAAGAGAATATCATCAAACGATTGAGAGTAATTTTGACGGAGATAAACGAATTTTTTGACCACCAGAAAAAATTTCCAGCAAATCTGCCTGAATTGACAACTATTCGATTAGCTAAACTCTTTACACAAACAATATTTGCTAAACTGAAAAAGAAATATTTGCAGGGTGGTTAAAAAGAGGCATGAGTAGGCGATTATTAGTGACTGGGGGTGCAGGTTTTATTGGTGCTAATTTCGTGCATCACTGGTGTCAGACATATCCTGAAGATCGGATTGTGGTATTAGATGCGCTGACCTACGCTGGTAATCGTGAGAATTTGGCTGCGGTGGAGTCAAGAGAAAATTTTCAGTTTATATATGGGGATATATGCGATCGCTCCCTTGTGGATCATATCCTAGCAGCAGAAGAAATTGATGCGATCGCTCATTTCGCGGCTGAGTCCCACGTAGACCGTTCCATTCTTGGTCCTGGTGCATTTGTCCAAACCAATGTGGTAGGAACTTTCACCCTCCTAGAAGCCTTTCGTCAACATTGGCAAAATGCAGGCAAACCAGAAGCATATCGTTTTCTTCATGTATCTACCGATGAAGTTTACGGCAGTCTTGGCCCCAATGACCCATCTTTTTCTGAAACCACACCCTATGCTCCCAACAGTCCCTATTCTGCTTCCAAAGCTGGCAGCGACCATTTAGTTCGTGCCTATTATCATACCTATCAATTACCCACAATTATCACCAATTGCTCTAATAATTACGGTGCTTATCAGTTTCCAGAAAAATTAATTCCCTTGATGTGTATTCATATTTTAATGGGTAAACAATTGCCTGTTTATGGTGATGGCAAAAACGTCAGAGATTGGCTATATGTTAACGACCATTGTCGTGCTTTAGATGTGGTAATTAATCGGGGAACACCAGGAGAAACTTATAATATTGGTGGTAATAACGAAGTTGAAAATATTAGTTTGGTGCAGAATTTATGCCAAATCATGGATGAATTATCACCTAATTTACCAGTGAGTCCAGCCGCAAATTTAATTACCTTTGTCAAAGATAGACCAGGGCACGACCGACGCTATGCAATTAATGCCAATAAATTAACAACAGAATTAGGTTGGACACCATCTGTCACCATCACCACAGGTTTACGTTTGACTGTGGAATGGTATCTGCAAAATCGTGATTGGTGGGAACCACTTCTATCTGAGGAATATCAAGCTTATTATTGGCAAAATTACGTTGCTTCGACAATTAAAACGTAAAATTCCATCAGCACTACACAATTACTACTTTCATTGATTATCCTAGAAGAGTCGGGGAATCAACTGAGTAAATATTGTCAGCAGGTGCTAGATGCTGCAAGTAAAAGAGATTTTACAAGAAAGATATCAATTAGAACGCCAATTGGGTAATAATGGCATTCGCCAAACTTGGTTAGCGCAAGATTTACAAGCAACTGAAGCAGCACAGTCTTTAGTTGTCTTGAAACTTCTAGCCTTTGGTGGTGCTGTCCAGTGGGATGATTTAAAATTGTTTGAGAGAGAAGCCCAAATTCTCAAACAGTTAGACCATCCCCGCATTCCCCAATATCTTGATTATTTCTGTATTGATGAACGGACATTGTGGTTTGGTTTAGTTCAAGAATATATTGCTGGTGAATCTCTCAAAGAAAAACTGCAAAATGGCACCAGGTTTACAGAAAATCAAACTCGCAAAATCGCAGTTGATGTACTGAAAATTCTCATATATCTCCATGAATTAAATCCAGGAGTTTTACACCGAGATATTAAACCAAGTAATTTAATTTGGGGAGAAGATAATAAAATTTATTTAGTTGATTTTGGCGCTGTGCAAGATAGAGCAGCGAAAGAAGGTGCGACTTTTACCGTAGTAGGTACTTATGGTTACGCACCGATGGAACAGTTTGGTGGTAGGGCTGTTCCAGCATCAGACCTTTATGCTTTGGGAGCGACTTTAATTCATTTACTCACAGGAATTGCCCCCGCAGATTTACCTCAAAAAGATTTAAGATGGCAATTTGTAGATAAAGTTCATACCAGCCAGGTTTTTGTTAATTGGTTGCAAAAACTGACAGAACCTTCCCCAGAGGAACGGTTTACTAGTGCGCGAGTAGCTTTTGATGCCTTAAAAGCTGGTAAAGCTATTCAATTGTCACATGAGAATAAATTTTTAAAAGTCAAAGAATTTGTCAATAATTCTGGCTGTGGAATTAGAAACACTAACGAAAAAGTACCAGAAGAAATCCTGGGTTGGAATTGGGGTGCGTTTCTCCTACCTTGGCTGTGGTCGTGGACAAATAATGTCTGGATAGGGTTATTTTCTCTTATACCCCACATTGGCTGGGGAATGGCGATCGCTCTCGGAGCTAACGGCAATGAATGGGCCTGGAGGAGTAGAGAATGGCGCAGTATAGAACATTTTAAAGCCCATCAGAGAGGTTGGGCGATCGCTGGGATGATGATTGGTGCACCCTTAAGTATTCTCATGTGGTACTTAGCAATCATGTTACTAGGTCACTGGTTTTAAAGTTCAAAAGAGACGTTCTTCAGAACGTCCCTTCCATCTCTGATTTACGCCTCAATCAAACCCACAGGACAAGCCACATTAGTCCCACCTAAACCGCAATATCCACCAGGATTTTTGGCTAAATACTGCTGATGATATTCCTCAGCATAGTAAAACTCAGGTGCATCTATAATTTCTGTGGTAATTTCCCCATATCCAGCTTTGCTGAGTGCTTCCTGATAAGCATCTTTAGCAGCCTCTGCTAACTGTTTTTGTTGAGGTGAATAAACATAAATACCTGAACGGTACTGAGTCCCAGTATCATTACCTTGACGCATTCCTTGGGTGGGGTTATGGCTTTCCCAGAACACTTGCAGCAGTCGAGAATAGCTCACCACTTTCGGGTCAAACACCACTAAAACCACTTCATTATGACCAGTTAAACCTGTACAGACTTCCCTATAAGTTGGGTTGGGGGTATAACCAGCAGCGTAACCAACCGCAGTGGTGTAAACTCCTTCCAATTGCCAAAACTTCCGTTCTGCACCCCAAAAACAACCCAAGCCAAACATCGCTGTTTCTAGACCGGCTGGAAAAGGAGGTACCAGAGAGTTACCATTGACATAGTGGTGTGTTGGCACGGGCATTTTTTCTGCTCGTCCTGGCAAAGCATGTTCAGGCTTCACCATCGTCAGTTTTTTACTAAATCCAAATAATCCCATTGATTTGATGACTGTTATAAATGATTGCTGTACTCATATATGGTAATCTAAAGGGTTTGGAAAAATATTAGAGTTTAGGTATTGACTGTAAGTACCAAAGCTGATTGTCTGGGAGTCCAGCACCGCCAGTATATGGGATTTTCTCTCAAAAAGCGATCGCTACATCTCCAGGATATTCTGCAATTACATATTAGTAGAGACGTTCCAACCGAACGTCTCTACAAGGGTTTCAAAGCACATTTAATTGTTGGAAAAGTCAGTATACTTTGATTCCTTAACAAAGATCCAAATCAACCCACCTCAAGCAACTTGATACAGTAGGATTAGATGACACCAGTGTTGAAGTAATTGGTCAAATCAGCACCGATTGAAGTATCTACCCAATTATGATAGTGAACCATCACATCTTTGATATCAGTGATACCAATACTTTGAACTCCTTTGAGGGAAAGGACAAAATCGTTGTAGTCTCGATCCGAAGAACTATTTAACGTGACATCTTCAAAACCAATCATGGTTTTGTTAGAGCCTGTCAGCACTTCTGCTACTTGTATAGTATCGTTGAGGTTAGCCGCTGACATAGAGAATACAGGTTTGTGGCTATTTGACAAACTTGCTCCGCTTAAAATTTCATTCAGAGTCCCATTGGGAGCAAGAACGAAACCAAAAGCATCTCCTGCATTCATTTCATAAATTTTCTCTCCTTGATATACTCCACCATTAAAGTTGGGTTCCCAGTTGAGAATGCCGGTATTATCGCTGTAAAGACCCCCATCGTTAGCATCTTGAACGACAACATAGCCATTTTTAGAATTGCTGGTGGCACGTCGAACTGCTTCTTGGATAAAAGCTGCCGAACCAGTTTCATACATATCCATGCCTTTGAGGCTAAAGATACCAACTTCTCCCTGTTTATACTCACCACCATCATAGAGAAAGTCAATGGTCACTTGGCCAGATTTATTAACAACGAAAACTCCTTCATCGAAAGTTGCCCGATTAGAATATTCGAGTAATTGTTGTCCTACATTTGTTGTACGCCAGTTCCGGTCAGAGTTAGAAAAATTATCCATTGACTGAGCCGTACCTTTAGCTCCTTTGAATTGGAAAATAAAATCGTTGTAATCTCGATCAGAGCTAGAAGAACCGGTAGGAATATCTTCAAAAGCAAATGTGCCGTTACCGTCTACATTTACAATCTGCCCACGTGCTGTACTGGGATTAGCTTGGGGGATGGAGAAGAGGGGCAGTTTACCATATTGCCACATGGAACTGCTACTATTGATACCCTTAGCTTTGCTAATGTCCGCAACAGTGGTATTAGGTACAAACATCACGGCAAATTTATCACCTGGATTCATCTCAAAGGTTTTGACTCCTAGATAGGAACCAGAGTTGAAATTGGGTTCCCAAGGCATTTTCTCTGTAAATCGCGCAGCTTCAGTGGGGTCGTTAGCTAAGACGTATCCTAATGTAGTATTACTGAGAGCGCGTCTTGCTGCTTCCTTGATAAAAGCTTCGGAACCAGGTTGATAATTGTCCATACCTTGGAGACTAAAGACAGCAAACTCTCCTTGATACCAACCACCATCGTAAAGAAAGTCAAAAGTTACTTTGCCAGTTTCACCAACACTAAACACACCTTCGGTATATGTAGAGCGATTAGCATAATTGAGTAAGTCTTGTCCGGTAGAGGTAATTCGCCAATCTCGATTAGGATTCACCTGGGCATCCATGGTGGCAATGTTATTACCGCTGAGTCCTTGAACTTGGAAAACTATATCATTGAAGTCTTTGTCAGCAAAACCAGAACTCACACTGATATCTTCAAAGGCTAGGGTGCCATTCTTGTCTACTGCCACTATCTGGTTTTGATCAGTAGAGAGAATCACTTGTTTACCAGCTTGAGCAGTAGCGTAGGGTTGGCGGTAAATCTCTTCTAAGGTGGTATTTTGTACTAATATGAATGCCACCTCGTCCCCAGCATTCATTTGAAAGGATTTGATTCCTTGGTAATTACCAGCATTAAAGTTAGGTTCCCAACTCACATTGCCATTAAACCTTGCTCCTTCTGTGCTGTCGCTCATCAGCAGACGGCCTTCTGTGGAGTTACTTAGGGCACGACGTGTGGCTTCGCGAATAAATTCTAGGGAGCCTTGTTGGTAAGTTTCCATGCCTTTGAGGCTAAACATCCCCATTTGTCCCTGATACCAACCACCATCAGAGAGATAGTCAAATTTAACTTGACCAGTACCATCAACGATAAAAGTACCTGATTCAAACCGAGGACGGTTAGTATATTGTGTTAATTCTTGTCCTACCTGGGTATTTAACCAATTCCGGTTACTGTACACAGAATCCTGTAGGGTAGGAGCAGTTGCGGTTGCACCGGAAACCTGAACGACCATATCGTTGAAATCGCGATCGCTCGATTTTAAGGTGTTGATATCTTCCCAACCAAAGGTATTTCCCTTACCTGTAATATCTGCTATTTGCGGTGAAACTGTTCCCGTGGTGGGATTTACTCTACCAAAGGAAAACTGCACTTTGTCTGTATTAATAGTGCTGCTCTGAGCAATGCTAGCTACGGTACTATCGCTAATTAACATCATGGCAAAGGTACCACCTGCTGCCATTTGGAATTGCTGTGGCCCTTTGTATACACCACCGTTAAAGTCCTTTTCCCAGGACAATTCACCCTTCAAATCGCTAAACCGAGCGCGATCGCTTTCATCCCGAACAACTACGTAACCATTTTGAGAATTACTCAAAGCACGTCTAGCAGCTTCGAGAATAAAGGCTGTAGAACCAACCTCCAGTCCTTCCATCCCTTGGAGACTGAAGATGGCTAGTTCTCCCTTATTCAATCCCCCATCATATAGAAAATCAACGCTAACTTTTCCAGTAGAACCGACGGTAAAAATGCCGTTATTGAAGTTAGAAATTGTCGTCATAGTATTTCTTGCTTTGAATGTTTTTCTGTTAGTTATACTTTTGTAACTTTTCTTAGAGATGAAAAAAACTGTACTTATACCTTTTTTGATATGAAGTCATTGTCAAGAAAAGAGTTCAGCTTATATAGAAATATAAAAATTATTCTTAAAGCAAACAAATAGCCAAGTAATCTAGGTTGTAACTTTTTTTGGCTCTTAATAATTAAGATTAGGGAATAAAACGAATAACATCAGGCTGATAGCCTTATTTATAGTTTTTTGTCTAAATAAAACTACTGAATTTTGTCTCTAATCACGTAAAATTAACTAGATTAGCTGCCATATTCAGGTGAATTATGGATAAAAAATATGGCGTATTTATACCAAAAAAAGCGAAAATGAATGTAGAGACTTTCCACCGGAACGTCTCTACAAAGGTTTTAAAACACTCACCTTTAATTAACGAATACGTCTAATATCAATATGTTCAGAAATATGAGCATACTTGCAGTTGTCACAGTGACGCTCAAGCTAGGCGGTATAGTAAAACAATTTTTAACCAGGGAGTAAAACCATGAATGTATCGAGTGAATTATGGGCTGCAAATCACGACTTAGCCCAAGCTTGCCTACAACATCCTTTTGTACAAGGAATAGGGGATGGTACACTCAAGCCAGAGAGCTTTGCCTATTATGTAGGGCAAGACGCTTTTTTCCTAGAATCCTTTGCCCGTGCTTACAGTATTGCCGCAGCTAAAGCACCAAAATGGCCAGAATTCATGACATTTCATCACTTAGCTAGCGGAGTAATAGAAGAACTCAAGCTTCATGAAACTTATGCTGTTGAGTGGGGAGTTGATTTGCGTCATGTAGAACCAGGTTCCGCTACCCGTCGCTACACTGATTTTTTGTTAGCTACAGCTTGGACTGGAGATATTGGTTTAACTGCGGCGGCTATGTCTCCATGTATGCGTTTATATGCTTTTTTGGGAACCAGTTTAGCCGTGAATGGTATTCCTCATCATCGATATACAGAGTGGATTCGGACTTACAGCAGTGCCGAATTTCAACTATTAGCACAACAGTTAGAAAATGTAGTTGATAATTATGCTATTAATTCTTCTAATTATTCAGCACTTCACTCCACATACAGATATGCTATGTTCTGTGAACATGACTTTTTTCAAGTAGCTTGGATTAGCTGAAGAATAACCATATTTTTAACTTATTAACCGTATATTTTCGTCGTTTTTAAGTCTCTACAATAACACAAGAAAGATGATTAAATAACTTTCTTCAACCTGTTGACTGAGTTATCGATAGCAAGCTACGATAATTCAGCTAGAATTTTTTTCGCTACTGCTGATGTTACAGGCATCACCGATAACCTATTGCCTGGTCTGACCAGAAGTAATTCATCAGAGCTAAATTTTTCTTTGAGTGTTGGTAATAAAATGGGGTGTGAAAAAGTTTCCATATATTCCACTACTACTGTTTGCCAACGGGGAGAATCAGAACTAGATTTAGGGTCATAATATTTACTTGTCGGTTCAAATTGTGTTGGGTCTGCAATACCTGTTTTCACTATACGCATCAATCCCACAATACCAGGGGGATTAGTATTGGAATGGTAAAAGAAAGCTAAGTCACCTATCTGCATTTGGCGCAAAAAATTGCGAGCCTGATAATTTCGTACCCCATCCCAAATAGTTTCACGCTGTTTTTGTAAGTCAGTGATACTATAAACTTCCGGTTCTGATTTCATTAACCAATAATTGACTGAATCCATATTTTAAGAATACTGAAAAAAATCGACAACCAGATTAGACATTACACTTCCCACATCAGAAAGGAGATAAATAGTATTTTTGACCAATAACATAATCAGTGTCAGTGATGATTTAGTTCAACAAGCTTGAGAAAAAGGCCAACAACCTACCAAATAATATTTTAGTTAAATATTTTAACTATTGTAGAGACGTTACATTTAACGTCTCTACAGTCTTGAGAGGAGAAGTCTAATGGTGATGGTGATGATGATGTATAGCTAGATGTAAATTAACTTCCTTTCCTTCCTCCTGCATCAAGTCTGCAATGTGATTATTTGCCCATTCAGCAACCATGGATAAAAATTGTGGATGGTCATTGACACAAGGCATTTGTAAATAATCCACATCAGGATGTTGTTTCTCTAAATCATGAATAATGTGGTGAACATCTAACAACGTTTCATGGTTTTCTGTTGCAAAACCAATGGGCATAAACATGATTACTTTTGCCCCTAATTGAATCAAATTTTGAGCCGCTTGGGTAGCGTTAGGTTGTGTCCATTCAATTAGGGGTGTATCGTGATTTAACCAGCCAACAGAAATTAAAGGATAACGATTAATTAATTTTTCTCTCACTAGTTCATACAGGGCTTGACTTTCATCAATGCCTGATGTGAATCCTTTAGCTTTATGGGGACAACCATGATTCATCAAGACAATGCCAATTTGTGATGGTAGGTGAGCATTGGCTAAATCAGTGGTGATTTTTTCCTCTACCAAATGGGCCATGAGATTAATATATGCTGGTTCATTGTAGAAGGAAGGTATATAACGCAAAGCTTTTAGCCAGTGTTCATCTCCTTCTGCCATTGTGGACAATGCTTTATTCACCTGTTCGATAGCAATTCCACTTGTGAAAATCGAGTCTACCACTAACAAAGGATAAACTAATATTTTTTGAAAACCTTGTTGTTGAATTTCGGCTAAAACTTGTTTGGGTAAGAAAGGAGCGCAAAAATTAAAGGCTTTAAAAACTTGAACATTTTCACCCCATTGATGTTGAAGCTGATGTTCAATACCTGCTCGTTGTTTTTCAAATATGGCATTATGGGGGGAAATGAAATCATGGTGTTGGTGTCCCCATTCATGGCGGTCAAATAATGCTAAGACTTTGGCTAAAGGGGGATAAATCCAAGTGGGAACTGGTGCAAATTTAGCTGTCAGTAGATTTAAAGCTTGTTCGTTATAGTTGGCAAAATCCTCGTAACTTTCGACTTCGCCGTAACCCATTAGTAATACAGCTACACGATTTTGTCCTGATAAATGCGCCTGGCTGTGTTCCAGTTTTTCCGGTGTGGCAACCACAATGTGTTCCTCAATATAACCAGAATTAAAAAAGCAAGTTGAGTGAGGACTGAGGGGGGATATTTCCCTCTACCCTTCAGCTTTTGCCGAGAATCTTAAAACAATACTTTTGGTGGCAAGTCTCAGAAACTCATTTTGCTCAACCGTCTTTAAGTCAATTATTATGCCATCCCCCTGGAAGGGATAAACACAAACATAAAAATATACATCTAATGGTATAGTACGTGAATTTAATTATACAAAGTTAATATTTTGTTGGAGTCAAGTAGAAATATGTGTCATAATTCACTATATTTCCACATAAATTTTAAAGAAATGTTTATATCTAATGAACCAAAATATTGAATAGTCAATTGATGGATATTTATGGATATTGATAGAGATTTATAGAGATTTATAAATATTAAGAACATCAGTGTTTATCACTAGCAACAATCATGAACTACACTCATGGGTAAATATAGCGTCAATGAACATTATTATTTGTGCAGGAATTCATGAACCTGAACTGACGAAAAGCTTTATTGCCAACTGCTTCAATACATGGCGAGAACAAAGAAAAAGTGTCAGTGCATCAAATATACTAGTGTTTCCGGGAGAGGGTATTTTAGCTTTATCTAAATTTCATATATTGGAGTTTTTGGGCGATCGCCTGCAAGGTAAGTTAGAATCCCCTGTTATATTCATTAGCTTTAGTGCTGGTGTGGTGGGAGCCATAGGAGCCGCTATTGACTGGCAACTCTTAGGTGGTCAAGTTCAAGCATTTATTGCGGTGGATGGATGGGGTGTACCTCTCTGGGCTAATTTTCCCATTCACCGTCTCAGCCATGATTATTTTACTCATTGGAGTTCATCACTGCTGGGTAGTGGGCACAATAATTTCTATGCCCATCCCCCAGTTGACCACCTATCCCTGTGGCACTCGCCGCAAGTAGTACAAGGTTATTGGGTAGATCCATCAACAGACTTAAATTCTTCCCAAATTTCCTTAAATGCTGCACAATTTCTGTATTTACTGTTACAAAGTTATGAAGAAAAACAGTCCTGACTATCTATGGAGTCAACGGGAATTGGTGATTGGTGATTATATTCCAGTTGCCCTTCCTCGCTTCCACTAGTTTACATCGTCTACCCTAACCAAAATACCTAATTATCTGATGTTTCCTACTGAACCTGCTGCTGTAAATAACGGCTTTGGCGCACTATTAAAAAATCGTGGTTTTCTGCTGTTGTGGATAGGGCAACTGGTGTCCCAGTTAGCAGATAAGGTATTTTTTGTCTTGATGGTAGCTTTATTAGAAAACTATAATCCACCACCAGGGCTAGCAGCCAACTCCATGTATTCAACTTTAATGGTGGCTTTTACCGTTCCCGCCGTTTTATTTGGTTCTGCCGGTGGCATCTTTGTAGACCGCTTGCCAAAAAAGTTGATTATGATTGGCTCAGATGTGGTCAGGGGTATATTGACACTATTGATTCCCCTCCTCCCCAGAGAGTTTTTAATTTTATTAATCATTACCTTTTGTATTTCCACAGTCACGCAATTTTTCGCCCCAGCAGAACAAGCTGCCATTCCTTTGATAGTCAAAAAGGAAAACTTAATGGCTGCCAATGCCCTCTTCAGCAGCACTATGATGGGAGCATTAATTGTGGGCTTTGCCATTGGTGAACCAATGTTGAGTTTTGCTAAACACTCATTGGGAGAAGATTTTGGCCAAGAATTTGTAGTTGGCGTATTATATATGTTATCGGCTGTGATTATGCAGCCTATTCAATTCACAGAGCACAACTCTCAGAGCGAACAACCAACACATAATCACCTATGGGCTGAATTTACCGAAAGTTTGCGTTACATCAAACGACATCGACTAGTATTAAATGCCATGCTGCAATTGGTGACTTTGTATTGTGTATTCGCAGCCCTGACCGTACTAGCGATTAGATTAGCCGCAGAATTTGGCTTAAAGGAAAAGCAATTTGGGTTTTTCTTAGCAGCAGCAGGTGTGGGCATGGTAATGGGAGCAGCAATTTTAGGCCATTGGGGTGAAAAGTTCCATGGCAAGCCTTTACCTTTGTTGGGATTTTTAATCATGGCTTTGGTATTAGCTATATTTACTTTTATTCATCAACTTTCCCTAGCTTTGCTGCTTTGTGCATTACTAGGAATAGGTGCATCCTTAATTGGAGTACCAATGCAAACTTTAATTCAACAGCAAACACCACCAACTATGCACGGAAAAGTGTTTGGTTTCCAAAATCATGCTGTAAATATAGCCCTGTCCTTACCTCTAGCTATTACCGGACCATTGACTGATATGTTGGGACTACGGGTGGTTTTAGTAGGAATGAGTTTTGTGGTGGTAGCTGTAGGTATTTGGGCTTGGAAAAATACACGGCGAGTTTTGCAGGATGTGATTTAAAAGCAAGTTATGATCATTTCTATGGTTGAGAAATCAAGACTTTATCACCATAGATACTAAGATTTAAACTAAAATGAACTTTTAACTACATAAATAATTCTTAAGTTTTGCTATAGTCAGAGGTTAACCGTGCCATCGCCTTCCCAAACCAGTATCCCCCAATCTGAAAATCAATCCCATTCCCCTAACTCTGGTGCTGCAACAGCTACTCCGCAACGAGTTACAGGTGGCTTTGCCTTACTAGACAGCTTGCTAAAACATGGCGTTGAGTATATTTTTGGCTATCCAGGTGGGGCAATTTTGCCAATCTACGATGACCTATATAAAGTAGAAGAAACTGGTACGATTAAGCATATTCTGGTCAGACATGAACAAGGGGCATCTCACGCGGCTGATGGTTATGCCCGTGCCACTGGCAAAGTGGGTGTGTGCTTCGGAACATCAGGCCCAGGGGCAACCAATTTAGTTACAGGTATTGCCACCGCCTACATGGATTCCATTCCCATGATTGTGGTGACAGGACAAGTACCAAGGGCAGCTATTGGTACAGATGCCTTCCAGGAAACAGATATTTATGGAATTACACTACCGATTGTTAAGCATTCCTATGTAGTACGTGACCCTAGAGATATGGCGCGTATTGTGGCGGAAGCATTCCACATTGCTAGCACAGGTAGACCAGGGCCAGTTTTAATTGATGTGCCGAAAGATGTGGCCTTAGAAGAATTTGAATATACACCTGTGGAACCGGGATCGGTGAAGTTGCCTGGTTATCGTCCCACAGTCAAAGGTAACCCCAGACAAATTAACGCGGCAATTCAGTTAATTCAAGAAAGCAGAAGACCACTACTATATGTAGGTGGAGGTGCGATCGCCTCCTCAGCCCACGAAGAAATTAAAGCACTGGCAGAATTATTCAATATCCCCGTCACCACAACATTAATGGGTATTGGTGCGTTTGATGAGCATCATCCCCTGTCCTTGGGTATGTTGGGAATGCACGGTACCGCCTATGCTAACTTTGCCGTGACAGACTGCGATTTATTAATTTGCGTCGGTGCCAGATTTGATGACCGGGTAACAGGTAAGTTAGATGAATTTGCCTCCCGCGCTAAAGTAATTCATATTGACATTGATCCCGCAGAAGTTGGTAAAAATCGTATTCCTGACGTTCCCATTGTCGGTGACGTGAAGAACGTGCTCAAAGATTTGCTGCGTCGCTGTCAAGATGCCAATACCAAAGCCACACCGAAGCAAAATCAAGAGTGGCTAAACTTGATTAACCGTTGGCGGCAAGAGTACCCCTTGGTTGTACCTCAACATCCCGATAGTATTTCTCCCCAAGAAGTGATTGTGGAAGTTGGCAGTCAAGCACCCAACGCTTTCTACACCACAGATGTGGGTCAACACCAAATGTGGGCAGCACAGTTTCTCAAAAATGGCCCCAGACGTTGGATTTCTAGCGCCGGGTTAGGGACAATGGGCTTTGGTGTCCCTGCGGCTATGGGTGCGAAAGTTGCCTTCCCAGATGAAGAGGTGATCTGTATTAGTGGTGACGCTAGTTTCCAAATGTGTCTACAGGAACTAGGCACCCTTTCACAATATGGCATCAGTGTCAAAACCGTAATTATCAATAACGGTTGGCAAGGCATGGTACGGCAATGGCAACAAGCCTTTTATGGTGAGCGTTATTCATGCTCAAATATGGAAGTAGGGATGCCAGATATTGAGTTATTGGCTCAGGCCTATGGTATCAAGGGTATAGTGATTCGCCATCGGGATGAGTTGAAAGAGAAGATTGCCGAAATGCTGGCACACCAGGGGCCTGTGATTGTCGATGTTCGCGTCACCAGGGATGAAAACTGCTATCCCATGGTTGCACCTGGTAAGAGTAATGCTCAAATGCTAGGTTTGCCTAAGCAAGAACCAAAAACCGCGGTTGAACCCATTTATTGCAGTCACTGTGGCACAGAAAACTCACCCAAGCATAATTTCTGTTCTGAGTGTGGGACTAAGTTGTAGGCATAATCAATGACAAGGGGTGATAGGGAGACAAGAAAGACAAGGGGGATAAGGAAGACAAGGGGGACAAGGAAGAAAAGAATATTTTCTTTTTCCTTCCCCTCTCCTCTACTCCCCCTCTCCTCTACTCTTTCTGTCACCTTCTCTTTTCAAATCCGTTGGCGGCCGATCGCTACTCCAAGCCCACCAAGCACAACCACATTGACAATGGTAGAATTCCTGCCATTTGCGACGATGCTCTGGGGTGCTGACAGGCGATCGCCTATTGATCCATACTCGTAAAGCATCTAGACTACTGGATCGGCATTTGGGACAACAAAATTCATAGGCATGAATAGCTTGATTTGTCCATTCTGGTGGGATGGGAGCGAAAGCGTCCATGTAATTTAGGAATTTTAGTCTAGTTATTTAAGATACATACATTATGGCTAATAATAGAAATTATGGAGCCTAGTGTTGAAATTCGTCGGTTATTAGATGTGATGCCAGCTTCTGGACGAATGATGACCAAAATCGTCAGTAAACCAGAGCAAAATAAAGTCATTGATGCAGCCTTTCCCCTGCCATTGAGCCAAGATAGACCAATTTATATTAATTTTGATTTGTGGCGACGGTTAACGAAACCACAACGGGATTTATTGTTGCTACAGATGGTTAGCTGGGTGACAGGGGTGAAGTGGTTACAGGTGGATATTTATCAAGGTGTAGTCTTGGCAGGTTTGTTAGGTGGAGTGGTGGAAGCTGTCCAATCAGATGTAGTGGGGATAGCAATTGCGGGAGGATTAAGTGCGATCGCATCATGGCAAATTTGGCGTAGAAATAAATCCAATGATGCTGCCTTAAATGCTGATACAGTGGCTATTCGAGTGGCACAGCGTCGCGGTTATTCAGAGTCAGAAGCCGCCCAACATTTGTTAACGGCAATTGAGACAGTAGCGAAAATAGAAGGACGCTCTACTTTAGATTTTAGCGAATTAATTCGCTGTCAGAACTTGAGAGCGATCGCTGGTTTATCACCTGTGGGCATTCCCAAAGGTCCAGTTAGTGATTTTTGATTGGTGGATATTTTGATTAACTTTTCATGGGAGTGAAGTCAGTTTGACACTAGCATTGGGGATGATTGAAGTATATGGAATTCCTGCCGCAGTGGAAGCCGCAGATGCAATGTGTAAAGCGGCCCGTATCACCTTTGTTGGTTATGAAAATACAGATTTGGGGAGAATTACCATACTTATTCGGGGTGAAGTAGGTGAGGTGAATGTAGCAGTCAATCAAGGACTAAAATCAGTTGTGAAAGTAAATGGAGGGGAAATACTTTCCCATCATATTATTCCCCGTCCCCATGAGAATTTAGAATATGTTTTACCGATTTATCATAGTGCCAATATTGCTCAATTTAATACCGATATTCGCTTTCCTCCCCCACTCAGTAATTAAATAAATAATTAAAAATATATTCTCATTAATTATATGTATAACAACTTAATTTCTCGGATGGAGGCGGTACAATCGCCAATTATTCCCGTTGTTGGCGAACTCATTAAAAATTCACCTGGCACTATTTCCTTGGGACAAGGTGTAGTTCACTATAGCCCACCACCAGAAGCTATAGAAATTCTGCCAAAATTCCTCAATGATGCCACTAATCATCTCTACAAAGCAGTTGTCGGTATTCCCCAATTATTAACAGCATTAACTACCAAATTATCAACATTTAACAATATCGAAATTAACGAAGAAAATTGTATTGTTGTTACCGCAGGTAGCAACATGGGATTTATGAATGCTATTTTAGCCATTACATCTCTGGGCGATGAAATTATTTTAAATACGCCCTATTATTTCAATCATGAAATGGCAATTAAAATGGCTGGATGTCAGCCGATTTTGGTAGAAACTGATGTTAATTATCAATTACTTCCTGAAGCCATAGCCCAAGCAATTACCCCCAAAACCCGTGCAGTCATCACAATTTCTCCCAACAATCCTACAGGGGTAGTTTATTCACAAACTGCATTACAACAAGTCAATGAAATATGCAGAAATCATGGTATTTATCATATCAGTGATGAAGCTTATGAATATTTTACCTATGCAGGAGTAAAGCACATTTCCCCTGGTGCATTTCCTGACAGCAGCCAACATACTATTTCTTTGTTTAGCTTATCAAAAGCTTATGGTTTTGCTAGTTGGCGTATTGGGTATATGGTCATTCCCCAACATCTGTTAGGTGCAGTCAAAAAAGTGCAAGATACGATTTTGATTTGTCCACCTGTAATCTCTCAATATGCTGCCGTAGGGGCATTATCAGCAACAGCAGACTACCTCACAGACCATATTAGAGCGATCGCTCAAGTTCGGCAAGTCGTTCTCGATGCACTTAACGAACTGCAAGATATCTGTACTATTACCCCTGCTAATGGTGCATTTTACTTTTTCCTGAAGGTCAATACTGACATGAATGATTTGGAATTAGTGAAAAAACTCATTCAGGAATATAAAGTAGCAGTCATCCCAGGTAACACCTTTGGCATGGAAAAAGGGTGTTATTTGCGCGTAGCTTATGGTGCTTTACAACAAGATGCAGCTAAAGCAGGGATAGAAAGATTAGTGACCGGACTGAAAGGATTAATAATTAATAATTAAAAACTTCACTTTACCTGAATCTATTTAACAACAATGAAAATAATTCATCACTTTCTAGAAATTACCACTGATCAAGGAATCAATATTCATAATATTACTCCTCAAGTACAAGAATTTATAGATTCAACAGGTATTCACAATGGTCAAGTTTTAGTATTTTCTCGCCACACGACAACGGCTTTAGCTATTAATGAAAATGAAGTGCGGTTATTAGAAGATATAAAAGTATTTTTACGCAAACTTGCACCAGAAACAGATAAATATTTACATAACGACCTACATTTGCGAGATGTACCAGAAGATGAACCAATAAATGCCCATTCTCACCTGATGGCGATGATGTTAAGTACCAGCGAAGTTATCCCAATTATTGATAGTAAATTAGGTTTGGGAACATGGCAAAGTATTTTATTCTTTGAATTAGATGGGCCGCGGAAAAGAAATTTGTTATTACAAGTTTCTGGGGAATAGCTAATAAATACAGTTTCGATAGGGTCGAAAATCTGTATTACGACCTTCCCATAAGTTTGATGACCCCTCCGCAGGGGAGGGAGCATCCCAAATGTGTAAGTTTATTTTTATCTGTATTTTAGCTTATACAAGCCATAAAATAAACGAACCACATTCGCGTAGAGTCCCGCAGGGATAGATGCGAAGAGCACGAAGGAAGAAATGGTAAATTTGTACAGTGCGTAACGTCTTAGTTTTCTATATCTAAACCAAAACCTGCTTGTTGGCTAGCTGTATGTGATGCTTCAATCAAAGGTTTAGCAACCTGGAACACAGCTTCTACCAGACTAGAGGGGGCTTTTTCTGGTGAACCAACCCCAAAAGGAGGTGCTGGATTATACTCTAACATCAATTCTATAAATTTGGCTGTATCTTCTCCACACAACATAGCCGCAATAGTTAAAGCAAAATCAATTCCTGCTGTTACCCCACCACCAGTGATCCGGTTAGTGTCCACTACTACTCTTTCGTTACTTACTTCTACACCCATGAATGTCAGCTGTTCTCGAAACGCCCAATGACAAGCTGCACGGTATCCTTTTAGTAATCCCGCAGCTGCCAAAATTAAAGAACCAGTACACACAGCAGTCACATACTTAGCTGACTGTGCTTGCTTTTGTAAAAATGCTAATATGTGGGCATCTTGCATCATTTCTACGGCCCCAAAGACACCACCAGGGACACACAATACATCAAGTTGGGGACATTCATAAAAGGTAGTAGTCGGTAAAATCGTGAGTCCACCATTACTCACCACTGGTTGGAGTGTTTTCCACAATAGTAAAACTTGAGTATTGGGCATAGATGCAAATACTTGATGTGGCCCAGTAATATCTAGTTGGGTCATATCAGGGTAAATAACTAAACCAATTGTATGTTGAGGCTGACTTTCCATACTTAAATTCCAGTTGCTGTAATGATTACAGTGATCCTAGAATTGAATATGTTGGCTGCCAATTACCCAGTTGAGTACATTTTTGCTAATGTCTGAGACTTTACCATCGTTGATTCAAAAAGTCACAAATGCTTCATCAGTGAATCAACTATGTGGACATTACATGGATGCAGCAGGAGAGTTGTTTGGTAGTCAACACTGGGGTATTTATATACATGGTAAAGCCGGACAACAAGGCACTATTTATCTCAAAGGTTTACCAGATAGCTTTATTGATTACTACTCTACGGTTGGTGCAGCTTTAGATAAAGTGATGGAGTATGTTGTTTACCATCATGCACCCGCTCACGAACAAATCATGTTCACGGAAGCCACTTGGAAGCAAAGTGAACTGTATCAAATTGGTTGTGGCAAAATATATGACCACGAACATATTATGACTGGGCCGATTGTTGGAGAAGGAAGGTTAATTGGTACAGTTCAATTTGCTCGCACCAGTGGCAATCCAGCTTATAATACGCAAGACTTGTTAAAATTGAGTGCTATCTGCGCCCATATTTCTGCCAAATTAGCACTTTTACGCTGTCAAGATGAGTTATTTCTGCCCAAACCGGAAATATTTTTAACTGCACGAGAATTGCAAATAGCTGCTTTGGTAGCCAAAGGTTTGACAAATGCAGAAATTGCCACCGAGTTATGGATTAGCCAAAATACGGTCAAGCAGACTTTAAAACGTATTTTTCGGAAGCTGGATGTATCTGCAAGAGCGGAAATGGTTGCACGGCTGCAATTAAGTAGGGTTGATTAACCCAACCTAACTAATTGATTAAATCCCAATAATTTTCCTCAGAAAAGATAGTTTACCTTTATATGGCGCATAACGCCAATTCAAATCCAAGCTAAATGTGTTTTTGAGGACACTTTTGTAATGGGAAAAAGTATCAAAGCTATGTTTGCCATGATAGCTACCTATACCGCTATCACCTATACCTCCAAATGGTAAGGAGGAAACAGCACAATGCATCACAGTATCATTAATACAAACTCCTCCAGAAGAAGTTGTATTTAAGATATATTGCTGCAAATTTTGGTTTTGTGAAAATAAATATAACGCTAAAGGTTTGGGTCTAGAATTGATGAAATCAATAGCCTCCTGGATATTGGTATATTCAATTATTGGTAAAATCGGGCCAAATATCTCTTCTTCCATAATAGGAGCATTGACAGAAATGTCATCAATTAAGGTCGGTGCTATATATAGTTCCTCTGATTTGGTTTCTCCACCGAGAATAATTTTGCCTGATGATAGTAAGTTAACTAATCTTTGAAAGTGTTTCTGGCTAATAATTCTGGGATAATCAGGACTCTGGCTAGGATTTTCTCCATAAAATGCTTGGAGACATTTTTGTAATTCCTGCACTAAATTCGGTTTTATTTTTTTATCTACTAACAGATAATCAGGAGCTATACAAGTTTGTCCAGCATTAATAAATTTACCCCAAATAATCCTTTTAGCTGTATGTTCTAAGTGAATATCGCTATCAACAATACAAGGACTTTTACCACCTAATTCTAGAGTAACAGGGGTAAGATTTTTAGCAGCGGCAGCCATGACAATCTTACCCACGGCTGTACCACCAGTAAAAAAGATGTGATCAAATTTTTCTGCTAACAGTTTTTGGCTAACTTCTACACCACCTGCAACTACAGCCAGATATTCAGATGGAAAATATTTACTGATAATTTCAGCTAATAATTGGGATGTATGGGGAGCAAGTTCAGAAGGTTTAATGACAGCACAGTTTCCCGCTGCAATGGCACCAATTAAAGGTGAAATAATTAACTGAAATGGATAATTCCAAGCACCAATAATTAATACTACCCCCAAAGGCTCAGGATAAATCTGAGCGCGATAAGGAAATAATTCTACTTCCACAGGTGCTTTGCGTGGTTTAGCCCAACTAGCTAGATTTTTAATTACCTTGCGGATTTCTTTAATGACAAACAATTCGGACGAATAAGCTTCAAACTCTGATTTATGTAAATCAGCATATAAAGCTTGAATAATAGCTGATTTATTTTCAATAATCATTCGCTCAAGCTTTTTTAATTGCTCTAAGCGAAACGTTATATCTTTGGTTTTGCCTGTAGCGAAAAATGTTCGCTGCTGGCTAATAATTTCTGCACATTTATCTATTTGGTTCGCAATCATAAGCTCACATCATAATTTAAATCTAATCAGGGAAAGCTAAACCAGTTCTTGGGTCACGAATATATAGCCCCAGGGTAAGACTACGCATTATTTCATCCCAAATAGGTGTCAGTTGTTCGGCTTGATCTGCCCAATAATCAAAAGTAATTAAACACTGAATATTCGAGCCTAAACCGACGCAAGTTCTTGAAAATGCTTCCCTTGGTTCAGCTTGCGTATCAATAAACTTAATCTCACACCACATGATTCTGGCAGTTTGACGCTTGACCGTTATCACTTCTCCCCTTTCAATCACGTTGCGTTTATCATTTTCCATGATTTTTTTCAAAGTTGGTTTGAGAGGAAACAAAGTCCAGTCATTGGGAGGGAGGTGATTATAAGATAATTCTAGGCAGCAATCATCATCAGGAGGTTGTTTGTCACGAAACTTGAATGATTTTTCCTGTGGTTCAAACACCCAATTATCGGGAACATTGAAGCGAACTGCTCCCCTACCAGCTACAAAAATTTTATAACCAGGAGTACCTTGCCAATGATGGTCTGGTTTTAATTCCAGGGTTTCTTTAATCCACTGGAGATTGCTTTTCTTACGCTTTGCCATAGTGGTTTTAGGTATTTTGTTGTTTTCAACCCCTTGGATCATAGTATCAAATTCAAAGGCAAGACTGGGTCATGGGTTGATGAGGGGTAAAACGTTGATTAGATACACCATGTTAATTATGGTGCTTGGCAGCATTTGGGTGTGGAAATGAATTTAGCTTGAAAAATTCCCATCAGTCGAAAATAGTCAAAGTCTAAATCGATCAGATAATATGTACCCTACCAGATGGGAACGTGTCAGCCAAGGAATAAAGCAATGGGATATGTAATTGCCACAGCCAATATGAAAGGTGGAGTGGGGAAAACTACACTCACCGTCAATCTCGCAACCTGTTTAGCGAAAAATTATGGTAAGCGGGTACTTGTCCTGGATTTAGATAGCCAAATTAGTGCCACGCTCAGTTTAATGTCTCCTTTGGAGTTTGCCAAACGTCGTAAACAAAGAAAAACCTTTAGATATTTGATTGATGAGGTAATTAACCCTGATCCCAATTCCCAAATCAATATTCACGATATTATTCAATCAAAGGTCTGTAATCTACCTGGGCTAGATTTGTTACCGGGAGATATTGATTTATATGATGAATTTGTCGTTTCCGAAATGCTGCATAATCAATCTGTAGCTTTAGGTGAGCAAGATTTTGAAGCCATTTGGAATCGGTTTGAAAGGGTACTAATTAATAACATTTTGCGACCAGTACGCGATGAGTATGATTTTATTATGCTAGATTGTGCCCCTGGCTATAATCTCATGACTCGTAGTGCATTAGCTACTAGCGATTTTTATATTCTCCCAGCAAAACCAGAGCCTTTATCTGTGGTGGGAATTCAACTTTTAGAAAGGAGAATTGCCCAATTAAAAGACAGCCATGAACATGAAGCGAAGATCAATATTAAAATGTTAGGCATTGTCTTTAGTATGTGCAATACTAATTTGCTAACTGGCAGATATTACAAACAAGTTATGCACCGTGTTGTTGAGGATTTTGGTGTAGAAACTATTTGTCAGGCACAAATTCCTGTTGATGTTAATGTTGCAAAAGCTGTTGATAGTTTTATGCCAGTGGTGTTAATGAGTCCCAGTTCAGCAGGATCTAAAGCATTTATGCAATTGACCCAGGAGTTATTGAACAAGCTGTAAATAATCAGGGAGAATAGGCTATAGGGAAGGAGTTCAAACTCTCATCAAGTATCGAGTGGCAATGCTTCTTAGCAACTCTATCCTTCCCTCCCTCTTCTCTTAACTACAGATTCAATTTTATTAGGACTTACGCATAAGCCACGATTCAAGAGGGTTTTAGGGATCTGTTGGGTAAGTCCTGTTCATACTTTGTAAAAGATTCTCAATTCAGAAAAAAATAAATTTACACGTTAAGTATGCCTCTGTAAGCCAGTCAAGATTATAGCTTAAATTGGAGAGTGCTTACTGAGATATTTTTACATAAATATTTCGACGAAATCAAATATATACTGGATTACATTACCATCTTTTGACTTCTTATTTTCAGGGTATATAATGGTAACAAATATTTCTTCATCACTGAATTATCCCATCTGGTTAGATTTAAGCAACAATGCCATTGAGCAATATCTACGGGCAATGGAACGTTTATTGCTGGTAGTTCAAGACCTTTCTCTTGCTCGTAGTTTAGACAGAATTATGGAAATTGTCAGAGTAGCGGCACGAGAACTCACGGCATCAGAGGGTGCTAGCTTTGTACTGCGCGATCGTGGTTATTGTTACTATGCTGATGAGAATGCCATTGCTCCTCTTTGGAAAGGCCAGCGATTTCCCATGAATATTTGCATTGGTGGTTGGGCTATGCTGAATCGTCAACCTGCAATTATTGAAGATGTCAGTGTTGATGAACGTGTTCCTTATGTGGCTTACCAATCGACTTTTGTAAAAAGCATGGTTATGGTACCAATTCGCACCCAAGAACCAATTGGTGCTATTGGTACTTACTGGGCAGATTATCATCAACCTACCTTAGAAGAAGTTAAGATATTACAAGCTTTAGCAGATGTTACATCTGTGGCTATTGAGAATGTAGAAGTATATTCTGAATTAGAACATCGTGTTAGAGAACGGACTATTGCTTTACAACAGGAAATTGAAGAAAGAAAAGCTGCTGAAGCTGAAATACATCGGCTTTCATTGACTGATGAATTAACAGGACTCTATAATCGCCGGGGATTTTTTGCAGTAGCTGAACAACAATTAAAGTTAGCCCATCTTAGTCATATTTCCACTTGTTTAATGTTTATTGATTTAGATGGATTGAAAAAAATCAATGATAATTGGGGACATGAATTAGGTGATGTTGCCATCGTCACAGCCGCCAATTTGATTAAGCAAAATTTTCGTGATTCCGATACTTTGGCGAGATTAGGTGGTGATGAATTTGTCGTATTGCTGCAAGCTAATAACTCTAGTGAAGAAGCGATGATTCAGAGAATGCAAACTTCTATTGAGGATTACAATCGGTTGTCCCATCACCCCTTTGATATTTCCATGAGTATAGGTGTGGTGAATTACGACCATAGCCAACCTGTTTGTTTAGATCATCTGATTACAATGGCAGATGAACTGATGTACAAACAAAAACGTGCTAAGAAAAAAGCCAGAAGTGGGGAAATTTAAAGGTTACACAGATAGGTAGTTCCTATTCACTATCTATAGAGGCTGTTACCAAAACATTGACAATCTGAAGATAAGTGCTATTATGCTTGTTTTATGATGTCCAAGGACTAGTTTCAAAAAAACCTGAAATTAACTGAATTTTGAGGTGGCAAGCTGAATTTAACTGATGGTGAGTAGTGCTGAGTTTAACTCAACTATTGATTGAGTCAGCCAAGGATAATGCATAGTAATCCACTCTGGATTGGAAGTTTGAGACTGACCAGACAGCCTCAACCCAAGGGCTGAAGTCAGGAGTTTTGATTGCATTATCAAATCAAAAGTTATGTTCCACTCTCAAGCAAGTGTTACCTCAAAGTTGTGCGATCGCCCTGACCACGTTGGTTCTGTATTTTGGCATTTATGGCACCAAAACCAAGATTATTTATATTATTGCTGTCTAAAATGGATGAATGGTAACTCTGCTGATGCTGAGGATGCCTTGAGCATGGCTATGATCAAAGCCTGGGAAAAGGTGCAACATTATGGAGAGGACATCACCAACTTTAAAGCTTGGTTGACAAGACTGACTCACAATTTATGCGTAGATATTCATCGTGAGCGCAATCGCAGTGCTAAGCGGGTAGAAGATATAGAAGTTTATACGTCTCAAGAGGAGCAAGGAAAGGTATTTCAGCTAGATACACCAGGAAATGCCTTGGAGAGAGACGAGAAAAAGATTGTTATTCAAGAAGCGATCGCTAATTTACCGAATCGGTTGCGTGAAACCTTCATCCTGCATTTCTATCACGAGCTATCCTATCAAGAGATTGCTGAACGTCAAGATATTTCTTACCCAAATGTCTGCAAGCGCATTTCCCAAGCACGGGCTATACTGCGAGACCAGTTAGAGGCATATTTTCTGGGGGAGAATAGCCAAGATGGTCAAGCAGGAAAGTCCAAAACTGTGCCGCTGGAATTTAAGACAAACAAGGGCGAGGCGATCGCTTTTAATCCAA
The DNA here is from genome assembly GCF_014698825.1 of Richelia sinica FACHB-800. GTDB lineage: Bacteria > Cyanobacteriota > Cyanobacteriia > Cyanobacteriales > Nostocaceae > FACHB-800. The sequence continues at coordinate 39,006 of NZ_JACJTT010000018.1, forward strand.
CGGTAGAACAAAAACAGAGATTTTCCAGATCCAAATCGATGAAAATCGTTCAACTTGTAGGCACAACCGCATCTTAAATCGGCAGAGTCTTGATTTAAATATGACATCACCTGTGTAGAGGCGTTCCACGGAAAGTCTCTACATTCGTTTTCCCCAGATGTCTCTTTTCCACTGTCACCATTGCAACCATAGTCCATAATTTCAATTAGTTTCTCATCACATCACTAAAGTAGTAGCGATATAACTGACATCGCGGTTCCACTTCATTACCTGTCAGTTTGACTAAACCCATACTCTGTAACTGATATGCAGAGATTGTTTCTAATCTCACTGGTGCATTACAAGTAATGACCAGTTGAAAGGCTGTCATCAGTTTTGGTTCTTGTTGTAAACTCAACCAATGCTCTCGTAAATGATGACGATAAATACCTGCATCTGTGGCAGCTTCTGCTAATAATTCTTCTAGGGTGATATGGGGAAAACTTTTCAGGTGAGAAAATGCCTGTTGCAACAGGTAAGGATGACCACCTACCAATTCCATTAGGGGGTCTATGAGGTTAGAATCTGTGGATAACTCATATTGCCTGGCTAATGTCTGTACCTGTTCTCTAGTTAATTCTGGTAGCTCTATGGGCAATCCTACATTAAAAGGGGACTGGTTAATATTCAGGCGGATATAAACATCGGTAGAATGAGCGATCGCTAATCGCAGTTTTTTCCAATTCTCCCTACTTCTGGCTTTCTCATACCAAGAACGCAAGAGTCCAAAAAAGTCTTCGTACACTTCAGGATAGGGAAATAGCAAATCCACATCATCTAGGCACAGCACCAGGGGTCTGTCTGCTTCTGCTAATAAATATTCTTCCAAATAAGTGGTGCAACTAACCTTGGCCCCAATTCCTTCTTCATCCCAATAGTCTTCTAATTGATTCGTCAAGTTCATTTCCCGACTGAGATTCAGACAGAACCAACGCAAAAATTTATTGAGGTTAGTGAGATGAGTTTTCCGATCTGCCATTTCCAGACTTAAACTGACGGTGCGATACCCATGCTGGGCTACTTTCGCTAAAATTTTTTCCATCAGCGCAGTTTTACCCATGAGTTTTGGTGCTTTGATTCGCATCAAGGAACCAGGCTGTAACAAGGTTTCATAACATAGTGATTCTATGGGATCGCGTTCCACATAAAATTGTGATTCGCTCAATTTTAATGGTGATGGCATGACATCTGGTACAAAATTATTTTTGCTAGATGAACCATTATTCTTCTGATGATTACCATTGATTGATTGCACGTTCAATACCAGAGATTCATGAGCAAATTGTCGTTCCCAACACTGTTTTTCCCAACGTCGTTTTAGAGCTTCTTTAAAATTACTTTTTTTGACTTTTTCTCCTAAGGCATCTGTCAAGACTTTCCATAACTTAGGCGCTACATCTTGACTAATGTAACTAGTTGCGTATTGGTGTTTAGCCGCAATTTGGTCGTAGTCTTCTCGCTCCCAAGCACCTTTAAGCACAATTATTTCAACATCAGTTAAGCTTCTATAAAATTTTGCGAAAACTGCTTGGTTGGCGCTTTTAATTGCCTCTTCTAAGTTAAAAGCCATGATGCTCTGGAGTGAAGTTTTGCATAAAATTTAGCATGTATGCTGCTCAATCCAGCTATTAGTAAAAATTAATTCATAAATTCGATTATGTATTTTTAAAAAACCTTGTTCTTTAATTAGTAAACCTGATAGTAGCAACTCTTTCTCATCCAGACTATCAACCGCAGGCACTTGTCCCTCCTCTAAAACTCGTTGATATAGTTCCAGCATTGGTTGAGGGGGCCGTTCACCTTTGAGGACGCGATCGCGGATTGTCCTTAAATGCTCTGGTTCGTCCTGGGCCTCCCAATATTCTATAATGTTGGTGCGAATCAAGTTTTCAATCCAGTCTTTTTCACTTTTTTCCGGCACAGTAGCACCACAGGAGCGGATCATCTGGCAAATCTTTTGAGTCAAGAATGGCTGGCCATTAGTCCAGAATAACACTTCCTTCAGGACAGCTTGGGGGTTACTAACTTTATCTGCTAATCCTACCAGCAGTGGTTGAGCTTCATGGGGTTGAAAACCATGTAATTGAATTGCTTGACCAATATTAAATGGTGTGCGTCGATAATCGGTAATTAAATCGCTAGGAGTTGCTACCCCAAATAGCGCGAAGCACAATCGCTTATATTCGGGATTAATACTGCGTTGGTTATAACAAGAACGAATCAAGGCAAAGAAATCATTAACGGGAAAATCTAAGCCTAAAACACTATCAATTTCATCAAAGAAGATAATGATTTTGGGGGGAACATCGCTATCAGTAGATGTCACTTCTTTTAACAGTACATTTTCTAAAAATTTACTTAATTGTTGTACAGGAGAAAGATTGAGATGTTCTTGCCACCAAGCTTTTAAATTCACCTTACCGAACAGGTCAAAACTTTGCCATAGTTCCACAATTAAACCCTTATACCATTGTTCTGGGGTAATGTTTTCATTACCAATACGAGTCATATCAATAGCAGCACAACACAATTCTTCTTGCTGTAGGTGGTGCATCATCCGCACCATCAAACTGGATTTACCCATTTGTCGAGTGTTGAGGATATAACAAAAATCGCCTTTGGTTAAAGCTTTGTAGAGATAACGATCTGCTGATCGCACCACATAGGTAGGAGCATCAATAGGTAAACTTCCCCCAACTTGATAATCATATTCTGCGGCTTGTTCGTCACTTTTGAGAAGGGCATTTTCAAATTCTAATTTGGCTTGAGTAGCTTTGAGAACTTCTAAAGTTTGTGTGAGTTCTTGGGTTCGTTCTTCTACTTTTTGTTCGAGAGTGGCATATAAGCGAGAGTTTTCAATAGATATTGCTGCTTGACTAGAAAGAATATTTAAAACTTCCACTCGATTAGGAGTAAAAGCCCCGGTGGTGAGATTATTTTCTAAATATAAAATGCCACTTAATTTCCCTTGATTAAGGAGGGGAGTGCAGAGAATTGATTTCGGTTGGGTAGCAACAATGTAGGGGTCACGGGTATATTGTCCCTCTTGACCAGCATCATGGAGAATCACGCTTTCCTGACTACGGGCCACGTAGTGGATAATGGCAGAGGAGAGGAGAGGAGTTTGACGAACAGGATCTAGAGAATCCAAGGGTAGGGATTGAAGAATAGTCATGTCCTCACAATCCACAGATGCGATCGCTTCAATCAACCACTGTTCATGGGAATATAACAGCAGAACCCCTTTTTGTGCCCCTGCATTCTCAATCATGATTTTCATTAATTTAGCTAGCAAGTTGCTGAGAATGATTTCTTCCGCAAGTGCATAAGACGCTTTCATGACTGTTGCTAAGTCAAGCAAATCTCCACTTTTACCGGTGGTAGACACCGTAGTGCTCAAACTTTGAACTGTTCTTTCCTGACCAAGACCAATTAATAATTGAGGATATTCGGTTTCTAATTGTTTGACTTTAACTATCGCTCCCCAGCGAGTATAGCAATGATGGGCATTCCGCAAATATAATTGACCGATTTCTTCCCTACCTAAAGCCAAATAAAACTCCGCTGTTCGTTCATAGGCTATAGCTTCTTCATGGAGAAATTCGGATTTTTTTGCTCCTTGAATCGCCCTTTCATAAAGTTCTTGAGCTTGCCAATTTTGACCCATGATTTTGGCTTTTTCTGCTGCCAACAAGTCATACTTATGCTGGAAGTTTTCTGGACAATATTCTGCCCAGATTTTGATATTTTCTAAATTTTTATCTACTTGCTCCATTAATTCTTGTTGCGGGTTGGTTTCACCACAAATCTGACTATAGGCCAGCAACGTTAAACAAGCATAAAAAGTATGTTGAGGAGCAGTTAAAAAGGAGCCAGCAGCAGCTACGTATTTTTCTGCATTCCTAGCAGTGGTAGCAGCAGCAAGGTAATCTTTGCAAATATAGAAGTAAACAGTTTTGCCAAAATAAGCAAAAAAGAGTAACCAGGCACTACTACTTTCTTCCCAATTTTTTAAATATCCTGCTTCCTCTTCTGGAGTAGCACCAACCATAACTCCATATTCATATTCAGGATCATATCTGAATAAATTAATGACTAAATTTTGTAATATTTCTATGCAATATTGGGAATAAGCAATGGCTGTTTTTTGAATAAATGTAGAATATTTATGGCAATCTTCATGCAATTCCTCTAAATTATATCCACTTAAAAATTTCAGCCAGCAATAATCAATTGCCAAATAACTAGCAAACTCATTATCTCCCGTGTCTATACTCGTTTTAAAACCATAAATTAATTGTTGAAAGGCTAGAGGATTTCTCAGAAATCCTTTCCAATGCCAAATATTCCCATAATATATATGTAAAACAGGAGGTTCTAATTTTCTAAGATTAAATTTTTCTAGCAACTTAATCGCTAACTTCCCAAACTTATCTCCACTATTAATATCTTGGGTTAAACTACATAATAATGTCCCATACATGCCATAAATACAGACTATTGGTGGCGAATTCCCATATTTAAGAGATAGATTAATTAATGTTAATAATACTTCTATAGATAAAGGAAAATTAGTGGTAGTAATCGCGGTTAATGTCTGCTGTAACATGAGAATGATAGCTGTGTGTGCTTGATCACTCATGACAGGCAAATTCACCAAATCTTCAATATCCGCTAAATTGTTGGTTTGTAAAAATAGTTGAATTGCCTCTTGTTGTTGTTGAATTTTATCAGCCACATCACTAGAGGGTTGAGCAATATTTAAACCAAGTTCTTTCACAGCAGACATAGCTGTATCTATTGCCTGCTCAGGTTTAAATGCTGTATAATAATAGGAAATTTTTAATTGATTGACCTTGGCTTTATCCAGTACCTCTTGAGCTTGTTCTAAAAGCATTGCTGATAGCTGTTCAAATTGTTTAAATTCCTGATTAAAATACAGCATTTCTAAATTTTCTATCTGCAATTCCCAGGTCAACTGATAATATTTCTTCCAGTTATTCTTCCCTAATAGCTTGATACCAGTTTGTAAATAATTTAATGCAGATTGATAAGCGGTAGATGCTTTAGCTTTTTTCCCTGCTTGTAGATTTAATTGAGCTAATTGATTCTTTTCTGACTGTTTCTTGATTAACTGAGTTCCCTCATTCAGGTGATTAACAAGTTTAAAAATGTTTTCTTCCCAGGCATTGACTGGAGTGTTCTTGAGCAGAAGACGACCTATTTGTAGATGTAGAGCTTTTTTCTCTTCTGCTCCCATCAAACTATAAGCTGCTTGCTGTACTCGGTCATGCAAAAATTTATAGGGGATAATCTGAGGATATTGAGGAATGAAAGAAGGGGAAATTTCTTCAGTATCACTGGCTATTTCGTCCTGAGACCACAGCAGAGGGAGTTTATAGTCATTGCTTAAGGGTATAATTAAGCCTTCCTTTAGGGCTGGTTGTAATTGTTGTGAAGTAATGATTGGAGATTTCTTATTAACAACCGCCAGAATTTCTAAATTAAATTCATTCCCTATACAAGCAGCTAATTTTAAAAGATTTTGAGTAGTTTGGTCAAGTTTAGCAATTTTCCTGACCATTAAATCAACTACATTATCCGTTATCCCTATATTTTGTATTTGCTCAATATCCCATCGCCAAAAACAATCTTGATTTTCTTGATTATCTAAGTGACTAGGATTATGAAATACTAATAATTTTTCTTGATATAAAGTTTGCAATAGTTGATTTAAGAAAAAAGCATTGCCTCCGGTTTTAGCTAAAACTAAATCTGCTAGAGGTTGGGCATATGCTTGAGAACAATGTAAGGTGTCGGCAACTAATTGATTAACATGGTGAATTGCCAACGGTTGAAGAACTATTTGATTTACCTTTGCTGCTGTTTTGTGAATTTGCTCTAAAGTTTGAATTAAAGGATGAGTGGGGTTAACTTCATTATCTCGATAGGCTCCAATAATTAATAAATATTGAATATCACTATTAGTGATTAACTTTTCCACTAAATTTAAAGATGGTAAATCTGCCCACTGTAAATCATCTAGAAAAATTGTTAATGGATGTTCTTTTTGACTAAAAACATTGATGAATCTAGTAAAAAATAAATTAAACCTATTTTGTGATTCAGTCGCACCTATTCGCTCAATAGCTGGCTGTTTACCAATAATTTTCTCTAGTTCAGGAATAACATCAATGATAATTTGACCATTACTGCCTAAAGCTTCTAAGATTTTCTTGCGCCAATTTTGTAAAACTATATCTGGTTCACTCAGTAGTTGACGAATTAAATCTTGAAATGCTTGAGTGATAGCTGCGTAGGGAATATCTCTTTGTAACTGATCAAATTTGCCCTGAATAAAATATCCTCGTTGATAGGTAATTGGTTTATGAATTTCATGCACCAAAGCAGATTTACCAATACCTGAATAACCAGATACTAGTATCATCTCTGTATTACCTTGACTTACTCGCTCAAAAGTATTTAATAATTGCCCAATTTCCTGCTCTCGACCATATAACTTTTGTGGGATATTAAATTTATCGGCAATATCTTGGCTACCTAAAGAAAATTGATAAATTTTACCCTGGCTCTTTAATTGCTCCAAACATTTTTCTAAATCGGCTTTGATACCCCAAGCACTTTGATATCTTTCCTCTGGTGTTTTTGCTAACAGTTTGGCGACAATATTCGATAAAGTTAAGGGAATAGATGAAATTTGTTCATGAGGAGTTTTAGGATGTTGGGCAATATGACAATGGACTAATTCCATTGGATCTTTAGTGGTAAAGGGTAATTGATGAGTCAACGCTTCATAAAAAGTGACTCCCAAGGCATAAAAATCACTCCGATAATCTATTCCTTGGTTCATTCTCCCTGTTTGTTCAGGAGCTATATAAGCTAAAGTTCCTTCTAGTTGATTGATGTGACAGACTTTCTGGTTTTCTTGAAATAACTGAGTAGAAATACCAAAATCAATTATTTTCAGTTGTCCAGTTTTTTGGTTATAAACTATATTCGCAGGGTTGATATCTTTATGAATAATATTAGCTTTATGGATATCTGCTAAACTTTCAGTGGTTTTAATGGCAATCGTTAAAAACTCTTCTAAACTAAACTGGCGTTTAGACATCAACAGATTCAGCGATTGACCGCCAAAATCTTCTAATATCATTACTAAACTATTTTTATATCGCTGCAATCCATAAACTTTAATAACTCGGTCTGTAGTTAAGGAACGAGTAATTTCATACTCCTGCTTATACCTTGTTAATTCAGAGGGAGATGGATAATTCTCTTTGAGGATTTTTAAAATAATCGGTTGTTGATCTGGTTCTAATATTCCCCGAAACACCAGTGAATTAGCACTTTCATAGATTTTGTCAATTATTTGGTAGTTAATTGTATTTTCGTCCATATTATATCTAATAGGTAATAAAAATAACTCATAAGTTTATATAATACTAAAAAATACAGGTAATAGTGAATAGTTTAACTACTTTCTATCACCTGTATTTTTGTTAAAATTTGAGATGCAAATACTCTTGTCTTGTTTAAGAACAGCTACTTAAAGGAATGTAGGGATAGGGAGGAGTATAATATAAAACATTGACCAGATATTTTCCATCATCTGTCTGATCATAAAAGGGAATGTCTCCATCTTTATCCGAGGCATAAGCCCATGTTTTAATATGCTGGGCAGGTAGATTTAATTCAGAGGGGATGGGAGGATAGGGAAAAACCACTCTCGCAGCTAAAGAATTACTGGTTGGACTAGTTGACATCTCTCTCACATTTCCCTGAAAGATATTCCAACTTACTTCTAAGCTATACTCTGTGACGATTTCGCCCGTACTCAAAATAGGCGGATAAATTTGGTGGTACTGTTCTTGGCCAGGTTCACCAAGTTTATAGTATGCTTGTCCCGCTAAGAGGAGACTCAAAGCTATACCCTGCCAAGCTAGACTACTAGGTAAAATTAATAGTCTTGATGCTTCATCAGGGTCTTGTTTGGGTTTAAGTGGATAGTAAGGATCTAGGTTGTCTGGTATTAAATGATCAGGGGGATAATTTGGTGTAATCAGGAAAATTTCCCTGGCCACCAAACCATCTAATAGGTCAAATTGGATATTATTCCATTGGCCATTAGTGAATTGATTCCAGATGTATCGATGGTCTTTATTGGCTTCTAAATAGGCATCCCATGTTTTAGCAATTAACTGAGACATTTGCCGAGTCTGAAGTAAATTGCGAATAGGGCTATAAAAATTATTTAATTCGACACTGGCATAGTCATTTTCATCACTAGATTGTTCTGCTGCCAAGGCTTGGACAAAACCATTTGCCAAAACTGAACCAGGGGATGGTAGGTATGAACCTATTTTTTCAGGATCGCCTACACGTGGATACTCTAACTTTTTGAGCTTTCTGACACTGCTATAGTCAAGCTGATATTCCGAGGAGCTAAATTCTCCTCTGGTTTTAGTGACTATTGTTGTTTCAATATGTGGGCCTGGTGGTACTTGATGGGAATTATTCTGAGCACGAGGAGTCACTAATAGTATTTGGTAAAGGCTATCATCTCTATACCAATCCCTTGTTTTGAGGGGATCTAGGGAAGCACACAACTTAACTGATTGACGCATGGTAATATTTGACCTTATTGCTGATTAACAAGTTGGGAAATAGTTCAAGTCAAACTGTAGAAACGGCAAGGATTATCCCAAACTATTTTTTGGATTGTGGCTGGAGATAAACCATCAAGTCCTAATAATGTGTTGACAATGTTAGGTTTATGATCCATATGGGGATAATCTGAACCGAAGATTAAGTTGTCAGTCCCGATCAAGTCGATAATTTGGGTTAAGTAAGGTTCCGACGGCTCAATGGCCACAAAACATTGGCGAAGGAAATACTCCGATGGTTTTATTTTTACATGACTCTTTACTTCCCAATGTAAATTTTCATACTCTTCATCTAATCGCCATAACCAGTAAGGAACCCAGCCACAACCAGACTCGAAAAAACATACCTTTAATTGTGGATGACGTTCTAGTACCCCACCTTCAATTAAGGCTAATAAGGCCATCATGTGCTCTAGGGGATGGGAACAGGCGTGCATGGCAAAACGGGTATGAAATCGATCTGCACCTGTGGTGGGTAAACGGCTGTGGGTTCCTTCGTGAATTCCTATTGCTATGCCTAATTCCTCGCAGGCTGTCCAAAATGGTTCATAGGCAGGATCGCTTAAAAGTCGCCCTTTGACGGGATTAGGGCGTAAAAAGACGGCTTTACAGCCAAATTCGGCGATACGATGTAATTCGGACACCATTTGCTCTGGGTCATGGAGATTAATTGCTCCTACGCCTTTTAATTGTTCTGGTGCATAACTGCAAAATTCCTCATATAACCAAGTGTTATAGGCATGGGTAAAGGCTCCTACTACTTCGGGTGGCATGGTATCAATGGCGAATATCCAGAGTCCGTAGGTAGGATACAGAAATGCGATATCAATGCCCATCTGTACCATATTTTGCAGATGGGATTCGGGATCATATCGTTGGAAATAAGCATTGGGGTGAGCATTCATCATTTGCTTATTGCCCTCTTCTAGGACAGGTTGTGATATCTTGCCCAAGATTGATTGTCCTTGAATTTTCATATCTGGAGAGGGGGCAAAGTGGCGAAATTCTGGGGGTAGATACTTAGCCCACATGTACTGAGGCTCGATTACATGGGAATCAGCGTCAATGATTTTATATCCATGCAGCATGGTTGTATGAGTTGTGGTGAAAGGCTGATGACTGAGGAGATAGGAAGGAAGGAAAAAGTGTTGAATTTTGAATGGGTATTACATCCACATAGGATAGGGGTTGAGTTGGGTTTGTGTGAGGGGCTGTTGTAACCAACCCATCTGTACAGGAACGTCATACAATCTTCCTGAACCTAAGCGTCTCCACATATGACGCATTCCCGGTATGATGACTTTAGCTACCCTGAGTCCCACATCAGGACGGGTCTGGTCAAGCACTAGCATTTCTAGTCCCTTTTGTTCTACGATTTGCTGGCAAAGTTGCACATCTGCGAGGAGGTCGTCGTGGGCTATTTGGGGATAATCGCGATCAAGTTTTGTGTGACTTTGGTGGTTTGGTAACAAATATGGTTGATTAGCCACGGTTGCAGACTGCCACCATTCTATCGCCAAGCGATCGCCTGATTGGGGATAAATAGTCCGACCATCTGGTGTACAAGGTAAGACGTTGGGTAGAATTTGATTTACTTCCGTTAAGGCTCGACTGATGGCAATAACTGGGTCAAAATGAGTGCCATAACCTAAAACAATATCTTCTACTGCCCGATTTTTTCTGTGTGTAATGGCTGCAAAGGTAGGAATATTTAAATCACTGCTAATATCTAGTACCCAAAGTTCGCGGTCAAGGCTTTGATAATATTGTTTGAGTTCCTGAAAATAAGGTACATCAAAACTATCCAAATCTACCGCTGGTCGAGATATGCGGTTATACCACCACAAAGCTACACTATCTCGCTCCACTAATTCCATAAATGCTTGGAGAATGGCTTCTTCGATGGTATTACCTGCCGCGCACCCATTGGAATCAGCCCAACAATCGGGTTTATAGGGTGGGGAATAGCCATAATAGCAGTAAGCTGTGGGTAAATATTTGAATTCTTGGTGAGTGAGAGACCACACAGGTGTCCAATCAATTTCTCTTTCTTCGTCAAAGGGTTCTGGGACTTTTTGAAACCATCCTTGACATTGGGCATTCCATTCTTCCCGATTTTGATATTGTTCTGGGCTGAAATTCATGCAAGCATTGGGGTGAATGGCTTTGTCTCCCAGTTGTTGATAACTGCCTTTGTGGATGATTTCGTTGCCTTGAAATACCCCAGAATATCTTTCAATCCCTTCACAGAAACCACTAGCCCTAGCTTGGGTATCCGTCCGACCTTTACCACCACTACGACCACCCAAATTTTGACGTAAACTCTCGATATTGTCAAAAACGCTGAGAAAATGATGTTTAGCAATGTAGGTGTGGGTTAAACCGTTGCCTGGTATTTTCCTCAGTTCTCTAATCACACCTGTAATGGGGCTAATGTGATGTTGATATCTTCTGAGAGTTTCTTGGGGTGAACAATAGCGATGTCCTCCATCAGCAGTAAAAGCTTTTTTCCGATGTCCTAAAACCACTGGTCGCGGTATGTTTTCTTTCCCCTGGAGTTCACCACAGCTAGGACATTGGGGCCGCTTGACGAGGGTATGGTCTTGGGTTTGTAGGGTCAAGGTGTCATAGGTAATAATTTTCCCCGCTAATCGTTGATTTTGCCCTTGAATAATCCATTTAAACAGTTCTGTCGCTGCCATTCCTAAGCCTGTTTGGACTGTGGAAGGAAGGAAACCTAGAGGAGGAGAGAGGGAAGTTTGTTGATGTGTTTGCAGATATCTAGTGACTGGTCTGTTATCACGTAAACGACTCGCTAAACATTCCCAACAACCGGTTTGCTGGGGCTGAAATATGGGGCCTATCCACAAAATTGTTCCCAGAGGGTTGACCAACATCCAGGGAGATTGTGATGCTAATGCTTGGTGATTAAATTCTGCTAAATCTGGATGTAGATAGTCATCGGTTAAGATAACGGTGATATCTCCCGCATCACCTACTTGAATATGCACAGATGCTAGGAGGTCGGTGAAGTCTGCGGTGGCAAGTGATCCCAAGGCTTTGACTGCTACCTTTGTCGATTGTAACCTTTGGGCAGCAACTAGGGGTGTGAGGTGAAGATGATGGCAGAAAATCGCTAATTGAGAGGGTAGTGAGTCGTCTTGTTCTACTAAATAACCCTGTTGTTCTAGTTGAAATAGGGCATATTGGGTTTTAACACTGACATCAAGAACACTTTGAAAAAATTCGGTTTTTTCTGGGGAAATGTGTTGTAGTAGTTCCAGTTGAATGATGTCAATAATCTCTTCAACGGTATAACTTTGCTGTTCTAGTAAAGCTGCAATACGATAGGAAAAGCGATCGCTCAATAACACTGTATCTCGCTCAGAGAGAAGAAATATCTGCTCTGGTTCTATAGTTGCTACAGAGTAAAGGGGTTTAAAGGTTGGTTGATTGAGCATATTTATATATGATTTATTGTTTTGAAATACTTTCGATATAATTCGCAACTAGGAGTTACTTTATCTTTTAAATGTTTAATTAATCCCATGCTGCTTAATTTATAAGTCATACTGGGTTCTAATGATATTGGTTCGGTCGAATTAATCACAGTATATAATGCTTGAGCTAATTCAGGCTGTTCTTGTAATGTTGCTTGATGTCGCTGCAAATGATAGGCATAAACTCCAGTTGGTGTTACTGCTGTTTCTAGAAGTTCCGGTAAAGTAATTTCTCCTTGACTGAGATGATAAATAGCCATGTGTACAAATGCCGGATGTCCTTCCACCAAAGACATTAATTCCTGGGCTTCTTGATAGTTAGTCCAGTGGAGTCCATAGCGTTGTGCTAAATGTTGTACCTGTTCTAAACTAAAATCACTCAACTCTACTGGTAAGCCCACATTAAAAGGAGATTGTTTTAATTGTAGAGGTACATAAATTTCCGTGGAATGGACAATAATTAGGCGTAAATTTCTCCAAACCTGGTCTCTTTTTGCTTCTTCATACCAAGAACGAAACAGAGGTAAAACATCTTTAGCAACGGCAGGATGTTCAAAAATATATTGAACTTCATCTATTGCTAATACTAGGGGTTTCTTCAATTGTTTTAAAATATGATTCTTTAAATATAAAGAGCAACTAATTTTACTGCCAATATCTTCATCCCAGTAATCATCTAATTTTGATTCCATTTGCAATTGATTGGTGATATTGGCACATAACCACCGCAGAAACCGATGTAAATCACGCAAAATTACATCGTCAATTTGTTCTAGACTTAAGCTGACTGTATGATAATTTTGTTTAAGTGAATAATCTAACATCCTCAACAATAAAGAAGTTTTCCCCATTTCTCTCGGTGCCTTCACTCTCACTAAAGCACCAGGTTTTCTAATTTCATCACAAACCTGAGTTTCCACTATTGAGCGTTCTATATAAAAAGGTGAACCAAGGGGAACTGCTCCACTAGGATAACAAGGTAAATTGATGGGGTTGTCTGTATTTTTAAGCGTGTTAGCAGACTCAGGTATATTAGCCGCAGAGACAACATTTGTTGAATCACCTGAATAGACATCAACTTTTGATGCTGTTAATTGTTGATTAACCCAGTCTAAATTAAAAATTTTGGCGTAGATTGGGTTTTTGACTATTAAATTGCTTTGATGTTGAGTAACTAGTCCTGAAAGCCGTAATTGCAAATATTCAGGAATATGATCTGAGGGGATTTTCCCCTGTTTAATAATCTGTTTGTATAAGGTTAATAGCTTTTCGCTGTTGGGTGTATTCCGCACCAAGCGATCGCGTATAGTTCTTAAATGCTCCGGTTCGTCTTGAGATTCCCAGTTTTGAAGAATTTGACTATGGACAATTTGCTCAATCCACTGCTTTTCTTCCCCTGGTGGTGGTGGAGGACATTCTGTACTAGAATTGCAGCAGCAGTTATTGACAATTAGCCAACACAACTTTTGAGTTAAAAAAGGTTGTCCATTCGTCCAATACAAAACTTCTTTTAACACCGCTTCTGGGTTAATAATCTTGCCTATCAATCCTTGAATTAAAGGTTGACTTTCAGCCAATTTAAATCCTTGTAATTCAATCGCTCTACCAATATTAAAAGGTGTAGAAAAATTTTTATCTTGAATTAAATCAGAAGGGGCAGCCACCCCCAACAGAGCAAATGAAAGCCTTCGATAAGCTGGATTCAAAGCCCGGTTTTCATAACAGTGGCGAATCAGTCCAAAAAATTCATCTGTGGAAAAATTCAGCCCTAATACATTATCAATTTCATCAATAAAAATAACTATTTTTTCTTGAATTTGGGTTAATAAAACTGTTTCGATAAATTCATTTAAACATTGGATAGGAGAAAGATCATCCCGTTCTTTTAACCAACTACGTCGATTAATTTGTAACTTAAAACCACTAATTAATTCCTGAATTATGCCCCCATACCATTGGGAAGGAGTAATTTGTTGACTACCAATGCCACTCAACTCAATTTCTGCACAAGCAATTCCTGTGGCACGTAAACTTTCCATTGTCCGTACTCGTAAGCTAGACTTACCCATTTGCCTAGCATTGAGAACATAACAATATTCTCCCGCTAATAACCCTTGGTAAAGTTCGGTGTCAGCTTGACGCACCACATAGGTAGGTGCATCTGGGGGAAGACTACCACCAGGTTGATATTGATAGGTGGCATTGAATTTGGCAAACATGAATAGTTGTGAAAAGCTGTAAGTATCAGGCAGAAATATATATTAGTATAATATATTACTAATTTAATATAAATTTTTTACTGTCTTATACCGTTTCTTTGTGTGGCTGCATAAATGTTTACCCATCGGTTGCGTCGTTCACCCTTGCCAAGAGGGGACTACTGTTTAGATGTTATGGGTGATGTAGGGTTTTGTTGTGTCAACCCAACCTACTCGCTATAAATTAATTAGCTCAAAATAGCAAATTTTCAAAAGGATAACTTTGCTTCCAACGATAGGTGTTAAAGTCACGTTGATCTACTGAAAAAATGCGCCCATGTCCTAAATGTTCTGCTAAAATTACTAAGGAAGCATCAGCTAAATCCATTGGCAAATTAGCATATTGTTCCATTAGCTGAATAATTCGCGGATTATGGTGAGCTTCTAAATTAAAAACTGTAAATAATTCTTGTTGCAGACTGTTTAAAAAAGTAATTTGCGCTTGAACTCCTTTGCGAGTTAGTAAAAGATAACAGGTTTCGGTGACAACACACCATGTTGTAATTAATGGTTCGTTGTATTTTTTAAAAGTTTGTTTTGTTTGTTCGTGGTAGGTGTCTTTTTGGTCAATGAGAGCTAACCAAAATCCTGTATCAACTATGATCATATTTATTGGGTAATGTATTAGATAAAGCTTCTTTATATGTGGTTGATAAATTTTCATCTACAGAACAACAACCAATTAATCCAATTTCATCAAATTTTTCATAGATAGTTTTTTCTTGATGATGATTTTCTGGTTGTAGATAACGTTTTTTTAGTAATTGAATAAAATCAAGTAGTAAGATTTGTGCTTCTTCTGGTAAGCTGTTAATTTCTTGAGATATTTCTGCAAGTTTGATATCCATAATTACTGCCTTCTTTGAGTTATTTTTCCTACCATTATACTGTATTTTCTGATTCTAAGCTAATTACACCTATTAAAATTTGATTACAGAGAGCAAGTTCAAAGAAGGTTTCTATGGTGGGTTTTTCAGGAATAGAAGATAGGATTTCTTGTTGAATAGATGCTAGTATAATTCGTATGAGATGCCAACCTTCTTTGATTGGTAATTTTAATACCTATTCTTGTAATTATTGTAATTCAATCATAATTTTGTTGTTAACTTTAATTTCCCTATTCTAACAGATGCTTACATAATGATGATTTCTGTCCCACATATAGCAATCCTACCTCAATCCTGAGAAAATACCTAGATAAAAATCCTTGTTTTATAAGTATTTGAGGCTTTTTGAACTCTCACGTATCATTTAGGATTGCTATATTTGATGATGGGGTGGTTTGGGTGATATTGGAATTCCTTGCGTCAACCCAACCTACTCACTGCTATTTTTACTGTGAATGGAACTGACTATAATGTAACGACAGTTACAAAGAGTAATAACAGTTTATCCTCGCAATTGCAATCTCAGGTTTGGTAGGGAAATCAATCGTTATCCAATTCCAGTTCTATTAGTCTAGTTTTTAGCTGCTCTATACCTTTTGCCTGCTCAATGATAATCTCTACCAGTTGTTCTGTTGCGAATTGTCTCAATGTTTCACTGTCTAGTTTTGAGGGCAGGTCTGTTTCCATAACTGCTATCTTCTGCCTCACATATCACACTTGTCAATCCCCTGCAACCTGAATCCTTACCGTTATTGATGCTAGAATTTTGTGTTTTATTGTTGAATTTCGTTGCTCAAAATTGTCTAATTAAATCGTTCAAGTTCTAATCCGTTTCTAGTGATTAATCTTAAGTTTATATAACGATAATAAAACATAATTTTTGTAGTAATTTTGGTAATTATTTTTTTAATCAGGGGATGATTCTTGCGGCATATCTCTTCACGTTTTTCAAAAAAAATACGATTTTTTTCTGGCTCAGATTGTCCATATTTGATTCTGACACGCTCAATTTTATCTTTAAAAAAATCCAAGTTTTCCATAGTGTCATGTCTTATGGTGAGTCCAACTTTAGCTGCTGCTAGTCCCATTGTATTTCCTTCCCCATCATACATACCATTTAGTTCAAAAAATCTACCCAACTGTTCCCAAAGCTTTAAAAAATGTATTTCTTTACCTTCATCTCTGGTTACTACAAATAAGAATTCATGTACAAAGCGAATATTTTCATCTTGCAAATTCAAATTTAAGTGGTGAGCAGACTTTTCTACAACTAGGTATTTTTTATTTGTATTGACATTATTTGTCATTTTAGTAGCAAAATGTTTTTTAATACTTGAACAACTTCTGGCTGTTATACCTGGCAACCATTGAAACTGGGGAAATTCTTTTAATATCCTCATATCTGCATCCATAAACATACAGGAACTGAACAAAGATAATGCTTTAGAAATGACATATACTTTATCTTGGTAGCAGCCTACGCTTTTTTGACTATGTTGAAAGGATTGAACCTGTTCAAACTGACTAAAGTAATGTGGTTTATCAGTGAGAATCACAAAGGGAATACCTGGGGCATACACAGAAATATCTTCAGCCAAAAGTAATGCTAAATCACGGTATTCTTTACCTAACGCTAAAGTACAAAAGCAAAAGTCATTGTTATTGATATTCATTTTTGATATTTGCGTATTTTGTCGAGGTTATTTTGTAACTATTATACATCAATTTGATAACTTAACTAAGCATCTTGTTTCTTTTTCTGTCAAGATAATATTCTGCTTCTGTGCAAGCGGGTGCGTTGCTGACTCAAAGATGAATCTTGGGTATAGACACCTTGGATGATAAGAGTCTCTACAAACATTTTGATATAAGGTCAAAAATTGTTTTCATACATCATAAATATCAGCAACGCAATTTAACGCTTAATGCACTAACTCAATAGCCCGCTTAGTCAACGCTTCCGCAGTCAACCCATTAAACGCCATCAACTCACCCGCACTTGCGGTAGTTTCCCCACGTTTCCAAGCGAAAATATCCCGCTTGCTGGTACTGCGTAACATAATAGGTTCTAACATCGCACCAGCACCACCAGTCACACCAATTAAGGCATCACCAGCAAACAAACTAGCAAATTCTGCATCACTCAAAAACCCACCATCAGGTTCAGAACAAGTATCCCAAGCTGTATCATTAGCACGATATAAACGCCGGGGGTTAATAACAGAAATTATCTTTACCCCAATACCTTCAGTCTCTAAAAATGCGGCGGCTTCAAACACGGGAATTAAGGTCATATCGCCAATTACAGCAAATACAACTTGCTTTCCTCCCGCAACTTCATGTAATAAAATCGCGCCTTTTTCTAACCCTTGTTTGGTTTGTTCTAATGTTGTTCTAATGGGCAAAGGTGACTTACTTGCAGTAATGACAATTCCTTTATTTTTTGTTCCTAAAGCCCAGTCATAACAGACTTGAATACTGTTAGCATCGGGGGGAAAAACAGGAAATACATTTCCATTTCTCATCATCGAAGCAAAATAGGCTTCAATTTCTGGTCTTTGGTGTGTCCAACCGTTGCGACCTTGTTCTAATGCACCGGCAGTAAATAAGGTAATGGTTGACGGTGTTTTTCTTCTTAATTCTGCCATTGCTTGGGTGACAGTTTGCCAAATTGGTAAACCATTGATGGCAAAAGATTCATAAGAACACCACAAACTTCTCGCCCCCATTAAGGATAAACCAACTGCTAAACCTGCACAGGCATCTTCGCTCAAAGGTTCGTAAACTTGACCTCTGGGGGCTTGATGATAGGTTTCATCTGCTGTGGGGTGAATGATTTTTAATGCCTCATTAATATTACCAATTCCTGAAGCGGCGTTACCATCGGCGTTAGTGACGAGGAAGTTTTTATCTTTATTTCCGATTATTCCGACTAACCTTCCCATTGCGGTGGTGGAAACTTTTGGATCTCCGCCAACTGCATATTCTTCTAATGGTAATTCGCCGATGTCTGCTAAAGGTAATTCAAATTCTGTAACTACAGTTTTCGCTGCGGGGCCACCTCCGGCACGTTCGGCGTTTGTGCGGACTGTTTGCCATGCTTCCACAGGTAAAGCGCGTTTTTGTAAAGCTGTGACAATATGAGGCGCGGTTAAGGTATCTTGAGGATAGAGGTTGTGAGATTTTGCCCCTAAAGCGTGAACACCCGCGCCTTTGAGTTGTTTAATGATAAATACCGTTAATGTGCCACTCAAAGCAGAACGGGCAGCTTTATCAACGCCTACTAATACCGCTTTGGTAAATTCTAACCGTTTTTGGAAGGAGAAAATGGTGCTATCTACGTAATCTCCCGGTTGGTTTTGGTCGTCAAATTCCTTGGCATCTACAATGATAACTTCCGCAAAACCGTTACCTTTCCAATAAGCGATCATTTCATCATTGGTTTTTAAAGATACCATGCTATGATGCTCTTGGCTGTAACCGTTCCAAACTAGGATAGGTAGGAAGTTGGTTACTTTGGGGTAAGCGGTGTTAAAGTGCGCCATTGCACTCATGATGTAGGGTTCACCTAGTCCCCCATCTCCCACAGTGAAGGGGAAGAGTTTGTCACGGTGCAGCAGTGCAGCAGACATGGCAAAATGTTGTCCTTGTCCCAAAGGACCAGCAGGGGCGAGAATACCAGGAATGTAACCAGATAAATGTCCGATTAGACCATGTTTTTCTCGGAAGCGATCGCGCAATTGTTGTACTGTAGAAATGCCCATGTCTTCTAAGGAACGATCCAAAAACATGGCACTATAAAAACCAGGGGCGTGGTGTCCAACTTCGGTGATAATGTTTTTATGTCCCAGCATGACCAAAGCTGCATAAGCTTCCGCTTGGCTGGCAAAACCGCCGGGATGTCCAGAAGCCTTACTACCAGTAATTTGTAGAGTCAGGTAGCGCAGGGCATCAGCCGCGAGTAGGGTTTGATAAACTACATTTGGATCTGTAGGTGAGGCGATCGCACCCTTGCCCGATTCTATCACCGGCGTTGCCCCATAAGTTTCAAAATCTGGTAATGCTTCCCCAAAATATTGTATCCCTTCACAAAAATTCGGAAGCGCAGAGGATGCCTTTGATGTAGCTACTGTCATGCTGAGTACCTTAATAAAATGCGGAGAAATTTGCAATGTTTGTTCACATTAACAAAAATTTTACATCTTTCAGGTTGTAATCCGAATTTTCTATAAACAGGAATTATCATGAATCAGTCTCAATTGTTCATATCAATAAAAAACATCAATTAATCTATAGTTATCACAAATGATAGCGATTAATAAAATGTATACTTCAATTGCTTTGACTATCAATTTTCTAGATAATTTTTAATTCTCTATTTTGTCAATCCTGTTATGGTTACTACTGCTAAAAAATAGGGTACTAGCAATGCTAATACCCTATTTAACATGGCCTATGATACTGAACAATGAACCTTTATCACTTAGTGTTCAATCCCATAATTGAGCCTAAAGATGCTGCTAAAAAAAGATTAAAATACCAAATAGACATTTGTCTGCGAAAAGTCAATGGTCAATATTTTGTTGTCATAGAAACCTAATGAGTTTAGATATGTGTCTGCAAAACTATTGAAACCATCACAAATAATTTGCCTCTGACTATTCCATAAAGGTATAATAGTATTTCCTCCTGATATTGTTTCCATTTCTTCTAAAGTAAGATGATGAAACGGCCTATTTAATTCATCAGCAGATATTTCAGATTTCACACTTGTAGCCCTTGTCTTAATTAATTCAGAGATGAGCAGGCGTAAAAGTTGGTAATCCATCAAAAACTGTTAACAAATACCCTTAATAAAAACAGTTTTGTACAACACCTGAATTGATGCAAACAATGATTTACCAGGAATTGATCACAATGTATGTTGACCGGGAATAATCTATGGTATTAAACTTACTATCACGGATACTATTACCTACTCCTTCAATTGTATTTGATGGACTATTTATATCTCCATGATTAGTATTTATATAATAGTTATTTAAACTACCCGCACTCCCGCCACAGACCGTTAATGTTTCAGTTGGAGATAATTCACGAAAAAAGCTACTGGCATTATCAGCCTTAAGATTGGTAATCACTATTTTCTTCATGGTTTTATCCTCTAACTTAAGAGTTAATTCTGCTCTAGTCTTATCTACATAACTAGCTAGACTTAAGGTAATATAACTCTTCCAAAGAAATAAAGCTTTATGCACATCGTTTGCAGACAAAACCCTTTCATTTATGTCTAAAATTGATTTTTTTACAAAATTACTATAAACATACTCATTGAATTAACATACAATCATAAAATCTACATTAATTAAAGACTGGGATTTAAGTGCTCAAATATTTGAAAAATTGCCACTTCCATATCCTTAACCTTGCTTGCCTATTGCTAAGACATAATTAAATATCTTTTGTCTATAAAATTTATGTAATAGTAATCCAGAGGACATATTTATCTGCAATATCAATACAAACTTTTATTTTGGCTTTAAAGTTTAATCAATTTTTCTGAGAAAGTATCACTATGGATGTATATGTTTGTGTATAAGCATATTTTGTATATACTAGTTCTGTAATTATCTAATTCTAAATTCACTGAGAAATTTAGAATCAATGAACATAGATTCCTCACAGAAAAATCTTATGCCTCTACCAACTGGACCCAAAACCTCAGCTACAGTACAAATGCTAAACTGGGTATTTAGACCCATGACCTACATGGAAGAATGTGCCAAAGTTTACGGAGACATTTTTACTCTCAAGCTGCAAAGAAATTTACCTCCACTCATATTTATCCATAGTCCTGAGGCAATGCAAGAGGTATTAACTAATGATACCAAAGAGTTAGAAGCACCAGGAGATTTAAACGATATTTTTGAATATTTACTAGGTAAAAATTCGGTCATTTCCCAAAGTGGTAAAGAACACCAGCGCCAACGTCAGTTGTTGATGCCTCCCTTACATGGGGAAAGAATGCGAACTTATGCTGATGTTATTAATGAGGTGACTGAGAAAGCCATTAACAAACAACAATTTAATCAACCTTGGAATGCGCGGACAGTTAGCCAAGAAATCACCCTCAGCGTGATGATGCAAGCTGTTTTTGGTCTTTATGAAGGGGAGAGGGCAGAAAAAATCCAAAAATTATTGTGTGAAATTATAGAAGTGGGTAGTGCAGCTTGGAGAGTCGCATTATTATATTTTCCTGCTTTACAAAATGCGATTGGTATTTCTCAAATTCTCAAACTGCAAGACCGTCGGCAAGAATTAGCTGACCAACTTCTGTATCAAGAAATTCAAGCACGACGAGAAAATCCAGACCCATCACGTACAGATATCCTCAGTTTACTTATGGCTGCCAGAGATGAAGATGGTCAACCCATGAGTGATGTGGAATTAAGGGATGAATTAATGACCTTGTTAGTAGCAGGTCATGAAACCACTGCTACAGCTATTGCTTGGGCCTTATATTGGATTCATAAACTACCCCAAGTACGTCAAAAACTACTACAAGAACTAGATAGCTTAGGGGAAAATCCAGATGTCAACGCCATCTTTAAACTACCCTATCTCACCGCTGTTTGCAACGAAACCTTACGGATTTATCCTGTGGGAATGCTGACCTTTCCGAGAAGGGTGAAAAAGCCTATAACATTGTGTGGTCATGAACTCGAACCAGGGTCAGTGGTGATGGGTTCAATTTACCTAACTCACCATCGAGAAGATATATACCCTAACTCTAAGCAATTTAATCCAGAACGCTTTTTAGAAAAACAATTTTCACCCTATGAATTTCTACCTTTTGGGGGTGGTGCAAGGCGTTGTATAGGTCTAGCATTTGCCCAATTTGAAATGAAATTAGCACTTGCCAAAATTCTGACTAATTGGGAGTTAGAACTGGTTAACCAGAGTGAAATTAAACCAAAACGTCGTGGTTTAGTCACAGGACCCGATAGACCGATTCAAATGGTGATCAAAAATCGTCGTCAGCAAAAAGCCCAGATTTTAGAAGCGGTGACAATTTAATGTTGAAATCAAACTGATTTTGATATCTATAAAAGCATTGATGAATCAGTAGGGGTTTAGCATTGCTAAACCCTAACAATAATATTGATCAAATAAATAATTAAAATATTATAGATTTGCTAAAAAATTGACCATAACTATCAAATAACTATTTATTCTGCATTTTATTTTCTGTATCCTTAATCTTGCCTTGTTGATAATTACTACCGGGCATATATCCTTTTATAGATACTCTCCTGAGTATCCAAGATATACATTAGCTTGTATCACCATAGGAGGTAAGTAAAAAATTATGTCATTAGACCAGCAAAAATTTCCGGAAAGACTCTTATCTCAAGAAGCAGAACGTAGACTTTCTAGTCAGCTAGACCAAGTAGACAGCATTAGAGTTGATGTGCAAACTGATATTCTCAAAATCTTTCAAGGACAGCTAGATGCTGTTTCTCTAGCAGGGGAAGGCTTAGTAGTTCAAGACCAAATTCGCGTCCAAGAAATTCATCTACAAACAGATAGTATTAACTTCAATCCTCTCAGTGTAATTTTTGGGCAAATTCAACTCAATGCCCCAGTTAATGCGATGGCGAAAATCGTCATTACAGAAGCTGATATTAACCTTGCTCTCAATTCAGAATTTATATATACACAAGATATGGAACTATGCTTAGATGGTAAACCTGTAAAATTTCAACTCAAAAAAATACAGATATCCTTAGGTGATAACCAAGAAATAGAATGTAATGGTGAAATTTTGATGACGGAAAATCTCCAAAGTCACAATTTAGAATATACTGCCATTATTAAGCCGCCTCTTCATGCTAGCAATACCAGTTTTAAAGATTTTCGATGCTTACAAGAAACAGGTATATCCCTAGATTTAATTACTGCTTTAATGCAGAAAATAAAAGAATTAATCAATCTCAGTTATTTTCAATGGCACGATATAGGATTGCTGATTAAAGACATAACCATTGCTGAGAAAAAATTAATACTGATAGTAGAAGCTATAGTCAAACAAATTCCACCAATAGTCAATACCTTATCTTCAACATAAAAATATTCATCATCATCAGTATTTTTTTACAACTGTATGATGTAAATTTAAGCAAAATCTTTTAATATCAAAAAAACGACCTTCTGATATAAACACGATGATGCCAGAGTATGATGTTGTAATTATTGGTGCTGGACACAATGGTTTAGTGTGCGCGGCTTATTTGCTTAAAGCTGGTTATAGCGTTCTACTACTAGAAAAGCGTTCTGTTCCCGGTGGTGCAGCCACAACTGAAGAATGTATACCAGACCAAGCACCGGGATTTAAATTTAATTTATGCGCCATTGACCATGAATTTATCCACCTGGGGCCAGTCGTGGAAGAATTAGAACTCAAAAAATACGGTTTAGAATATTTAGATTGTGATCCTGTCGCCTTTTGTCCCCATCCTGACGGTAAATATTTCTTAGCACATAAATCTCTGGAAAAAACCTGTGCAGAAATTGCTCGGTATAGTGAACGTGATGCCCAAAAATATGCGGAATTTACTCATTATTGGCAAAGGGCATTAGGGGCGATGATTCCCATGTTTAATGCTCCACCCAAATCAATTATAGATATAGCCGGTAATTACGATATTACTAAATTAAAAGATTTATTTTCTGTCATTGGTTCTCCCACCAAAACACTAGATTTTGTGCGGAATATGATGACTAGTGCAGAAGATTTACTGACCGAGTGGTTTGATTCAGAATTTCTCAAAGCACCTTTAGCTAGATTAGCATCAGAATTGGGTGCGCCACCTTCACAAAAAACCATTGCCATTGGGGCAATTATGATGGCTATGCGCCATAATCCTGGTATGACTAGACCCCGTGGTGGTACAGGTGCATTAGTTCAAGCATTGGTGAATTTAGTCACGAGTAAAGGTGGTGTAATTCTCACAGACCAGCAAGTGGAAAAGGTATTAATTGATGATGCTAAAGCTGTGGGTGTTAGGGTAGCTGGTGGGGTAGAATACCGGGCTAAATATGGTGTAATTTCTAATATTGATGCCCAAAGGCTATTTTTAAGAATGACAGATAAAAGTGATATTGATGCAGTGGCACCTGATTTATGGGAAAGATTAGAACGACGTATCGTTAATAATAATGAAACTATTCTTAAGATAGATTTAGCGTTAGATGAACCCCTGCATTTTCCTTACCATGACCACAAAGATGAATATTTAATTGGTTCAATTTTAATTGCTGATTCTGTTGCCCATGTAGAACAAGCTCACAGTAAATGTACATTAGGAGAAATTCCTGATTCTGATCCTTCCATGTATGTGGTTATGCCTAGCGCCCTTGACCCTACTTTAGCACCTCCAGGCAAACATACAGTCTGGATTGAATTTTTTGCACCGTATCAAATTGCTGGGGCTGAGGGTACAGGGTTAAAAGGAACAGGTTGGACTGATGAATTGAAAAATAAAGTGGCAGATAGAGTAGTGGATAAATTAGCAACTTATGCCCCAAATGTGAAACAAGCAACTATTGCTAGAAGAGTAGAAAGCCCCGCCGAGTTGGGAGAAAGATTAGGCTCTTATAAGGGGAATTATTATCATATTGATATGACCTTAGATCAGATGGTATTTTTTAGACCTTTACCAGAATTAGCGAATTATAAAACCCCCATTGAGAATTTATTTTTAACTGGTGCGGGTACACATCCTGGTGGTTCTATTTCGGGAATGCCTGGGCGTAATTGTGCAAGAGTATTTTTACAGACTAAGCACCCTATTACTCAGACTTTGAGGGATGCACGGGATTCAATTAAGTCTACTGTGGAGTCGGTGTTTAAAATTGGATAAATGTGGTAAATGAGGTTACAGCAAATTTCATTTAAGTGAAGCACAACTATAGCGGGCAAGATGCCCGCACCACAAGAGTTAGATTATTCATGTGTATAAATTATACACTTGCAATCTGCTGTATACAGTTCAGTTAATCAAAAAGTAGCGGACTGACACTACTACAATGATGCAAAAAAATTGTAGTGGCGTGTCTAGACTAAAATGCTGCATTAAAACTCTCTTGTGAGATAAGCTCTCTAGCCCGTCCGGTGCGGGCAAGATGCCCACACCACAAGAAATATATTTTTGCACTAATTTAAGCTTGCCACGTCACTACAGATTAGATTTATTGGTGCATTTAGAGAAAATTTTCAGGGGAAAAAGTCCAATCCCACTGAAAAACAGGTTTTGCTGTCGTCTAACTAGTGACAGCTAACTTTTCATCACTAGTTTGAGTTGTGGTGTTTTCCTCTACAATTTTGCGGAATAAATCTCCGTCAATTGTTTCTTGTTCCGCTAATAAATCAACCAAACGCTCAAACACTAGCCGATTTTCTTGGAGGATTTCTTTGGCTTTGTTGTAGCTGTTGTTAACTATTTCCCGGACTTGTTTATCAATTTTGGCGGCGACTTCTTCAGAATAATCGGATTTATTCATCCAGTCACGACCTAAAAATACCTCTCCGTTGGGGTTTTCTAGGGACAGTGGGCCTAGGGTAGACATACCAAATCTAGTTACCATTTGTCTGGCTAAACTGGTGACTTTTTGTAGGTCGTCCCCTGCACCTGTGGTCACTTCGGCTTTACCAAAGACTACCTCTTCTGCGGCCCGACCGCCTAAAGTAGCGGTGATTCTCGCTAATATTTGGGAACGGGAAATTAAGCCTTGTTCTTCGTTGGGGGTAAACCAAGTTAAACCTAGTGCTTGACCTCTGGGGATTAATGTCACTTTTTGGACTGGGTCGTGGTCTTTAATTAAAGTCCCCACTAAGGCATGTCCGACTTCATGGTAAGCGATTAAACGCTTGCTCTTACTATCAACTAAAGCTGTACCTTCCATCCCTGCGACCACTCGATCTACGGCATCGTCAATTTCCAGGTTGGTAATGGCTTCTTTACGTCTTCTAGCGGTGAGAATTGCAGCTTCATTGAGCAAATTAGCTAAGTCTGCACCGGTGAACCCAGGGGTACGACGAGCGATCGCATCTATAGATACACTGGGATCAATCTTCTTATTGCGCGCATGGACTTTTAAAATTTCCAATCTTCCCTTCAAATCAGGTGCATCCACTATCACCTGTCTGTCAAACCTCCCTGGACGCAACAAGGCTGCATCTAGCACATCAGGACGGTTGGTGGCAGCAATAATAATAATGCCTGTATTGCCTTCAAAACCATCCATTTCTGTTAACAGTTGGTTGAGGGTTTGTTCCCGTTCATCATTACCGTTACCAATCCCTGCCCCTCTTTGTCTACCAACAGCGTCAATTTCATCGATAAATATTAAACAAGGGGCATTATCCTTAGCTTTTTTAAACAAGTCCCGCACACGAGAAGCACCAACACCCACAAACATTTCCACAAATTCAGAACCAGAAATGCTAAAAAATGGTACTCCTGCTTCCCCAGCGATCGCTTTTGCTAGTAAAGTTTTCCCTGTACCCGGTGGCCCAACCAATAGCACACCCTTGGGAATGCGTGCCCCAACCGCCGTAAATCGTTCCGGTTGCTTGAGAAAGGTGACTACTTCTTGTAATTCTTCCTTCGCCTCTTCCACCCCAGCTACATCGTCAAATTTCACCCCAGTCTTCGCTTCCATTTGAAAACGAGCGCGAGATTTACCGAAATTCATGGCTTGACTAGAAGCATTAGCGGAACGACGGATAAACAACAACATTAAAGCCACTAGAGGCAAAATCCACATCAGGTTAATTAACAAACCCACCGCTACCCGACTATTAGCCGAAGAAACCTCCGCAAAATCAACGTTTTTCTGTTTGAGTTTGTTGATTAATTCTGTGTTTTGGTCTAACAGTTTCACCTGAATCGGTGGTGCATCTGGCTTTTGTCCCACCAAATACACCTTAGCTAACTGTTCGGTTTCATCAAGTTCAACTTTTCGTACTTCCCCTTTTTCGGTTTTTTCCAGTAGATCCCCATAGGTTAAAGGTTCACGGTCTACTTTTTGCGCCAAAGCCGGAGTACCCACCAGGATTCCTGGTAACATGATTAAACTTGCGGCTAATGCTCTCGTCCAAGCAGCTGTTTTGGGCGATCGCTTTTCCATCAATAAATTTTTCCCTAACTTCGTCATCATCAATACCCTTTCTCTATAAACCCACGTTGGGCAAAATCCCCGTCCCATCAATTATTCCCGCCATAGCTTCTACCTCAACAGTACAAACCTGGCGAAAATTCCAGCATTCCGTTAAGAGTTGGTCAAATGACCGGATGCTCTTCTCCACAAGTCGTAACTCTCTGGGTGGTTTATTTAGTCGATTGAGTTTATTAAATTTATGCCCAGATAGATAAATCTTAACTATCTCTGGGAATTCATCAACTGCTAGTTTGTCCACTTTCTCTCACTTCATTCCCCATCAGCCTTTTTGAGCCAGATATCATTAAGCTTTCTTCTTTTCGTCAAAATTTACCACCTGTCATTTAGCCATTAGTTCTAGTCTAACTGCCAAGGCAAATCATGCCCACGTATTTCCTTTTTGGGATGATTGAGAAAAACTGGATACATCACATCAGTATCACTAAACAGTGGAATTTGACATATTTCGTAATCAATAGGCTATACTAAGCATAGTCATAATGACTTCGCTTTTTAACAAACTAGCTTGGTAGGTGAATTATGGTAAAAATTGTGGGTATTGCAGGAAGTTTAAGGCCTGGTTCCTACACTCAATTAGGACTGCAAATAGCAGCACAAAGAGTAGCAGCTTTAGGGGCAGAAGTCAAAATTATTGACCTGAGACAAATACAACTGCCATTTTGCACAGGTGCGAAAGAATATCCAGAATATCCAGATGTACAGAAACTACGTGATACCGTTCGCAATGCAGATGGACTAATTTTAGCCACCCCAGAATATCATGGTGGTGTTAGTGGCGTAATCAAAAATACCCTTGACTTGCTCAGTTTTGACGAATTATCTGGTAAAGTTACCGGACTCATCAGCATTTTAGGTGGTCAATCTAATAGCAATGCTCTCAATGACTTACGTATCATTATGAGATGGGTACACGGTTGGGTAATTCCTGAACAAATAGCTATTGGACAAGCTTACAGTGCCTTCAGCCCTGAAGGTAAGTTGCTAGATGAAAAACTATCTCAACGGTTTGATCAATTTGCCCAAAGTTTAGTTGATAACACCCGAAAATTACGGGGATTTAATTAGAAATAGGTAGAAATGGGAGGACAAATTAGATGTCAGTTCTCCCTTGATCAAATCAACCCATTTTGATCACACAAAATACTTTAGTGCAAAACTTGACTTTGGCAATATTCCTGTGTTGGTGTAACCGAAGCAATTTCCACTTCTACAGGTGTTTCTGGGGTGGGGTTAATAATGAACTCACTGGCACCTGCATGGGGTTTTTGAGGATTTCCCCAGTCGTAGGTATAACCTAAACCAGTCCAAGGATAATATTCTAAACTTGCGTTGCTGTAGGAATTTGTGTAGATAGCTTTGACTAGAGAACTGCTATCAGGAACAGGAACAGGGAACACATTACAACTAGAATCGTTTATTTCGGGATCAATACAAGGTCTGACTAAATCTTCACCTTTTACCCACATTTCTACAAAATGGGTTTTGTTGGCATATTTGTTTAAAATCAGACCTAAATACTGCTGCAATCTTAAAGCTAATTCGATATTGTCAGGGACTTGAGCATCTGCTAGTTGAAATTGCTGGCAGAATTCCTTCACTTCGGGTACAGCTGTAAACCAGGTTTGATATTTAATCAATTTTTTTGTACCAACTGGCCAATCTCCAATAGGATTAGCTGTATATTTCCAAGTAGACATTAAATACTCTATTTTGCCGTTGTTATTTCTCCACTTAATTTTCGGATTGTCTGGTGACAATACTAATAAATTATTGACTACTTCATTTAATTCTGGCTTCTTGGCATCTTCAATCCCTGCGGCTAAAGTTTCACTTAAGGTTTTATAAGTTTCTGGTTGATATTGCAAAAAGTATTCGTTGACATTTTGGGGCAAAGTTAATTGGGCTATTTGGGTGTGGGAAATTGGTATATCGTTCTGTGTTTCTGCTAAGGTAATCTTCTGCCCACCAAAAATAAAGGCAGCAAAAAATAGCACAATTACCCAAAGGCGATAGTGAACATTTCTCATGGTCAACAACTTGGTATTCTGACAGATTTATGTGATTACAGCAGGGAACGGTGAACAGGCTATTCACCCTGGTTGAATCTGACTTTTGCGGAGATTTTTGACCTTATTCAGTTGTAATCTGCTGTAAATCGGATTATAGAAGCTTTTACAAGAATTATGGTTATATTTTTCTATATTTTGATTGATTTTCTTGTAGGAAATATAAAAAAAATCTATATCTCTGAAAAGAATGATTCAACTATTTGTCCAAGTTTCATTGTAGATAAATACACTGATTAATCATGGGACTAATCATAGGTAAATACATGGAATTTACATGTAATTAAAATACAAATAATAATCTTCTAAAGAGGAGAAAATTGTCAAATATATACTAAATAGATTGATTTAAAGCTCTTAATTTAAAGTGATTGACATTTTTATTTCTTTCTAACCATTTAGGTACTTGATGGGCTGGCATTGGCGGAGAAAAAAGATATCCTTGCCCATAATCACATCCCAAAAATCGTAAACTATCCATTTGTTTAATTGTTTCTAAACCTTCTGCTATGACATCTAAATCTAATGTTTGCGCTAAGGTAATAATCGCTTGCATAATACCTAAGTTACGTTCATCTTTACCAATACCTGATACAAATGAACGGTCAACTTTTAAGGTATCAATGGGTAAATCTTGTAGGTAGGAAAGAGAAGAGTAACCAGTACCGAAATCATCTATGCTAATTTGAATTCCTGCTGCCCTCAATTCTTCTAATTTAGGAATCACCTTCTGGCGATTATTCATCAGTTTACTTTCTGTAATTTCTAATTTTAGTTTTACTTGGTGTAAATCTAGAGACTGATGAATTTCGATGATTTTTGGTACTACTTCTGGTTCGTTTAATTGTACTCCAGATAAGTTAACTGATACGGTTAAAGGTAAGTAATTTAGGAGTTCTTTCTGCCATATATTTAATTGACGACAAGCAGCTTCTAAAATCCATTCACCCAAGGGTATGATCAATCCTGTTTGTTCGGCTAAGGGAATAAATTGGGATGGTGAAATCCATCCAAGATGTGGATGTTGCCAACGAATGAGGGCTTCAAAACCGACTAATTCCCAAGATTCTAAGGAAACTATTGGCTGATAAAAAAGCTGTAAATTCTGATTAGATATTGCTAGCCTCAACTCGGTTTCCATATGTAACCGTTCTAAGGCTTCTTTTTGCATATTTTGGGTATAAATAACTGTGGAGTAGGATTGAATGCCGTTTTTTTTAGCTGTGTAGTTGGCAATTTCTGCTGCTCGTAAAAAATCTTCTGGTCCAACAAAACCAATGGTGGAATCAACAACACCAATGGTGACGGAAGCGTAAATGACAAAGCCTTGGAGGTCGAGGGGAGGGTCGATGACTTGATGTACTTGATTGGCAAGGGCTTCTGCGGCACTGACATCTGGGAGGTTGCCTAACAGAAAGGCAAATTCATCTTTACCGACTCGTGCTAAACAGTCTCCAGGACGTAGTTGCTTTTCTAAACGTTTAGCAATTTCTACTAATAGTTGTTCACTTTTGAGATGACCAAAACCATATTTGATGGTGCGATATTGATCTATGTCGAGAAAAACCACTGCAAAGATGAGGTTATCCTGTTGGGCATTATTTATTTTGTCTTGCAGAATATTTAAGAAGGCGTTGCGATTGGGTAGACCTGTGAGTTCATCACGAAAGGCTAAATATTCAATTGTTTCTAAGGCTAGTCTCCTTTCTGAGCGCATTTTTGCTTCTCTTAATTCTCTTTCGATAGCTGGAGCTAGTCTAGTCAAGTTTTGTTTGAGCAGATAATCATGTGCTCCAGCTTTCATTAATTGCACTGCTATTTCTTCACCAATGGAACCGGAGACCACAATAAAAGGGGTGTCTATTTCTTGGCGTTTGACTAATTCCAGTGCTGCGATCGCACTAAATTTAGGCATAGAATAATCTGCAAGGATGACATCCCATTGCTGGTATTTAAGAGCAGTTATGAGCGATTGAGCGGTTTCTACTTGTTCATATACCACTTGATAGTTTGCAGATTCCAACTCCAATACCAATAATTCCACATCATCCAAATTATCTTCAATAATCAAAACTTTAATTTGATGAGTTGTCATAGGGATATATTTATGGGGTAGGAGGAGGACTATTGATGGTCAACCAATACATTCCTAGCTGTTGGATGACATGGACAAATTGGTCATAGTCTACTGGCTTACAGATATAACTATTACAACCCAAACTATATCCTTGCAGGCGATCGCTCTCTTCATTTGATGTCGTCAAAATTACAACAGGTAAGAATTGGGTCCGAGCATTAGATCGAATCTGCCGCAGCACTTCCAACCCATCAATCCGAGGTAGTTTCAAGTCCAACAGAATTAGGACTGGAAGGGGTTCCAACTTTAAGTTTTCTGAGAATAGATAGTTGATTGCTTCAACGCCATCTCTGGCAATCACTATGTTTTCTCTCAGTCCCATTTGCTCAAATGCCAATAAAGCTAATTCTATCTCATCCAGATTATCCTCAACAAGCAATAGTGTATTTTTTGCTGCCATTCTAGTTTATACTTTTCCTATGTTTTTCTTAATCCTAAAATGGCTAAAACCTCTGTAGCAAGGGCATTTCAACTAAGTTTTAGTGAAGATTATTTGAAGTTATACTACCGTAAATTTCCCGTTTTTGAAGGTATCTTTACAAAGGTAATATTTTGTGGCAAATTTTTATAATTCTGGTTAAAGATGAAGAGCAACTTTATAAAGTAAAGTAAAAAATTGCACCTTTGTTGACAATGCCATTTGCCCATACATGACCACCGTGGCGGTGTATAATTCTTTGGACGGTGGCTAGCCCTATACCTGTTCCCGGAAATTCATCTGTTGTATGTAAACGTTGGAAGGGTTGAAAGAGTCTACTGGCATAAGCTTCATCAAAGCCAACTCCATTGTCATGGACAAAGTAAGCTAAGTAGGAACCCTCTGGAGAATCTAGAGTTAAGCAATTAAACTCAATTTGTGAAGTGATTTGACCAGTTGTAAATTTCCACGCATTGTTGAGGAGGTTTTCTACGACAATTCTCAACAATCGGCGATCGCCTTCTACTATCAAATTGGGAGCTATTTGCCAATTTACTCGTCGTTCTGGATAATTTTCGCTGAGTTCTTGAACAATTTCTTGGGCGATCGCACTTAAATTGACCTGAGTACGTCTGATTTGGCTCCGAGTGACCTGAGATAGGAGTAACAAATCATCAATCAGTTCACTCATGCGCTTTGTACTGGCGCGAATTCGCTGTAAATAGTGTTTCCCTTTTTCGTCTAATTGCTCTTGATACCGCTCTAGTAGAGCTTTACTAAAGCCATCAATACTACGTAAAGGACTCCGTAAATCGTGAGAAACTGAATAGGAAAAAGATTCTAGTTCTTGGTTAGCAGTAATTAATTCCGCTGTCCGCTGCTGTACACCTTGCTCTAGTTTTTCATTAAGTTCTCTGATTTCTATTTCGGCTTGTTTTTGGTCAGTTAAATCCTCAGAAATACCGACATGACGAATGATTTCACCAGATTGGTTGTAAATAGGAAATAAACGTGTAAAAATCCAGCGAATATCTCCATTAGGGCGGACAATGCGATATTCTTCCAGTAAAGGTAGTCCGTGGATCAACCGATCGCAGGCCTTGACCAATCGCTCTTGGTCTTCTATATAAATCGACTCCAACCAAGATTTTGTATTTTCATATAAGCCTTCGCAGCTTCTTCCCCACACCTCTTGATAGCTCGGACTAATATATAAAGTTCGAGTTAAATCAGCAGAAACAATATGAAAAACTTCATGAATGTTGTTTGCCAATTCTTGAAACCAAGCTCCTATATAACATAGTTTAGAATCTGGAAATGAACATTGCTGAAGATTGGTTTTGTTTAGTTTCTGACTATTGAGCCGTAAGCATTCATGATTGATATTTTGATGGGCAAAATTGAAATTTGCATAAACTAAGTAGGTACTTAGGAGTTGGTACAACACCTGTTTGAGTAAGCAATGGGTTTGTACTAAGAAATTTACATACCTTGCATTCACCCAAATTACTGCCAATAGGATGAAAAGATGAATACATGCTTGAACAAAAATAGCATTTTCTACGGAAATTACTTGTTTGTGGAGTGCATAAATTACTATTCCTGTAGTCACCATCATTATGCTAATCACTACAGGCAAAGAACGGCGACTAGTAACCCTACCAAGATCCGAACTCATGAATACCTGCATCCAGCCTCTTTGAGAATAAGCTAGTAAAATACCTAAATGCTAAGAACAACAATGAACATCTTTTAGTTAATTCTCTGTTGCTGAATTAGGAATAACGGACTGATACCGCCAATACCAAATCCATTAGCAATAAGCCTTAGTAAATTGATGATAAAACAGCCCCCTAGAAAACTTTGGCATTAGATCATCATACGTAATGAAATTCAAACTAAAGTTAACTAATTCCAGATAAACCACAGCAATTACTACCATGTATTTATCTAGACCAGCAATAGTGATGTTACTAGTTATGGGTTTGTAATTCAGTATTTGTTTAATGCTCATACTGTCGAGCAACTTTCAAGATATCTAAAAAAGTGATAATTATTGCTAGTGCTAGTGACACTGTTCATATTGGTACAGTCATCACTAGCCCCAAACCATCGATTAGGTTGAGAATTAATCAGATTAACAAGCCAGATAGTTCAATACATCTGCTGCATATATTAATGCTGTAATTCATCTAATAGAGTTCAAATATTACTAATTAAATATTAATTTGCTATATATCTGTATGCAAGACTGTGAAGACATTAACAAAAACTTAGACACCCAAGAGCTTTTAGCACTGTCATACCAATTTAAAAAATGATTGTTACAGATGCAGGTTGGTTTGAGGTACGTATCCCTGCGGGACACTGCGTGAACACGCAGTGTGCCGTTCGCGGTAGCGTTGCGTAGCAAAGGCATAACCCAACACTCTAAAACCTTGTAAACGTTGGGTTTCACTTTGTTCAACCCAATCTACGCATCTGTCGCATTTTTTTATGGAATTGGTATCACAGTTCAACTGACTCGGTAGTGGAGCCTTGAATCCGAGCAATAAAATTGAATTCATACTTCAATCATGCAACTGCCAATTTAGCTAAAACACCAACTGATTCAATGCGCTATTTCTTGACAAGGCAGGAAACTGATGATGTAAATCCAAACGCTACAAATCAAGAATCTACTTCTTCCCAGGTAGCTTTGTTCCCATCTCGGTCAATGCCGACAACACCAGATACAGAACCAGCACACCAGCACTAATCAGGAATATTCCCAGATCGTTATCCATAATCGACAATGTAAACAAATTTTTTTGAGAACTTTCTTACTCTACCAATTTTTGGTATGTGTAGGGAAGTTAGGGGATTTGATGGAGGTAACAGTTGTGCATTAAAAATGCACAACAGCAAGTCAAAATTCACAAATCACCAGTCAAAATTGAAGAAAATTTTAGGCTTAGATATAGAATCTAACCATATACAAATTAGATGCACAATAGCTTATATTTTCAATAGTTTTTAATTCACAAGGTCGGGTAAGACACCCAACCCGCAGCATCTATTTCACAGTCAGAGGTTGACCAACTATACGCTGTTGATATTCAGCCTCAGTCATCATATCGTTAGTGCTTTCTACTCGGTCTAAAAATACCATTCCCTCTAAATGGTCGTATTCATGTTGAAAAATTCGTGCTACAAAATCAGTTAATTCTTGCCTTTGCTGTTGACCTTCCCGGTCAGTATATTCTACTTTTATCCTTTGATATCTAGGCACTAAACCCCGAATTCCCGGAACACTTAAACAGCCTTCCCAACCTTTGACAACTTCCTGGGAATGTCCCACAATTGTAGGGTTAATCATTGCCGTTGGTGCCATTTCTGGGGCATGGGGATATCTAGCATTAGGACGGGAAGCCACAATAAATAAACGTAATGATTCTGCTACTTGAGGAGCCGCAATTCCTACCCCATTCGCTGTATCTACAGAAACAATTAAATCATCGATTAATTGTTGGATTTCCGGTGATTGAATATTCTCTACCCAAGCCGCTTTTTGCCGTAACATGGGATTGCCTAATTGGATAATGGGTAATGTTTCTGCCATTTTCAACTAAAGTAATACTCAACAGATATCGTGTTTTGATGACATAGGTGCTGATTGTTATTATAAACATTTAGTTTCTGGCAAATTAAGCCAAGATATTTATAACATTGGAGATACAGTTGTCAAAATCAAGCCAATAGTATATCTTTTGACAATCAATTGGTAAACTGCCGAAATTGATAAATTACCCTTGTGAACTATATAGAAGGCAAAAAATGACTACTTTATCTTACTCTTCAGTTTTACACAAGAGCGCCTATATAACTCTATCTAAGCCAGTTCAAGTAACTCTTTACATGTTTTTATCTTCTCTAGTGGTTTGGACAGTGTTGTTCTCTACTTACCCTGCGATTCATAACACAGCACACTCAGTGCGTCACCACACTTTAGGTGTTGCTTGTCACTAATATCAATCCAAATAGCATTGGACGGTTTATATATTTGCAGACTGCAATTAAATAACCCATCAATTGATGGTGGTATAATGGCGCGTTATCTGCGCCAATACTTTTAATAAAACAAAAAAATATATTTTTTTAACATAGATTATTGAATAAAAATTCATGCTTAAACTTTTCAGAATATAGATGTTTATTTATATGGTAAAAAAAAGATTGTTCTGGATCATTAGTAGTGCTTGCATTATTTTGTCAATTTTTTATTCCTGGACAGGAGTAGCCCAAGCACCTAACCCTAAAGTTTTACTTTCAACCAATCCTCCTTTGGAAAAAATTCTGCCCTTTGAAGCAGAAGCGAAAACTCCACAGTATCCTGTTAAGCTTACACTCAAAGCGGTAGATGCTGTAGGTAAACCATTGAAAAATGCCCAAATTAACTTACAAATTTCGACTCCATCACGCCATCCTTGGTTAACAACAGATTTTCCCATGGTGGAGGGAACAAAATTATTACAAATAGATGCAAATGCACCTGATGGTACCCTAGATATTCAGCAAATACTACCTATTCGGGGTAAATATCAGTTACAAGTCAAGGTTTCTCCTTTGATAGCAAATGCTTTTAGTCCATATGAACAAATTTTGGATCTGAATGTCCCAGAAAACCCCACTAAATATCAATATTTTGCATGTTTGGCGACAATTTTACTCTTAGTAGGATTATTAGGTGGTTGGATAATTGGTGGACAAGAAGAATTACGGCCAGGAGAAATTGCACCTCAGTCTGTGCGTCTGTTGTTAAGTGGGGTAACAGTAGTTGCTATAGTCGCTCTTTTATTTATTAATATCAGCGCAGAAGTAGCAGAAAATCATCATGGTGAACATCACCACCACAGTAGTAGTGAAAAGATTGCTCCATATGTGCAAAAGGCTCAAGGGTTAGAAGTGATTCTAGAGGGAGATAAGGATGCTACTGTAGGACAACTGGCTAATCTCACAGTACAGGTTAAGGATACTGCCACAGAGAAGCCGATTCAAGACGTGGCTTTACAAGTAAAAGCGATCGCTCTAGAGCATGATATCACGGTCTTTACTTATACA
The DNA here is from genome assembly GCF_014698825.1 of Richelia sinica FACHB-800. Classification (GTDB taxonomy): domain Bacteria; phylum Cyanobacteriota; class Cyanobacteriia; order Cyanobacteriales; family Nostocaceae; genus FACHB-800. The sequence goes on from NZ_JACJTT010000018.1 coordinate 76,338, forward strand.
GGAGTTCCTAACTCCGAAGGCAAATTAACATGGTTGGAGCAATTTTTTGATGGTTCACCTCATCAAATTGAAGTGGAAGCAACTCCCCTTCCCAGTTCTAGTCGGCAGTTTTCCACGTTGAAAGTAGCACAGGAAGTAGAAGTAGAAGGAATTGCACCACCTATTTATATCCGATTAATTGGGTTATTTTACTTTACAATTATTGTTGGGATGGGAATGGCCATAGGAATGCTAATACAACAGAGGCGTAAACCAAAAGTCACTGCCTTGTAAAATTACAATTTATGATCCATCCAAATTATTGAATGTTGTGATGATGTAAAAACTTTTCCCCCATTCCAGTTGAAATAATTAGGCATGATAATTAACATTCAGTTTGGTAGAGATATTCTAAAAGAACATCTCTACCAACAATACACCCTATTTTTATCAACTAACTTTCTTCACCTACAGGTAAAGCTGCTGGTCTAACTGATAGCTTCCCAATTCTGCCATTCCTTTCTACTTGGACTTGCAACGTAGTACCGATTTTGCTGCTTTCTACTAACTTTTGTACTTGTTCAACTTTAGTGACAGGTTGACCATTAATACTAATAATCACATCACCAGGTCTAAAGTTAGCTTGGGCGGCTGGTGAATCAGGAACAATATTAACTACTAATACTCCTTGGTCTGCAACCAAATTGATTCTATCCCCTAACCTATTAATAATTCTCTCCTTTACGTCCGGTGTGAGTGTTACCATTTGAATTCCCAAATATGGATGGTCTACCCGACCTTTGGTAATTAACTGTTGAGCGATTTTTTGTACTGTATTAATAGGAATAGCGAAACCCAAACCTTGAGCACCACGAATAATTGCTGTGTTCATACCAATGACTTGGCCACGAGCATTGAGTAGTGGCCCACCAGAATTTCCAGGGTTAATAGCTGCGTCAGTTTGCAAATAGTCCACACGCTTATCACTTGCACCAATATCACTACTAGACCGATCTGTAGCACTAATAATCCCAGAGGTGACAGTGTTATTTAATCCTAAAGGATTGCCGATGGCAATGACAGGTTCACCTGGTTGCAGAGTATCTGAGTTACCTAAGGGCAAGGTGGGGAGGTCATTAGCATTGATTTTGATGACTGCTACATCCGTAACTGGGTCTTCACCTAGTACCTTACCATTCAGTGTTCGACCATCTTTGAGGGTAACAGTTACTCTATCAGCACCGTCTACTACATGGGAGTTGGTCAAAATTTGACCAGAGGGATTAATAATAAAACCGGAACCGTTACCCCTTTCCACTCTTTGTCTAGGTTGTATTCGCCGTCCACCGAAAAACCTTTGAAAAAAGGGGTCTTCAAATTCCTCTGGCACACTAGTAGTCACTGTTCTAGAAGAATCAATTCTCACTACTGCTCCACCAACTTGTTGCACCACTTTGACCACAAAATTAGGATCACCACTACTGGAAATAATGGCAGGGGGAGCAATTGCTGGTTGTGAGTCCCTGGAGTTGAGAATTTGATTATCTGTTGGTGCTTCTGATTGCAAATTGCTTCTATTGAGGCTACCACAGCCTCCCACACCTAACACTGCTAACCCACACAATAGCATCCACAGCATCTGCTTGGGCTTCCAGGTGTGAACTAACAGCCTGGTGTCTAAATTTTTTGGTACTAGCTGATGATGATATTTCTTCATGAGTTCTTGCTTCTCCGTGTTAGTCAGTGGGTGGTAGGATAATGGCCACTTAGTACCGCCCTGCGAAAGTGAAATTACAAAATTACCTTAATTTTTGAATTGTGGTGGCATTTTCGCTAGGCTGCACTATTTAAGCTCAGAATAATTACAGCGTAAATGCTAGTTCTGGGTTTAAGTCTAGGACATCTCGGTGTGAAATTAGAGCTTGCTCATATCTTCTATTGTGGTGATTAGGGGCAAAGGTGGTAGATGATGGAAATTCCCATAGACAATTTGTGGAGTCAGGTACTAGAGCGTTTACAGCTAGAGCTATCCCGTCCCACCTTTGAAACTTGGATTAAAACTGCTAGTGCAGAACGACTGGAAAATAATTGCTTAGTTATACGTACTCCTAACCCTTTTGCGCGCAACTGGTTACAAAAGTATTACATCAATACAATTGCCAATGTCGTGCAGGATATCTTAGGTTATCCTGTCGAAATATATCTTACTGTTGCTCAAGGAGATAGTTTTGGTTCTGGGGTGGAAGGAGAGACTTGGGAACCACCAACTGTACATCCAGTAGCGGTAAATGTTGGGCAACGTCAAAATAAAACTCCAGAATTAAACTCTAAATATGTGTTTTCTCGGTTTGTGGTCGGGGCTAATAATCGCATGGCCCACGCGGCAGCTTTAGCTGTGGCGGAATCTCCTGGAAGAGAGTTTAATCCTTTATTTTTATGTGGGGGTGTGGGATTAGGAAAAACCCATTTAATGCAGGCTATTGGTAATTATCGCTGGGAAATTTGCCCTGATTCTAAAATATTTTATGTTTCGACTGAACAGTTTACGAATGATTTAATTACAGCTATTCGTAATGATAGTATGCAAAGCTTTCGGGAGCATTACCGGGCTGCGGATGTTTTGTTAGTAGATGATATTCAATTTATTGAAGGGAAGGAATATACTCAAGAGGAATTTTTTCATACTTTTAATACTTTACATGAGGCAGGAAAGCAAGTGGTGATTGCCTCTGACCGACCACCGAATCAAATTCCTCGCCTCCAAGAACGTCTATCTTCACGGTTTTCTATGGGCTTAATTGCTGATATTCAAACCCCAGATTTAGAAACAAGAATGGCAATTTTGCTGAAGAAAGCCGAGTATGAAAATATTCGCTTGCCGAGAGATGTCATTGAGTATATTGCGGCTAATTACACTTCTAATATTCGGGAATTAGAAGGGGCATTAATTCGGGCTTTGGCTTATGTTTCCATTTGGGGTTTACCGATGACTGTAGAAAGCATTACCCCGGTTTTAGGTACTCCTCATCAAAAAATTGAAACAACACCAGATGTAATTTTAAGCGTAGTTGCGGATGCGTTTAATTTAACGGTGGAAGATTTAAAAGGTAATTCTCGGAGAAGAGAAATTAGCTGGGCTAGACAAATTGGTATGTATTTAATGCGTCAACATACGGATTTGAGCTTGCCGAGAATTGGTGAGGAGTTTGGAGGCAAAGACCATACAACGGTGATGTATAGTTGCGAAAAAATTACCCAACTTCAGGAGACGGATCAGAGCCTTATTCAAACTTTACGGCAATTGAGCGATCGCATCAACATGACTAGTCGGTCACAAAAGTAGGTGAAAGAAATATCTTGAGTCTCCATCCTCCCCTGGTTGACAACTGCATCATTCCAGGGGATTATTAAGCAAAGTATAAAAAATCATTAAAACTAATTAATATTCAGATATTTAAAATTTAATTGTGGAAAAAGCTGTGGAAAACCTCCGGCGATTCACAGTATTTTGGTATAAGCATACATTCCCTGTGGAAAAACTATAGTGATTTTCCACATGTTTTCCACAGGCATAACGATATAATTAAGGAACTGCTCAGAGTTTTCCACAATTTCCACAACTACTGAGTTACCAGTATAAAATTTATTTTTGTGTTATGCGACCCTATCCTTTGCTACTGGGCAATCACAGCAGGAAAAGGAGTAATATCGGTCTGAAGATAGAGTAATATAATTGAACTAAAAATTTTGCATATTTAATATTTAATTTTTAATTGCCGAATTGTATCCATTCCCAGAATCTCTACCATGAAATTAGTTTGCGCTCAAAGTGACCTTAGTACCAATCTTTCGCTGGTTAGCCGTGCAGTACCATCTAGACCCACTCATCCCGTACTAGCTAACGTGTTGTTACAAGCAGATGCTCAAACTAATCAGGTCAGTTTAACTGCATTTGACCTCAGCTTGGGTATTCGCACTAGTTTTCAGGCAGAGGTAATAGAAGGTGGGGCGATCGCTCTTCCTGCTAAACTGTTGTTAGATATTACCTCCCGTCTCCCAGAAGGGGAAATTACCCTAGACGATGAATCAACTGAAGCCACGGGAGAGGGTATGATTGTCACCCTCAAACCCAAAAGTGGACGTTATCAAGTCCGAGCGATGGGTGCAGAGGAGTTTCCTGAATTACCAGTAGTGGAAAATTCCGAAGCTATTCAACTGACTGTCACCGCACTTATTGAAGGACTCAGAGGTTCTTTATTCGCTACCAGTGCAGACGAAGCCAAGCAAGTTCTCACCGGAGTCCATTTGACGGTTAAACAAGATACATTAGAATTTGCCGCTACCGATGGGCACCGTTTGGCAGTTGTAGAAACCACTAACGAAAATCCCCTGGAAAGTGACCCATTAGAAGTGACTGTTCCCGCTAGAGCATTACGAGAACTACAACGGATGTTGGCTCATAGTTCAGGTGCAGAAGAAACTGTAGCTTTATATTTAGACCAAGGACAAGTGGTATTTGCTTGGCAAAATCAACGCTTAACTAGCCGTACATTAGAAGGTCAATACCCAGCTTACCGCCAACTAATCCCCCGGCAATTTGAACGACAAGTGACTATTGAGCGGCGACAATTTATTAGTATGTTAGAGCGCATTGCCGTTTTAGCAGACCAGAAAAATAATATCGTTAAAATTAGTTTAGATGGCGATGCTCAAGAAATGACCCTATCTTGTGAAGCGCAAGATGTGGGTAATGGTACAGAGTCCATGCCGGCACAAATTTCCGGTGAAAACATTGATATTGCCTTTAATGTTAAATATTTAATGGAAGGGTTAAAGGAGTTAGCTGCATCAGAAATTCAAATGCACCTGAACCAAAACCTAACACCAGTGATATTTACACCATTGGGTGGTTTAAAAATGACCTATTTAGCTATGCCTGTACAAATTAGGAGTTAGCACCAACTTGGGTAATAGGAATTTCAATTAAAAATTCTGTACCCTCACCTGGGTGTGATGTACATTTAAAAATGCCATTGTGTTTGTCTACAACTATTTGGTAGCTAATTGATAACCCTAAACCAGTACCTTTACCTACTGGTTTAGTTGTGAAAAATGGGTCAAAAATCCTGGCAATGACATGTTCAGGAATGCCAGAACCATTATCAGCAATGTGAATGACTGCGCTGGGAACATTATTGTTAATTTGACCAAGGCTGGTTTTGATTTTAATTTGAGCGCTGCGTGGTTCAGGTGTTGATTGTCTATATTGTTCTAACGCATCAATAGCATTACTAAACACATTCATGAATACTTGATTTAGCTGTCCTGCATAACAATCTACTAGAGGTAAATCGCCATATTCTTTAATTACTTCAATCCCTGGACATTCTGGTCTAGCTTTGATTCGATGCTGTAAAATTAATAGGGTACTATCAATACCTTCATGAATATTCACAGCTTTCATTTCTGCTTCATCTAAACGTGAAAAGTTACGTAAAGATAAGACAATTTGGCGAATTCTATCGACACCAATTTTCATAGAAGCTAAAATCTTGGGTAAATCAGTGTTGATAAATTCTAGGTCGATATCTTCTGCTAATTGAATGACTTTTTGGCTGGGATTTGGGTATTCATCCTGATAAAGATTCACCATATCTAGTAAATCTTCTGCATATTCATTAATATGGCTGAGATTCCCAAAAATGAAGTTAACAGGGTTGTTGATTTCGTGGGCTACACCAGCTACTAATTGACCAAGAGAAGACATTTTCTCTGTTTGAATTAATTGAGTCTGAGTAGCTTTTAATTGATCTAAGGCTAAGGATATATCTTGTGATTGTTGTTGAGTTTTTTCCAACAGATTAGCTTGTTGAATAGCTACTCCTAATTGAGCAGCAATTTGACTAATAAAACTAACTTCTGTTGCTTTCCATTCGCGGGTACCAGAATGTTGATAGCTACAAAGTAATCCCCACAATTTTTGTCCAACAAAAATAGGTGCGAGAACAAAAGCACGGATTTTATAATATTCTAAATTATCAATATGACAGGAATGAAACCCTGCTTGATAGATATCATTAACTGCAAAGGTTTCGTTGTGGCGATAGCGTCCACCTTGGGTTTCTTGCAGATAGGTATCGTTCCAAGTGGTATTGACAGTTATTTTAGAACTGTTTGACCAATGGGGACTAGCGGCTTCAAAATCGCCAACAAATTCTCCTCCCCAGTCGGGGGTGAAACGATAGACAGAAACCCGGTCAGCTTTAATTAAGTTACAAACTTCCTTGGTTGTAGTTTGGAAGATAGTTTCAATATTTAAAGATTCACGAATTTTATTAATCACACCAAATACTGCTTGTTGTTGTTCCGCAGTTTTCTGCATTTCTAAGGTGCGACGATTGACTTGTTTTTCGAGATTTTCGTTAAATATATGTACTTGTTGATACAGTTCGTATTGCTGAATTGCAGAAGCAAAATGATTGCTAATTTCTCTAGCTAGTTCAATGTCTGCTTCTGTCCAACACTGGGGTTGACCTTGTTTAAATTCTCGCCAAGTTTCAAAAGAAAGTCGGGGATAAATATTTCTATGGTCGTTTTGGGTTTGTCCGGCCCAGAGAATTTCTGTGTCTATTTCTTCCCGAAAGACACTTAAATAGCCCACTAACTGCTGACGATAGTGGAGAGGAATCATTAAGAGGCTGCGAATCTTAGTGGGTTGAAAGGCAATTTGAACGGTGCGTAAACTATTTTCTGTATAAATGTCGTTAATTGCCCAGATGTCATGATGGCTAGATTGATAGTGTTGTTGCCAAACACTATATTGCTCTAGTAATGGATAAATTGTGTGTTCGGGAATCAGTGGTTGTTGGCCACAAACATACAGCTGAATATTATCACTACCAGGAATTAAACAATCATGCAAACTCTTGAACTGGTTATGTTGAAAATCAAAGGCATGATTGCGAACACATAGCCTGCCACCAACACCACCAAGGGCTGCTACCGTGGCTTCTAGGGCTGGTTGTAGGACAATGGTGGGGAGAGAATGGAGGAGGGTGGCAATGCGGTTGATGGTGGCTTCTCGCTCGGCTTTGGCATGGGCTTGGGTGAGGAGTTGACTGTGAGCGATCGCTACTGATAACTGTTCTACCACTAATTGCATCGCTTCTAACTCAGGTTCTCCCACTTCGCGAGGTTCTGAGTGGTGAGATACCAATAAACCCCACAATTGGTCTCCATGAATAATTGGTACAACCACAGAAGATTTTACGCCCATTGCCGTCAAATATTCCACATGACAGGCATCCACAGGACGGTAACAAATATCTTCTAATGTGATTTCTGTTTCTGTGTTACCTAACGGTAATTGTCCAATTTGCTTGGTTTCCACATTGACGACTGACCGTACCCGCGATTTGATGAACATTTCCCTTGCATGGTGGGGAATGTCTTCTGCGGGAAAGTTTAGTCCCAGTAAAGAAGGTAAACGCTGTTCATAAATAGATTCAGCAATAACTTGACCACTACCGTCCTGATGAAATTGGTAAATCATCACTCGGTCTGTTCCCAGTAAAGACCGTACTTCCACCGTAGTTGTTGTTAAAATCTCTTGGAGTTCTAACGATTGGCGGATACGATTAGTAATGCGACGGATGACGGTTTCTTGAGCTATATCCGTTTGCAAGCTCCCAGGACGAGTGTAGGTCATTGCTTTCATAACACAAAACCAAATTTATTTGCTCAAGCCTCTGAGCCTTAATAATATTTTCAGATTTGTCTCATGATTTTGTCTTCAGTAGGATTACTGCTGTATCTCTCTGCAAAAAAACATATTTTTGGTAATTGTTTGAAGATGATTTGGTCAATAAAAGGATGCTGATGTTGATAAATCTCATTTTTTGAGCTATTACCTTAAAATTCAGCCCCATACTGACTTCTTTATCTCAGCTTTACAGACCTAGTGTGAATAGATTAAATTTTATTTTTTTCCTTAATTGATTAGGGACTGAATCTGGTGAAAATGCGATCGCTCTTTTTCAAATATGACTCAAAATCATATGTTTTTCCTCATCAAACCTGACTTTGCCTTGTGCCTGTAATTGACGCAGCAAGCGGGTAATAGTCACTCTCGTCGTACAACAAGCACTAGCAATCTCTTCATGGGTCAAGCGAATCGAAAGACGAATCCCTTGGGGTACAGGTTGACCAAATTCTTGTTTTAAAAACTCCAGGAAACTGTCTAATCTGTCTTGTATGCGTCGTCTACCAGAAATCATTAAGAGCAATTGTGTTTGTTGTAGGCGTTGAGTTGTTTGTGCTAAAATAAGATTACTTAAATTCGGAAAAGTTTGGATATCGGCTAAAGAATTGGATAATAACTCTACATCGGTTATAGCTGTGGCTTGGTAAATCGGTAAAGCAGTTAAGCTAGAACCAAATACCATCCCTTCTTTTACTAGTGCCATCAACACTTCTTCCCCGGTAGCACACAATGTAGTCAGCTTGACCAAACCTTGATTCACCTGCCAAATAAACAAAGGATAAAGAGGTATATTCTCACCTTTAGTATATTTCACTAATGGACGTGAAGGAATTAACTTACTCTGATTTGCGCTATCTACTGCTTCTGGTTGTGGACGCAGGGAAATATCACGAATTAACCAATTTAAGGTTTCTGTTCCGTTATTTTGTCCCTTGACACCAACTACAGTGCAAGCAGCGGTAAAAGATTCTTGTTGATATGGCTGCAATGTTAATAATATTTCCCGGACATTGGGAGATTGCTTAATTTGCGACAGTTCATTATAAAATTGCCGCTTTTGGTCTGGGATAATAAAACAAACTAAGGGCTTATTAACTAATAAATTCTGGGATGTGTTGAGCAATCTTGCCGCAGTGGCATTAGCAACTTTGATTATTCCTTCTAAATTTGTGACCAAATAGCCATCAGGTGATAATTCAAATAAATCGAGATATTTTTGCCGTTCTGTTTCCAAAATATAGCGTGTTTCCATCAGTTCATCATTTTGGTCTTGCAGTTCCTCCACAGCTAACTTGATCATTCGGGAGGTAATGTGCAGTTCTCGAAAGGCTTGGGGGAGTAAATCCGATGGAATCCAAGGTAGGACATTAGCAGTCTGGTACAAATCTGCTAACTGCTGGTGTAGTGCTTCTGCTCGTTGGACAAACTTATCTATGTTCACCTGAAACCTCCCTTGATATAGACAGAGCAGGCTCAAGAAACTTCACTAGAGTAAACAGGGACAGCCTTGTAGGTTCTCTAGGTTGCTTAATTCATACAATTTACGGTTGAGCTTTAGTTTTTTCAATACTTGGCTTTAGTATATTTCCTGAGTTGTTTAATTGTAAATGAATTTAGGTAACAATATACTGAACAATATACTCACACGTTTTTAATATATTGATAAATCTTGTATTCATCACTCTTCATCTTTTTGGGTGTGGTGTTTATCAATCAGAGGTTGACGTTCATGCTGTATTTGCATTTCATACCACTCTTTAAGACAATATTCAGACCAACAAAAACAATATTCGTACCAGCAAAAATCACATAATGGCTGTTCTAAATTATCTTCTTGATTAGCATGGGGTGTGATAGTTTTGCGCGGACAGTAAAAATAAGTAGTCATAGGATGTTGGGTGATGCACTGAATGAGGACGGAATTGGGGTTACAATGGGTTTTGTCCAGCAAGACAAACTTGCTCATAACATTGACCAGCAATTTCCCAAGTGAATTGACTTTCGACTAAATATCTACCGTTGTGGGAAAGTTCCTCGCGTAATTTTGGTTGCTCAAAGAGTTGGCAAATAGCTGTAATATATTCCTGTGGTTGATTTGCTCTCAAGGCTCGTAGAGGCTCCTGATGACTGTCCACAGCTAGTCCTTCTAGACCGCGATCACTCCCCACTATCGGTATCCCTGCGGCCATTGCTTCTAAGGTCTTATTTTTAATTCCGAAACCCGTCCTAAGTGGTACTACACACACAGTAGATTGATGTAAGTAATCTACCACTGCTGGCACACGCCCCAACACTTTCACTCCAGGAATTTTTTCTAGAGTGTAAACCTCTGGTGTTGGTCTAGCTCCGACTATACTAAATGTGGCATCAGGATAACGGGTTTTGAGTTCTGGAAAGACTACAGAAGCAAAAAACCGCGCAGCGTCAATGTTATGGGACGCATCCATTGCACCCACAAATATTAAACTGTGTCCGCCTGGATCTTGGGAACGGTAGGGAAATAATTCTAAATCTACACCGTTGGGAATGACTTGAATATCAAGATCCGGACGGAGTTTTAGAAATTCTTGGCGATCATCTTCTGTCGTCACCACAATCTGCGAAAATTTGCTACAGTATCGCTGCTCATAACGTTTGAGAACTAAGGTAAGATAAAGGCGATCGCGTAGAGCATTTTGTGCTGCACCCATTTCTAAATGATCGCGTATCCAACCGTAAACTGAACTGTGAACATCAATCACTGTATTCACTTGCTCTCGGAATTCGGGACGGATATAGATTTCATTCACACTGTGTTCACAAGTGATCACATCATACTTTTTTGCTTGTACACAACTATCGACAAAATCTTGAATTTCCGGTGAATATCGATGTAGAACATTAGGTGGTGTCGCCTTCGTCACAGATTCCATAAAGCGTCCAGCTTTGGCTAATAATCCCCTGACTGAATCTTTAGACTGGGGATCTGGTGGTAAAGGGAAAATATTTAGTTCACTGACATAGCTACGTAGTTGAGCAACTTCATCATCTGATAATCCCTTGTTATATTGTGTCACTAAAGTTACATCATGGTTTTGTTGGAGGTACTTGAGTAAATTAAAAGTTCTAATTTCCGTACCGCCACGACTCGGCGGATAAGGAAATGTGGATGAAAGCATGAGAATACGCATACAATTTTGATAAATTTAGTTTACTTAGTATAACTTACCATTTATTACACTTGTATAAAGTTTATCTCCCTTAGAGTAAATTATTGAAATTGATTAACTCCCACAAAGAATAAATAAATGAACACCAAACCTCTTTTAACAATTGTTACTGCTACACGCGGAAATTTTTCAGATTATTGGTTAGAGCAGTTACTAAAAATCAAAGGTGATGTCCAGTTTATTTTAGTGTATCCACCTGCTGCAACTATCAAAAATATAGATGACCCCAGAATAAGAAATTTAACTAGTCCATATAAAGGCGAAGTTATTCAAAGATTTGTCGGGTTGCTCAATGTTGACAGTGATTATGTTTTGGCATTAGATGATGATGATTTTGCTCATCCAGAGATTTTAGATTTCACCTTAAAATACTTTCAAATTTTCCCAGAAAGTTGGGTATTACGGCTGAAAATCCAAAATATTCACTATACCGATGAAGCTCGAATTAAACAAGAATGGGAAACAATTCCTGATGTGAGACAATTAGAAATTTGTAAAAAAACACCAGAAAATCCTTTTCCTTTTCAAAAAGGCAATTACACAGGTTTGCTAGAAGTGCCTATTGCTCCGTTAGATAAACCTTTAGATATTCGACACATAATATTTCCTTGGCAAGAAAGAAGGGACCAAAATGGTATTCATTTTGAAAACTTTAATAACAAAATTTGGCAAACTACAAAAGTAAAACCAGCACTTTATGAACTTTCCCAAGCGATGAATATCATGGGTGCTTTAACTTGGTTACCTTTGTGGAATTTGGATAGATTATTAGGCTTATTTATACAAGCAAAATTTTATCAAAAAGATGCCATAATTGGCCATGCTCCGCCGAAACCAGAGCAAATTAGATATATTGTTCGAGAGAGTACACTAAAAGAACCCCGATTGCATTTAATAGCAGACCTTCTGTTAGTTAAATGTTATCCACAGTATGGTTATTTGTGGAATTTAATATTTTGGCAGATTTACACCATACCTAAAATATGGGGTAAGTCAATAAAAATCAAATTACTCAAATTAAAACAAGTAAATTAGCAGAAGAAATCAAATACAGTAAGTTGCAAGAATATTTGACACAGGTTATATCTGATTTTCCAATTAATACAGCAGATTTCACTGGGTAGATGTACACCTGTAGTGGGTAATACTTATACTCAGCTTGATATAATCACAACCATTCGTAATTGCAATTTTTACTTTTCATGACTAACTATCCCTACTCACTATGACAAAAAATCACCTATATTCAGTATTTTTTTGCGCTCCTTAATTATGGTGGTCATAGTAAATAGGGCAAATCATTACCAGTGGGTGATAGTATAGATGATATGACCAATGTCTGCGAATAGCAAAACTAATCAATCTGCCAGGTACACTAGAACCTTTAATAACAGGAATTCGTAAAAAACCCATTTATTTCTTAGCCTATGCGTAAGTCCTGTTTATGTTGAAGATTCCCAAACATCTTTGCGTGAGTTCGCAAACACCCCACAGTGGTTATCATTACAACCACAATAACCGCCGCTTTTTTGAAGGTTGGTATTATCGGGTGACATTACCAGAAATTAGACAGACCTTCGCGTTTATGTACTCCATTGAAGACCCGCAAGGTAATCAACCTTACAGTGGAGGTGCAGCCCAGGTTCTTGGCCCTAATGATGAATATCTCTGTCGTACCTTTCCCGATGTCAGTAAATTTTGGGCTAGTCGTGATGTTTTAGGCTTAGGTCACTGGGGCCAGACTAACTTACAAATTTCCCCCCAGTATTTGCCACCTGAAGAATTTACACAACAAATTCAATCAGGTTATCAGGCTACATCTACTATAAATCAAGGCATAATTAGCGATCGCCCCACAGGTAAATATTGCCGTTGGTACTACGAAATTCAACCCATCTACGGCTGGGGTAATCAACATACCTTACAACAGTCAACTGCTGGCTGGTTATCATTTTTGCAGATTTTTGAGCCTGGATGGCAAATCTTAATGGCCCATGGTTTAGCTAGTGGTTGGGTAGACTGGAATGGTCAAATCTATGAATTTACCAACGCCCCAGCTTATAGTGAAAAAAATTGGGGTGGTGCTTTTCCCCAAAAATGGTTTTGGTTAAACTGCAACTCTTTTAACCAACAACCAGACCTAGCCTTAACTGCTGGTGGTGGGAAACGTGGTGTATTGTGGTGGATGGAAGAAGTCGCAATGGTTGGCATTCATTACCAAGGTAAATTTTATGAATTTGTTCCTTGGAACGCCAAAGTAGAGTGGGACATTCAACCTTGGGGTCAATGGCAAATGCGAGCCAGCAATTTAGACTACGAAGTTGAATTAACAGGAACTACCGACCTACCAGGAACTCCGTTACGCGCACCCACAGCACAAGGACTACAATTCTGTTGTCGTGATACTATGCAAGGTCACGTATCATTAGAATTGCGAAAACGAATAGGCAAAAAATCGCAAACTATTCTGGTGGCAGAAAGTAATCTTTGTGGCTTAGAAGTTGGTGGTAGTTCCTGGGTGAGGAGTTGGCAATCTGACTAGCACTCCTGCTATGATTGTAAATGCTTTACACTTGGGGCTGTAGCTCAGTTGGATAGAGCGAGCGCCTCCTAAGCGCTAGGTCGTGCGTTCAAGTCGCACCAGTCCCGTTACTATCCCTGATATATTTGTCAATTTTGACCAGTAGTTCTAAACTAAAGTCAAAATTATCTTTGTTGCCATCATTGTTGAATACACTTTTGAGCTTACAATCTATACTTCCATTGTGGCTGAAAATAGCGATCGCTTTCTCATGGCTGGTGATTGTGATTTTCACAGCTTGGCTGGTCAGCCGCTTCAACCAAACCAACCCTGAACTCATCCGCAAAATAGTTCATATTGGCATTGGCCACATTATTTTAATTGCTTGGTGGCTGGATATCCCCGGCATTGTCGGCATCATAGCGTCAATCGTAGCCAGCATAGTCACTCTTTTATCTTACATTTTCCCTATTCTGCCAGGGATTGATAATGTGGGTCGTCGGAGTTTAGGTACATTTTTTTACGCAGTCAGTATTGGTGTTTTGGTTGCCTGGTTTTGGTATTCACAACAACCAGAATATGCTGCTATCGGAATTATGATCATGAGTTGGGGAGACGGTCTAGCGGCATTAATTGGTCAGAATTTTGGTAAACATAAATATCAGATTTTCGGTTCACAAAAAAGTTGGGAAGGTTCTTTAACAGTTACTATAGTGAGTTACATAATTTGCAGCTTGATTTTATTAGCTAGTCAAGGGAATATCTGGCAGATTTGGGTAGTATCATCAGTGGTTGCCCTACTTTCTACCGCCTTAGAAGCTGTTGCCTTTTTAGGCATTGATAACTTGACAGTCCCTATAGGTAGTGCAGGAATAGCTTATTTTTTAATTCAATTCCTAACTAATGCCAATGTAACGAATTAGGACTTGCTGTAAAAGTTATTCATCATCAGCCTGAGCCAGGAGGAAGAAATAGTTCAAATTTTTTGAATTATTGCCAATCAGAAAACATACCTGAGTTTTTAGGGTTTCATTGGTTGTCTTTATATCTTGATCATTTTAAATCAATCTGAATTTATTACAGTTGGCATTGATTAAATAAACCCTAATTAAGAAAAATCAAAAATAATTATATGTATTTGTACAAAGAAAGCAACGGATTTAACCTAAAAATCCTGATCAAATAATAGGTTTTCAATCTTTAATTCTTCAATTTTTAATTGGTATTATATCTCTACTAAAAGAAAGAAAATTACAACTTTTATTTCTACCCTGAGATTTATGAACTAATTGCCAAAAATGCTTATAGTTGGGTACTTAGGTGGGTAACCACCGCAAATTGTAAGTGAGGCTAACGGTCATGTCTAATTTGTTTATTTCATTATCTGATCAACAACAAGAATTACTCGCTGGTGGCGTAGACTTTGAATTAGCAGGTAGTAACTATGCCAACAGATTAGCTAACTTGCAAGGCACAACCGCTTCCGGCCCAGGAGGTAGCACTGGCAACTCTATTGGTACAACATCCGCAGTTAACACCGCATCTCAAGACTTGTTGGGACTGGGTGCACCTGCCCTACCTGGAGGCATTGGGGCTTTGGGTGCAGCGCCTATTCTCAATGGTTTAGCAGCAGAAGCTCCAGTAGGTGGTGGCTTCGGTGGCCCTGGCTTCGGTGGAGGTTTGGGCGCTCCTGGTTTCGGTGGTCTGATTTAACTCCAGCACTGTAATTAGAGAATGTCAAACTGGAGTCTATTACCAGGAGAAGAAGGTAAAAGAGGGAAATTAAAAATTAAAATGAGAGGTCTATTTTTAATTTCCCTAATTAATGTTGGTAATTGCAATATTATTCATAACTCACAGATGATTGCAAAGTTTTCCAGGCTCAGATGACCGAAAATTAATTGCAATTCATGTAGTTATGTCTACCGACTTGGATAGTTATTTGTTTTTACTTGGGGAGTCAGCCACTAGGGGTTTCAGAAGCGCAGAAATAAATTTTGTCTTAGGCTTTTTACATCTGAATCATCTGAAATCCACTGCTGTATAAAAACGTAAGTGAGGAAAGATTTCATGTCAGATCAAAATATGGCATCAGATTTGTTATTGACCTTATCTGATGAGCAGCAAGAATTTTTAACTGGTGGTGTGGATTTTGAATTAGCAGGTAGCAACTATGCCAACAGATTAGCAAACCTGCAAGGTATAACCGCTTCCGGCCCAGGAGGTAGCACTGGTAACTCTATTGGTACAACATCCGCAGTTAACACTGCATCTCAAGATTTCTTAGGATTAGGCGCACCTGCCCTACCTGGAGGAATTGGGGCCTTAGGTGCTGCACCTATTCTCAACGGTTTAGCAACAGAAGGCCCAGGTGGTGAAGCTTTTATTAATCCTGCACTTACCAGCCCCTTAGGCGGCTTTGGTTTAGGCGCACCGGCCGCAGGCCCTGCGCTTTTATAGTCAGCCTCTAGCTGTAAATCTGCGTTGATGGTGGTGCTAATTAGACATCTCCGAAACAGTAAAGATGTTTTATGAAATCTACAAGGGTTAAGAAAACGCATATTTGTCGGAGATGTCTACTGTTCATAAAACAGTGATGCTTTTTCCAACCCTACCCACACTCTGCAATTATTATCTGCTTACTTCATGGATAATTAATTGCAGAGATTACCCTGTTAATTTGTTTCATCTAGCACTAAAATCTCTGCGTTGTTGAAAGATTCTGAGAATTTTCGACTGAAAGTTTTGGGAAGGTATGAACTAAGCATCTCAAATTTCGTAGTCAAGTGCTGGAATTGGTTGGTTGCAATTGTAAGTGAGGCTAATAATCATGACATGTCCAAGCATTAAATGTGATTCATGTTTTGAATTATCTGATCAGCAACAAGAGTTGCTGATTGGTGGTGTGGATTTTGAGCTAGCTGGCAGCAATTTTGCCAATAGACTTGTATCATTACGTGGCTTAACTTTTTCTGGGCCTAATGGTAGTTTTGCGAATTCAGCCGGTATAAGTTCAACTGTGAATACTGCTGCACAAGATTTCTTAGGATTAGGTGCACTAGCGATACCTACAGGAATTAATGCTTTAGGTATTGCACCAATTTTATAGTGCTGGAGGCTGATGTATTCAAGGTAGACAGAGGTGATCCTATTACTGTCCTGCTGCTACTGCCTCTGCTACCTTTGTTCAAAAATCAGAGAGGCGAAAATATTTATGTTGGTCAAAATCATTACTGATAAATTACTTGTTGATTTATTAGAGGAGCAACAGGAATTATTGATGGGTGGCAACAATCCGCAAATTAGCAACAATAATTTTGTGCAAAGGTTGGCAAATACCACTGGAACTAATTCTGCTGGACCGACAGGTAATTCATCACAGATAAATACAATTATGTCTGATGTCAATAGTAGCTCACTCTCTATGTTGTCATCTGATTCTGGAGGAATGATGTCTCCACTTAGTTTGAATATGATGACACCAACTTTGCCTTTTTCAAGTTAGGAAGTAGACATTTTTATATGTTTATATAGTCAAAATAATGAATTCAATTACTTAGGTGATGAATTATGGTATGTCCTTTCAGAATCATAAAATTTATCTCTGATTTATCTGTCAAACAACAGGAATTGTTATTAGTAAGAAGGGGGGAGAGGAGATGTAACTACTCGCTCAATGTAAGTGAGGTCTTTGAGGGAGTTTGAGCGTTCTCCTCATTTTTTCTCAGTGCATCACACTGGAGAAATATGAGAAAAGTTTTGATAGGCTAGGGTTAAACTTTTCTCTTCCCCCACTCATGATTATAGAGGATTATCAATCAGGATGTTTGGGGCAGTTAGCAGTATATGTTACCGTTTCATATTTGAGTTAATTTTCTATCCATTTCTATAGATTTTTTAGCATTGTTCATATCTGATTGATAAGTTGAAAAATCACTCTGGGGAGAGAAATTTATTTATAATTGTGTTAAATAGATTATTGCGATTAGTGAAGATAGAACGATCGCCTGGAGAGCGGTTGAAAATGCCTGTATGCTTGATTTCTCTGGCAGCTACAAGTCTCTTATTTTTGTCGATGCTGAAAGACATATTTCTTCAGACAGTTATTTTTCTATGACAGGAGCCTTCCAATCAAATTATGTGGAGTTATCGGAACAACTCTAGATAACTGGGTTTTGAATTGATTTTTTTGCTCAAACATCAAAGGTGCTATGTCGTGAACTTCTTACGTAGCGAGGAACATAATTCTCGAAGTTGGGTCAATGAACCTATAGCCGAGCAGTTACCTGTAGTCGATCTCAATGATTTTCTACCCCACATTCATAAGTGGACTAGTGTGGGTGTGATAGTGCTGGTGAGTATTTTCTGTTTGGGGGTAGGTTCGACGACGGTACTTAAATACAAAGTTACTGTCAAAGTCCCTGCAACTATTAGACCAGTGGGAGATTTGCGGCTTGTAGAATCAGCTATTTCTGGCATGGTACAGAAAATAGTAGTGAAGGAAAATCAGATAGTTTCCCAAGGAGAAGCGATCGCTTACGTTGATGATTCTCGTCTGCAAACTCAAAAAATGCAGCTAAACAGCAGCATTCAGCAAAGTCAATTACAACTGATTCAAATTGATGCTCAATTAGATGAAATTAATACTCAGATTGTGGCTCAGGCTAATTTAATCAGTCGTACTGTCGTCGCTGGACAAGCTGAGTTAGTCGGCACAAGACGCGATTTTCTAGACAGACAAATCAGAGCTAATGCAGAATTGACCCAAGCACGGGTGGCTTTGAGGTTAGCGAAATCCCAACTGGAACGATTACAGACGGAAAAGGTGTTAACAGCGACCATAGAGGAGGCACAAGCCGCATTAAATTTAGCCAAGGTGCAACGCGATCGCTTGGGACGAATTGCCACTTCTGGTGCCATATCTCGCAGTATGGTGGAGGAAAAGGAACAAGCTGTGAAATCTGCTGCGGCTCAGTTAGAACAAGCGAAAAACAATGCTAAAAACCAGTTGGAGGAAAAACAACAAGCTTTTGAAGTCGCACAAACTAACTTAGATAAAGCCAGAGCAGCTATTAATCCCAGTAATTCTAGTGTGATTGTAGCCGCTGAACGAATCAGACAAGAACAAGCGAAAGGAGAAGCTAATTTAGCTGGACTCAAACAACAACAACAGAATCTCCTGCAACAACGGTTGGAAATGCAAAAGCAGATGATTCGCTCTCGTCAGGAACTACAACAGACACAAAATGACTTGAATAAGAGTGTGATTCGCGCTCCCATTGGTGGAACCATACTGCAATTAAAACTGCGGAATCCGGGACAGGTACTACAACCCAGTGAAGCGATCGCCCAAATTGCTCCTTTGAATGCACCTTTACTGATTAAAGCTTACGTACCAGCCCAAGATATCAATAAGGTGGAAGTCAATCAAAAAGTTCAAATGCAAGTATCCGCTTGTCCCTATCCAGATTACGGAACTCTCAACGGCACAGTCAAAACCGTTGCACCAGATGCCATCCAACCACCCAAAACCGATACACCAGGAATCAATACTTCCCAACCTGCTGGTTACGAAGTCACCATCGAACCAGAGAACCCCTATTTGCAAAGAGGCGATCGGCAATGTCATCTGCAACCAGGAATGGAAGGTAGAGCCGATATCATTTCGCGCGAAGAAACAGTCATGCAATTCATTTTGAGAAAAGGCAGATTAATCACTGATTTGTAAGTTGAGAAGTATACCTACGGCACGCTACGCGAACAGTAATTCAGGAGTATGCCTCCGGCACGCTGCGTGAACAGGAGTTCCTTACTCTTATCTGTCACCTGTCACCTGTCACCTGTCACCTATCACCTGTCACCTGTCACCTGTCACCTGTCACCTGTCACCTGTCACCTATCACCTATCACCTGTCACCTGTTACCTTACCTCATCATCTTTGTCCCATTTCATAATTTCTCAAATCTGACAGAAATTCAAAATTCAAACTTGGTTGACCATGTTGAATCTAATCAAACCTCAAAAAAATTATCAATGTGTTTTACAGTCCAGTGAGGAAGATTGTGGTGCTGCTTGTCTAGTTTCTATCTGTAAATATTACGGTAGATTCTTAAGTATTAATAAAAGTCGCGAAGCTGTAGGCACTGGACAATTAGGAACAACTTTACTTGGCTTAAAAAGAGGTTCAGAAAACTTAGGTTTTAATGCTAGAGCCGTGAAAGCTGCACCTCAACTCATAGACAGAATTAAAGAAATACAATTACCCGCAATCATTCATTGGCGCGGCTACCATTGGGTAACTTTATATGATCAAAAAGGTAAAAAATTCGTAATTGCTGATCCGGCTGTGGGAATTCGCTACGTTACTCGCGAAGAACTAACAGACGCTTGGAATGGCGTAATGCTTCTGCTAGAACCAGATCCAGAGCGTTTTTTCCAACAACCCCAAGAAGAATCCAAAGGAGGATTTGGACGCTTTTTCCAGAGAGTGTTACCCTATCGTAATTTACTTTTCCAAGTCTTATTAATTAACGTCATCCTGGGTATTTTGGCTTTAGGAACTCCCGTGTTAATTCAGTTGCTCACAGATGATGTTTTAGTGCGGGGTGATACTCAATTACTCACAGTTGTTGTTACTGCTGTAGTTGCTATGACCTTATTTAGTAGTAGCTTGCAAGTTTTACAAGCTGTGATGATTGCTCAATTTGGTCAACGTTTACAATTAGGATTAGTTTTAGATTTTGGACGCAGAATTCTTCAATTACCTTTAAACTACTACGAATCTCGTCGCAGTGGGGAAATAACTAGCCGATTAGGTGATATTAACGAAATCAATCAATTAGTTTCCCAAGTTGTTGTTCTGTTGCCTAGCCAATTCTTCATTGCAGTCATTTCTTTTTGCTTAATGCTATTTTATAGCTGGCAATTAACTGTTGCGGTAATTGTATTTGCAGCATTAATGACTTTATCTACCTTACCATTTTTACCAATTCTGCAACAAAAAACTCGTAGCTTACTAGTTTTAGGCGCAGAAAATCAAGGCGTATTAGTAGAAACATTTAAAGGCGCACAGGTTATTAAAACTACCAATGCTGCACCCCAATTTTGGGATGAATTTCAAAGTCGGTTTGGTCGTCTTGCTAATCTGACTTTTAGCACCATTCAAATTGGCATTATTAATGGTACTGTTTCTAAACTACTTTCTACTCTAGGAGGGGTAATCTTATTAGGCATAGGTAGTATTTTAGTAATTAACAAGCAATTGACCATTGGACAAATGTTGGCATTTAATGCCCTACAAGTCAATGTTCTCAATCTCATCAGCACATTGGTAGGTTTAGTTGATGAATATTTCCGTTCTCAAACAGCAATTTCCCGCCTTTTAGAAGTCATTGATGCCACACCTGAAGTGGTAGGAGGTAGTCAAAAACCAGTCGCTAAAATTTCTGCTGATGCAGATATTCGTCTTTCTCATTTAATATTTCACCATGCTGGAAGAGTAGATTTATTAGAAGATTTCTCTCTGAAATTACCAGGAGGAAAAGTAATTGCTTTAATTGGTGCATCAGGCTGTGGAAAAAGCACGTTAGCCAAACTCATCGCTGGGTTATATCAGCCTAACTCCGGTAATATCAGAATCGGCTTTTTTAATGTTCATGACTTAGCTCTTGATTGTTTACGACAACAAGTAGTTTATGTACCCCAAGAACCTCATTTTTGGAGTCGTTCTATTTTAGACAACTTCCGTCTAGGAACTCCCTATATTTCTTTTGAAGAAATTGTGAGAGCTTGTGAAATTGCTGATGCAGATGGTTTTATCAGCCAATTACCAAATAAGTATCAAACTGTATTAGGAGAATTTGGGGCTAACCTATCAGGTGGGCAAAGACAAAGATTAGCGATCGCACGGGGCATTCTCACCAATCCACCTATCCTCATTCTTGATGAGGCTACAGCTGGCTTAGACCCAGTGAGTGAAACCCATGTTTTAGACCGTCTCCTAGAATTCCGCAAGGGTAAAACCACAATTCTCATTACTCACCGTCCCAGTGTCGTTAATCGAGCCGATTGGATAGTTTTACTCGAACAAGGCCAAGTTAAACTCCAAGGAAGTCGAGAAACTTTTCTTGCTCAACAAGGTGAACATCTCAAATTTTTAACCATTTAGAATTATTGGTGTGAGGATTTAAATTTTATGGATGAAAAGTTGCCATTTCTCAATCCTGAATTATTCACAGAATTGTCACCCCAAGAACAACAAATTTTTCAAGCAGGTCTAGGAGACAATAATGACTTTATGGTTCAGAATCTTTTATACTTACAAAATACCAACATCGAAACTAGCGCCGATAGAAATTTAACTCTTGGTGCCGGAGATTCAGATTCACAAAGCACTAAATATAAGTTATCTCAATTCACACTTGGTTCTGTTTTGACTTTTGTTGTACCCAATATTAATAATGGTGCCAATGGATGTAAGCAATTATTATCTAATTTGCTTGGAAGATTATTTTCATAAGGACTAATGTTTATATACATTTAAATCTACCTTGGCTTTAATTTAAAATTTCTGTTGGCTTTTATAAATTGGCTTATTTATTAACACTAATCACAATATATAATTATTTTTATTGTGTCTTGAGTGGAATTTTCTTTAATTCCACCATAGCCATTAATTACTCCATTATTCATAAGTATTGAAGCAATTTAAACCACAGAATTATTTAAAAAAACTACTATTAATTATATCGAAAGACATAAAATATTTATCTTTGAGTTCTAACTGAAGCCTAATTGCGTTTTGGTAGAAAAACTTAATAATAAAAACATAGATGTCTAAACATCTGATTTTATCAGTAATTGAGTGAGGTCAATTATGATATCTAATCAAATCATCCAATCTAATTTAGTGGAAGAACTATCTTGTCAGGAACAGCAATATGTTTCTGGAGGACAATACTCACCATATAATTATGGTGGTTATGGTCGTTATCCCAATAATTACGGTAACTATGGTAATTATGGGGGTTATGGTGGCTGTTACTACCCTGGTTATGGTGGTTATGGCAACTATCCAACTTATGGTAACTATGGCAATTATGGTGGCTACCGCAACTATCCAGGTATTGGTAATTATGGTGCTTATGGCACTTACCCAAATACCACGGGTAATTATGGTAACTATGGTGGCTTAGGCTACGGTAACTTCGGCGGTATTAGTCGCTAAACCTGTTATTACAAGTTTTTATGCGTCTTATTTTGTCCTGATTATGCGTGTCCTGATCAGGACATTTTCTATTGAACTGAAGATCCAAGAGTAGATTTATGAGTACATAAACTGCACCTGAAAAATGCTCTAAAGACGTTCCAGCAAACCTATATGTTGCACCTACTATCAATTTTACAATGTGCTTTAGCACATACTAATGCCAATATTTTGACCTATATAACCTTGTTTAATTGCACCTACTTCACTTTTTTTTCCTCCACAACTCTTTATAAATCAAGGTTTTATATTTATTTTGCTAGCCTTAGCTACGTGTTTTTTCGAGTTAACCTAAATACCAAGTTAAAGGAATTTTATATTAAAGATTTGATTAAGTTGGTTTTTAGCACTTTACTATATCAGTAATTCAACCTATTTTATGAAAAGTGATGTCCATCAGTAACTGTAACATTACTGCACTACAAAGTGTTCAATAGAGAACCTAGCTGAGATTTCTACCAGCTTTGGTCTGTCATACCTATCTGTGGATTTACTGGAGTAGTTATGTTGAAAAAGACTTTACTTGTTGCTTCTGCCGCGATCGCTCTGTCCGCTGCTTCTTCTGCACCTGCCTTTGCCACAGCTTGCCCATCAAATAACTTTGATACTTTTGGTCAGTGTATACCTAGTCCCCAACCCGTACCCGAACCATCCGCTATACTAGGAACTCTTTTAGTTGGTGGTTTTATAGGCAAGAAAGCTCTTGATGCTAAAAAAGCTACCAAGTAAATTGCATTAATTTTTGGTAGAAATTTTTAATTGTGTTAGCGGCAGGTAAGTGTATCAGGTCTAGGTCTATCTAGCTGTAAAAACCCATATCTTCAGTTCTCAGAAGAGAAGCACTTACCTGTTTTGTTTAATTATCTGGAAAAACCAACTAACCAAGGTTTCCAGATTTAAAGATGATTATGCAATTACATCAGCCAGTTGTTACTCCTTTTTAGCAACATTTATAGGAATAACAATAAAAAAGGCATAGCAAATAAAAATTTCTCCTATCACCTTGTTCATAAATTTGTACAACATTCAGAGAATCTTATTATGGCTGACTTATTATCGCGTTTAAATTTATCTCTTCCAGATCAAGTAACTTTTAACTTCTCACTACAATCAAGCTTCGGTAATAGGTTTGGGCAAGATAGCTACTTTGATGTTCAGGTTACTGGAAACAATACCCTTGCTGGTTGGTTTGATGGTTATTGTATAGATACAGATCGGGGAATTCCCACCAGTGGAACTTTAACAGCTAAGGTATACTCTACCTATGAACAACTGCCTAATCAATTACTAGGCGCACAATCAACTTTACTAGGAGCACCAACAGGTTTTGGTAATATTGAATATCCTGAAAATTTTGATTTACTCAACTGGATTTTAAACCAGTCATTTGTTGGAGAAACATTATTAGACCAAAATAGTAGCAGTTTAGGTGTTGTTACTTATAGCGATGTTCAAAGAGCCATCTGGTCTTTAATTGACAATCAAAATTCGACAACTGGTTTAGGTCCTTACAATCAAGCAAGAGCAGATAGAATTATATCTCTGGCGTTAGCGAATGGGGAAGGGTTTATTCCCAGTTATGAATACACTACGATTTTTGGTAAACAGGTTATTGGAAAAGTTGGCGTTATTTTAGCCCCAGATACTAATCCTAATGATAGTAATCCCGTTGATCGCCAATTTATAATTATCGGTGTTTCATTAGCAAAATTAGGAGATTTTGTTTACCACGATTTGAATACAAACGGTATTCAAGATGCGGGTGAAGCAGGGATTGCCGGTGCAACCGTCAACCTATTTATTGATGCAAATAACAACAACGTCATTGATACCGGAGAATTAGTTGGCAGCACTACTACCGATGCAAATGGGAAGTATTCCTTTGAAACTCTACCTGGTGACTACAAAGTCCAGTTTGTGAAACCTGCTGGTTATGATGCCATCAGCCCTGGGAATCAGGGAACAGATGATACAAAGGATTCAGATCCAAACGTCAGCACCTTCACCACTGGACTGATTAACTTGTCTTCTGGAGAGAATGACACGACCAATGATGCCGGCTTCTATAAAAATTCTAGCATCGCTGGTGTTGTGTATGTAGATGCTAACAACGATGGAGTTAAAGGCACATCAGAAAGCGGTATTGGTGGCGTAACCATTACCCTAACAGGAACAAACGATTTAGGTAGCGTCACCTTAACAACCACCACCGCTGCTGACGGTAGCTACAGTTTCGGCAACTTACGTCCAGGAACATACCAACTGGTAGAAAGCCAACCTGATGGTTTTCTAGATGGTAAAGATGCAGTTGGTTCACAAGGTGGCACATTAGGTAACGACCAAGTATCCAACATTATCCTGACATCAGGCACAAATGGCGTAAACAACAACTTCGGTGAATTACTAGCCGCAAGTTTAGGAGACAGAGTTTGGGAAGACAGCAACGCCAATGGTATTCAAGATAATGGTGAATTAGGACTAGCAGGTGTCACAGTTAAATTACTAGATGGCAATGGCAATCCCGTTATCGTCGGTGGCACCCCCGTCACAGCCACCACAGATGCCAACGGCAACTACCTCTTCAGTGGCTTAACCCCCGGACAATACCAAGTGGAATTTGTTGCCCCCAGTGGATATGTCCTCACCACCGCAGATGCAGGTGATGATACATTGGATTCCGATGCCAACACCACAACAGGCACAACCCAA
>NZ_JACJTT010000019.1 GCF_014698825.1 Richelia sinica FACHB-800
CAAGGACGTTCTGTTATTGACTTTTTTGACCAAGCTATCAAAGCAATGGTTAACCCTGCTGTGCAGACTCCTTCTTTAATTCCTCACATTTAGACCTGAATCCTTACTAACAAACTATAGTGAATTTTCAGCACAATTCTTTCAAAACTAGAATCCGATTCATTTATTCCTATAACTGCACCAGTATAAGGATGAATAAATAGGCGAGTTAGTTGATAGTCTTTATCAAAAAAATCTACTTGATAAGGTGAACTAGGAGTAGCAGGTAGCCTAATTTTATTTAATTCCAGGTCAGGACGATTAGCATTCACTGACTTAGCTGTGGCTAACACTGCATCAAGGGAAATCATTTGTTCTTGAGTGATTATCTTCCCAACTCGCTGGGTAATTAGGGTTTGCTCAATTTCCGGCTTGAATACTAACAAACTACCTGTCAAGCCAATCACAGCAATTATGAGTCCTAATACCAAACCAATATAACGATGAAGAATAAAAGCAATATCTCGAATTTGACGGGATTTCATATATTAATTAAAAATTAGACATTATCAATACAGTTAATCTCAGATAAAAGTAGGTTGGGTTAAGCAATAGCGAAACCAACATTATCTTTCTTTATCAACCCAACACTATCGATATTAATGTGCAAATTGAAAGATATTTAGCTTTGTTTGTATAAAGCATCTGATAGCTGATGTTTTTGATTAAATAACGATAAAAATGCCAGCAATACAACACCAATTGTGGCAATTGCAGTTCCTGATGCTTGTGCAAAAATAATCACTATTTGATAGCGGATAGCATCCACAGGACTAGCACCAGCTAAAATCTGACCAGTCATCATCCCTGGTAAACTTACTAATCCCATCACCATCATGGAATTAATTGTAGGAATCATGCCAATTCTTAATGCTTCTCTAATCGGTTGATGGGCAGCTTCCCAACGAGTTGCACCTAAAGTCAAGAGTGCTTCTATTTGTTCTCGATGATTAGTTAAATCCTCCATAAACCGCTCTAAAGTCAAGGAGGTTCCAGTTAAGGCATTACCCAAAATCATGCCTAATAAAGGAATTAAATATTGCGGATCATACCAAGGATGAACTTGAATAATACCACCAACAGTGAAGCCAGTGACTAAAAATGAACCGCAAAATAAGGAAATAAAATTACTCCAATAAATACTAGAAAATCTTCGATGAGTACGATTAACACTCGATATACCCGCCATAATTGTCATGGCTAAAGCTAAGATGATAATTAACAAGGGATTGCGGAGAGTAAACACCCATTGCAATAAATATCCTACTAATAATAATTGCACTACCATCCGTAGGGAAGCGATTAACAAACTTTTTCCTAAGCCTAAATTTAGAGCCAAAGAAAGACCGATATTAATGACAATAAATAAGGCGGCTAGGGCAAGTTGAGGATAACCAATGACAATATAATTAGGTGTCATAATGCGTTAATTTACAAATTAATTTGACGCTGGGTAATCCGTTGCAATTGTGCAGCATCATGGCTAGTCCAAAGATATGCCCGTTGGGGGTCTTCCTGCTGCCAAGCTGTTACTAAAGCCTCTAAACAATTAGCTGTAACTATATCTAAAGAAGCTGTAGGCTCATCAAGTAATAAAACTAAAGGTGAAAGTTGCAGAGCGCGCAAAAAAGCAACAATTTGCGCTTCTCCACCAGAAATCGCTTTCACAGGACGTTGTAAAAAATCGGCAGATTTGTGTAAAATTTGTAAATAGTTAATAATAATTTGGCGATTATAAACTTGTTGACGATGAGTTGCTAAACGGTAAACTTGTTGTAAGTTATCTTCTACAGTTCCTTCCCACAGTGCAGGACGTTGATGGAGATAAATTACCTGAGCGCGATATTGTGGGAGAGGGTAGGAATCAAGAGATTTACCTTGAAAGAAAATGTATCCTGCTTGGATGGGATCAAGACTAGCGATCGCTCTCAGTAATTGGCTTTTTCCTGTGCCCGAAGCACCAACTACAGCTACTTGTTCTCCTGGGAAAAGTTCAAAATTTAAATCACGCCATAACCATTGATTGTCGATTTTTTTTCCTAAGCTTTGAACAGATAAAATTGGGTTTTGCCATAATAATTCAGGATTAAAACTAGCATGTTTAATAAATCGATGGGACATAGAGATAATCAGGATTGGTTTTTAAATAGCAAATTCACGCTCTTGATTAATACTTTAAATGTTGCTCTAAAGCTTTGATTAAGAAAGCTTGAGTAGAATGAATAAAAAAATGATTGCCAGGAAACATATGTAAATTAAAATCAGCCTTTGTCTGCTCTTGCCATGCTTGTAATTGATTACAATCAACTTCTGTATCCTCTAAGCCACCAAAAACGGTAATCGGACATTCTAAAGGTGGTTCAGGATGATAAATGTAAGTTTCCAAAACAGCAAAATCTGCCCGCAAAATTGGCAGAAATAGCTGCATTAATTCTGCATTCCCTAATACTGCTGGTGGTGTCCCATTGAGACGATGTAGTTCGGCAATAAACTCTGCTTCAGGGAGGTTATGAACCGATGGTTTTGAGTCGGGAAGTTGGGGTGCGCGACGACCAGAGATAAATAGGTGAACTGGGAGAAGACCATAGTGTTGACGCAGCAACCGCGTTAACTCAAAGCTGACCAAACCACCCATGCTGTGACCAAAGAAGGCAAATGGCTTGTCTAAATAAGGAGATATCACAGAAGCGATCGCATTTACAAGTGGCTCAATTCGATCAAATGGTCGTAACTGTATTTGTCTTCCTCGTCCCGGAAGTTCGATGGTACAAACTTCGACAGATGGGGATAGAGAGTCTGGCCAATTACGAAAAATAAATGAACTACCACCAGCATAAGGAAAGCAAAATAAACGCAAATTTGCCAAAGGATTAGGTTTAGGGCAAACTATCCAAGAGTTTTGATTGGATATGTTCTTTTTCATGAGATTAAATAAATTTATTTTGCTGTTTACGCAAAATGATTGTAGAGAAGTTAACCCTCCCTACAAATCACATTCACAATTGATGAATAATTAATTTTCCTGGGATGATTCTTCCATTTTCTTCCTTAAACTTAAGGGACGCATATCTGTCCAGACTGCCTTAATATATTCCAAACATTCTGACTTCAGCCCATTTTTTCCTGCATCTCTCCAACCAGGAGAATTTTCTCGATCAGCAGGCCAAATAGAATATTGCTCCTCATGGTTAACTACAACTTTATAAATTGTTGTCTCTTCTGAAGTTGTTTGCATTATCTTTATTTCCTATGAACTAAACTTTCAAACAGCAGCACGGGGAGGTAAAAACCCTCCCAATCTGATTTCTTCTACACTATCTTTAACAGCTTGAATGATATAGTTGATATCTTCATCTGTATGGGCTGTAGATAAATAACCACTAACCCCTAACAAGTGAACTCCCTTATCCAGGAGATGATATTTTAATAATGCCATGGCTACTGAAGCAGCAGAATTTCCATCAGCAAGTTCCACAGATGCAGAACCAAATAAAGAACCAAAGTTCGCCATTCTTAATGGTAATCCTTCTACTGAAAAATAATCATTTAAAGCATTAATAAATTGTGCTGTCTGCTCATTCAACTTTTGATGTAGTGATAATCCTTCACTTTGCAGATATTTCAGAACTGCTTTTGCAGCAGTCATTGCTAAGGGATGCTTACAAAAAGTACCTGCAAAAAATGTTTTTTTCGTCCCAGGGTAAGAATCATCACCATAATTCCACATACCCCCATCAATGGCATCCATATATTTACTTTTACCAGCAATCACCCCTATTGGCATTCCACCACCCACAATCTTTCCGTAAGTTGCAATATCAGCTTGTACACCAAAATAAGCCTGTGCACCACCTGGATGAATGCGAAATCCTGTCACCATTTCATCAAAAATTAAAGCAATTTCAGTTGCTTGTGTTAACTCCCTTAACTGTTGTAAAAATTCCCTTGGTTGTAAAGCCGGTCTACTAGTTTGTACAGGAACTACCAAAACTGCTGCTAATTCTTGTTGATGAGTTTTGATGATTTCTAATGATTCAAGATTGCCATAATCTAACACTAAAACATCATTCACAAAATTTGGTAATATTCCAGGTGCTAATGGCATTGCCGAGTAATTATTTTCTGCATTATTTGCCTTAATTAAAGTGCCATCAAAATGACCATGATAAGAACCCGAAAAAATCACAATTTTTTCACGACCTGTAACTGCTCTAGCAATGCGGATAGCACTCATCACAGCTTCTGTACCCGTATTGCTAAAACAAACTCGTTCCATCCCAGTCATTTGAGAAACTAATTCAGCTACCTCTCCCACAAGTTCTGATTGAGGGCCAATTTGAATACCTTTATCCAGTTGGGTGATTAAGGCTTCTTTAATAAAAGATGGGTTATGACCAAAAATATTAATCCCCAAACCCATCATGACATCTACATATTCATTCCCGTCTACATCCCAGATTTTAGAACCCAAAGACCGATTAGCCACAATGGGATAATACATTTCTTTGCAGAGTAAATTAAACTCTCCTAAGTTTTTATCATCAGCTAAAAATGGGCGATAAGTTTGAGAAATTTGCTTTGATGTTTTGGTGCGTGTGCTGTAACGATTGATAAAATCTCGTAAATACTTTTGCTGCTGGTTGGTAAGACCTGCTGTAGCTAATATCTTGGTTAAATTATCTGAAGGTTGATGTAATGTAACTTGGTGTGCATTCATAATTTTTACAAAAAAGTTATGGGAATATCCAGAAAGATTTATTCAACAATTGTGAATGGAATGATGGGCAGTTTATGTATGGTTCTTCCCGTTCATTTTTTGCTTATGGCACACAAAATATTTGCACCCAGGCATTCTAGATATATTTAAATCCAGATGGGCATCATAAACCCTAATATCGCTAAAACCAACTGTTTTTAAAGATAAAATAAGTTCTTCTTGGGTGTAACATTTTTCTGAAATAGTGCTATCCAATCTCTGCCAAGTATTATCTATCAACGAAAATATTGTTAAATTAATTGATGCTATTTTAGTTTCTAAATCATAGCTATTTTTCGCTGCCCATGCGTAGTCTTCTTTCACATTTCCAGTAATTTTTCCATTCCAATTATCGAGATATTCTTCTTCTAAAAATAAATAAAACAAGAAGATACCATGATCTAATAGAGATTGGTAAACTTTATGAAACACATTGGTTAACTCTTCTAGGCTCATTACATGGTTAAAAGCTCCTATAGAAATTACTGCATCAAAAGTAGGATAAAAATCAATAAGCCGTGCATCATTAAGAATTAATTTTGCCTCTGGTGCATTTTCACGAGCATAATGTAACATTCCTGCCGAAGCATCAATTCCTGTGACTTTATACCCTTTTTCCATTAGCTTTTGTGCCAATTGTCCTGTGCCACAACCAAGGTCGAGAATTTGTGCATCCTGTATTAAATTTGGGAAAATTAATGTTTCTAAAGCTGGTATTGTCTCTTTGAGAACTTCTACAGCCCAATCTTCATTATATACACGAGCTAGAGGGTCATAACTAGTGTAAAGAGTTGTGGTATTCATACAATATTGCTCCTAATTTTGTGCAAAATTTTTGAATGATTAAATGAGATGATTTTTTCTCACGCAGAGACGCGGAGAGGTAGATATTGAGAGATGGAATTTTATATTCAAAATTTAATATTCATAAATCCTTGTTCTATGAGATAAGAAAAGTAAATGCCTAGTAACTTCTCATCTATCGGAGGACAATTAATAGAAGTATTTACTAAGCCATTGATAACGTTTTTGTGATCAAATTTTAAAAATCCTAAATCAGAATTATCTTCTTGAGCTTGTCTGGCTGGGAAAAATGGCACTAGTGAAGATAAAGGATGTTCTAGCGAACTTTGGGTAAGTTGGAGCAATTTTGCTCGCCATTGGTCATAGGAAATTTGCTCAATTACATACCCCAAGGAGCGAATATGGTCAATCAGTGTATTTGTATGCAGCGTTTGGGTATGTACTAAATGAAAGGTTTTACCAAGAGATTCTTCCTGCTTGGATAAATGAACTATGGCTTTGCTGACATAATCTACAGGTACTATGTTATCTCTAATATCTATATCTGGCGTACTTCCTAATTGCACACAACCAATTATCAGTTTGTAGAGAAAGTCATTGCTATTAAAAACTCCAGTTTGGCTATGTCCAGATATGCGAGATGGTCTGTAAATAGAGATGGGAATTCCTCTTTCAGCCGCCGTTTGTAGTAACTTTTCAGCTACCCATTTAGTTTGACAATATCCGTTGCTAGGAAATTCGTTTTCATTCAGGATATCCTGTTCATGAACTAATTTAACTCCCGATTCAACTCTTGCAGCGACAACACCAGAACTAGAAATAAAATGTACTGGTTTGGTTTTAATTTGACTGGCTAACCTGAGAATTTCCTGTGTACCCAGTACGTTGGTAGGTTTGAGGATGGAGTAAGGATAAAGATGATGCACCCAAGCACCATTATGATAGATGACATCAATGATAGATGCTAATTGTTGAAATTTTTCAGTTTCTACACCCAAAAGTGGCTTTGCTAAATCACCGACTATGGGAATAATTCTAGAACTCCAAATTTCCTGCCAAAGTCCATAAGATTTGAGGATATTTTGTAACTTTGTATGACTATCATCAAGATTTGTATAACGCACTAAGCAGTAAATATCCGCCGTGGTTTGTTGTAGAAGTTCAGCTAGTAAAAATGCTCCTAAAAATCCTGATGCTCCAGTTAATAAAATCGCTTTGGGTTCAGGGATAAATTTACCAAAAGTTTGAGGATAAATAGTCTGGTCTAAAACGGTTTCAGTTTTGATATCCAAGGTTGAACACTGAACTGCTGTTTGACAAACTCGCTCAATATTCTCTGCTAACCCTGCTACGGTGGGTTTTTCTAACAAATTGCGTAAAGATATATCCAAGTTAAAAGCTTCTTTAACTTTGGCAAGTAGCTGAGTTGTTAATAAGGAATGTCCACCTAATTCAAAGAAGTTATCGTAAATGCTAACTTTCTCAACTTTTAATACTTCAGCCCAGATTTGAGTTAGCCTTTCTTCTACAGTTGTGCGAGGGCAAACAAATTCTCCTCTTAATTCTGCCCTGATTTGTTCGGGTGCAGGTAGAGCCTTTCTATCTATTTTACCATTGGGACTTACAGGTAATTCTTTAAGCAGCACGACAGCCGACGGAACCATAAATTCCGGCAGTTTATCTTGCAGATAATCCCGCAGTTGATTCGCTGTAGTAGCTGATTTAGAATCAGGAACTACATAAGCAACTAAGCGTTTATTTCCTGGTACATCTTCACGAGCAATAACTACTGCTGCCTGTACTCCAGGATATTGATTTAATAATGCTTCAATTTCACCTAATTCAATCCGGAAACCGCGAATTTTTACTTGGTTGTCAATGCGTCCT
This sequence comes from Richelia sinica FACHB-800, assembly GCF_014698825.1. Classification (GTDB taxonomy): domain Bacteria; phylum Cyanobacteriota; class Cyanobacteriia; order Cyanobacteriales; family Nostocaceae; genus FACHB-800. Next base: position 7,487 of record NZ_JACJTT010000019.1, read on the forward strand.
AAAAATTCAATATTGCCATTACTGAGATATCTTCCTAAATCGCCAGTTTTATACATACGCATTCCTGGTTGTTGGCTAAAGGGATGAGGAATGAATTTTTCAGATGTAATTGCAGGCCGATTTAAATAACCTCTAGCTATACCTTCACCACTAATATAAATTTCGCCAGTCACACCAACAGGAACTGGATGTAAGTGAGAATCTAGTATATATATTTGTGTGTTGCTTATAGGACAACCAATAGATATTTGCTTTCCAGTTTCTAGAGACTGACAATGGTAAACACTACTCCAAACCGTTGCCTCTGTCGGCCCATATTCGTTAAATAAAGATGTATCAGGCTGTAATTGAGAGTGATTTTCTACTAATTCTGGTGGACAAGCTTCACCTGCAACTATGACAGCACGTAGAGAATTTAATTGTTGTGGTTGTGCTTGTTGCAAAATCAGCCCATATACAGAAGGAAGGCTTAATAAGTGAGAAATGCGATTTTGGGAAATTAACTCTATGAGTTTCAGAACTTCTCGTTGCACTCCTTCTGCTGGTAAATGTAGAGTTCCACCACTGCAAAGCGTCCAGAACATACCCGCAACTGAACTATCAAACGCAAAGGATGAAAGCAATAAAAAGCTGGTGATGGGTTCTTGGTAGTAGGTAAGGCGTGCTGTTGTAGAATGAACTAAGTTACGATGTGCGATCGCTACTCCTTTCGGTTTACCAGTAGAACCGGAAGTGTAGATGATGTAAGCTAAGTTTTCAGGAGAGGCTGTAGAAAGGGGGTTTTCCTGATTTTCCTGCGCTATGGTTTCCCAATCTGTATCTATGCAAATTATCTGTGCATTGTGGTTAGGTAAGCTTTCCAGTAAATGCTGTTGGGTTAATAAGACAGATACCTGGGTATCTTCTAGCATGAAAGCTAAACGTTCTTGGGGATAGTGGGGGTCGAGGGGAACATAAGCACCACCAGCTTTGAGAATACCCAAGATACCAATGAGCATCTCTAGGGAACGTTCCACACAAATTCCCACTAATACTTCTGCACCTACACCCAAACGTTGCAAGTAATGAGCTAATTGATTTGCACGTGCATTCAGTTCACCATAGGTAAGTTGCTGATTATTAAATGCAACAGCAATATTATTGGGTGTGCATGCTACTTGCTCGGTAAATAACTGATGAATGCCCTTATCTTTTGGGTAATTTGCATCAGTTTGATTGAACTGAAATAGAAGTTGATACAGAGTGCGATCGCTTAAAATATTGAGCTTACTAATTACCTCATATGGCTTATTAGCAACACTAATAATTAACTGGTGAAAACTTTCGGCTATTAGTTGAATATTTTTGCTATTAAATAAATTAGAATCATAATGAAATTCTAGCTTTAAATCTTCAGTGCTTTGTTGACAATAAAGCTTTATTTTTAATCTTTCGATACAACTATACTGTGACTCAATGGAAAATTTTACATCCCCCACATAATATACAGGTGATTCTTGTTTAAAATCAAACCCAAAAGGCAAAGTAGTTAATTTTGTATCAGAATCATTAATTGACTCCCAAGAAAAACATTCTTGCCATTTGTTGATTTCTTCTAGAGATTCATTTACTTGTTGTAAAACTTGGTTAAAACTTAAATTATCTTCTAAATGAGATTGTATGGGAAGATATTTAGCAAACAAACCCAACGCACCTTTTAATTCATCATATTTTCTCCCATCTACACCCACACCAATTACAATCTCTGATTGCTCCAGCAAGCGCCATAATAAAATCTGCCAGCAAGTAAGCAGAAATATCGAACTAGAAGTATTATATTTTTTGGCTATAATTGCTATCTTTTGCACCAAATCAGCCTCAATGAGTGAATTGATAGCTTTTGGTTCAAACTGATGCTTATTTAAACCATCAATTTCGTAAGGAAGTTTTAAATTATCAATATTAGCTAAGTTTTGTTGCAACCAATACTTCCTCCCAATCTCCGTTTCTTCTGCTTCTAAAATTTGGTTCTGCCATTCAGAAAAATCTGCATATTGTAGCGGTTCTTCAGATAATTCACCATTCAAATTACCTGAGTAAGCACTAGCAATTTCTCCCATTAAATTATGCAGAGTGATACTATCCCCACAAATTGCAGGTAAACTGAGATATAAAAGGTGCTGATCTAAGGAGAGAGTAATCAAAGCAGTCTGTAAATTTAAACCCTTTTCTAAATCAAAAGGCAGACATCTCAAATTTTGAACAATTGCTTTAACTTTAGTATCTTGCTCCTCATCATTTAAATCGCTCAAATTGTATGTTTTTTCTAAAATTATTTTGTTATTTATAACCACCTGAACTGGGATAGTCATCCCTGGAAGACAACGAAAACAGGTGCGGAGTATTTCATGGTCATTAACAACATCTTGTAAAGCTAATTTCAAGCGGTTTATATCAACATCGCCTGTAATTGAAATTATACAATCACTGCGATATATCGATTGATTATCAAATTGTTGTAGTGACCATAAATGCTCCTGTTGGGGAGAAAGGCGAAATCCTTCTATAGTTGCTGCTTGCATTTTAATTCCTCTTAATCTTTTTAATCTTTTATGTAAGTAAATTGATTGTTTTTATTTCAGACTGCAACTGAGGGGGTATAAGGTTCAGCCATTCCTACTAAAATTTTTCTCGGTGGAACAAAGGGATTACGAGCATGAATAGCTAACATATTATCGAGCATCAATACATCTCCTTTGTCCCAAATAAAGCTCACCATTTGCCGTTGATAAGCTTGACGCAGATGTTCTAAAACTTCAGGCTCAATTACAGAACCATCACCGTAATATGTATTGGTAGGTAAATCTTCCTCCTTAAAAGAAGATAATAAAGAATTACGAATCTTTGGTTCTAATGTAGAGACATGGAAAAAGGTTGCATGATTAAACCACACCATTTCTTCAGTTATGGGATGTTTGATAATAGCCTGTCCAACTTGACGGGTTCTTAATTTATCGCCATCTTTCCATTCAAAATCAATGCAGTTGTTATAGCAATATTCTTCTACTTTTGATTTTTCCGTACTTTGAAAAACAGTCTGCCAAGGTAAGCCGAAACCGTCCCCAAAGTTACGCATATACATAACTTTTTTTTCAATGAATTTTTCTTTAATTTTGGGGTCAATATTGGCGAAAACTTGACGACAATTACCAATAGGTGTTTCTCCTCCTTGTGCTGGTGGAGTTAGACAAAAGAAGAATATTTTTAAAGGAAATGTAGGTGAATAAGCATGTTCATTATGTGGAAATATACTTTGATCAGCAGGATAATCAGTAGAAGTGTAAATTCTCCCTGCAACTTGAGTACGTGGTGAGGCTCGATAGCGATATTCTAATGCTTCTCCACAAATAGCCGCAATAATTTGCTCAAATTCTTCGATTGATGTGACATTGAAACCACGAAAAAGAATTGCTGTGTATTTTAATAACTCTGATTGTAAAAATTCTCGATTATTCTTAGCCCAAGTCAGTAAATCTACTCCTTTAACTGCTGGTTTAATCACTAAAGGAAAGTTAGGGCTGTGGTGAAGATATTCGGTTTTGATTAATTCATTCTCACCAACATTAACAGCTTTGCGTCTGATATTTCCTAATTTTAATGAACCAGTTTGTTGATTTTGATTTGTCGGCATTACTTGTATCCTCTATTCATTCAATCGAATGTCGCAAATTAACAAAAATACTTTACTTAACAGACCTACGCCTAATATTGCCCAATTTTTGTTGCAAAGAATTTTGATAATTTATTTCTTGAGCAAGTTTTTCTTGCTTGTCTGCTTGCGCTAATATTTCTGTGATTTCATTTATTTTCACAGTAGGCTGACTCACAATTTGGCTCAAAATTGTTTCAAAGTGTTTGAGGATGCTGGCGATAGTTTTAGCTGTAAATAAATCTGTACTATATTTCAATAATCCCGTCAAACCTTGCTCTGTATCTCTGATATCAAACAGCAAATCAAAGGTGGCTGTTTTAGTTTCTGTAGTTAATTCTTGGAAAGTTAAACCAGGAATCTTCAAAGTAGTTGTGTGAGTATTTTGAAGAATTAATTTTACTTGAAATAATGGTGTGCTGTGTAAATTACGATCTGGATTAATAGCCTCTACAAGTTTGTCAAATGGTAAATCCTGATGTGCATAAGCATCTAAAGTAACTGCCCGAACTCTTTCTAGTAATTCTGAAAAACTAGGATTACCATCAAACTTGGTGCGTAATACTAATTGATTCACAAAAAATCCAATTAAACCCTCAGTTTCTCCCTGATTACGGTTAGCAACATCTGTACCAATCACAATGTCATCTTGCTCGCTGTAGTAGTGCACTAAGGTGGCAAAAGCAGCTTGCAAGGTCATGAAAAGCGTTACACCATGTTGATCACTCAGGGTTTTGATTTGTTGAGATAATGTAGGAGAGAGTGTAAAAGGTTGTGCTGAACCTTGATATGTTGGTGTTAGAGGTCGAGGATAGTCTGTTGGCAATTTGAGAGTGGGTAAGTTTTGCAGTTGTTGTTGCCAGTAACTTAGTAGTTCTTCTAAAACTTCTCCCTGTAACCATTGATGTTGCCAAATAGCAAAGTCGGCATACTGAATCAATATTTCTGGTAGTGGAGATGGCTTACCACGAGAATAGGCTTCATACAGGGCTACTATTTCATTAATTAATACTCCCATAGACCAGCCATCAGAAATAATGTGGTGCATCGTGAACAGCAGCACATATTCAGTTTCAGATAATTGTAATAGCGTAACTCTTAATAGTGGATCTGTATCTAAATTAAAAAGTCTTTCTGCTTCTTGATGCACTAATTTTTGGACTGTTGTCTCTTTTTCGTCATCTAATAGTTGGCTCAGGTCTATAATAGGTAATTTTAACTTAAGACAGGGAGAGACAACTTGAATTGGTTGACCCTGTTCTAACATAAAATTGGTGCGAATAATTTCGTGACGACCAATAATTCCATTAAGGCTATGTTCTAAAGCTGGAATATTCAATGAACCAATAATACGCACAGCATTACAGATATTATATGCAGTGTTATTAGATTCTAATTGGTGGAGATACCATAATCTTTGTTGAGCATAAGAAATAGGAATATTGCCGATTCTGGAAGTCTGACCTATATGGGGTAATTTAATTTTACAATCTGCTTTCTTAGTGTTCTCAATCTCCTTGGCTAATTCTTTTATTGTTGGTGATGCAAATAGACAGCGTAACTGCAAGTCTATTTTGAAAGCTTTGCGAATTTGAGAAATAACACGAGTTGCTAATAAAGAATGTCCACCTAATTCAAAAAAATTATCATGAATCCCTACTTGTTTGATACCCAAAATTGCTGCCCAAATACCAGATAGTAATTCTTGAACAGGTGTCAAAGCTAGGGAAGAATTTTCTTCTGAATTCTGGATGGTATCAGGTGCAGGTAAGATTCGACGGTCAATTTTGCCATTGGGTGTCAGAGGAAATTTCTCTAACACAACAAAGGCAGAAGGTATCATGTATTCTGGTAATTTAGCCTTCAAAAAATCCCTTAATTCTCGAACAGATATTTCACAGAAATAGGTAACTATATAAGCTACTAGACGTTTGTCATCTGCTATATCTCCTCTGACTAAAACTACAGCTTCTCTTACTTCCGGATGTTGATGAATTGCTGCTTCAATTTCCCCAATTTCAATGCGGAATCCACGAATTTTAATTTGATGATCAATGCGTCCAATAAATTCTATATTGCCATCGAGTAAGTACCGAACTAAGTCACCAGTTTTGTATAGACGCGCTCCGACTTTTTTACTAAAGGGGTTGGGAATAAATTTCTCTGCTGTTAGTTCTGGTCTATTGAGGTAACAACGAGCTAAACCAGCACCGTCAATATATAATTCACCAGGAATACCTATAGGAACTGGCTGTAAATGGGCATCTAAAATATAAGCTTGGGTGTTGGAAATGGGACGACCAATGGTAACAAGTTCAGCTTCCACTTTCACCAAAGAAAATGTTGAATAGGTCGTGTCTTCAGAAGGTCCATAAAGATTAAATACATTTTTCGCAGATGTTTTTTGATATAACTGCTGTACTAATTTTAAAGATAGGGCTTCACCCGCTAAGTTAATAGTATGTACAGAAGCAGGTATACCGTCAATTTTTAGTAATTCAGCTATAGCCGAAGGGACGGTATTAATGAAAGTTACTTCTTTTGCCGTAGGAAAAGATGGTAAATGCAATATATTCTCTATCAGAATTACTTTACCACCCCAACTTAAAGGTAGGAATAATTCAAATACTGATAAATCAAAACAAATAGAAGTAGATGCTAAAACACCCGTGAGGTCTTGGCTTGTGAAAACTTGTCTTGCCCAATTTAATAAAGCAAGAGTGTTTCTATGTTCAATGACAACTGCTTTTGGTTTGCCTGTTGATCCAGATGTATAAAGAGTATAGGCGTTATTTGTCGGTGAAACTTGATTTTTGAGATTATTTCGATTTTCCTGGCTTATAATTTCCCAGTCTTTATCAATACAGATTACTTTGGCTTGATGGAAGGGTAATATTTCTAGTAGCTGTGCTTGAGTCAGCAGTATTTTGATTTGGGCATCTTCAAGCATGAAAGCTAACCGTTGAGTAGGATAATTGGGATCTAAAGGTAGATAAACTCCTCCAGCTTTGAGAATGGCCAAAAGTCCAATTATCATTTCTAGGGAACGCTTTACACAAATCCCCACCAAAACCTCTGGCCCTACTCCCAGTTTTTGCAGGTATTGTGCTAGTTGATTTGCTTTGGCATTCAGTTCCCAATAGGTCAATTGTTCATTCTCAAATACCACTGCAACAGCATCCGGAGTTTTCTCTACCTGTGCTTCAAATAATTGATGAATGCACTGGTTTTGAGGGTAATCAGTTTCAGTATTATTCCATTCTATTAATAATTGATGTTGTTCACTGGTGGTTAATAATGGCAATTCTGACAAGTGCTGCTGGGGATTATTAACAATTCCCTCTAACAATACCTGAAAATGTCCTATCATTCGGGTAATTCTATCAGCATTAAATATATCTGTGTTGTATTCTAAATCTCCCTTTAATCCTACCTCAGTTTCTGTCAGCGAAAGAGTTAGATCAAATTTAGTAGTATGTTTTTCTGCTTTTAATATTTCTAGGTTTAACTCTGGTAACTCAATATCTTCTGCTGGGGTATTTTGCAGAACGAACATTACCTGGAACAAGGGACTATGACTTAAATCTCTCCCTGGTTGTATTGTTTCTACCAATGTTTCAAATGGTAAGTCTTGGTGAGCATAAGCCCCTAAAGTCACTTGCTTTACTTGTTGTAATAATTCTCTGAAAGAAGGGTTATGATCAAGATTTGTACGCAATACCAAAGTATTAACAAAAAAGCCAATTAAGCCTTCGATTTCTGCACGATTGCGGTTAGCAATAGGAGTACCTACTATAATATCTTTCTGCTGAGTGTAGCGATATAGCAACACTTTAAATGCCGCCAGCAGAGTCATAAATAAGGTGACTCCCTCCTGCTGTGACAGGTCTTTGAGTTTCTCAGTCAGAGATTTGGATAATTGGAAATGCTTTGTTGCACCGTTGTTAGATTGAATTGCTGGTCGAGAATAGTCAGTCGGCAATTCTAAAATAGGTAACTCACCAGCCAAAATTTGTTGCCAATAATTGAGTTGGGTTTGTAAGACATCCCCTTGCAACCATTGTCTTTGCCAAATAGCAAAATCAGCATACTGAATTGGTAGTTCGGGAAGTGGGGAAGGTTCACCTTGAGAAAAGGCTGTATACAGTGCTGTGAGTTCTTTAATTAATATGCCTATTGACCAACCATCAGAAACTATATGGTGCATCGTCAATAACACCACATACTCTGTTGATGAGAGTTGAAGTACGGTGGCTCGCAGCAAAGCATCTTTTTCTAAATCAAAGGGTTTCTGAGCTTCTAAAATAGCCAAGTTTTGTACTTCTCTTTGTTTGTCATTGTCTGCCAATATCTGCAAATCGATGACTGGAAAAATAAATTTATTATCTTTGCCAATAACTTGGATGGGAGAACCATCAGCAACAATAAAATTTGTCCTTAATATCTCATGCCGTCTGATAATTTCCTGGCAGCTTTGAGAGAGTGCATTGATGTTTAATTGGCCTGTGAGTCTGACGACTGCGGGTATATTGTAAGCACTGCTATTTGTTTCTAATTGACTGAGAAACCAAAGTCGCTGCTGGGCAAAAGACAGAGGGATATTACCATCACGTCCAGCGGGTTGAATGGATGGTGAAGTTGCTTGTAAAGCTTGATTACCTTGACTAATAAATGCTAAAATTTCTAGCTTGCGTGCTGCTAATTCAGCTTTAATTTCTGGTGTCAGCACTGCTTTTGGGCCACTACAACGTAAGCGATCGCCTTCAGCCCATATTTTGATATCCTGAGAGCAAAGGTCAGACAAAAATTCCTGAATTGTTTTCATAGTTCGATTTCCTCTCTGTCTTCTGCTGTTTGCACAGGTACAGCCTGTAACTCTCGTACTGTCAGAATTCCTTCTATTTGTTCAACCAAGGTTTTCACAGTTGGATTTTCAAACAAGCTACGCAGAGGTAAATCAACCTTAAAAGCTTCACGTAATCGAGAAATCACTTGTGTAGCTAACAGCGAATGACCACCTAAATCAAAGAAGTTGTGATCAATTCCTACTGACTCCCTTCTTAAAATATCAGCCCAAATATCAGCTACTATCTGTTCTGTCGGTGTGCGGGGTGGGACAAAATTAACTGCGAGTGGACAGGAAGATGTATCAGGTGCTGGTAAAGCTTTGCGGTCTACCTTGCCACTGGGAGTTAAGGGTAAGGACTCCATCAGCATGAAAGTGGAAGGTAGCATGTATTCTGGTAATCTTTCTTTTAAAAACTGGCGTAGCTGTGGTATTACTTCACTCAACAGTGATGAATCATCGCTTTGGGGGACTATATAAGCTACTAAATGTTTGTCGTCAGGTTGATCTTCTCTAACCACAACTACATTTTCTCTGACCGCAGGATGTTGACTCAGTAATGCTTCAATTTCTCCTAATTCAATCCGAAAACCACGAATTTTTACTTGATGGTCAATGCGTCCAAAAAACTCAATGTTGCCATCTGGTAACCATCTTCCTAAATCACCAGTTTTGTAAATGAAATCTGTCTCAATACCTGGCAAGGGTTTAGCTGTATGAGTAAATGGATTAGGAACAAAATTACGTTGGGTACTTTCTTGATTTTTCCAGTATCCCTGGCCAACTCCAAATCCTGACACACAAATTTCTCCTAATGCCCCAATGGGTAGGGGTTGCATTTGAGAATCAAGAATATAGATATTTAAGTTGGCTAAGGGTTTACCAATGGGAACTGTGCGTTGGTTTTCTGGTAAAGGCTGATCAATAATAAATTGGGTGATATCATCAGCTGCTTCCGTTGGCCCATAAGCATTGACAACCTTGATTTGAGGAAAAATTTCTAGCCATCGATTTACCAAATCTACTGATGCTGATTCTCCTGTTACCATCATCCATTGCAAATCAGGTAATAATCTTTGATCGGCTGGTAACTGAGAAATATAGTCCAATAAACCTGTCAGTACAACTGGAACCAGTTCAACAATGGTAATTTTTCTTTGTTGAATGACTTGGAATAATTTCTCTGGATGACAAACAGTTTCAGTATTGACGATAACCGTTTGACCACCAATAAGAATGGGGGCTAAAAACTGCCAAACAGAGATATCTGATGAAGCTGGGGCACTTTGCAGAAATGTTAATTCTTCTCCTAATTCTAAAGCTGCAAATTGAGCATAAATATGATTAATTGCCCCACCATGTCTAATAATTGCTCCTTTCGGCAATCCTGTGGAACCAGAAGTATAAATCATGTAAGCGGGGGCGATGCCTGGTGTCTGCATGGCCAGATTATCCTGGGGCAAATTTTCCCACTCTAGGGATGTGTAAATATTGAATTTTATATTTGAATCTGAGATAGAATTATGTGTTTTTCTGTCTAAAACAATTACAGATTTTAATTGGTGGCAATTGTCCCAAATTCCTGTTAAGTAATGAATATTCGATGAATCTGTCAACAGAGTTTTTACCGCACTGTTGGAGAGCATGTAATTAATTCTCTCAGGAGGATAGCTAATATCAATTGGTACATAAGCCGCACCTGCTTTTAATATTGCCAGTATACCGATCAAGAAGTGAACATCTCGCTGTTTAGCAATAGCAATAAAATCTCCAGGTTTAACTCCTAATTGTTGAAGGAATTGAGCTAATTGATTTGCCTTATCATTCAGTTGTTGATAAGTTAATTCTGTTTGTTTATCAAATGCGGCTATTTTGTTTGGTGTTTGACTCACTTGCTCTGCAAATAATTGGTGGAGAGTTTTTTCCACAGGAAAGTTCTGAGTATTTGCGTTGAAATCTGTGAGAATTTGATGTTCATCTGTTGTTGATAATACAGATATTGCGGAAATTGGCTTGTCAAGGTGATTAACAAAACTGGCAATTAAGCCGAGATAATATTTAATTAAAATTTTGATAGTCTCTGCTTGGAAAAGTAATGAATTATATGTAATTTCGCCTTGTATGGAATTACCAATAACCTCAAAACTAAAAGTCAAGTCATTCTTGAGTTGGTCAATACCATCTAGATGATGAATATTTTTCAATAAAACTATTATATCGAAAATGGGGCAGCGGTTTTGGCTTTTGGGTATATTTAATAATTTCAATAAATCATCAAAACTCAAATTTTGATGGCTATACGCTCCTATTGCTATATCTTTAACTTGTAAGAGTAAATCTTTACAGGTTAGGTGGTTTACTAACTGAGAGCGTAAGGGAACGATGTGATTGTTTATTGCTGATTGATGATGTTGATAATAACAAGGAGAGCCAAGGATAATATCATTACTACCAGTATATTTTTGCAGTAATAAATTTAAGACAGAGACTAGAATTATATATATTGACAAATGGGAAGCATGAGCCAATTTAATTACCTGTACTGATAAGTGACTAGGTAGCTCAAAAGTGATGGTTTGAGTTTTACCGCTAGATAATCTAGGTCTGACATAATCAGTGATGAAATTTGTTTCTGGTAATTCTCCAGCTAGTTTGTTGAACCAATATATTTTGTCGAAAAATATTTGTTCAAAATCCTCTGTTGTCTCTCTCATTTGGCAGTTAACCATCATCCTCTACCTTATTTGATAAAAATTCTCAATACATGAATAAATTAATGACTGATAGCTTCACTAAAAGCTTGTTTGATAATTGAACATCCCTTTTGTAAAATAGGCATTTCAACTGTTAATGGTGGCAAAATCTTGATGACAGTATCATCTCTCCCCACACGCTCAACAATTAAGCCTAATTCAAAGCAACGAGAAGTAATCTGTTGGGCTAAATCGCTACCACCAAAGTTAGCGATATCAATGCCCCAAATCATACCAAGACCACGGATTTGAATTTTGTCATTGATGGAAGCAATTTCTTTATGGAGGAAGTTTTTTAAGAAAAATTCTTTGATTTTTACATCTTGTTCAAGATTAGCATTTTCTCTATATTCTAAGGCGGCTGTTCCAGCGACAAATGCTAATTGATTGCCCCTAAAAGTGCCAGTATGTTCACCAGGTTCCCAAATATCTAAATCTGGCTTAATTAATAATAGTGACATGGGAAATCCATAACCACTAATAGATTTGGAAAGAATGACCATATCAGGTACAATACCTGCTCTTTCAAAAGAAAAGAAAGAGCCAGTTCGACCGCAGCCTACTTGAATATCATCACAAATTAATAAAATTTGATGGTGATTACATAGTTCTCTCAATCTTTGCATCCACTCAATGGGTGCTACAACAATTCCACCTTCAGCCTGTACAGTTTCAAAGATAATAGCGGCTGGTTTTTCAATTCCTGAATTGGCATCATGTAAGACTGAATTAATAAATTCTATTGTGTCGAATGTGTCCATAAAACCATAGGGATATGGCATGAAGGTGACGTGATTTGAGGTGCCAAATGCTCCTGCTTTCACTCCCAGATTACCAGTGACGGATAAACTACCTAATGTCATGCCATGATAGGCACCCATGAAAGAAAATATGCCTGGACGTTTGGTGATTTTTCTAGCTAGTTTTAAAGCTGCTTCTACTGCATTTGTACCTGTAGGGCCACAAAATTGAATTTTATAATCGAGTTGTTTAGGGCTGAGAACTAATTCACTAAATTTGGCTAGGAAATGTTCTTTAGCTGATGTATACAAATCCAATCCATGTGCAACTCCATCAGCATCGAGATAAGACATGACTTTTTGTTTGATAAAGTCATTGTTGTGACCATAATTTAAAGCACCTGCACCAGCTAAAAAATCGATGTATTCTCTGCCTGATTGAGAATAGATAATGGCACCTTTGGAACGTTGAAAGATGTCAGGAAAATTGCGGCAATAACTTCTGACATTGGATTCATGTTTGGCAAAAACATGGTTAATGTTGATTTCTTGGTGTTCAAAAACATCCATGGATGTATCTCCAGAAATTGATGATATGTGAAGGTAAGGTAATTATTTATTGGGGGTACTGAAAAATATTTAAAAGCTGATGTGAAATAAAAAAATAATTCAAGACTTACCCATAGGCTAGAAAAATATGGATTTATTCTTCCGTCACTTCTGCGTAAGTCATATAAATCCTCTATTTATCTAAATAGGAGTGGCTAAATCACAAAAATCAAAGATGGCTGCTTTGGCTAAATTAGAGGTGATTTGTTGTTCTGATTCTGTGATTAACTCTAAATCTTTCAGACAGATATGAGGATGACTGATGATGTTTTGTAGGAGGATTTGCAAATGGGTGAGGATGCCATTAATCATATTTAGATCAACACGATGAAAATCATAATTGATGCCCAGGACTAAGGGAGAACCAGGAATAATGACGATGGTGAGGGGGTAGTTAATTTTGTAAAAGTTACTGGAGTCTGGGACATGAAGGCTTCTGTTTCCTGGTTTTAAACTATCTGGTGTGGGTAAGTTTTCAAAGACGACAATGCTATCAAATAAAGACAAACCTCTGGGGATTTGACTCCAGGCTTGAATTTCTACTAGAGATGTGTATTCATACTGACGCATTTCTAGTAATTGTGCTTGCAGTTGGTTGAGCCATGGGAGTAAATTTTGGTTACCATCTACCTTGACTTTGACGGGTAAGGTGTTGACTAACATACCCACTATTGATTCTGCTCCCGCAAGTTCTGGTGGACGACCGGATACTGTACATCCATACACTACTTCTTCCTGACCGCTATAACGGCTGAGAAGAAAGGCCCAAGCCCCTTGAATGATGGTGTTGAGTGTGATTTGATGTTGGCGAGCAAAGGCATAAAGGGCTGCGGTTATTTCTGGGGAGAGGGTAATTTGTTGGTCGTCGTATTTTTCTTCTTGGTGGGATAGGTTATCAGTGTAGAGGGTGGTGAGGGGGGTGGGTGTGTGGAAGTTGCTGACTACTCGTCGCCAAAATATTTCTGCTTGAGATAGGTCTTGCTGTTTTATCCACTCAATGTAATTAGCAAAGGGAGTGCTGGGTGCTAACTGCTGATTTTGACCTTGACAAAGGGCTTCATAAATTCGGATGACTTCATCTAAGATTAATGGGATTGACCAGCCATCGGCAATGATGAAGTGTCTACTCCAAATAAATTCATAGTAATCATCGGCAAAGCGGAATAGGGTGAGGTGCATCAGGGGCACTTGGGACAAATCAAAGCCGGAGGTGCGATCGCTTGCCAAAAAAGATTTTAATTGTAGTTGTTGCTGTTGTGTATCTATACCCCGATAGTCTTGTAGTTGGAGAGGTACTTTTCCTTGCTTATACACCACTTGTAATGGTTGTTCGAGGTCTTGCCAATGAAAGCTGGTGCGTAGGATGGTGTGCCGTTCTACGACTTGCTGCCAAGCCTGGTTGAACGCATCAACATTGAGTTCTCCTCGTAAAGCAAAGCGAGTTTGGAAGAAATATAAACTTTCTTCAGGAGCATACAAACTGTGAAAAAGGATGCCTTTTTGTATGGGAGTGAGTTCGTATATATCTTCAATTTCGTTGATGTTTAACCCTGGTAGCTTGTTCAACCAGGACTCATCAATGGCTGTTCGAGATGTAGAAGTAATTGGTGGTGTGGAGGTGGAGCAAACGTTGGCAACAGCGGCTAGTCCTTCTACGGTAGGGTTTTCAAATAACTGCTTAGGTGTAATTTTCACCCCGGCTTGGTTAGCTCTGGCAGCAATTTGAATAGTCATAATTGAGTCGCCACCTAGCTCAAAGAAGTTGTCATAGATGCCGACTTGGTGAATTTGCAGTACCTGGGCCCAAATTTTGGCAATTGTTGCTTCTACAGGAGTGCGGGGTGGCGTGAAGATAGCTGCTAATTCTGGTCTAATTTGGTCGGGATCTGGCAATGCTTGACGATCCACTTTACCATTGGCTGTCAATGGCAGTTTCTTCAGGGCTACAAAAGCCCCAGGAATCATGTATTCTGGCAGTTTTTGTTTGAGAAAGTGACGAATATCGCTAACGGCACAGTTGGGTTGATGGGGGACAAAATAGGCAATTAACCGCTGGTTGCCTGATTCATCTGCCCGCGCAGTCACTACTGTTTCCCGAATGGCTGGATGTTGTTGTAGTACGGACTCGATTTCCCCTAGTTCAATGCGAAAACCGCGAATCTTGACTTGCTGGTCAATTCTTCCCAAGAATTCAATGTTGCCATCAGGAAGGTAACGAGCTAAATCGCCGGTTTTGTATAATCTTGCACCTGGGGCTGGGTTAAAGGGATGGGGAATAAATTTTTGATTGGTGAGTTCTGGTTGATGGAGATAACCTCGTGCTAAACTTTCTCCGCCAATGTGCAGTTCTCCAGGTACACCCATGGGTACTGGTTGGAGATGAGAGTCGAGAATATAAATTTGAATATTACCCAGTGGGCGACCTAAAGGCACGGTTTCTGGTTGGTCTGGGGCCAATTCACCGTTGAGAGTATAGGTGAGGACTCCTACGGTGGCTTCTGTGGGGCCGTAATGGTTGAGGATGTGGCAGTTGGGGGCGTAGTGCTGAAGCTGTTCTACTAAGTTCCAAGGTAGGGGTTCTCCACCCAGAATCAAATATTTTTGAGGTAAAATCTTCTCCGGTTGGGAAGCTGTTAATAAAGCATTGATGTGGGAAGGAACAATTTTTAAACAGTCAAGGGGATAGCGATCGCAATATTCTAGTAATAATTCTGGATTAGTTGCCCGTTCATGGGAAATTACATGCAGACATGCTCCTGTACAGAGGGCAGGGAAAATGGCAGTATTGCCTAAATCGGCGGCAATAGTGGAAATAGTGGCAAAGTTAGCACTATCTGGGAGGTTTAATTGCTGGGTTATTCCTTGAACATAATTTAATAGTTGGCGATGTTCAACCGCCACACCTTTGGGTTTACCTGTCGAACCAGATGTAAATAACACATAGACAAGATGGTCGATAGTTGTATGGCTGATGGGATTGACATCTGGGCATTGAGCTATAGTTGGCCAGTCTGTATCGATGCAGACTACTTGGGCTACATCAACAGAAAATGTCTCTGCTAATTGATGTTGTGTTAACAGAATGGGGGCTTGGGCATCCTGTAAGCGGTAGGATAGGCTTTCCTGGGGTAAAATTGGGTCGAGAGGTAAATAGGCTCCTCCAGCTTTGAGAATGGCTAACAGACCAATAATCATCTCTAGGGAACGCTCGACACATAACCCCACTACTACATCTGGTTGCACACCCAATGTTTGCAGATAGTGAGCTAGTTGATTAGCTTTGCGGTTGAGTTCTCCATAGGTCAGTTGTTCATGTTCATAAACTACAGCTATGTGATCAGGTGTGGTGGCTGCCTGGGTAGCAAAAACCTCGTGAATACACTGAGTTAAACTGTAATTTTTATCGGTTTGGTTAAATGTAAATAGGAGTTGGTGGCGATCGCTCTGTGAGAGAATTGGTAATTGAGAGATGAAAGTTTGCGGTGCAATAACAGCACTATGAATTACAGTCTGCAACTGTCTAGCTAACCGTTGAATTGTCTTACCACAGAAGTAGTTGACATCATAATATAGTTCCGCTGTCAGACTCTGATTTTGTGCAGTGCAGCGGAGTTTGACTTTGAATGGTTCAATACAACTATAAATTTGCTCAATGGCAAATGATACACCAGCTGTTGATAATGTTGGTGGTAACTGCTCCCATTCAAAACCAATGGGAAAAGCCAGGAAATTATCTGCTCCTTGAGTTATTGGGAGAAAATAATCTTGCCATTCAATAGCATTGGCTAAGTTTTGATTGACTGCGGCTAATACTTCTAGAAAGTTATAATTAGATGTAAGTTTAGTTTTAATTGGCAGCCAAGTTGCTAATAGTCCCAAGGTATGATCTAGTTCTGCATACTCACAACGGTCACTGGCTGTACCAATGACAATTTCTGACTCTCCAGTCAGCCGCCAAATGAGGACTTGCCAACAAGCTAATAAGATAATTTCAGCTTTAACATCATAATTTTGGGCAAAATTATCAATCTTCTCCCATAATTCTGGGTCAATGGCTAATTGATAACTATCAGCAACAAACTTTCCTCCCTTACTTTTTACTTCATAGGGTAATTTTAAGCCTGATAAACAGGGAATTGCTTGTTTCTGCCAATATGCTTGAGCTATCTCAGCATCTTCATCTGTAACTAATTGATTTTGCCACTCAGAAAATTGAATATATTGTACATATTCAGCACTAAAAGTTTCGCCTTGGCAGCATTTACCATAGGCTTGGCTAATTTGCTGGATCAATTTTTTGATACTTCTAGTGTCAGCACACAAAGCTGGCAAAGAAATAATTAAAATATGGTAATCATCCGCTAATTTTATGAGAAATAAATTCAGTATAGATTGTGGTGATAAAGATTGACATTTTTGTCTACCTTGCCAAAACAATCCTGGAATTTTCGCTATAATATCCTCTTCAGCTTCAGCACTGAAATCTAAATATTCCCAAGCACAGCTAATCTCCTGATTAACTACCATCACAGGATTTTTCATCCCTGGTGGACGGTAAAAACTGGTTCTGAGGATGTCATGGTGATTAACAATTACTTCAAGGGCTTGATGGAGAATATTGATTTGGAGATTACCTGTAATTACAACACTAGCTTGGGTACAGAAAGCAGAACTATGTTGTTGTAAATTCCATAGTCTTTGTTGTTGAGGTGAGAGACGAAAGCCGCTAATAGTTTTAGTTTGCATATAGATTGATAATTTTTTGTGTTGATATGATTAATTTTCAATATTCTTAATATCTGAACCATTTGTCATTTCTCCCATAGCAACAACAATTTTTCGCTCACCTACAAAGGGATTACGACCATGAGCAGTGAGCATATTGTCAAGCATAATAATGTCGCCTTTTTGCCAGGAAAAACTAGTTTGAGATTGCTGATAAACTTGATTAATTTCGGCAATTTCTACTGCTGTAATTGGTGTGCTATCACCAAAATAAACATTACGTGGTAACTTAGATTCACCAAACAGAGAGAGGAGTGAATCTCGTACATCTACATCTAAATAGGAAATATGGTGTAATTGAATTTGGTTAAAAAATACAGGTTCGCCAGTTTGAGGATGTATGGCTAAAGCGGGTCGAATTTGACGAGTTACTAAACCATTATCATCATACCATTCAAAGTCAATTCCTGCTTGAATACAATAATTTTCTACATCTTTTTTATTGGTAGTACGGAAAAAATTTTGCCAACTTACATCTAAACCTTCCGCGAAATTTCTCACATACATTAGCTGTTTAGTAGCTAACTTCTCTCGCAACTGGGGACTGAGTAATTTATAAGCTTTACGGCATTCAACAATTGGAGTTTCTCCACCTTTAGTTGCAGGCTGAACACAGTAAAACCAAATCTTTAAGGGGAAGCAATGTAAATGAGAGCTTTCGTTATGAAAAAGTATGGCTTTATCTGCTGGGTAAGGAGTAGAACCATAAACGTTACCACCTTCACCTGTGCGGGGTAAATCTCCATATTCAGCAAATAAATTGGGGCAAATTGTTTGAGCAAAATTTTCAAACTCTGCAACTGATTTTACAGGAAAATCTCTAAATAAGATAGCTCCATGGGTAAATAATTTTGTCTGTAGATATTCGCGATTATTCTCAGCCCAAAAAATTAAATCAACTTCTGGGCTATGAGGTTGAATGACGAGAGGAAATTTTGGCGAATCTGGCAAATAATCTGTTTTAATTAATTGCTCTACTGACAAATTTACTGGTTGAGGAGCAATGCTCATGAATTTTTGTCTTTTCGCTGCTTTACGCTCCTGTTGTTCCATATTTTTTTGTCTCTTTTCTGTAGTTGTGAGCATTTCTAATGTATTGATACGGCTATGAGGAGAAGTGACAATACTGTTGAGTAATGTTTGCCAGTGATTTGTGAATTGAGTAATCGTATCAGTGGTAAATAAATCAGCATTATATTGCCATTTACCTGTGATACCTGAATCAGTTTCTCTGAGTAGCAAGGCTAAATCAAACCTGGATATTCCGCTTTCTACTTCGATTGAATTTAAAGCAAGTCCTGGTAATTCTAAAACTGAATTTGGTGTATTTTGCAGAACAAATAAAACTTGAAATAGAGGAACCTGGTTACTGAGATGTCGTTCAGGTTGCAATGCTCTCACTAACTCATCAAAAGGTAAATCTTGATGAGCGTAAGCTGCCAATGTTTGATGACGTATCCGTTGTAATAAATCTAGAAAAGTCGGATTTCCACTTAAGTCAGTACGTAAAACTAATAAATTAATAAAGAAACCAATTAATTGTTCAATTTCTGTGTGGTTACGGTTAGCAACATCTGTACCCACGACAATATCATCTTGATGGCTATAACGTTGGAGTAAAATCTTAAAACTTGCCAGCAGTGTCATAAATAAGGTGACACCAGCTTGCTGAGACAGTAGTTGTACTTCCTGCACCAATGAATTAGGAATGAGGAAACTATAACTAGCACCCCGGTTCGTTTTTACTTCTCCACGGGGATGGGTTGTGGGGAGTTGTAATGCAGGTAAGTTTGCTAACTGCTGTTGCCAATAGGTAAGTAAATTCTCTTTTCTTTCACCTTGCAGGTATTGACGTTGCCAAACTGCAAAGTCTGCATATTGAATGGGTAATGGTGGTAGAGGAGAGAGTTTGTTTGCAGAAAAAGCTGTGTAAAGTGCTGCTAACTCCCTGGTCAACACCCCCATTGACCAACCATCAGAAACAATATGGTGAATACTAAATAAAACGATATGCTCCTGTTCATGGATACGCAACAGTGTGCAGCGCAGCAAGGGAACTTGAGACAAGTCAAAGGGATGGTGATATTCTTGATTGATTAAATGCTGAATTTCTCCGTCCTGGTCAGAAATAGACAGATGGCTTAATTCTAATATCGATAATTTTATTTTGACATTTGGTGCGATCGCCTGAAATGGTTGTCCATGTTCATCAGTATAAAAACTTGTCCGTAAAGCTTCGTGACGGTGGACTATCTCATTCAAGCTGTGTTCTAAGGCTTCTATATTTAAAAACCCAGTTAATCTTAAGGTAAATAGTTCATTGTAAGTGGCATCATTAGCTTGTAATTGACTTACTAACCACAATCTTTCTTGAGCATAAGATAGAGGAATTTTCTCTGTTCTATTAACAGCAACTAAAGGTGGTAATTTTGACTGAGATTGTTTTTGGTGAATCTGTTCAATTTCCTTGGAAAAACCTGCTATGGTAGGAAATTCAAACAGTTTTCCTAAGGGTAATTCTAGTTGAAAAACTTGGCGAATTTGGGATATTACCTGTGTAGCTAGTAAGGAATGTCCACCCAAATTAAAGAAATTTTCGTGAATATCGATTTGTGGCAATCCTAAAATTTTAGTCCATATTTGACTGACCATTGCTTCTACAGGAGTTTGGGGAGTAGCCAGGAATTGATGAAAAATTGTCTGCTCTTGTTTACATCTTGGTCTGATGTGGGGAATTTGCTCTATAGGGATTTTAGCTAATAGTGTTTCTAAATTTATATCTGGATGATGAGCAATAAATTGTAGTAAATTCACCCATTGGGACAAAATCAAATCAATATCTCTATCATCAAACCGTCTTTGGTCATAAATAAGAGAAAATTTACATTCTGAATCGACACTAACCAATATAGTTAGAGGATATTGGGTTTGTGCTCCTTGGGAACAAATATCAGTGATGTGAATATCTAAATTAGGAGATTGGAGAATAGAGTAATCAAGGGGATAATTTTCAAATACGAGTAAGCTTTCATATAAAGGCACTCCCCCTGGAAGTTGACTACATTGATAAATTTGACCTGTAGAAATATGCTCATATTCCCGCAGTTCTAAATTCAGTGTGTAGATATTTTGTAGCCAAGACCAAAGGGGAAAATCAGGAGTAATACTAATTCTGAGTGGTAGGGTATTGATAAATAAGCCAACCATGGATTCACTACCCACCAAATCCACTGGACGACCAGCCACAGTAATCCCAAAAATCACATCTTGATGATTACTATAGCGATTTAGTAATAATGCCCAAATTCCTTGAATTAGGGTATTGAAAGTGATTCTATTTTGTTTAACTAATGATTGTAATGTAGCTGTGGTTGTAGCCGATAATGCATCTGATTTTTTCCCGGATGCCGCTGTTAATTCCCGGTAGGTTTCATCCCCTACTGGTAATCCTAAAGCAGTGGGTTGGGTAAAACCTTGGAGTGTTTTCTGCCAAAAAATATTAGCTGTTTCTAAGTTTTGCTGTTTGAGCCAGGTGATATAGTCTTGATAAGGACGGGTAGGTGGAATATGTACAGCTTGATTTTTAGCGATCGCTTGATAAAAAGATAGTAATTCTTTAAATAACAGAAACAGACACCATCCATCAATTAAAATATGATGATGACTCCACACAAAATGATAGCTATCATCTCGTAAATGCAATATTGCTAATCGCATCAATGGCGGTTTAGATAAATTAAAACCCTGTGCGCGGTCTGTTTTCAAAAACTCCTCTAATTGCTGTTGCTGTAAAGTTGATTCCTGACCACGCCAATCTTGATAATTAATCTTAATTTCTACCTGACGAAATACAACTTGCCTTGGCTCATCTTGGGTCTTCCAAACAAAAGCTGTTCTTAAAATCGAGTGCCTTGCAACTACTCTTTGCCAAGCTTGCTCAAAAGCTGGCAAATGCAAATTACCTGTTAAGTTACAACTTAATTGTTCAACATAAATACCTGATTTTTCACCAACAGATACAGTATTAAATAGCATCCCTAGTTGGGATGGAGAAAGGGGATAAATTGATTCAATATTTTTCTTATTCACGGCAACTTGTGTGATTAATCTAAAGCGAGTTCAGCAAAAACTTGATCTAGCTGGTCTTGAGTGATATCAACATCTGGAAAATCAGCAGGGGTATAATTATTGACATCAACGGTTTGGCAGTGGATAATAAGCGATCGCAATGCCTCAACCATCCCTTCAGCTAGTTTTTCCACTGTTGATTGACGATGTAAGTTACTGCTATAGGACCATTGCAGCTGTAGTTGTCCCTCAATGACTATTGCTTCTACTGTAAATAAATAACGTCGATTTCCCCAAGGACTATGATTTGTACCTGTGGATTCTTTAGCTAGTTTAAATAACGGTAATTGGGGTAGAAGTTGATCAAATTGACCTAAATAATTGAAAATGATTTCTGATTGAGTTGCTGTGATCAATTTCTGCTCATTACTCAGATAACGCAGCACACCATAACCGAAACCACGGCTAGGTATTTCCAGCATTTTTGCTTTCACTTTTTGCAAAGTATCTACCAGATGATTAGCATTGCTGATATCTAACAAAACAGGAAAAATAGTAGTAAACCAGCCAACTGTACGGGATAAATCGACATCATCAAAAATCCCTTCCCTTCCGTGACCTTCCAAATCAATAAGGAGTGAATTATGTCCTGTCCACTTTTTAAAAGTATGCCCTAAAGCAGCCAGTAAAACATGTTGAATTTGGGTACGATAGCTATGTGTTACCTCTTGCAATAAAGATTGTGTTTCTGAGGGAGAGAGTGCGATGGTAATATGACTAATTGATGCTTCAGTGTTATTGCCTTGGGGATAATCTACAGCTAGAGGCTGGATAGATTGACTGACAATATTACACCAGTAATCTAATTCTGATTTAACACTTGATGAGTGAGCATAGGTTTGAAGTTGTTCTGACCAATATTTATAGGAAGTTGTTTTAGCTGGTAATTGGGGAGTTTTAGCGTTGACCAGTAGTTGATAGACTGTGTGGAAATCTTCAATTAATATTCGCCATGAAACCCCATCTACAGCTAGATGGTGGATGACCCACAGCAAGCGACCAGGTTGATTGTTACCCAAGTTAAAATAAGCCAACTGTAGTAGGGGCCCATGAACTAAATTGAGGCTACTTTGTAATTGATTAGCAGTAGAGAGTAAAGTGTTTGCTTGCTGTTGTGGAGAACAAGCTGATAAATCGAGCCATGTTAATGGTATCTCATCATCAACAGGAGCGATCGCTCCATGCCATCCTAACTCATCTCGTTTAAAACGTAGTCGTAGCGCGTCATGGTGTCTGAATAATAAAGTTAAAGCTTGTCGAACTAATCCACAATCAAGGGGTTCTAGGACTTCTAGCAGCACCGCTTGATTCCAATGATGGGGGTCTGGTAAGTTTTGCTCAAAAAACCAATGTTGAATTGGTGTCAAAGCAACTTTTCCAGTCACTATACCCTGTTCAGCAAAATATTGGGACTTGATATCAGCAACCGTTGCTAATTGAGCAATTGTCTGATTTTGAAATATCTGCTTTGGCGTAAAATGTAACCCTATTTGATGAGCTTTAGCTATTACTTGAAGGCTAATAATTGAATCCCCACCCAGTTCAAAAAAATTATCATTTACACCCACTTGTTTTAAACCCAGCACCTGCATCCAAATCTCTGCTAACTGCTTTTCTGTAGCAGTCTGAGGTTCAATAAAAGCAGATTTTAGTTCTGGACGTTGCTGGTCTGGTGCGGGTAAAGCACGACGGTTAACCTTGCCATTAGGAGTCAACGGCAAAGATTCCAAGCATACAAAAGCACTGGGTATCATGTATTCAGGTAGTTGCGGCTGTAAATATTGACGTAATTCATCAGTAGCAATATTCTCAGCAACTAAATAAGCAACTAAACGTTGATATCCTGGTACATCTTCCCGCACCATAACTACACTTTGACGTACTGCGGGATGTTGTTCTAAAACTGATTCAATTTCGCCTAATTCAATGCGAAATCCACGAATTTTGACTTGATTATCTATTCTGCCTAAATATTGAATTTCTCCATTTGGGAGATAACGAGCCAAGTCACCTGTTTTATAAATACGAGTACCTTGCTCATCACTAAAAGGATTAGGAATAAACTTTTGTGCTGTTAGTTCTGGTTGATGAAGATAACCCCGTGCTACTCCTAAACCCCCAATATATAATTCACCTACTACACCAATTGGTACTGGTTGTAAGTCTTGGTCTAAAATGTACAATTGGGTAT
This sequence comes from Richelia sinica FACHB-800, assembly GCF_014698825.1. Lineage (GTDB taxonomy): Bacteria > Cyanobacteriota > Cyanobacteriia > Cyanobacteriales > Nostocaceae > FACHB-800. Next base: position 31,227 of record NZ_JACJTT010000019.1, read on the forward strand.
TAGCAATGGGGTTGCCGATAGGAATTGCCCCAGGATAATTTTGTTCTGATAATACTTGATAAATACAACAACCTACTACCGTTTCAGTTGGTCCATATTCATTGATCAGTTTTGTGTCTGGAGCAAATTTTTGCCAAAAAGAAATATGTTGTGTCGTAAGATTTTCACCGCCAATAATAAAAGCCTTTGTCCGACCTGATACCCCCTCAGCCACCAATTGTTGACCAAGCAATTCTAAATGAGCAGGTGTGATTTTAACCAGACTCAAATTAGTTCTTTTTTTCAGAGTTTCAGCCAGAGATTCTACCCCTTGATTTTCTGGTAATAGTTCAACTTGATTACCAACAATTAATGGTGAAAATAGGCTAGTAATTGTTAAATCAAATGCCAAAGAAGAATGAACTACAGTTCCTGCACCTTGCTCAACTTGATAAGCTTGAGTGCACCAACTTAAATAATTAACTAAACCTTGATGAGTAATTAAAGTTCCTTTTGGTTTACCTGTAGAACCAGAGGTATAGATAACATAAGCGAGATTGTCCGGTGTGACAAGGTGCATCGGATTTGCTGTAGTTTCTTGAGCGAGAAAATCCCAATTTTCTCCCAAGCAAATAGTTTTAGCCCTGTGAGTAGGTATAATCTCAAGCAAATGTTGCTGAGTTAACAGCAATGTCACTTGAGAATTTTCTAACATAAACCCTAATCTTTCTTGGGGATATGTGGGGTCTAGTGGCACATAGGCACCACCAGCTTTGAGAACACCCAAAATTCCCACCACCATTTCTAAGCTACGCTCTACACAAATACCCACTAATACTTCTGGTTTTACACCCAATTTTTGTAGATAGTTTGCGAGTTGATTGGCTTTTTGACTAAGTTCTTGATATGTTAATTGTTGATGCTCAAAAATTACAGCAACCGCATCAGGTGTTTTCTCAACCTGTGCTTCAAATAACTGATGAATACATTGGTCTGGCGGGTATTCAACTTGTGTATTATTCCATTCTTCTAATAACTGATGACGTTCTGTAGCTGTCAGTAATGGTAATTCCCCTAAATATTGCTGAGGATTCGCTACCATACCTGATAATAAGGTTTGCAAATGTCCCAACATCCGAGAAATTTTATCATTTTCAAAGCAAGATGTATCGTAGAAAATTTCCAGTGATAATTCTGTGTCTACTTGGACGGAAATATTAAGGGGATAGTGGGGGTGAACAAAACTATTAATATTAGAAACTGTGAGATAATTAATTGGTTTTTGTAATCCAGAATTTACCGGGTAATTTTGAAAGTTAAATATAGTTGTAAATAAAGGTTGTCCCGTAGGAATTTCACTCCACTTCTGAATTTCTATTAATGGAGTATGTTCGTATTGACGCACTTCATTCTGTTGTATTTGGAATTGCTTGAGCCACGGTATAAGCAATGCTTGGGGATTCACATTAACTCTGACTGGTAACGTGTTGATAAACACTCCAACCATTGATTCTACACCCGCTAATATGGTGGGACGACCAGAGACAACCCCGCCAAAAACAATATCATTTTCACCACTATAGCGACTTAAAAGAATCGCCCATGCTCCTTGGATAATGGTATTTAATGTTAATTGTTGTTGTCTAGCTAAAGACTGTAAAGCGGCTGTTTCTGTGGATGATAAACGCAATATTTGAGTAGTGTAATTTTTGTTTTCGCTTATCTGATCGCCAAAATTTTGGTCTATACCTAAAGGAGTAACGGTTGTAAAACCTTGGAGATATTGTTGCCAAAAAATCTCTAATTTTGATAAATCCTGCTTTTGTAGCCAAGCTATATAGTCTCGATAAGGACGGGGTTTTTGCGTCTGCATATCTTTATCTTGGCTTAATGCTTGATAACAACCAAATAATTCTTGCAGTAGTAAGGAAGAAGACCAACCATCTAATAGTAAATGATGATGACTCCAGATAAATTTATAGTGATTATCAGCTAATTTGAGTAGCGTTAAGCGCATCAATGGGGCTTGAGAAATTTCAAAACCTTTTTCTCGTTCTTCTAATAAACAAGTTTCGATACACTGTTGCTGTTCAATAGATGCCAAGTTAGATAAATCTTGTTGCTGCCAAGGTAGTTTTACTTGTTTATGCACTACCTGTACAGGTTCTTTAATCCCTTCCCAAATAAAAGAAGTGCGGAGAATCGGGTGTATATCAACTAATTTTTGCCATGCTTTTTGAAATAAAGCAATATTTAAACTACCCTGAATATCACAACTTAACTGCTCAACATATACGCCTGATTTTGGGGCATAAAGGGTATGAAAAAGTATGCCCTGCTGCATTGGTGATAGCGGATAAAATTCCTCAATGTTTTTCATGATTTTCTCAAGCTTTAGACAGTGTAGAAGTGTAGATTAATTAACTGATAACTGTTGATTAATGGCTGCCAAAATATTGTCAATATCATCTTGACTCCATTGGCTAGATGAAAATTCTGCAAAATCTGAAGGTGTGTAGTTTGCGACTGAAGCAGACTGACTATTAGTAATTAGAGAAAGTAAAGCAGTTCTAAAATCTTCAGCTAACTTCTCGATAGTTTGCTGTCGATGAACATTTTGACTGTAAATCCAATCAATTTTGAGTTGGTCGTTAACTATCAACGCATTAATTTCTATCAGATGGCTGCGTTGTGCGCGGGGACTACGGGATAAACCGCTAGACTTGTCTGATAATTTGAATAGAGAGGATTCAGGTACAGTTTGCTCGTAGTTGCCAAGGTAAAGGAAAAGTATTTCTGCTGGTTGTAGCGATCGCAATTTTTCTGTAATAATTTCATCAGAGATTAAGTAGCGTAATACACCATAGCCTAAACCTTGATTCGGGAAACTACGGATTTGCTCTTTCACCTGCTTTAAGATTTTCCCAGGTTCTCGACTCTCGCCAATCTGTAAAAGCATGGGTGCAATATTGGTAAACCACCCTATTGTCCGGGATAAATCAATATCATCAAAAATTACATCTCTACCATTTCCTTCTAAATCAACTAAAAGCGATCGCTCTTTTGTCCATTGAGTCAATGTCTGTGCTAAAGCAGCAATTAATACATCCTCTGTTTGTACTCGATAAGTTGCACCAATCTCTTCCTGTAATGCTTGGGTTTCTGATGCGCTCAATATGACAGAAATAGTCTCAGCAGAGGCTACAGTATTTGTCCCATCTGCATAATCTACTGGTAAAGATGATACCCAATCACGTTCAGCAGCTAACCAATAAACCTGCTCTCTTTGTAACTCGATGGACTGGGCATACTCCGTTAACCGCAAAGCCCACTGTTTAAATGAGGTTGTCTTTGGTTGTAGCTTAATTGCTTGTCCTTGACTGAGTTGTTGATATGCAATTTCTAAATCTTCTAACAAAATGCGCCAAGAACCAACATCAATAGCTAAATGGTGAATTGCTAACAGTATGCGGCTTGGTTTATTAGTACCGAAATTAAACAAAGCAACCCGCACAATTGGCCCAGAAGTCAAATTTAAACTAGCTTGGATCTCTGTAGTTAATTCTGTAAATTCCTGTTCCTGTTGTTGTGGTGATAGGTCTGATAAATCTATTTCCTCAAAGGGGATAAATTCCTCAGGACTAGCATTTACTTGTTCCCAACCCCAAGTTTTTGCTCGAAACTGCAAACGCAAAGCATCATGATGAATCAGCAAATATTGCACCACCTGTCGCAAGAAAACAGAGTTAATTTCTTGCTGCACCTCTAACACAACTGTTTGATTCCAATGGTGTGCATCAGCTAAATTTTGAGCAAAAAACCAGTGCTGAATCGGTGTTAGGGGCAGTTCCCCTTCTACTAATCCCTGTTCGCTGTAAACAGTTTGAGTTCTCCCTGCTATTTCTGCTAATTGGGCAATCGTTGGGTATTCAAATAAATGTTGATTAGTAAACCGTAAACCTGCTTTGTTAGCTCTAGCAGTAATTTGTATACTCAAAAGCGAATCGCCACCCAATTCTAAAAAGTTATCTTCAATTCCTATCTGTTCAATCCCTAAAATTTCTTGCCAAATATTAGCAATAGTTTTCTCAATTTCGTTTCTAGGAGCAACATAACTATTTTGTAAGAATGGTCGGGAATGTAATGTAATTGAATTAGGTTGATTAATGATTGTTATCGGCTTAATCCACTGAGCGATTCTAGCCTGTAAATCTGTTGTCGAGACAACTATCTGATTGACTTGATTTAAAGCTAATATTCGTTTAAATACCTCCACACTTTCTTGATTATTCATGAATAATTCAGTATCGATTTCTGGCTTATTTACTAATTCTCTAGCTAATTGACTAGTTAACCAGTTATCCCAATTTACACTCATCCAAGGTGTAGGACTTGTTAGATTATGTTGATAAACAAAAGCATCGGTAAAGTGATGGGCGGCGGGATAAGCAGCCATACCCAATGCACCTAGAACAGATGATAGGGAAGATATCAAGATACAAAAATCAAGCTCTATACCTTGCAATGCTGCTTCTAAAATATACAGTCCATGACCATTAGCTTTGAGTTGTTGTTCGCATTCGTTTCTCGTAATTTCCTGGACTGTTCTAAACAGCTTAATTCCCGCAGCATGAACTACACCATTTATCTGACCAAACCTAGCTAAACCCTGAGTTATAACTCCTTGCATTTGCACCGCATCGGCTACATCAGCACTCAAAGTTACAACCTCTGCACCCAGTTTTTCTAATTCCTGGAGTTTGCGGATTTTACTGCTAAATTTATCTTGTTCGTCGTGAGTTGTTAGCCAGGCTTCCCATTCATTTGGGCTAGGGAAAGGCGACGCACTAATTAATATTAATTTTGCTTGTACTGTCTGGGCTAAATATTCAGCAATTTCTAAACCAATACCACCTAAACCACCAGTAATCAGATATACTCCTTCTGATCGTAATTTGGGTGCTTGATTGTTATCTAGCGGTAGTGGTTCATAGGCTTGAACCCAACGATGATATCCACGATAAGCAACAACACTCTCAAATTCTTGAGCATTCAACTCTGCGAAAATTTGGTCTACTATTTGAGTTTCTACTGCCGGAATGACAATATCAATGCTGCGACAGGAAATATTTGCATATTCTTGGGGAATGGTTTTACACATTCCTAGAATAGTTGCTTTTTCTGGACATAATTTTTCTACACCTGTAACATCATATATATCATTGGTGACAACCAATATATCTACAGGTTGAGTAATATTTTGTTTACTCAAAGACTGAGCGAGAAATAATAAGCTATAAAAACCTGTTTTTTGGCAATGCTCAAAAAACTCAATTCCTGATGTTACTTCTTCAGTAGATGCGACGCTCCAAAGGTGTAGAATGCCATCGGGAATTTGCCCGTAAAATAGCAATTCTGCAATCAGCAAATCATAATCGTCAGGCTGACTAGAATTAATAGTATAGGAGTTGCCACTTAGTTTACTAAACTGTTCTCCCTGGTAAACAGTAATAACATTTTGACCTTCCCTTTCTAACCGTTTAGCGATTTGTAAACCTACTTGACCAGCATCAGCAAATATCAACACCCGCTTTTGAGATTTCACTATTTGGGGTGAAATGGCTTGTTTCCAAACTGGTAGATAAAACCAATCTGCTATGTTGGGCTTTTTCTGATTAGTCGCAAAATCATCATGGGATTTTTTCTGCGGTTCTAACCAATAACGTTGACGTTCAAAAGGATATGTTGGTAAAGGAATACGATAACGACGTTCACCCCCATAAAAACTAGACCAATTGACTGCAACTCCGCAGCACCAGAGACGACCCAGGTTATTGAGCAAAAATTCTACATCGGCTTTTTCTTCTTGGGGATGTCGTAAAGAAGACAGTATGGCCTGCTGTGTGCCTGCTTGTTGTTTAACCAAGGTAGATAAAGTCCGCCCCGCACCTACTTCTAGAAAAATCCGGTTTGGTTCTTGGAGTAACACAGAAATACCATCTGCAAACTGCACTGTTTGACGTAAATGACTGACCCAATAATTTGGGTCTGTGGCTTGTTGTGCAGAAATCCAAGTTCCCGTGAGATTAGAAATAAAGGGAATTTGTGGGGGGTTTAAAGTAATTTTCTCAACTTCCGCCCTAAATGCGGGCAAAATCTCAGCCATCATCTGAGAATGGAAAGCATGGGAAGTATGCAGACGACGACATTCAACCCCTTGGGCTGTAAGTTCTTCAGACAGTGCATCGATGGCTGTATGAGTTCCTGATACCACACAGGAAAAGGGTGCATTACTAGCAGCTAAAGCTAAATTTTCGTTGAGTAAGGGTTTAACCTCTGCTGCTGACAGGGGAATTGACAGCATACTTCCACTTGGTAATTGCTGCATTAATCGACCCCGCATAGCCACCAGCGTTAACCCATCTGCGAGGGACATCACACCAGCTAGACAAGCCGCTACATATTCCCCGATGCTATGACCAATCATCGCACTGGGAGAAATACCCCAGGACATCCACAATTGCGCTAAGGCGTACTCAATGACAAATAATGCTGGTTGGGTTAGAGATGTTTGTTTGAGTTGTGCTTGCGCTGTTTCTGTTTCCGACTCTTGGGGATAGATAACTGCGCGTAAATCTAGATTCAATAATGGTTGAAGTATCAAACAGCAACGGTCTATAGATTCACGAAAGATTGACTCTGTTTGATAGAGTTCCTTACCCATATTGATATACTGACTACCTTGTCCCGGAAACATAAAGGTAATCGGTTTGTCTGTTGGTTCTTGGTGGTGAGTAAAAACTCGTTGGTTAGTTCTATTTTCTAAAGCATTGATTGCATCTGGAATATCCTCACACACCAAAATCCGACGATGATTAAACTCTTTGCGTCCTACTTGCAGAGTATAAGCAACATCTGCTAAGTCCACATGAGGATGCAGTTGGAGATAATTAGCCAGATTATCGGTAGCAGTTTCTAATGCAGAGTTAGTTTTAGCCGATAGACAAAGTAGATATTTACTTTTGACTTTTGACTTTTGACTTTTGACTTGTATTGGTGCTTCTTCCAGAACAACATGAGCATTCGTCCCCCCCATTCCCAAGGAACTCACACCCGCACGTCGGGGAGATAGTTCTGATTTCCATGGGGTGAGTTCTGTGTTGACGTAAAAAGGACTATTGGCAAAATCAATTTGGGGATTGGGCTGGGTAAAATTCAAGCTAGGGGGGATTTGTTGATGTTTTAAGGCTAAAGCCGTCTTAATGACACCTGTAACCCCGGCTGCTGCATCAAGATGACCGATATTTGTTTTCACAGAACCAATAGCACAAAAACCTTTTTTGTCTGTACTGGAACGAAAAACTTTGGTTAAAGCTGCAATTTCAATGGGATCACCTAAAGTTGTGCCAGTACCATGTGCTTCAATGTAGCTGATGGTTTCTGGTTCTACTCCTGCTAACATCATAGCTTCGGCGATCGCTTCTGCTTGTCCATCGATGCTAGGTGCTGTATAACCAACTTTCTGCGAACCATCGTTGTTGATTGCCCAACCTTTTATCACCGCATAGATATGATCACCATCTGCGATCGCATCTTCTAATCGCTTCAGCAGTACAACTCCCACGCCATTACCAACCGTTGTCCCTTGTGCTTGGGCATCAAAAGCCCGACAATGGCCATCCGGTGATAAAGTTCCCCCTGGTTGATATAAATAACCTGTTTTGTGGGGAACTCGAATTGACACTCCTCCTGCTAATGCCATATCACATTGATAATTCATTAAACTTTGGCAAGCGAGAGTAATAGCGACTAATGAAGTAGAACAAGCTGTTTGTACAGTTAGGCTGGGCCCGGTTAGATTTAATTTATAAGAAACACGGGTAGAGAGAAAATCCTTATCATTACCAATTAATTTTTGATAGGATTGGGCCGAGCCAACTTGGTCACTATTTAAATCAAAAGATAAATAATTATTTAAACTCGCACCCGCATAAACTCCTATGCGGCTTTCACATCTATTAGAGTCATAACCAGCACTTTCTAAGGCTTCCCAAGCGCATTCTAAAAATAGGCGATGTTGTGGGTCGGTAATTTCTGCTTCTTTAGGATTAAAGTCAAAAAATGCCGCATCAAATAAATCAATATTTTCTAAAATTCCGCTAGCTTTGACATAGTTATGATCATCTAAACAACTGGGATTAACTCCTGCTGCTGCTAATAAATCTTTGTCTGTCAGTTGAGAAATTGATTCTATTCCCGCTTGTAAGTTGTGCCAAAATTCTTCAAGATTATTAGCACCAGGAAACCTTCCTGATATGCCAATAATTGCTATTCCTTCCATTGATGTGTCAGCTTCTGTACTACCCATATTTTCTTATTTGGGTTGAATTAAAATAATATTTTTCACGCAGAGGAGCAGAGAGATGGAGAATTATTTCATATAACTGAGAAGTGAGTAAATTCTCCGATTTCTATCAGTAAATGAGCGGCGACCGTGGAGAAATCGAGAGTTATCAATCATGACTAAATCACCAGATTGCCAGTTGATTACCTCTGTTAAATTATTCATCACGTGCTGAATTTGGTTGATGGCTGTTGCTGGGATGGGTGAACCATCAGCAAAGGTAACTACTCCTCTTGGATTTTTATATTCAGCAATGAGGCTATTAGCAAATGCGTCTTGGTTGGCGTATTTTGTCTTTACGACAGCCGAGCATATATATTCGATAGAAATAGACTGGTCCTCATTAATTTTATAGCTTAATCCGGGAATGCCATTGAGGGTGCGTTGAACATCAGCTAAAGTTGCACCAATTCCCAGAAAACGCTTCCAGTCAGCCGCCGGAAATTTTTGGTAGAATTTGATTTTTTGAGCAATAAATAATTTCTTTAATTCTACACTCATTTCCTGCCATACTTTCACACCATCCCAAAATAAAGTTTCACCACCTTGGGCAGCAGGTACACCACAGCAAAACCAGATGACATCGGGACGAAAAGGAGAGTTAGCGTTCTCACAATGAGGGCTAACATAGTGCATTCCTGGGTCTACTAAGGTGACATATTTATTGTGTGGATCGACTATTGGTCTGTCTTTATCTAAGACAAATTTGGAACTAAAATTTTCCGCAAATGTCTTCATGCGTTCATAATCAACGCCAAAACCTCTAAATAATAAAACACCACTAGATTTAAAGTAATTTAAAGTTTCTTGGATAGGCAGTTGCAAAATTGATTCAGAGGTATTGTTATAAATAATTTTAGCACTGCTCATTAGCAAGGTATCAGTTTCAACCATTATCGTTGATATTCCCTAATTTCTAAATATTTTGGTTCTGGCTTAATTGATATTTCTGCTGCGCTTCATCAATATTTTCTGCCTATTTACAGATTCTTTTTGTTTGTGAATCCGGTTATTTAAAACTGTTAAATTATCTACTGCTCTGGAGTTGATATTTATGTATTGAGACAAGGATTTAATAGTTGGATTTTGGAACATTTCTACAACTGAAATTTCCCATTGTAAAACTTCTCGGATTTTGTGATTTACCTGTACCATTAATAATGAGTTGCCACCTACATCAAAAAAGTTGTCATTAATGCCGACTTTTTCTATGTGCAGTATCTCTAACCAAATTTTGGCGATCGCTCTTTCTAGTTCTGAAGTGGGCGCTTCATAAGCTGTTTGTAAGTCGGAGCGTTGAATCACTGGTACAGGTAAGCCTTGACGGTCGATTTTGCCATTAGGTGATAGTGGTAATTTATTTAACTCGACAAAGGCAGCAGGAATCATGTAATCAGGTAGTTGCTCCTGAAGATAATCTCGTAGTTCATTAACTGCAAATGTCATTTCTTCGTGAGGAACTACATAAGCCACTAAGTAATGATGATTTGCTCTATCTTCTCTGGCTAATACTACCGTTTCTTTGACCTTTGGATATTGTGCTAATACTACTTCAATTTCTCCTAATTCAATCCGGAAGCCCCGAATTTTCACTTGGTGGTCAATGCGTCCCAAATATTCAATATTACCATTGGATAAATAACGAGCTAAATCGCCAGTTTTATATAAAATATCTCTTGGTTCAAAGGGACTAGCAATAAACTTTTCTTGAGTCAATTCTGGCTTTTGCCAATAACCACGTCCTAACCCCACACCACCAATATGTAATTCACCGCTAACACCCACGGGAACAGGTTGTAAATGTTGGTCTAAAATATATATCTTTGTATTCGCAATAGGACGACCAATAGGTACTATTTTCTCATGGCTATGGGGTTGACAAGCCCAATAGGTCACATCAATTGCTGCTTCTGTTGGCCCATAAAGGTTGTGTAATTCGGCATTTAATCTGGCAAAAAAACGTTTTTGTAACTCAACAGATAAGGCTTCACCACTACAAATTACCCGTTTGATACTACTACACTTCTCTAATTCTGGTTCTTCTAAAAACACTTGCAACATGGCAGGTACAAAGTGCAGTGTAGTAACTTCCTCTTGAGCAATTAATTGCACCAAATAACTGCTATCTTGATGTCCACCTGGTTTAGCTATGACTAAACTTGCACCTGTTAACAAAGGCCAGAAAAATTCCCAAACGGAAACATCGAAGCTGAATGGTGTTTTTTGTAAAACTTTGTCGCTTGCTGTTAGTTGATATGTATCTTGCATCCACAATAAGCGGTTACATAAGCCTTTGTGAGTGTTCATTGCACCTTTGGGCTTTCCTGTGGAACCGGAGGTGTAAATTACATAGGCCAGGTTTTCTTCTGTGACTTCCTGAATCGGGTTTTCAGGACTGTAACCTGCAAATTCTAAAGATTCTGGATGAATGCTGACTAGCTGTGCTTCGTGTGGTGGTAGTTGTGCAACTAAATGTGGTTGGACTAATAGCACCGATACTTGAGCATCTGCCAACATAAATGCTAAACGCTCTCTTGGATAAGTCGGATCTAAAGGTAGATAAGCACCACCAGCTTTGAGAATAGCTAAGATGGCAATTACCATTTCTAAAGAGCGTTCCATACAGATACCCACTAAAGTATCTGCTTTCACACCCAATGTTTGCAGATAGTGAGCAACTTGGTTAGCGCGTTGATTTAATTCTCCATAAGTAAGTTGTTGATTTTTAAATACCACTGCTACAGCATCTGGTGTATTATCTACTTGCTGCTCAAATAGTTGATGTATACATTGGCTTTGGGGATAGTGCTTTTGCGTATCATTCCATTCCACCAGTAATTGATGCCTTTCATCTACCGTTAATAACGGCAATTCTGTAATTTGAGTATCAGGTGCGCTCACTATACTCTCCAGAATCGTCTGGAAATGCCCCAGCATCCGTTGCATCGTATCAGCGTGAAATAAATCCCGGTTATACTCTAAAGTTGCAACTAATCCCTCTTCTCTGTCCTCCATAAATAAAGTTAAATCAAACTTCGCTGCACTGTTATCACCCTCATGGAAACTGACAGCAATATCTGATAGTTGCGGTATGGGAATTGGTACATTCTGAAGCACAAACATCACCTGAAATAGGGGGTTGTAACTCAGGTCACGTTGAGGTTGCAGTTCATCTACCAACTGATCAAAAGGTAAGTCTTGGTGAACGTAAGCTGCCAATGCCGTAGATTTAACCCGTGCCAGTAACTCTCTAAAACTAGGTTGTTTAGATACATCAGTCCGCAATACCAGAACATTGACAAACAAACCTATCAATGATTCAACTTCCACAGAATTACGGCTAGCTACTGGAGAACCCACCAAAATATCTGTTTGTCCTGTATAGCGATACAGCAAGGTTTTGAAAGCTGCCAACAGGGTCATAAATAAAGTTGCGTTTTCCCGATGGCTCAAATGCTTTAACGCTGCTGTCAGATTTTGAGGTAAGGATAGTTGAACTTTAGCACCGTTGAAGGTTTGTACAGGCGGCCGGGGAAAATCGCTAGGTAAATTCAATAGAGGCAATTTACCGCCTAATCGCTGTTTCCAGTAGGTCAATGCAGCTTGAATACGTTCTGAATGTAAATTATGGTGTTGCCATTGGGCAAAATCTACATATTGAATTGGTAGTTCTGGTAGTGGAGAGGGTTTTCCTTTAGCAAATGCGGCATATAGTGCGCCTAATTCTTTCATGAAAACACCAACAGACCAACCATCTGTAATGATGTGATGAAAGGTAATTAGTAGTTTGTATTCATCATCTGTCCAGCGCAGTAGTAAACCACGCCATAGTGGTTGAGAAGATAAATCAAAATGATGTTGAGCTAATTCTGTGGTGAGATTTTCTAGTGTAACTTGCCGCTGTTCTGCTGATAAATCTCGTAAATCTGCTATTGGTAAATCATAGCTAATAGTTGAATGCACCACTTGAACAGGTTCGCCATCAACTAAGACAAACTGAGTTCGCAATACCTCATGACGTTGGATAATTTCGTGGAAGCTTTGTTGCAGGGCAGTTATGTTTACCTTTCCTGTGAGATTAATCTCAATAGGAATGTTATAAGCACAAGTGTCAGGTGCTAACTGATGAATAAACCATAATCCTTGCTGAGAATAAGATAAGGGATGATAGTTAGTGCTTTTTTTACTTTTGCTTACTGTGACTAATGGCCCATCCCCCGCTGCGATTTCTGCGAGGATTTTTGTTGCCAATTCTTTTAGACTCAAATTCTCAAAAAAGTCAGCCACACAGACAACTACTTCTAAATTACCTTCAATGCGATTTTTTAACTCAAAAACTCTTAATGAATCCAGTCCTAAGCCGCTTAAAGGTTGTTGAATATCTAGTTGTGTAGCTGGAATTTTCAAGACTCTTGCTACTTGTTCCACTAGGTAAGACTCTAAGAAAAGTTGAGACTCATCCTGTGAAAGCGCCAGCAAAGTAGGGCGATTTAGCTGTAAATTTGCCTCTGTTTCTACAAAATTAATATTTTCAGAAATACTGCTACTGATAATTTGTAATGCACCCGCTAAAAATTCTGCCTTTGTCGCACGGCGTTGAATTTTCCCACTAGAAGTTTTCGGAATAGTACCAGGTTTAATTAACACCACTGCATAAACTTGCACCTCAAATTCTTGAGAAACCGCCTGACGAATAGCAGAAATAACTTCTTCTAGATTCGGTTTGGCACGAAATTCTAGCTCTTGCACCACTACCAATTTCTCTTCTGTCTCTACCTCTACTGCAAATGCGGCATTGCCACCAGCACGTAAAGCTGAATGAGAACGTTCTGTGGTGAGTTCAATATCTTGCGGATAAAGGTTGCGACCGCGAATAATAATTAAATCTTTGGCTCGACCAGTAATAAAAAGTTCGTCATTATCTAAAAAACCTAAGTCCCCAGTCCGCAAAAATGGCCCCTCTCCTGTATCTTGCAAATAGGCTTGGAAAGTTTGCCCTGTTTCCTCAACACGGTGCCAATAACCTTTGCCAATGCTAGGCCCAGATACCCAAATTTCTCCCACTTCACCAGCCACACAACGAGTTAAGGTGTCTGGATGAGCAATTACTATTTGCTGTTGGGGTACAACTCGACCACAACCCACTAATGTGACGGAGTTCTCATCATCAGCCCCATCAATAATCTGATTTTGCTCTAATGCTAATTTTTGTAATTTTTTCGTGGTGACTAATGCAGACTTCACCGTACCAGATACCATCAAGGTTGTTTCTGCCATGCCATAGCAAGGATAGAAAGCCTCTGGACGAAAACCACATTCAGCAAAGGTAGCAGCAAATTTTTCTAGGGTTTCGTAGCGAATCGGTTCAGCACCGTTAAAGGCTACATTCCAACTACTTAAATCTAGGGTTGACCGTTGTTCTGGGGTAATTTTTTCAATACAAAGTTCGTAGGCGAAATTAGGCGCACCACTGGTAGTGCCTTGATAATGAGAAATTGCTTGCAACCACCGATAAGGTCTTTGCAAAAAAGCCGCCGGTGGCATCATGATACAAGGAAAACCACCATACAACGGTTGCAGTACACCACCAATTAACCCCATGTCATGATAGACAGGTAGCCAGGTAACAAACTTGCTACTAGAGCTATGTTCCATATACTGGCGTGTCACTTCCGCATTGTGTAGCAGGTTGCCATGGGTGAGCATCACTCCTTTGGGTGTGCCAGTGGAACCGGAGGTGTATTGGAGAAATGCCAGGGTGTCTGGATTAATGACTGGCTGTTGCCAAGCTGCTTCTATACCAGGTGTGAGGTTATCGGTAGTCAGCCAGTGAATACTATCTATGTCAAATTTATCAGCCAGCAAAGATTGCAATTGTGCCAGAATTGCCGTCGTGGTCAAGATGACTGCCGCTTGTGCATCTTTTAAAATGGCTAAGATTCTGGGGGTGTTGCGTTGATTACGTGGTGGATAAGCGGGAACTGCTACAACTCCAGCATACAGACACCCAAAGAAGGCTGGTAAGTAATCTATGCTGGGTGGGTAAAGCAGTAAGGCACGCTCTCCAGCTAAACCTAATATTTGCAGTTGAGAAGCGATCGCTCTACTCTGGTAATCTAATTCTGCATAAGTCCATGAATGTGCCTGTGCTTCTCCATCTTGCAGAAAAGTAAAAGCCTCTCTATTGGTTTGTTCTAAGGATCTACAACGCAGTAATTCTACAACTGTAGAAAAATCATGAATAGATTGAGTCATCGTACTTTCACTACCTGATGCACACAAGACAACTGGAAACTAAGCAGCAAAACTTTCATACAGCGGCATCATGCCAACACTAAGCAATCAGTTGGTCGCTGATTCCCTATGCAGAGACATCCCATAACCCGTTTCTACAAGGTCTTTGCATTATTCGCTAATGCCTTTGGTTTTGACTCTGACATCACTTATTGCTACTAATTTTCAATTAGTTGTTTTAAACATAAGGGAATTAATTGAAAATTACAAGCAACTATCTATCAATAAGTCTTATCAACAAGTAATTTATATATAAGTTTAATTAGCTACAGTGAGTTATCTACGTAGTGACATGAATCGCTTATATGTGACCAAAATTTAACTTGATAGTTAACCATTTTTTTTGCTACCTCGCCACGGCAGGATAAATGTTTGCCGGCTTTAATCTGGCATCTGCTATAGCCAGACCTAATTGATCTCGGATCTCACCAATACTTGCATCTCCAGAATCTTTATGATAGTAGTTCTTATTAGTTTCTAAATTAGATGCAAATTATTCGCATATAGCTAATTGAGAATAATTAAATTTAATTTATTTATCCTTATCAAGAAATATTTACGCCTGGAGACCAGACGTGGAGATTTCTGCTGACTGAAAGGATGAGTAGACCAGGTAGCTCATAACAGGTGTATTGGTAGGAGTCAGGTAAATGAAGTTGGAGTTAATCAAAGAAATCCATTCGGTTGGGTTAGTATTGGCGATAATTAGCGGTTTAGTACAACCTGCTCAGGGTGCAGAGCAAACAAAAGCAATATCTACAGTTCAAGACAAAGAACAATACTCAACCAGTGCAGCCCAGTTATTTGCTCAAAGCAATAATGTTGTTAAAGTTACAGGTATTAAAGTCAATACTACGGCTAAAGGTATTGAAGTTATTTTAGAAAGCCCCAATATAGAAGCGCTCAAACCAGTTAATAAAAGTCAAAACAACAACTTTATAGTAGATATTCCTAATGCAGTTCTATCACTGCCCAAAGCCCAAACCTTTACCCAAGCAAATCCTGCCCCTGGAATTGCCGCTGTCAGCCTCACTCAAGCTGATGCTAAAACTATCAGACTAACTGTTACAGGAGAAAAAGGTTTACCAACCGCGGAATTATTTGATGGTGATGAAGGCTTAATCTTTGAATTAGCACCAGTAGCATCTGTTACCACAACACCACAACAAAGTCAAACATTAGTCAAAATTACAGCCGTTAATTTTAATACCACTAATAACGGACTAGAAATTATCTTAGCCACTCCAGAAGGAGACAAACTACAGGTATCACCCCAAAAAGACGGTAACACTTTTATTGTTGACATTCCTTCAGCCCAACTGAGTCTACCCAATGGTGACACAGTTAGCCAAAAACAACCCATTGCTGGAGTTAGTGACATCACCGTGACTAACTTGAATTCCAGTACCATTCGACTGAGTGTGACGGGAACAGATAATACACCCACAGTAGAACTGTTTGATAGTGATGATGGTTTAATTTTTGGTGTCACGTCAACAGCATCTGCACCCCAACCAGAAGCCCAACCTACACCTACACCTACCCCTCAACCAGAAACTCAACCAGAAGCCCAACCTACACCCACCACTCAATCTAATAATCAAACAGCAGAACCAACTGCACCAGAAACACCAATAGAATTAGTAGTGACAGGTGACAAAGATGGTAGTTACTTAATACCTGAAGCTACAACCGCAGCCAAAATAGATGCACCGCTACGAGATATTCCGGCATCTGTTCAGGTGATTCCCAAAGAGGTGATAGAAGACAGACAAGTTGTGCGACTGAGTGAGTTAGCTAACAACGTCAGTGGTGTGCAACAGCAATCAGGTTATGGTGGTTTATCTTCTTCGGGTTACTTTATTCGCGGTTTTGAGTCGAGTTTTGAATCCCTGCGTAACGGATTTAAAGATTTTGGTTTTACCAGCCCTCGTGATGTTGCCAATATTGAACGAGTAGAGTTTCTGAAAGGGCCTGCATCCGTTCTTTATGGCAGTGCCAATAACCCCGGTGGTGTAGTAAATACCATCACTAAGAAACCTTTAGCAGAACCTTTTTATCGAGCTAGTTTTACGGCTGGGAGTTATGACTTTTATCGCCCCACCATTGATGTAACTGGCCCGTTAACAGAGGATAAATCTGTACTTTATCGTTTAAATGCTGCCTATGAAAATTCTCGCAGTTTCCGGGATTTCCATGAAAATGAAAGCTTTTTTATCTCGCCGGTCATTACCTGGAATATTGGCCCACGCACCAGTATGACTTTTGAGTATGAAAGTCAAAAGTATGATTACACCTTTGATAGAGGACTGCCACCAGGAAATGTATTTTTAAACCTTCCCATTAGTCGATTTTTAGGAGAACCTGATGTCAATCAAGCTGAGTTTAAAACTAACTCATTTACCTATAATTTAGAACATCAATTCAGCAATGATTGGAAATTACGCCAGGGTTTTAACGTTATTACGACCAAGGGAAATACTCAAATAGCACGCAATGCTAATTTCTCTGAACCTTTTTTAGAAGATGATGGCAGGACGCTGCCGAGAGTCGCGCAAAAAACAGATGAAGAACAACAAAACATTTCCTTACAAACGGAAATTGGTGGCAAGTTAAAGACAGGTTCTATCAGTCATAATGTTTTGTTGGGATTAGAGTTTTCTAACTATAGATTTGCCTATGATTTTGCCAATACTTCCATTGCTGGTATAGATATCTTTAATCCTGTGTATGGTGCTAAACCAGGAAAATTTGAGCGGTCATTCTATGAAGAATATGGCGGTGAAACTGTAGCATTGTATTTCCAAAATCTCATTGAATTTACGCCTAATTTAAAACTATTAGCTGGTGGGCGCTTTGATTGGGTAAATTCTTTCTATAGAGACTTAGCTGCCAATGCTTATGAATTTGAATCATCTGATTCTAACTTTTCACCACGAGTAGGTATTGTCTATCAACCCACTGACTCTACTTCACTATATGCGAGTTGGACAAATTCTTTTAACCCGCAATTTTTTAGTCGTAGCCGGACAAATGAGCAATTTAAGCCAGAAACAGGGGAACAATTTGAGGTAGGAATTAAACAGGAGTTCTTTAACAAACGCCTATCAGCAACTTTGGCATACTTTGATATCACCAAAAATAATGTCTTAACTCCCGATCCTCAAGATCCTAACTTCAGTATTCAAACTGGGGAACAAAAAAGCAGTGGTTTGGAATTAGATATTACAGGTGAAATTTTGCCAGGATGGAAGATAATTGGTACTTATGCTTATACCGATGCTTATGTTAGTCAATCCAATAATTTAGACCAATTGAATGATAGGTTACAAGCCGTGCCATTTAATAGTGCCAGCTTATGGACAACCTATGAATTTCAGCAGGGGAATTTGCAAGGTTTGGGATTTGGGCTAGGAGTTGTTTATGTTGGTGAGAGAGAAGCAACTCTTCCAAATAGTATCAAGCTTCCTTCCTATGTGAGAACAGATGCCAGTATCTTTTATCGGCGCAATAATTGGCGGGCAGCAATTAATGTTAAAAACCTGTTCGAGACTAAGTATTATGAATCGCAGGGTTTTTATATAGTTCCTGGTGCACCACTGACTGTCTTAGGAACTATTTCTTTTGATTTTTAATTTCGGAAGTGATGAGTATTTTCTAAACTTTAATATTTCCGTGTCAAAATATGGCTGAAGCTGGAACAAATCCAGCTTTTTCTTGTTTACGGAGTTTCTTTGAGGGCCTTACGAGCTAATTTCACATAGGTTTTGACAGTGGCATAAGGGATTTCCAAGTCTTGAGCAATGGCTTGTAATGATTCTCCCATTTCTCGCCGTGCTAAAATGGTTGCCCAGGTGGAAGCAACTTTTTCAGTGCGATCGCCCCCTGTCCGCTTACGTTGGGCTGTAAATATTGCTGCTAATTCCTCAATGCGATCGCACCACCCACACCTCCCCATCCATACTTCAACCGTTTCCTTATCCTCTTCATCACAACCCTCTCTACAATAAAGTATCTTTTGTAACCAACACTATGATAGTGCGTCAGTTAAAAATTCATTGATTGACTGTGTTGAGTAGAGAAATTTATGTAAAAATAATACAAAAGCTTTCAGGAAAATAACCAATAAATTAAACTATTACAGGACAGCGTTAATATAGTAACCCTCAAAACCGTTTGTTATTGAATTTGCAATTAGGCAACATGGAAAGAACTCTTTGGCTCTCTCCCCATCGACAATTACAACCATGGCTAATATAAGTATTTTTATGGTGTCAGGAGTTGAATAATGAAGTCTCGTTCTTCCTTAGTTTCTATTCTAGGGGCTAGTGTCCTATTAAGTCTGTCTCTCAGCAATCAACCAGCACAAGCTCAAGTAGCATACGGTAGTTATGTAGGTGTGGGCCCAGCATTAGGACTGAGCGATGGTACTCAAATTGGAGGTGTACTTGCCTTCCGCTACAAATTACTCGAAAGTCCTCTTTCCTTCCGCGCTCAAGCTTTAATTGGCCAAGGTACAGCGATCGTCCCTACAGTATCCTACGACCTACCCCTCAACTGGCAAACAGACGCTTATTTAGGGGCTGGTTTAGTGCTAACCAGTGGTGACTCTGCATCCCCAGTCGGTAATAAAATTAGCTTTGCCTTGCAACCAGGAATTGATTACGTTCTCCCCAATAGTAATACAGTTATTTTTGGCAACGCCATTATCGCTTTTGATGCCTACCGTAACGGTGGTGGTGCGGCTGTATCACTCCAAGGCGGCGTAGGGTTGCGGTTTTAATACTTGATAGTAGAGAAACTTAGCTACCGATAGTAAATGCCAGGGAGACAAAGGTTAACATTATCTTCCGTCTCCTATCTATTAAAACCATAGCCAATTACTGAGATTCGATAATTGACTTATTCCCAATTTATATGCTAAATTCAGTAATTGTGTGGGTAAGGACGTATAGCTCAGTTGGTTAGAGTACATCGTTGACATCGATGGGGTCACTGGTTCGAATCCAGTTACGTCCACTTTATGAATATATTCATTGGTAATTGTACATGCTCTGTGCTGTCGATTGCCAAATTATTTGACCGCGTTGACAAATTGTTGTCCGTATTGCCAAATTATTTGACCGCGTTGACAAATTGTTGTCCGTATTGCCAAATTATTTGACCGCGTTGACAAATTAATCGTCCTTTTGGTTCGGTTAATCAATCTGCTAAATCCAGCACTCACATCTTCCTGTCTACATTCTCAATTATAGAGGATGTAATTTCACCACGAAAAATTCAATTGAGCAGGGTTGGAAATAAATTTTTTGCGTGGCGTTCTGCTTCTCGCTGTTAGGTGCTGATGCGTACAAATTTTTTCAGTATTTGGGCAAATTATCTAATGTAAAGGACGTAACTGGATTCGCTTTCAACCCACCTTTTTCTAACAGCTTTTTTATAAAGCGGAGTGTTTATAAAGCAATTATCAAGCTTGTTTCAACCCGCCCCACTTCGGGAGGGGTGTTGAAACCCAGCCATAGATGGTGTCACTTGCGTCAAAAACAGGCAAACTTTCAACCCGCCCCACTTCGGGAGGGGTGTTGAAACTTGGTAACAACATCAATAACCAAACTAATCAAATCTTTCAACCCGCCCCACTTCGGGAGGGGTGTTGAAACAAATGTGTGTACTGTTGATCACTCCTTATCTTTTCTCTTTCAACCCGCCCCACTTCGGGAGGGGTGTTGAAACAAATTAAGCCGATGGCTGCAAAAACTGACTTAACTTTCTTTCAACCCGCCCCACTTCGGGAGGGGTGTTGAAACTCATCCAAGACGAGGAAACTCAATCTAAGATTTTGCTTTCAACCCGCCCCACTTCGGGAGGGGTGTTGAAACTCCAAGCAAATTCAGGCGCTGTCCAACATCTTTGGCTTTCAACCCGCCCCACTTCGGGAGGGGTGTTGAAACTTGGCAGAAAACTTCTCCACTCAAAAGTGGTACAGCTTTCAACCCGCCCCACTTCGGGAGGGGTGTTGAAACTCCGCCCGACCAAACCCTTATCTAGAGACACTTCCAAAGGTGATTTTGGCAAAGGTGTCTAAATCTGCTTTGAATTTCCCTTTTCAGGGAGTATTACTCAAACCATAAATATCTGAAACACAGACTAGACAAAGGATTTGGACTTTTGGCAGAAACCCAGGGAAATTGACCTCGCTTATGGTTTGCCAAAAATAAATAATTAAGGTGGGTTCCTCCTTGCTCGGAGGTGATTCAGTAGCCACCACTGCGGTAAACCCGCACCTCTATTACTGGGGGCGCACCTTATTCCTGTTCACTAGGAACAGCAGCATCAAGGTGGGCAGCTACCAGGGTCAGAAAGCAAGACTGTCTCACAACAGTCAAACTAACCCACATTTATCTCAGTTCAGAGGTTTATCAAAAACATGAACTGCGGCGCTATTGTTGATTACTATTTTATTTTCAAGGTTCGGTGTTTTGTCAATTAGGCTTTTCGGGATTGATAGGCGTTTATGGCTAATGCTTTGGCTTTCTCCAGTGGACTGGCTCTAATTGGTTGTTTTGCCTCCTCTGTAGCGATTCCTGCTTTCTTTGCCTGACTTTGAATATTTGCAATTAATCTGCCATAACTCCATTTATGGACACTGGTTCGGTATTGTTTGGCATATTTTTGTTGGACTTCTACTAAATCTGATTTTTGTTCAGCTTTAGCCTGAATCTCACTCTGGACTTGTTCTCGCATATCACCTAGTTTCGGTAAAACAATACTGCCAGCTTTATATATTTGGGCGATCGCAATAATTTCTTTTGCTAGTAATCTGTCTATATATTTCCCTAACTCCGAATCTCCAAAGTTATTTGGTGCAGCTATCCTTTGATTAATATGCCGTTGGTGGGATAACAAATGTTTTTGTTGTCTTTGTCTGTTAAGTAGCTTGTAATTATCACCTAGTAGTTGTTTGATATTGCGATATGTTACAACCTTGCCTGTAGTGCCATCTACAATTGCAATGGTGGCAGGATCTTCTAAACCCAAGCTCACACCAACTAAAATATGAGATTGTCCTTGATATAAAAGCTTGCTGGGTCGAGGAAAAGGATTATTAATTCTGGCTAGAGAGGAATTTTTACGTTTGATATGAGCTTGTTGTTGATCATTCAACTCACCTTTAGCTTGAGTCTGAGTGATGATTTTGGCAATTTCTTCGGCTTTTTCTGATCTAACTAAATTTGTTCCTTCTTGCGTCCACAGACGAGTATCCACAGAACAATAAAGAATTAAGTGATTCACATTCCAGGGTTCGCCCTTCCCTTCTCCTTCTTGCCAAGCAATACGACCGCTACGCAGGGTAAATAAGGCACTAGAATGTTGATTTTTACTACTTCTCTTGGTTTCTTGGTCTTCTAGGAAACGTTGAAACCAGTGGAGTTGCCGAGAATCGCAATAAATTTGAAATGTATGCTCTCCTAAACCATTAAATTTTACACAAATGCGTCCAGCTTGATTTTTCAACCAAATCATATCTTCATTGGTTTCGTAAGCTACTGGAAAAGGTACTTGACTAGATTTTCTTAAAAGATAGTTTTGCCATAATTTCGCCTCTGCTTCGTCTTCAGGAACAGTCTGAGTAGCAGTAATCAGGGTTTCTATCCATTGAGTATCGGTTAAATCTCGTCCTTGGGGAATTCGAGCCGCTAACTTTTCTGTGAGGCGTTGAATTTGGATTTCTAGTTTACGACGACGTTGAGCAAATTTTTCAGGATTTTCTCCTTTATTGTTAATTCTACAACCATTTTTGAGTAAATAACTAATAGCACAACGAGTTATATGATCTTCTGTATGATCGTAGGTATCAAATAAGTGTTTTGATAAATTGATTTCACTATCTAAATTTTGAGATTTCTTGCGCTTTCTAGACTTTTTGCCTTTGGTGGGTGTATTTCCGTTGGTTTCTTGTGGTGCAAATTGAGCCAAAATTTCAGCAGATTTAGTACGAAGAGTATCTAATGAAACTCCACTTTGCGCTACTAATTCAGTGTCGCTATTGAGCATTTCTAACCAGCGCAATTTACCATCCAGTTGGGATTGATAACGCTTCATCAAGGCAAACCAGGATTTATAAATATAGTTCACTGATGCTGTGGCACTGGTGTAAAACCTTGCAGGTTGTCCCATGAAACGCGAGTCACTTTTCAAAGATTCGCACAGTTCTTTGACAATACCTGTGGAATGTTTACCTTTTTGTTGCCAGGTTTCAAATTCTGGATGTCTACCAATCTGAATCAGTAGTTCGTTAATCAGTGGTGTGTTTTTCTCTGCCATCAACTGCCATAGCTGTTGACGGGTAGATTCACTGGCTCCTAAACGACACTGAATGGTAATTTGGCTCATACCCTGAAAACAATTTTGTTCAATACTAACATATTTGTATTAAACGAGTCTTCTGTAAAATGGAAATCTATGCAGGAGACATTTTTTACAAGTAAGGAAGCTTCTAAAATTACAGGTTGTACGCTCCGTCAACTCCAGTATTGGCGAGAAAAAGGGGTGGTAGTTCCTGTCATTAGTGATACGGGTACAGGACGTAGTATTTATTACTCAAAAACCAATTTAGTAGAGTTGGCAGCAATGGTATATTGGCTGTCTGTGGGTTTGAGTTTTGACATTGCTTGCGAAACCTTAAAAACCCTGAAGGAACAAGAACCGGAGTTGTTTAGTTCTGGTACAGGTAAACGCTTTATGTTGTTGTCAGAAACACAGGAGCGATCGCCTTTAGGCGTGGTGAAGTTATCGCTTGAGCTTATGGAGTATGACAGAAAAAAGGCGATCACATCCATAGACGAAGGTAAACCTGTCATTCCTGTCTGGTTAGATGTTATTTTTGAGCAATTACAAAAAAAATTAACTTCTTACTTAAATTAAGTACAAAAAATCTATATGGTTGAACGTAATGGTAATGGTTACAAATCCTTAGAAAATTGGATTTGGGACACTGCTTGCAGTATTCGTGGGGCGCAGGAAGCAGCGAAGTATAAAGACTTTATTCTGCCGTTGATTTTTACTAAACGACTGTGTGATGTATTTGATGATGAACTAAATTTGACCTTTGATACAAATTTATTATCTCTAGAACCACACCTGCAAGATTATGAATTGTTCACGAACTGCTGCACCTTCAAGTCCCAAATCACGGCAAACTTTGGAAATGCCTCATGAAAGCGTATTTGGGAGGCTACGAAACTTTAGAACAGGAATTAAAACATTACGCCTGTAAAAAATTTTAGTTTTTGCTACGATAGTTTCTAATATGCGGGAATTGGTATAAATGCGCCAGATTTCCAAATGCTTGGGCGTTTGCATTGTCCAATATCTCTTCAATGCTCCTGCCACTTGCAACGGATGGGTTGAAACTATACGTTACATTCTATCCGAATCACTTATGAAAAACATTAGTGTAGCAATGGCTCTTGGTTCAACTTGCGGGGGGGCATTTCTGCGGGATACCAGACGGTGGTACTCTGCCATCCTCGTCAGTTGCACAGCAGGAGATTGAAGTAGGGAAGGGATAATGTTTTTCCGAGGGAAATGCGCTCTGGGGTTCGACTCCCCTACCCCGCATTATGGCTAAGAAAAAATTATTTTGTCAAAATAGCCTTCTGGGGCATAGCTTATGCTTATTTACTTTTTAATTTTAATGTTTTTCTGAAACAGTAGACTTCTAGTTAAACTCAATCAAATGTTCCTTGATTGTTGGTATAAACAAGAAAAGACAATGATTTACCCAATAATGCATTGCAGTATGTATGCCTCTAAAGGCTGCTTATTACCGTTTCTGTATTTATTAATACAATCTACATACCAAGGGTGGGGAGGACGTGGTTCAATAGGAAAGTGTACTGGCCAATAACCATATCTTCCCAATATAGACCACAGGATAAACCTAGCCGCATGGCCGTTACCGTTAGCATAGGGATGAACTGTAAGCATTTCTACAAAAACTTCACAGGCAAAAGCTACAGTATTTAACAATTTGTCTATTGGAGATAATTGAGCCTCTGATGGTTGATGAATAATATCCAACTTTTTGATCCCAAGACTAATAGCTTCACCAAATTGATCCATCTTTTCAATTATTATACGGGGATGATAACCCACCCTCATATCTCCTCCTACGCCTACACGGCACTCCTTAAGACAAAGAAAATCTTCACCACGATAATGACCTGCAAAGTAATCATGTTCAGGAGGTGTCAACTGCGAAAAAAGTAACCTATGAACAACGCGTGAATCAGTAGAGGATTTGGCAGTATCCAAATATCCTTTACGCAAATCAATCAGAATACTTTGTGTTTCATGATTTAAAATTTCTTTTGCATTTGGATAGTGTGAGTATTCCCACTGAGGACAATTAACTGGGTGCATTCTAGCTAGTCAATGGCATTTTTAACGTCATTAGCTAGTTTACACGCCCATTCTTCAATTTCCATACTTTCAAGCTTTCGGTTACTAAGTGAATCAATTGCTGCTTGCGCTAACCCATATAATTCTGGTGATGTTCTTAGTGGATATTGCAATTGCTGTACTAATTCAATAAGCTCAACTGAAGGAAAAACACTTATCGGTTCATTAACTATGTGTCCTTTGTGAATTTCCAAAGCGGAGGGATGAATTTTGAAAGAGTCTGTCTTATCTGCGAAGTTTACATAATACAACATCATATCCTCAGTAGATATAATTTCTGAAGATTTCTCTGTTGGAGCAAGATCACCCCGTGCGTGAATCCAAGGATATTCAGCATGGGTCAAACGCTCTAATTGCTTTGCTCCTAGTTCTCCATAAACAGACCAAACTTCTTCAAGAATTACTAACTCGTCATTAGTAAAATCTGACACAGGTTCATCGGGTTTGGGTATGGCTTTGTATTCATATTCTCTGTTTTCATTCCAGACAGAATAAACAACCGGCCCATGTATCCAAGCCTGAATATTGTCTGGGAAAAGTAGCCTCCCGTAAAAAACTAGATGCCAAGCTTGTGCATAGTAAACCAGCTTCTGGAGTTTTAAAGGAGAAATAGTTTCGCCCACTTCCCTATCAACCCGATGCAAGAAGTAACGGGCAACATCCAAGGCGTTTTTCATACTTCAACCTCCTTAAAGCACACGCTCAAATTTCATCTTAGAATTTTAGTTAAAAATAATCTTAATGCCGATATTATATAACTTGAGACAAGATACACTTGTACTATACAAAAGTTCAGGCTTTTTTGCAAGTCAGTCCAGCACTCATAACCCGTTTTCTCAAGTTTGTTTATGTTGACTAAGTTAATTTCCAGAGGAGATAAGTGATCGCTCCACTATCCCACCTAACTGGGCTTCTGCCACTTCAACATCTCCCCAAACGACAGAAAACACCTTTGACACCAACCATCAACCCACAAAGCCGGAACTTTAAACCTAGCCCCACAATTAGGACACTCAGACAACAAACTTAAATGATGATACTGACATCCTTGCGTTACCTTAAACTGCCATTCAATCTTGTGACATGGTGATTCCACATAACAAGCTGCACACAATCGAATCGGCTCCATTTTCATTCCCACACCAGCAGGTGGTAACATTTGCTCTAACCTATCGGCATCAATGCCCGCAACCTTAGCCAATGCTTCTAGCTGCTGGCGAGAGGGAGGGGGATTAAATCGAAACTTTTCCCATCGTGTGATCGCACCAGCAATTCCCACAGCTTTACCCAACCCAGTAGGCGTTAACTCATTAGCCCGTCGAAACCGCCCCAAAAAGTGACTGATACTTTCTCCCTCAAAAGGTTCTACCTGAAAAAACCAAGGGTTAATTTCCCCAACTTCCATTATTTATACTCCGCAGCTACTTCCTTGAGAGTGTCCAAATCAATTTTTGGTAATCCCTTCTTTAATGCCCGAATAGCTGACTCCCTCAGAATCATATCTAGCAAACCAATATAACCCCCTGTAGCCTCACCCAAAGTCTTCAACATCGTTTTATTAGAAAGATTAGAAGCAACTGGTAGTTTTAAAACTTGTTTTTCCCAAATATCTACAATCTTTTTAAAATCTTCCCCAGAAAACTTACCAAAGCGATGACAGGCACGAAAACGGTTATAAACCTGCTCATCCCGCTTCACCACAGCATCTAATCTATCCGTACCTACCAGAATCACCGCAATTTCCAACTTATCAAAGATATCCCGCACCTCTGCAAAAGTCTTAGGCTTCAAACGGTCAGCCTCATCAATAATCAGCATTTCCACCCCACAACCTTTAAGAACCCGCAGCGTTCTATCTCTAATTTCTGCTACCGTTCCCTTATTCATTTGATATTTCAAATGCTCAATAATTGCTGTAAATAATTCCTTTGCACTACACTCTTGAGGTATTTGGATATAAGCAACGGGAACTTGCGGCGGTTTTCCTGATTCTTGTTTGGGTTTATGCCTGAGTCTGTAAGCATCACACCCCATTGTCTTACCAGTTCTTGATTCCCCCATAACCCTACCAGACTGGCGTGATTGTCGCTTGCCATCTAACCACTCATGGAGCGTTTTTACTTGTTCCAAAGGAATAAAATTCTTCCTATTCAATCTTTGAATTTCTGCTTGTATTTTTTCGTCATTGGGGAGAATATCACCTAATTCTTGTGCAACCTTTTGAGCTTGTTGTGAGGTCATAATTTACCACCCGTAATCTTCACGCATTTGTTCATAATCAAATACTTCCGGCATATCTGTGTCTGAAGAACTTTCCAAAGATGCCATTTCCATTTCTTCTTCCGGCTCAATAACCACGGGTTTTTTAGCTTTTTCCACTACAACCTGTTCTTCTTTTTGGCGTTCCTTTTTCGTTTTCTTTTGCTTAACGAAAGTTTCTCTATCTTGTACCTCTGCCAAAATTGAACGATTACTAACTGTTTTACCAGCTTGGCGAATCCTGCGACTCATGGCTTTTGCTTCATCTAGAGATAACTCTTCTGTCTCCAAATCTTGGGCATAAGCACGGGCTAAAAATTCTTCTTGTGAACCCTGCTGACGATAAACCAAAACAGTTGTAATATCTTTAGGTTCATATCGCAGCACAACGTTTTCCCCCGCGTAACCAGCCAGATTTTCACCTCGATATGTGATATTTTCAAATTGCAGATATCCACCCCTGTAAATCGAGCGTCGAGTTTGCTTCATCAAGCAAATACGCAAATCTTTTTCAGAGATTAAATGGGGTGCAACAATTAACCCTGCATCCCATCTTTGATAACGAGTCTGATCACCTAAACGAGCATCAATACTTTGGTTATATTTGTCTACGACATAGCGCACTAGCAGACGTTCTAAATCCCGTAAAGTTAGACAAGCCTCTTTCTCAGCTTCCTCTGGACGTTCCTGAACATTAGAACCTGTGTATCCTGGTAAGGTAGAAAATAAATCAGTATTTAAAGTCCCAAAAGGACGTTCGACAATGCCACCCTCGCTAGGGCGATCGCGTAAATGGCAAACAAATCCTAACTGCACACCAATCTGTTGCAAATGGTTGGATCGAAAATCCTTACCCCCATCAGTAAAAAAGTGTTCTGGTTTGCCATAAGTTCCCCATTCCTCATGTAGTCCATATTCTGCTCCATATTTTTTGGGTAATATGGCATGACGCAGTGCTAAAGCTACTACCTGAGAACTGGGTGCATCAAAACCTAAATTAATGCCCATGATGCAACGAGAATAAGTATCTATTACCGTTGTTAACCAAGGACGACCTAAAAGTTCACCATGTTGATCCACCAATAAAATATCAGCACGAGTGTGATCACACTGCCAGATATGATTGCTGTATTCTACAGATATATCTAGTCCATCACGAGTCTTCAGCGATAATCTAGAACCGCGCCAACCACGACTTCTCACACTTGCTTTTTGCTCTTGTGCTTCAATAATTGGTTGTAGGACTCGATAAACCGTCCTGGAACTGGGATAATTCTTATCACCCAATTCTGCTGCTTTTGCTTTTACTCTGATTGCAACTTGTTGGGGAGTAATTCGCTTGCTACCCTTATTTCCTTCCTTATATGTATTGATAATGAACTTTTGCCACTGAGAATCTATGCGGTGTTTACCTTTGTCAGCGCGTTGAGTAGTTCGCAGTGCAGCTAAACCCTCTTCTTCCCATTGTTTCACCCGTCTCTGCACTGTTCGGAGTGACCTACCTAGTTTGTCTGCTACCGTCCTTTTTCTTTCACCGTAAGTTTTGCGATCGCATGGTTCAAGTAATTTTTGAATTACTTCCAATAGTTCTTTATCATCTGCGGAGAGTTCAGTGATAATTTCACTACCTTCTAATTCATTGTCATAGGGTTTATCATCTTGCTTTTCCGACATATATGTTTTATTTGAAACATAGTTGTATTGTACTGTGTTTGTGGACAAATAATTTGTCAATTCAGGAGGAAGTTGGAAAAATATTCATTTCCAATATGGGACAAATAATTTGTCAATATTTCAAACTCGGACAGTTATTTTGTCAATTGGGATTTGACAGGCTAAAAATAGGCTAAAATTATTAAACCCTTACTGCGTAAGGGTTTAAAGGTTAATATTTTTGTGGACGTTAATTTGGCAAGTGATCAAATAATTTGGCAATCGACAAATGTACATTAACTAATTATTTGTCACTATTAACAGATTAATGTCACTTTTAACTTATCATTGGACGATATGTAGTTTGGACATGCAATATCAAAGATGAACTGTTTATGATGACAAAAACAGTTTAACAAGGACGTAACTGGATTCGCTTTCAACCCACGCTTTTCTCAAAAGATTGTAACTGCCTAGCTAGTAGTAATTGAGGCAAGAAAAACAGAGGTATTACCAAGCAGTACCTGGGTAATAACTTCCAGAAGATTAAGACCATGCTTAGAAACAGTGGAAAGAAAAGAACGGATATTGGCGAATGAAACTGCAAAATCGAATGAGCGAAAACCACCAGAAATTTTCTGCTTGCACTTCATCATCTGCAAATCACGTTCTGCTTGATTATTGGTAAAAGGAACATCAGCTTTGTCTAAGTCCCGTTAACCAATATTTCACCTAAAAGTGAAGTTTTGGACTCACACACAATTCAATTACACTCAATTAGACTCAGATTCCTGCTTAGTCCTTTTGAGAAAATCATCAATTCGCAGGAAGTCTAACGCTGACGTTGGTAGCGTCCGATTAACTCTGCTGTTGCCAAAACATGACCCTTCATTGCTTGCAAAATTTGCTCTTTTGTTGCGCCTGGTGGCAAACCCAAGTTTTTGTCTAAAGCATAAAGTTTGAAGAAATACCGATGTGTACCACTAGGAGGACAGGGGCCACCGTAACCTAATTTGCCAAAATCATTCTTTCCCTGCACTCCACCATTAGGTAAGGTTTTCGTAGCAGTAATGTGTTCTGGTAATTGCCGAACTGTAGGAGGTATATCGTAAAGTACCCAATGTACAAATGTGTGTCTGGGTGCATCTGGGTCATCGACTATTAATGCTAAACTTTGGGTTTCTTTTGGAGGTTCATCCCAGCTAAGAGTAGGCGAAATATCAGCACCATCACAGGTATATTTGGCAGGAATTTGGCTATTAGCTCCAAAGACGCTTTCTAATTTCATGCTTTTCCCCTTTGTTGTTAATTTACTGCTTGGGGTGGAGGCAATTTCGGTATTTTTATTACCCACAGAACTACAAGCGATCGCGGATAATTCTACTAACCCAATTATACTGAAGCTTTGAGGTAGAAATGCCCGCATTCTGCTCATTATTTTGCACCTAACATCTTTATAGATTTTTGCAATAATTCATCATCTTAATGCTTGTTGCGGCTTATAAAAAAAGGATATATTTTTAAAGTCAAATTTAAAATTGCAATTTCAATTTACAGTCTTAATTTTTAACAGATAAAAACCAAAAATGCTATTCCATACAATAAAATTGTGTTAGTATGTAAGTGAGATCGCAGGGAACTTCTAACATAGATGAGGAAAGTGGCAACACCAATTACCGAAAGCTGAGGTAAGAGTAACGCCAAACCAGGATCTAGGAAGATGCGACTATGGAAGGTTAGGGTGAGGAGCCTGCGAGACGTGTAAACCCAGGTTTTTTGTGGAGGGAACCTTTGTATAGAATAGGCAGTTATGGCTGAAGGGTCTGGTTGAACGCAACTAGACCCTTCAGTTTATGTTTTATCCTTTGACAACAGCAACAGGATGCAGACGCGCCACTTTACGAGCAATTCTGGCTTGGCTAACTACATTTACCACTCGACTGACATCTTTGTATGCTTGGGGTGCTTCTTCAGCTAAACCGGACATAGAACCAGCCCGGATGCTAATCCCTTCGAGTTCTAGTTCGTCCTTGAGGCGATCGCCTTTAATTTCTCGTTTGGCTTTGTGACGACTCATCACCCGTCCCGCACCGTTGACTTCTGCCTCTAGAGAGTGTGCATCGAGATGCAAGATTGTAAATTGGTTAAATGCTAAGTTTTCACTTTCATGTAAATACAAAAGTTCATTCAACCAAGCAACCAGTAGGCTGACATAATCAACACCTTGGAGTTGAATTTTTCGCGTAATGGAAGACTCTGAGGTGAACTCGACATCAGCTAAATAATAAAGAGCGATCACTGCTTGGATGAATAACTGAGTTAAATTCCCCCCCAAACACGATAAGCCCAGTCAGCCGTATGTTCAACTTCTTGAAACCCTGCCAAATTGATTAAATCTGAGCTTTTCACTGGTTGATTAGATAAATTTTGCCTAGTAAATTCACCAGTTTTTCTAAGTTAGAAGTGTTTAAATTTCTAAGTGCAAAGTGTCTCAATTTTTTGGGTTTAATTTGATGCTAAAAGAAAAATTTGAAGAACTTGTAAGGTAGTTTTGCCTTCCTCACAACTTTCTCAAATTTGTTACCTAATCTAAAAGATATCTTGTAAGCGGCGGTAAGTTATGGCTACTATAAGTCAAATCAAAACAAGATTCCGAAATCGCGCTGAAGCAGGGCAACAATTAGCTAACAAACTGACAGATTACGCCCATCGTCCCGATGTGTTAGTGTTGGGACTCGTGCGTGGTGGTGTACCTGTTGCTTTTGAAGTAGCCAAAGTTTTGAATGTGTCGTGGGATATTTGCTTAGTGAGTAAATTGACTGTACCAGGACATAAAGAATTAGCAATGGGTAGCATTGCCTCTGGTGGTGTACGTTGCCTTAATTATGATGTTGTTAGTTGGCTGGGGATTTCTGGGAAAACAATTGATGATGTTGCAGCTAGGGAACAACGAGAATTAGAGCGACGCGACAGAGCTTATCGGGGTCATCTTTCGCCATTAGAAATTAGCAATCGCACTATCATTCTTGTGGATGATGGTATCACCACTGGCTCAACCATGCGTGCTGCTATTACTATTGTCAGAGAACAAAAGCCTCAGCAAATTATTGTTGCAGTTCCGGTAGGATTAGTCAAAACTTGTCAAGAATTAAGCCATGAAGTAGATAAATTTATATGTTTAATAACACCAAAAACTTTGTATGCAATCGCTCTCTGGTATGAAAATTTTGCTCAAATCAGTGATGCTGCAATTCGTGAATTTTTGACCCAGCAATTTGCAGTTAGTTCTTAAAGAGATTGTATATACTTTTTTATCGTTTCTTCGCTGACATGGACTTTTAGAGAAATAATAGAAATTGAAGGTAAAAGTTAATAATTCAAGGTCAAAATTTTCATATACATTGATTACGGAGTTGTAATTGCTGCTACATCTGTCGCAGATATCACGATTCTTACTTCCTAATTTAGTGTGGGAGGTGAGTAGAATGACCATTACAGCCACTCAACCAAAATTGCAGGTAAAAAAGGTAATTAAGACAAAACAATTATCTCAACATTCAACAGATATTGGTACTCCTCAAGTTCCCCTCCGTCAACTCCCAGTAAAACAAGAGCATGAGTTGTTATGTGATTGGGAAAACGCATCTTAATTAGCACCTTGACTGAGCAATCTGTCAATCCAGGCAAGAGATACTTGAGAAATAGGAGAACACATGATCATTCCACTACAAATTACCTTTCACAACATTCCACCATCAGAAGCGGTAGAAGCAAAAATTCGCTCTTTAGCTGATAAACTAGAGCATTTTTATAACCGGATTACGAGCTGTCGAGTCATAGTTGATGCCCCACATCGACGTCAACGTAACGGTAAACTTTATCAGGTGCGAATTGATATCACTGTGCCAACAGGGGAAATCGTTGTCAACCGTGACCCGCCTGAACATCAATCCCACGAGGATATTTATGTAGCAATTCGTGATGCTTTTGATGCAGCCAAGCGTAAACTGCAAGACCACACCAGTATGCTGCGTCAGGAAACCAAGACTCATGAAGAACAGCCTCATGGACGAATTACGTCTTTGTTCTCTGATGAAGGCTACGGTTTTATCGAAACACCTGATGGTAGCGAAGTTTATTTTCACCGCAACAGTCTGTTCAATGGTGATTTTGAGCAGTTGCAGGTGGGAGACGAAGTTCGTTTTACAGAGGAAGAAGGTGATAAAGGACTGCAAGCTAGTACTGTTAGATTGATTGGTAAGCATCACCTGCAAGGTTAGGCTGTTGATTTAAACCACTTTTTGAATAGTCCAGAGAACATCAACCACTTCCGCCTATGGCAAAGTCTGTCACTTTAGCATTTATTGGCGATTTCATGCTAGGTCGGGGTGTCAACGAAGAGATTCCCCGAAGATCGGCAGAGTCCTTTTGGGGAGATGTTTTGCCGATTTTGCGCGGTGCGGATGCTGTCATCGCTAATTGTGTTTCTGGTAGAAGTGAGCGATCGCGGCTTATATAAGTTGCGTTTAATACCTGTATTTTTAAGTTATACGCGAGTTGACCTAGCTAAAGGCGAAGAATTAACTGCTATCTGTCAGCGTATGCAATTTCTTTGTGCAAATTTCAATACCAATATCGTACAAACAACAGAAGGATTAGAAGTTAACTTGGGGGCTGGGAAAAACGCCACTATCAGTTCTACTCCTTCTCTGTAAACACAGGAGGTAAACGAATGAAATTACTCTCTATTGCAGAACTGGAAACACTAGCAAAACAACCTGGAGAAGTATGTGTATCGATTTTTCTCCCAACTTGCCATGCCGGGATGGATACGCAACAAAACCCAATCCGGTTTAAGAACTTAATTCGAGAAGCTGAAGAACGCTTGATTGAGCATGGTTGGCGTTCTGAAGATGCAAAAAACTTACTCGAACCAGTTAGAGAGCTAGATGAGTATGAATTTTGGCAACATCAAAGTAATGGTTTAGCAATCTTCCGCTCACAAGATTTTTTCCAATATTACTCTCTACCTGTAGATTTTACAGAACTAGTATCTGTAAGTAACCATTTTTACCTTAAACCTCTATTCCCCTTCTTCCAGAGCGATGGACATTTCTATGTCCTGGCTCTCAGCCATAATCTGATTCGGCTATTAGAAGGCACTCACCATCATATTGAAGAAATTGATTTAACTGGTGTACTACCAAGTCTGGAAGCAGTACTACGGTTTGAAGAACCAGAACGGCAAACTCCTTCTCATACAGGCACTCCAGGCGCAACAGGTGGACGACGCGCCGCTCCTGGTGGAGTCACGGTATTTCACGGTCATGGTGCTGGTGATGAAGATGAGAAGGAAAATCTCAGCATATACTTCCATCGGGTCAATGAAGCCTTGCAGGAGTTACTCAAAGCCGAACACGCTCCTTTGGTGTTGGCTGGGGTAGAGTATCTTTTGCCGATTTACCGAGAAGCAAATACTTATCCTGATCTCGTGGATGCTGGTATAACAGGTAATCCAGAACTACTATCACCAGAAGAATTACACACCCAAGCTTGGGAAATAGTAGAACCATTATTTTTGCAAGCACAGCAAGACGCAATCAATCAATACAGGGAACTGCTAGGAACTGGAAAAGCCTCCAACCAAATTACGGAAACTATTCCGGCTGCTTGTCAGGGAAGGGTTGACAAGTTAATTGTCGCCCTCGGTCAACAGCAGTGGGGTACTTTTGACTCAGATACCCAAACAGTTCAGGTACATCCCAATGCAGAACCCAACGACGAGGAATTATTAGATTTCGCTGCAACTCAAACTATCTTGAATGGCGGTATTGTCTATGCAGTTGAGTCGGCTGAGATGCCAGATGATATCCCATTAGCTGCGGTATTTCGCTATTGATAGGTAAATTATGAACCTTAAGCAGAGAGGCATTCTAATCATCATCTTGATTGTGATTGTTAGTCTGTCTCTATCTAAAACACTAGTGCATATTCTGACTGAAGCATGGTGGTTTGATAATGTCGGTTTTTCCGAATTATTCTGCATCCTACTAGTTTTGGTAATAGCGATCCCATCTTTAAAAAGGACATCGGCTTTTATGTCTTCCAGTTACCGCTTTACGAAGCTATTCGCAACTGGTTGTTATTCGCTTTGGTTTGGGGACTAATAGTATCTATTCTGGTTTGTTTGCTCAAAATCAGTTTTGCACCCAACATTTCGCACTTTGAAGTGCTACAGAGAGAATAGCAGATATTTCGATTTTTTGTTCGCGTAGCGTGTGCTTTGCATATGTGGTTGACCTTCAATCGTGACGTATTTGCCTCTCATAAAGCTAGTTTCGGCTTTATTTGGGCTTCATTTTTGTCTAAGTCCAAGTACCACCAATTGCCACTTTATGAATAGCTTCATGAAATCTTTAAAATAAGATGTGGTTTATAAAATTTTGTCTATCCTGTTGAACCTAGACTACGCAAGCATCTCGATACTTTTTATTTATATGTAAATATACTTAACCTATACTTAACCAAGTATTTTTTCTATGAAGTATAAGTTTTTTACTTTCCTACAATATAAATACTGATTATTATCACAAGCATTAACAGTTCTTTCATCAAGAACATAAATCATATGCCTACTATGAATTTTTTGACCAGGCTATCACTGGCCACAGCAGGAACAGCAGTTGTTGCCCTCAGTGTTGCAGAAACAGCTAATGCTGCTGGATTTTCAGGAGCTTATAACCCAAACAACTGGACATTGACCAACAATAATGCTGATGGTTCCGTAGATACAACTAACGCACCTTTATCAATCACTACAACAGGTGGTAATAATGGGTCTGATAGTTTTGGTCAAACTGCTTACACCACAATTGCAGCTAATAATAGTGTAGTTAGTTTTGACTGGAATTATTTTACTTTTGACGGACCGTTCTATGATCCTTTTGGCTTTATTCGCAATGGTGTCTTCACAGAATTAACTGATTCATTCGGAGCATTTTCTCAATCTGGTAGTTTTAGCACTGTAGTAAATGCAGGTGATACCTTTGGCTTTGCTATTAATACTACAGATAATCTCTATGATCCTGCCACTGCTACCATCTCAAACTTCCATGTTGCTGTTGTACCCGAACCAGCTTCTCTCATTGGTGTACTAGGCTTAGGTGCTTTTGGTGTTACCTCACTTCGCAAACGCAAAGCCACAGTTCAAGCATAATATTGATTACTACATATAATTCTCTTTCGGCTATGTCAAATTTTGACATGGCGTTTTTTCGTTTGGTACTCGATATAATTTTGGTTGTTCCCTTCGACTTCGCTCAGGGAACTCACTCAGGAAAAACTTTTAGTCCACCTTCTGCACCCCCTAGCAGACCAGTCTAAACTCCTGTTGTTTGACATGGCCCTTTTATTTGAACTATGGGAATTCTGTTCGATTTTTGACACATCCATGACTTACCCATAGGCTACGAAAAAAATGGGTTTGAGATTGCTTCCTTACGGTCGCAATGACGTAAATACGTCAATCTTGCGTAAGTCCTACTGGTATTAAATAAACCCTATTTAATTTCCTGACTAATTAAATCAATTATTTCTACAATATTCCTACAAATACTTGCATAAACATTATTTTCTTCCTCAATATGGACATGATGAGGAAAATTTTGTAAATTAGGAAAATGCTCTACATTGTCCCATCTTTTTCTTAACTGGGTTCTGTTACCATCCATCCATTGATAACGATAGGTTTCTGTAATACATTTATCTCCCTGTATTTTAAAAAATTCTACCACTTCTAAAAAATCACCATTCGTCAAATTCAATCTTGCTCGAAAATAACCTTGATCAGATAATGCTCGTTCCTTCACAATATCAATTTGATCAATTATCGAACTGGTAATTAATTTAGCTTTTATTTCAGTTAAATAATCCTCAACAATCATTTTCAATTTAAGATTGAAGTAATGTTAAACGAGCTTGTAAATTAGACCACATTTGATAAAAAGCACTCCATTCCACAAAATCAGCTTCATCTCCTAATTGACCTGTTTTAAATCGCTGATAAAAATCCGCAGATGATAATTGATACTGTTGCTCAAATATTTGTAAATCTGTTTCTAATTCTCTAATTTGCTGTTGAATATTTTCTCTTTCTTGATGAATAATTTTCCTGAGTGATAAAGCTAAAATATCACTATATCCTCCTTGTTGAGAAAGTGCTTCCAGGATTTTTAATTGATTGATTATTTCTGCTTGAGTAGTCATGATTACTTTTAATTGCAGATTACTGATTACTAAAAACTTTGATATGTAGGGTTTTAGCATTTTTAAACCCTGACCTGATCATTAATTAGGTTCTGTTCTAATTCTATAATATTGGCAAGAAACGGACTATTATTTGCTAGTGCTTCTAATTCTTCTACTGCTTGTCTTTGTGAGTCCAGGCTTTGTATCGGTTGGGGTGACGGTATAAATAAAACGTCAATTTGTCTAACTTCGACGGTAATATATTTGCTTCTTTCTACTTAGCCGTAAGTGTTAAAAGTTACGTAAGATACTGTTTGATAAATTGATCATGTATAAAAAGAGTCATTTATATTGTTCTAGGATAATACAAAAACATTACTTTAACATTCTTGGGCTGATGGCGATGGCGCAGAGCGCCCAGCGTAGCTGAGTGCATCTTTGCAGCCTGGATCACCAAGTTTTTCAAAAAATCGGGGATCTACTCTTAATAATGAATTTATGGCGAACAGAGGGGTCGTTCAATGTTAACCTGATAGATGATATTGCTTGATCTGAGGTCTTTGACGACCCGTTCTGAAAAATAGCTTCATTCATTAGGCGCAGCATGGTCACCACCGCAGAAAAAACTAACATCGGTTATATTACCCAAATCATTGGTCCGGTTGTAGACGTTAAGTTCCCTGGCGGTAAATTACCCCAAATCTACAACGCTTTGACCATCAAAGGCACCAACGAAGCTGGACAAGAAATCAACTTGACCGTTGAAGTACAGCAACTTTTAGGCGACAACCAAGTTCGCGCTGTGGCTATGAGTTCCACTGACGGTTTGGTACGTGGTTTAGAAGTTGTTGATACTGGCGCTCCCATTAGCGTACCCGTTGGTAAAGCGACTTTGGGTCGGATTTTCAACGTTTTGGGAGAACCTGTAGACAACCAAGGCCCTGTTAACAATCAGGAAACCTTACCTATTCACCGCGAAGCTCCCAAACTGACTGACCTGGAAACCAAACCTTCTGTGTTTGAAACCGGGATTAAAGTTGTTGACTTGCTAACTCCCTATCGTCGTGGTGGCAAAATCGGTCTATTCGGCGGTGCGGGTGTTGGTAAAACCGTGATCATGATGGAATTGATCAACAACATCGCTACCCAACACGGTGGTGTGTCTGTATTCGCCGGTGTGGGTGAACGGACTCGTGAGGGTAATGACCTCTACAACGAAATGATTGAATCTGGGGTAATCAATAAGGATAACCTCAACGAATCGAAGATTGCTCTAGTTTACGGGCAAATGAACGAACCACCCGGAGCAAGAATGCGGGTTGGTTTGTCTGGTTTGACAATGGCTGAATACTTCCGTGATGTGAACAAGCAAGACGTATTGCTGTTTGTGGATAACATCTTCCGGTTCGTACAAGCTGGTTCTGAAGTATCTGCGCTGTTGGGTCGGATGCCTTCTGCGGTAGGATATCAGCCTACTCTAGGTACTGACGTTGGTGCATTGCAAGAACGGATTACTTCTACCACCGAAGGTTCTATTACTTCTATTCAAGCTGTATACGTACCTGCGGACGACTTGACTGACCCCGCACCAGCAACTACCTTTGCTCACTTGGATGGTACAACAGTATTGTCTCGTGGTTTGGCAGCTAAGGGTATTTATCCTGCGGTAGATCCTCTGGGTTCTACTTCCACCATGCTACAGCCCAACATTGTGGGTGATGAGCACTACAACACTGCTCGTGCGGTACAAGCAACTCTACAACGTTACAAAGAACTGCAAGATATTATTGCGATTCTGGGTTTAGATGAATTATCTGAAGATGACCGTCTGACTGTAGCACGGGCACGGAAGATTGAACGGTTCTTGTCTCAACCCTTCTTCGTAGCTGAAGTATTTACCGGTTCTCCTGGTAAGTATGTGAAGTTGGAAGACACCATCAAGGGCTTCCAGAAGATTCTATCTGGTGAGTTGGATGACCTGCCAGAGCAAGCTTTCTACTTGGTAGGCGATATCAACGAAGCGATCGCTAAAGCTGAAAAGCTCAAAGGCTAATAGAGGAAACAGGTAATAGGGAACAGGGAACAGTAAAGAGGTAGTAGAGAATAAGTAACAGGAAACAGTAAATACTGTCACCTGTCACCTGTCACCTGTCACCTGTCACCTGTCACCTATCACCTATCACCTAATTACTGAGTAGAAACAAAGAATATGACTCTGACCGTTCGTGTAATTTCCCCAGATAAAACTGTGTGGGATGCTCAGGCTGACGAAGTGATTTTACCTAGCACTACTGGTCAGTTGGGTATCTTAACTGGACACGCACCTCTGTTAACAGCTTTGGACACAGGTGTAATGCGTGTACGTACTAGCAAAAATTCCAGCTGGCAAGCGATCGCTTTGTTAGGTGGTTTTGCTGAAGTTGAAGAAGATGAAGTCACCATTCTGGTCAATGGGGCTGAACGTGGTGACAACATTAATCTTGAA
This sequence comes from Richelia sinica FACHB-800, assembly GCF_014698825.1. GTDB lineage: Bacteria > Cyanobacteriota > Cyanobacteriia > Cyanobacteriales > Nostocaceae > FACHB-800. The sequence continues at coordinate 71,012 of NZ_JACJTT010000019.1, forward strand.
GAAGCTCGTGCTGTTTACAATGAAGCTCAAGCTCGGTTGAACCAAGTTTCAGCTAGTGCTGCTTCTGAAGAAAACCGTCAAGCACAAATCCAAGCAACACAAGCCTTCAAACGCGCTCGCGCTCGTTTTCAAGCAGCTGGCGGTTTGGTATAAACCATACTCTTCACTTAAAAATTGTAGGGTAAGCTTTTGCCTACCTTACAATTTTTTTGTAATTTGTAATTTTTTGCCAAATTTAGCCACAATTCCCAACTCAAAAAGCAGTGTAAAATCTGAATTTTTTAATTCTTAATTGGTATTACGCCTTATTTTTGTTTAAAAATTAGCAATGTAATATCATCAAAAACCTCTTGTTCACCGATATATTGTTCCAAATCATTAATTACTGCTTCTCGGATTTCTTTAGCTGAGGCATTTCTATGATTAGAAACTACTGTACACAGTCTTTCTAATCCATATTGCACTCCATTAATATCTGCTGCTTCTGTGATACCGTCCGTGTAAAGGACAACTACATCTCCAGGAAATAGATTTACATCTGTATGTGCTACAAAGGGGATAATATTTTTTTCTAAACCAATAGGAAAGCCTAAATCAATAGTATCTATCCTTTCTAATTCTCCATTAGCACGAACAATAATCATTTCTTCATGTTGTCCACTGACTCGCAGTCTGCCATCTTGATAGTCTAATAAAGATAAAGTCAAGTTACGGTGGGATTTCATGCGTTGGACATTATGATAAATTGTCCGGTTGAGTGTATCTAAAAACTGCTTTGGTTCAGTGACATTATTTTCTTGTAAAGCGCGTACAGCAGTTTGTACCATAATCATTAACACACCACTTTCTAAACCATGTCCTGTTACATCACCAATACCTATTTTGACTTGACCATTTTGGTGAATGACATCATAGTAGTCTCCTCCAACTTCCGTGACAGGTTGCATATAGCTAGCAATATCTAAATCGGTGATTTCTGCTAGTTCCTGTTCCTTCGGTAAAATCATTTGTTGTAAGCGTTTGGTAACTTCCAATTCCGCTCTCATCCGGAGATTTTCGTCTTTTAATGATTCATTGAGGGCAACAATTTGAGCGTGGGCTTTTTCAATTTGTTCGTCACTATCTTTGAGTTTTTTCAAGCTATGGGAAAGGAGAATTAAAAAATTAATTAAAGCGAGAACTAAACCAGTAAATTGAATAATTTGCAAAACACTAGCTTCTTGATCAGCTACTGCTTGTTGTTCCGTGGTTAGCTGATTCATTAAATCGAGCAGTAAAAGATTATGCTCCACTGCGTAAGCAACTGCTACTTTTAACTTGGCAGGTGAAACTGCTTCACCTGCCGCTAATATTCCTTGAATTTTGGATTTGTAAGGTTGCCAAATTTGCTGTGCTTGTTGAATTAGTGCTTTGCCTTTCTCTGTTGTAATGGCTGCTAAAAATACAGGTTTACCATCACTACCTGTGACTGTTTTACCTATTTCAAATCCTCTGAGCGTATCATCAAACAATTGATAAGCTAAAATTAATTCCTTTTGTGAGGGAATAATGGAAGTTTTGGCATCTTGGGCGACTTGCATTTGCAGAATAGCTTTAGTCATTCTTTGCGATAGCATTCGTTGTCGTCCAGCCAAGTTTATACTTAAAGCTTTAGATTTTAAACGAGAGGAAATAATCACATTGGGCAGCAGAACTCCTACATCAAATGTCAGGAATAAAGCAGCAGAAATTAAAATAGTTCTATATTTAGTATTTTGAAATAACCCTGTGAGTGATGGAATATTCAAAATTTTTACCCTTGTATGTAATGAGGAAATATTTTGTCGATAAATATCTAATTTATTACAACTATCTTTAATTAGCAATTGCATCTTGCAGTAGGTTGTTATCCATCTATTTTACACATTCACGTAATATCATTGCTATATCTCTGCCACAGTCAGTAAATATGTGTAGACCCTAGGGATTCATTTTGGAGCTTTATAAAAAATTTGTAATCTCAGCTACGGAAAAATCAAGGTTACATAAACTTAAAGATATGTGTATTTAAGTCACAAAAAAATTAGGTGAAGTTTAAGAAATTTAGACTGACTGAGGTGAAGTGATACTCTAGATAATTAGTTGCCCAGAGGGGCAAAAATTATGAAATTTCTTCAGAATAAAACATCTAAAAAGCAATCCCATCGCCTTGTTCAGTGGACAAGTAGTCTTTTAACTTTCTTAGCTTTATCCGGTGGGGTTAATGCGGCTCATGCTAATAGTGTCAATACAAAAAATTTAACAAATACGACTTCTGTTTCATTACCAGTTAATCAACCACAATCTACACATAATCATCAGTTACACAATTATCCTATTCCTTATCAAGCAATGGGAATAGACCCTGTTTCCTTGATACCTATAATTTTCCTGGGTGGCTTTTTCATATTTGTTCCCCTCTTCTTTGGGGGATTAGTAGTCATTGGTGAACGGGAAGTGGGAATTGTCGTGAAGAAATTTACCGTTTCTAGAAGGGGATTACCTGCTGGTAGCTTGATAGCTCTGAATGGGGAAGCTGGTTTACAAGCTGATACCTTAGCTCCTGGTTGGCATTGGGGTCATTGGCCTTGGCAATATTCAGTGAAAAAAGAGTCAGTTGTTGTTGTGCCTCAAGGGGAAATAGCTTTAATTGTGGCAGCTGATGGTGCTTCCATTCCTCCAGAAAGGATTTTAGGCAAGATTGTTGATTGTGATAACTTCCAAGATGCACGGAAGTTTCTCACCCAAGGTGGGGAAAAAGGTCGGCAAATGGGTTTTCTCACCGCAGGTACGTACCGCATCAATACTGCTTTGTTTAAGGTGATTACAGCGGCTAATGCTAGTGCTCATGGGATGGGGCCGGAGCAATTACGAGTGTATAGCGTCACATCCGATAAAGTTGGAGTGGTGACAACTTTAGATGGTTTACCCATTCCCGCGGGAGAAATTGCTGGGCCTGTGGTGGAGGGACATGATAACTTCCAAAATGGGCAAAAATTTATTAACGGTGGTGGAAGAAGGGGTTTACAAGAGCAAATTCTCTTATCTGGTTCTTGGAACTTAAACCCTTGGTTTGTCCAGGTAGAACAAGTGAAAATGACGGAAATTCCCATCGGTTATGTGGGTGTGGTCATTTCCTTTGTAGGTAAAGAGCAAGAAGATGTCAGCGGTGCTGCGTTCACCCACGGTAATTTGGTGAATCAAGGACATAAGGGTGTGTGGGTGGAACCACTTTATCCAGGGAAGCACCCAATTAACTCTCGCATTATGAAGATTGAGTTAGTCCCCACAACTAACATAGTTTTAAATTGGTCGGGACGGACAGAACGCCATAGTTATGATGAGAAGCTGGAATCTTTGACGGTGCGATCGCGCGATGGTTTCGCTTTTGATTTAGAAGTAGCGCAAATTATCCATGTTGGTGCTTTGGATGCACCCAAGGTGATTTCCCGTGTTGGTTCTATGCAAAACTTAGTAGACCATGTACTAGAACCAACTATTGGTAACTATTTCCGCAACTCTGCCCAAGACTATACTGTACTTGATTTTCTCACGGCTCGCAGCGAACGCCAACATGAAGCAGCTGATTATATTAAAACTGCATTACGTTCCTATGATGTTCAAGCTATAGATACTTTAATTGGAGATATTCAACCTCCTGCAAGCTTGATGCAAACCCAAACAGACCGGAAAATTGCCGAAGAACAACGCAAGACTTACGAAGTGCAGCAAATGGCCCAAACCCAACGTCAACAATTGGTACGGGAGACAGCACTGGCAGATATTCAGCAAGAAATGGTTAAGTCTGAGCAAAGTGTGCAAATTGCAGAACTGAAGTCCCAAGCGCGAATTAAAGAGGCCAATGGTGAAGCGGAATCAACTAAACTGAGAGCCATGGCTGAAGCGGAAGGTATTCGGGCCACAGGTAATGCTAAAGCAGAAACTTACCGCACAGGTGTAGAAGCTTTGGGAGAACAAGGTTACACAGCGATGCAAATTATGCAAATTATAGGCGATCGCAATGTGCGCTTGATACCCGATGTTCTGGTTGGTGGTGGTAATGGTAACAGCACCAATGGTTTAGTAGATGGTTTACTTTCCATGATTTTATGGAATCAAACTCATAAATCTCAAGAAGGAACAATAAATTCTTTCCCTACTCAACCAGTTACTAAGCCTACAGCATCTGCTGAACACAATGGTAATTCCCAAATATCGATCAAATTACCTGTTGATCAGGAGCAATAAGTAGAGGGAATGACTGACAATTAATTAGGGTTTGCTGAGGCGGAGAAACTCCGCCTTAATTATCAGGAATTATACCAATTCTCCCAAAGCAACCAAAACATTGAGTAAACCCCTACCCACTTGGGGGGAGGGTTAGGGAGGGGTCATCAATCTGTTGACAACATTTTTCGATTTGGTATTAACAGCAGATAAACGCAAATATAATTAGATAAAATTGGTATTACTGATATAAACACATATTTTGATTTTGCTATTACAACAACGTTATCGTTTAATTAAACCGATGGGGAAAGGGGGAAGTTTTAAAACCTTTCTCGCTGTTGATGAGAGTTATGTGCCTTCAGTCCCCTGTATTGTCCAAGAAATTCCATATAACGAACCAAAAGCGGATATTTATTTAAATCAGGTACAAAATCTCCAAAGATTGGGTGAATATCGACAATTTCCGACTTTGCTGGCTTATTTTGTCGAAAATCAATTCTTTTATTTAGTGTTTGAATATATTAAAGGTGATAATTTAGCATCTTTATTAGCAAAACAAGGTACTTATCATGAAGCTCAGGTTTGGCAGGTTTTAAAAAATTTATTACCTGTAATTAAATTATTGCATGAGGCTCATATTATCCATCGAGATATTAATCCAGAAAATATTATTTTACGTAATTATTCCCAATTTAAACAACCAGGAAATGAATTGGCTGATGAATTAATCTTAGTTGATTTTGCTTCAATTAAACTAGTCAATGGGATTGAAGATGTAATTGATAACAATATTATTGGTAGTCCAGAATATGCCGCACCGGAACAAATTAGCGGCAATACGGTTTTTGCCAGTGACCTTTACAGTTTAGGGGTAACTTGTATTTATTTGCTGACCCAGATTTCACCTTTTGAGTTATTTGATGCTTATAATAATGTGTGGTTGTGGCGAGATTATTTAACGAATTCAGTTAGCGATCGCTTGGGGGAAATTCTCGACCAACTCATACACCCTGACGTAAAAGCGCGTTTTCAGTCAGCAGATGCAGTGATGCAAAGGTTGGGCATCAATATCAAAATTCCTGCCTACAAACAGCAAAGAGCAACTTCCCACTGGCAATGTGTGGATAACTTCACAGGTGATATTTCTGCTGTGAGTGCGGTAAATACCTTAGCTATTAGCCCTGATGGTCAGACCTTAGTCAGTGGTGATAACGATAAAAAAGTCAAATTCTGGGATTTACAGACTAGGAAATTAATAGGGAACATTCCCGGACATAATCAAGCCGTAAAGTCATTGGCCTTTAGTCCCAATGGGCAAATTTTAGCCACTGCTAGTGATGACAAAACTATCAAAATATGGCAATTAGAAACCTTAGAACCCATTATTACCTTAAAGGGACACACAAAAGCGATTAAATCAGTTGCTTTTAGTTCTGAGGGGTGGTTAGCTAGTGGCAGTTGGGATAAGACTGTCAAAATTTGGGATGGGGAAACAGGAGATGAGATTTGTACCCTGACAGGACACAAACTGCAAGTTACTGCTGTGGCCTTTAACCCTCAAGGAGATATTTTAGCTAGTGCTAGTTGCGATCGCACCATTCGGCTGTGGCAACTGAAAAAATCACAAAACTGCCCATTTACCTTATTAGGAACCCTTACAGGTCATGCTTGGGCAGTTTTAACAGTCGCTTTTAGCCCCAATGGGCAAATTTTAGCCACAGGTAGTGATGATAACACTATTAAATTATGGGATGTGAACACTGGTCAGCTAATCAATACACTTTTGGGTCATTCTTGGTCAGTAGTAGCCTTGGCTTTTACTGCTGATGACAGTCTGATTAGTGCTAGTTGGGATAAAACCGTCAAAATTTGGCGAGTTAGTACAGGAGAAGAGATTGATACCCTTGCTAGCCATGCAGACTCGGTGAATACAATTGCTGTCAGCCCTGTTGCACAAATGATTGCAAGTGGCAGCAGGGACAAGACCATCAAACTGTGGCAACTTGTAAAACAGCAGTAAACTTAAGAAAATGATGCTCAGGCGCTACCTGTGAAGGCAACTTCAGGAAACTTCAATTGTGCTTCTGCCATAGGACGGTTTCTACCTTCCTCTTGCCAGTAGTTAATCACCTCAGTTGCTTTGTTAAGCAACTCAACGCGATCTAATTCTGTAATCCAATGCTTGGATTCTAGTTCCTTTTTCAGTTCTTCCCAGGCATCATTTCTGGGCCAGAAAAAGTATTTAGTTAAAGGACTGGTGCCTTTACCGACGACTTGATCAACAGCTAGAGCAACGTTCTCGTCTAACCAGAGAATTTTCAGGATAAATTTGGACAATCGTACCTCCGGGAGTGATCCGGCTATGACTTACTAAGTTAGCGATCGCTTATTTTAACTCAATAGCTCCCCAGTTGGCTAATGAGATTAGTTATACCAATTAAAATTTCCACAAAGCAAGAGGCTGGAGGAAGGTTAGCTCTAGATTTAAACCCTGAACAGGGAAAATTTGAGCGAGATTTGGTATCTTGTCAAAGACTGAGTTTTTGACCAACTACTATGACTCAACCCACAAACACAATAATCGTGTTCGATATTGATGGCGTTATCCGTGACGTTAGTGGTTCCTATCGGCGGGCCATAGCTGATACTGTAGAACATTTTACAGCCCAAGCCTATCGCCCTACACCCTCAGACATTGACAAATTGAAATCAGAAGGTCTATGGAATAATGACTGGGAGGCTTCCCAAGAGTTGATTTACCGGCACTTTGAGAGCCAAGGACAGACCAGAGAACAACTACAACTAGAATATCAGGCGATCGTTGCCTTTTTTCAATCTCGTTATCGAGGTACAGATCCAGAGAATTGGAATGGCTATATCTGCAATGAACCTTTATTAGTCACCCCTAGTTATTTTGAAGAACTCACACAAGCTGGTATTGGTTGGGGCTTTTTTAGTGGTGCAACTCGCGCTTCTGCTAACTACGTTTTAATCAAACGTTTAGGCTTACAATCTCCCATTTTAATCGCTATGGAAGATGCACCAGGTAAACCAGACCCCACCGGACTTTTTGCCACCATTAATATCATAGAAAATAGCAATCATCCAAAATCAACAGTTTTCTATGTCGGTGATACAGTTGCTGATATGTACACTGTGCAAAAAGCCAGAGATTTAGATAATTCTCGTACTTGGGTGGGAGTAGGTGTCATTCCTCCTCATATTCAAGTAACAGCAAATCAACGTGATATTTACGCCGAAAAATTAATTCAAGCTGGAGCAAAAGTAGTATTTAATAATGTGCAGGAATTAAATTCTCACAATATTCTTGCTCTAATTTAAACATCAGAAAATTTGATAAGGTCGTATTTTCGTTATTTTCTGATGTTTAAATTCACCCATCCTATTTGTAGGGTGCGTTGCTTAACGCACCAAATATTGAAAATTTACAAAACAGGACTTACGCTAAATACCAATGAAATGAGGTAGATTCGCCATCGCTACACTAGCACAAATGATTTTGAAGCAGTTTATTACATAGGTATTGGATGATTCAATTCAAACTGATTGAAATGACAGAATGAGATAACGCAATAATCCCAAACTACTAGCTAATTCAACCTCCGCAGTGGCTTTTTCATCAACTCTGCCACCCATCTGTCCAAATATCCGTTTAACTACAGGATAAGTTGGTAAAGTTTGCTTGGTTATATCTTCTTCTTGGGTGACAATAAAACCTGTATCTTTAGCAAGTTTGCGATAGTCATTCAGTGTAAAGCGACTATCTACTTGACCATAGGTTTGCCCTACAGGAGACTGAATAACTTGACCCACGAAATTCATTAATTGATAGGTCAAAGGTAGCGGCACAAAATCAGATAATGCTAATTTACCACCTGGTTTCAAAACTCGCTTTGCTTCTTGGAAAAAACGCTCCCGACTGGGAAAATGAAAAATACACTCTACTGCCAAGACTACATCAAAAGAAGCATCTTCAAAAGGCAATTGACAGGCATCACCTTGAACAAATTCAATGTTATTAGAATTAGTGGGTTCGACTTCTGCTCTAGCACGGTTTAATTGACGCTCGTCAATATTTATTCCCACCAATGCCATATTAGAAAACCGCTCATTTAAACTAGCTACTGTGCCACCAAAACCACAACCAGCATCCAACAAGCGAATACTATCTTTCACTCCTCCAGCATCGCAGACACGACGACACAATTGTTCTGCTGCTGCGGCAAAATCAGAGACTGTGCCATCTGCGGTTTTAGGATTTTCCCAGTAACCCCAGTGGACGTGTCTGCCAAATGCTTGTAATGTTTCCGCATCACCTTGGCGGAACTGTTCCAGAAGTTTGTCAAAATAGGGAAGACATATATTATTTTGGGACATATTTTTACTTTTTTAACTATGTGGTTATCAGAGGGTTATTAGTAAGGGATACTGTAATACAAAAAAGAATGGTCTCGCAGATGTGACAAGACCACAGAAATTAAATGCTGCTCAATTGTATCAAATAATCCTCACGTCGTATCTGAGAGCTAATGTATAGGCTCAATCAGCATTTTGGTGTTTGACGCTGTTCAAAGGACTTAGAATTTGAAAAATTGGGGATAAACCTGAAAGTAGACTTTTTCCCGTGTTTTATCGCAGCACTTAACATACCTTAAGGTAATTGAGATGAGATGGATACAAACTCAGAATGGCAAAATCGCCTATTGTAATGTTAAAAACCTATTCAACGCTGCAACCATACTGGCCGGCCAACGACGGGTTTCTTTCACCCAATTAATATCTTTATAACGGGTATCGAGTCCATAGGCTGCGACCCAGTTGCTTTCTGCTTCTCCTTTTTGACCGCTTACCCAATAAGCAGCTGTTAAAGCAGCACGCATATCAGCAAATTTAGGATATTTCCGCACAATATTTCGCATTTCACGGATAGCGGTATCTATTTCACCAGTTTCATAAACTGCTAAGGCGTAATTAGCTCTAGCGAAGGCAAAATTAGGGGCTATTTCTATGGCTTTTTGATAATCTACGATCGCATCCTGCCATTTTCCTAAACCAGCTTTGGCATTACCGCGATTATTATAAGCCATGGGATCATTAGGGTCTAGCTCTAATACCCGATTATAATCGGCGATCGCTTCTTCCCATCTTCCTAAGCCTTCCAAAGCTGTCCCCCGATTTAAATAAGGGTCAGTGACATTGGGTGCTAGTTCCACAGCTTTGTTATAATCTGTCAATGCTGCTGCTAACTTATTTTGACTTACACGAGAATTACCCCGGTTACTCCAAGCACCTGCATTAGTGGGGAATTTTTCAATAATTTCTGTCCAGTACCTTTCTGCTGTAGCAAAATCGCCCTTTTCTGTGGCTGCAAAAGCCTTATTTGCTAACTCGTCTCCTACTTGTAACTGTTCTTCCGTAATTACAGCAGTTTCAGACTGGGCATAAACAGGTGTCACCCAGCCAAAAAAAAGTGACAGACTGAGAAAAATACAGATTAATTTAATCATTGATGGTCTTATATTGTGCTTTCTACCATCAATGATAGAGTATCGCTCTGGATTTATTTTCAGGACTTACGCAAAGCCGCATACACACACTTGATTAGTTTCTCAATATTTCATCAACAACTAAGCACAAAAATTTAAAATGTGTTGAGCGGTGATATTAGCTTGTTCTAAATGGGGTAAATGTCCACAATCTTCAATCCAAATTAACTTACTACGGGGGATAGCAAGGCTAAATTTTTTCGCGTCTCCAGTTCCCAGAATCTTATCGCGATCGCCCCACAAAATTAAAGTTTGTTGCCGAATGTCCCTCAATTGCTGCAACTTAAATGCTGTATAGCCACCACTTTTGGTAAAACTAATCAAAGCTTGATGCCAATTCGATGATTGTAAATGCAAATCTCCACAGCACAAAGCATCCGCATTAATCAAGTCAGAATTTTTGTAAGCTGTTCGACAAATTTTTTCCCGGACTTTGGGATTTCGCAAAAACTCTGTTGCCCAAGAATCTAAAGGTGGAAACATCAACTTAGCCAAAGGTGAACCACCTTTTAACCCTGCGCTATCCATTAATACCAATTTCTCTACCGCATCTGGATAGGTGAGGGTAAAATCTATGGCCGCAGCACCACCCATAGAAGCACCAACCAAAATCACTGGTCGGTTAATCAACTTTTGCCAAAAAGCGTAAAGATGAGTTTTGATACTTTGGGGGCTATAATCAATTCCTGGCAGTCTATCTGTAAAACCAAAACCTAATAAATCCACCGCCCAAGTTTCGCTTTTTGCCGCTAACAATGGTAATAACCGTCGAAATTCTAAAACCGAACTATCAAAACCGTGAATCAACAATATCGGTGTGCCACCACTACCTTGATTAACAAAAGTGGTACCAATAGACTCACCAGCGGATGAAGCAGAAATTTTTTGCGACAAGCCACTTACCATCAATTCTTGACGTTGGATACTTTGAGCCAAAGCGATGGAAGTGGGTTCAGTTAGTTGCCCAACGGCAGTAGGGAGAAAACTTGGAAACATACACACCAGTTTACATCACCATGGGTGATATACAGCAGGTGACAGGTGACTTAGTTGAAAATCTCAAAAAGAAAATTTTCCCAACTGTCAAAATTGGGACAAAACCCTCGTACAATAAATATCACTTATCCCTGACTCAGGAGAGTGAAGCCATGCCAATGGCGGTTGGCGTAATTGAAACTTTAGGATTTCCCTGTGTGTTAGCAGCAGCAGATGCAATGGTTAAATCTGCTGCTGTGACCATCGTATACTATGGTATAGCAGAAAGTGGACGCTTGATAGTGGCCGTCAGGGGACATGTTGCAGAAGTTAACAGAGCAGTTGAAGCGGGAATTGCATCTGGTGAACAAGTCTATGGTGGACAGGTCATCACCTACTATATAGTTCCCAATCCCCCGGAAAATGTGGAAACTATTCTTCCTATCCACTTCACCAAAAAATCAGAACCCTTTCGGATGTTCTGACCCAGTTCGCTATTAAAAATTTGGAGCCAGGCTTCATAAAATTAATTTGTAGCGCTGTGTAAATTTATTCATACAGGAGATTAATAATGTCACTACAGGCCGTTGGATCATTAGAAACTAAAGGTTTTCCCGCTGTACTTGCAGCCGCAGATGCGATGGTAAAAGCTGGTCGAGTAACTTTGGTGGGATATATCAGAGTTGGTAGTGCTCGGTTTACAGTGAATATTCGGGGTGATGTCTCGGAAGTTAAAACTGCTATGGCTGCTGGTGTAGAAGCAGCGGAAAATTGCTATGGTGGTACTTTAGAGTCATGGGTAATTATTCCTCGTCCCCATGAAAACGTGGAAGCGGTATTGCCAATTGCTTACACAGATGAAGTTCAGCAATATCGTGACTCTGTAGAAAACCCCATCATCAGATCCGGTAGCGGTAGATAAATTCCGATTTCCAAATCTGTATTTATATCAATATGGGGGTGTTGGATGTTTTCCGACACCCAAGTTTTTTGATGGCCAACAGATAGAATTGCTATAGCTGAAATTGATAATTTTCGAGGAATCAAGACAATGACCACCCATTTTATTACTGCGGAAATCAACCTCCAAGAAACTCCCACAGAATTACAAAAAGAAATTGAAGCCCAATTGAAAAAACAAGGTGAACCTCTCCGTTGGGCTATTACTGCGGTTGATGAAGAACAGGAAAAGGTAACTGTGGAAGCGGTTGTAACCACAGGCCAGGAGAAATAAGGTTGGGAAAATTGGAGTTTTTGGGTTTTGGATGACGCAATTCAAAATCCAAACTCTGGTGATGGAAAACAGAAATTATTGATGCAGCGATTATATACAGCTATTTTCATTGTCCCCACTGGGATTGGGGCAGCTATTGGTGGTTACGCAGGGGACGCATTACCAGTTGCTAGACTGTTAGCCCAAGTGTGCGATCGCTTGATTACTCATCCCAATGTGATGAATGGTGCTAGCTTATACTGGAATATTCCCAATGCTCTTTATGTTGAAGGTTACGCATTAGATCAGTTTGCGGCTGGGAATTGGGGTATAAGACCTGTCCATAGCAATCGCGTTGGCTTACTTTTAGACCAAGGGATTGAACCAGAATTAATGCTGCGACATCTGCAAGTAGCTGATGCAGCCAGGGCAACCTTAGGATTAAATATTACCAAACATGTCATTACTGATGCACCGCTAAACGTAGAATTACGTACCACAAGTTCAGGTACTAGTTGGGGAACCATAGGTAATCCTGATAGCTTATTGCGAGCGGCAGAAAAATTAATTATCCAAGAAAAAGCACAAGCGATCGCAGTTGTGGCTCGTTTCCCCGATGATCTAGATGCAGCTGCATTACAGCAATATCGTCAAGGCCAAGGTGTAGACCCTATAGCAGGCGCAGAAGCCGTGATTAGCCACCTCTTAGTCCGCACCTTCAAAATACCATGCGCCCATGCGCCAGCCTTCACCCCAGACCCTCCAGACCCTCATTTATCCCCCCGTGCTGCGGCTGAGGAACTAGGTTATACATTCCTTCCCTGTGTCCTAGTAGGCTTAAGTCAGGCACCACAATTTATCCTCAACAAAGCCGCTTCCCAAGCCTTACCCATAGATATTTGGGCCGACCAAGTAGATGCTCTCATCATCCCCGCCACTGCTTGTGGTAGTAGCACCCTGTTGAGTTTAAGCCAAAACTCCTGCCAAATCATTACAGTTGCAGAAAATAAAACTTTAATACAAGTTACTGCACCAGCGTTAGGAATTAAGTCTATACAGGTAAACTCTTATTTAGAGGCAGTCGGTGTAGTCGTTGCCCATAAAGCAGGCATCAATCCCTTTGTGATTAGTGATTAGTCATTGGCATAAGTTTTCACCAATTACCAATTAACAATTACCAATTCCTCAAAACTCCTGTGGTTGAACAACAAAAGCAAGAACCAGAAATTCCCTATCTCACACGCACCCAAATACTTGTAGCAATGGGTGTAACTGCTATTGTTTTATGGATAGTCGCTAAACTGTGGTTGCGTTTTGGCAATGTTGTTTTGTTTAAGTGGCAATGGAGTGAACAAGATTTATTCATAGGATTGGGTTTAGGTTTAATCATCACATTATTGAGTGGCTTGGCTTATCAACTTTCTCCGCCCTATCGTAAAAGTGCCGATTATTATCTAGAACTGGTACTCAAGCCTTTAATATTGCCAGATTTAATTTGGCTAGGTTTACTACCAGGCTTAAGTGAAGAATTATTATTTCGTGGTGTGATGCTTTCGGCCTTAGGTGCTGATCATGTGGCTGTTATTGTCTCCAGTATGTGTTTCGGCATCCTCCACCTGAGTGGTGCTAATCAATGGCCTTACGTCATCTGGGCAACAATTATCGGCATTATTCTAGGATATAGCGCCCTGTGGAGCGGAAATTTACTAGTACCCATCGTCGCCCACATTCTCACTAATTGGTTATCTAGCTACTTCTGGAAAATGCGCCGCAATTAGGTATGGCAGGTGACAGGTGACAGGTGACAGGTGATAGGTGACAGTTAGATCGTAGGGGCGGGTTTACCGATATCTTGGACTGATCAACTTGGGTATTTGTGAACCCGCCCCTACATTGCAATTACCGATATCTTGGACCGATCAACTTGAGTATTTGTGAACCCGCCCCTACATTGCAATTACCAATATCTTGAATTGATCAATCTGGGTATTGTGAACCCGCCCTTACATATCCGCTGAAGAATTTATTTTTTCGGCAAAACAGAAAAAAATATACCCCACTTGCTGTTCCAAACAAAAGTGGGGATGAGAAAAATTTTAGTTAAAAGTGGTTGACGAAAATAAAAACAAGTAAAAACTGCTTTGTTCCTTAAAAATCATCAAGAAACTGACTAAGGCGGCTAATCACAGGGTCAACCTCTTGAGGAGTTGGTTCAGGAGTTGAGGTAGCATTGTTAATCTGGTCTACCGTTGGTAATTTGGAAGCCACAGAGGGATTAGATGCTGATTGATTGAGCATGATTGCCAATTGTGCTACTTGTTGAGTAAGTTGCATAATTTGGCTTTCCATGACTTGAATTCGGTTAGACTCTTTGGCAAAAAAACGTTCCTCAAGGCCAACCACTTGACGTTGCAGCTCACCGATTTGTTGTTCAATCTTCGTTATATTTGCTGATTCTGGTGCTTTAGGTGCTGGTCGTGGAGATTCAGGAACACATACGGCTTGCCAGAGAGCATCTTTACAGAGGTCGCTGAAAGTTTTGTCTGGCTGTGATTCCAAATAGCTTTCCACCTGCGCTAATAAGCTTTCGTCAGCAATATCAGGATTGAACGTAACGGATTTAACTACTTTTTTTGACCATTGGAACATCAGTTTTATTACCTAGCAGCGCGAACGGCAGCGGATAATTGGGCCTCTCCATAAATATACTGCCCCAGAGCGTTAGCTTGACGGGATGGTGCGGCTAAATAGGCATTGATTTTCGCTTCCTTGAGTAGACGTTGTACATCTTCCCAGAAGAATTCACCACCACCACCGGTGATAATCACATCAGTTACACGCTCTGGCAACCAAGCTAACACACGAGAGCAAATGTCTCTGGAAAACATTTCTATGAGATTAGGCAGAAAATCGTCTAGATTAGTGGGCTTACTAGCACCTTTGGGACGGTAGAAGCGTTCGCCTTTTGGTTTGTTAACCGCAGAAATCAACGCTAAGGACTGGCTATCAGCACCTTCTATTTCTGCGGCCACAAGTTCATAAAACTTGCTCATACCGAAGTCTTCACTCTTAGAAGCCCCTCTAGCAAAGCGGAAGTTATCTACCATGATCATGTCAATGGTCTGATGGCCAATATCGACAATGCCCACGGATATTTTGGTAAAGTCGGGAACTGTACTACCTTTGTTGGGTTGAGTTTCTGTCCACAGCAGACTACCGTAACCTTCTGGCATTACCCAAACTTTGGTAACGTTTAAGCTGACAGATTCACCCCGGAAGTTCATGACGTGGGGACCACTCACCAAGCTGATGAGTTGGGATTTTTCCTTTTCAAATTGTTCTAAGGAGAGAAAAGGTAAGCCCAGAATGACGGAAATTTCATCTTTCAGTTTAAAGTAGCCAGCACTAGCTAAAACTTTGATCAGTGCATCTTCAACTTTAGATTGGCCGACACCTAAATTCGCGCCAAAATCAGCAGCTAATTGACCAACAGCATAGCCACTACCTTGATATTCCAACCACAAATCCATTAAAGGGTCTGTGGCTTTGGCTTCAAACACACCACCGCGAATTTGTTCAATGGACATCTGCTTGACGTTAGCAGGGATAAACACTACACCGTTAGGTTCACGGCTGACACAAGTCTTGCTGGAGGTTCTACCTAAATCAACGCTGAGAATAGTTTTTCCACCCACATTATTGGCTCTAACTGTATTCATGGGTGTCGCTGCTGGTGGACGATTCATCGGAATAGCAGCGGCATTCATAGGATTGGCAACGGAAGGTTGATCTGTCATGGAAGCTCCTAGTGCTAACTTAACTGTAAAAAGTTATCATGCTCATCTTACAAAAATGCGAGCTAGAAAAATCCTCGGTTGGGTCAAGTGTAGCTAGAAGTACGCCAAAAATATTTTCAGGCGATCGCTAATTTTGGTTTTTTTGGCGTAGATGGGGCAAATTCTAGCAACTTTTGCAGGCTTTTTTCACTTTCTAGTGTTTTTACGCTTGCGCTTGACTACCCAGAACACAAATACCAACAATATACTACCTAGTACAATTTTGGATACAGGTGCAAGATATTTATCTACTAGTTCATACTGACTACCCAATAAATAGCCTGAATATGTGAGCAAACCAACCCAAGCTGCACTCCCCAAAGTTGTGTAAAATAAAAACGGCAATAAGGGCATGTTACCAATACCTGCCGGGACAGAAATTAATGTCCTAATTCCTGGCACTAAGCGACCAATAAGTACGGCTTTGCTTCCTTGCCTATCAAACCAACGTGTTGCTTTACTAATATCCTTACTAGATATGGTCAGCCACTTACCATATCTATCTGCCAAGCTTCTTAAACGCTGTTCTCCTAAAAATTTACCTGGATAGTACCAAACAAGTGCGCCGGCAACAGAACCCAGTAGTCCAGCGAAAAATACACCTATCACATTGAGCTTTTCTGGTGTTGCCCTAGCTGTGAATCCAGCTAAAGGCATAATTAATTCTGAAGGTATAGGCGGAAATAAGTTCTCCACAAACATCAGTAGAGCAATTCCCCAGTAACCCATAGAGTTGATGGTATTAGTTATCCATTCCAGCATTAAGTAGATTCCTAAAACTAATCCATTGTGCTAATCCAGATTCTGAACTGGGTATAGGGCCAAGAAATAATGAATAATAGCTGATATTTTTCCATAGACCCTACATCTGCTCTCACAAAATCAGCTTGGTGTGTCAGTTTAACTAGACCTTGGTCATAGGTTATATCGATTGCTGATTATTCCTGTAGGGAGAGGCCTCCTGTATTTGTGTAGCGTCTGGCCTGAAAATCAGAGGCTTCTTTTGACCCTAAGGGGGGGGGAGCCATTGCAGTGGAAGGGTTCTACCAAATAACTTGGCAACACCAAATACCGCCCTGACTCACCAATGACCGATACTAAACAGTGGAAGTCAAGGACTGTACCCGTGATTCTTGCCAATCAAATGGATTCCAAACTCGATCCTCTAAGGCCATCTGCTCAATTAAACTAGCTAATCTCAGGGCTTTTAGAGCTTGTTCACCACCAACGGAAGGCTGATTGCCACCACGTACACAATTGACAAAATGCTCTAATTCTGCACTTAGTGGTTGAATGTTAGTGGTATAAACCTTTTCGATTAAACCGTCTTGTTTATATAAGACTTGTCGATTGTCTGTGAGGGGATTAGCGGCAGTTTGACGATGAATCAAAATCTCATTATTGAGAAAGTCTGCTTCTGTGAAGGAATTTTTACAATGGGCAACTAGGCGGCGAATTTTCCGATGGGTGACTTTGCTGGCGGTTAAAGTAGCGACAATACCATTGGCAAAGCCCAATGTCGCCGTTACATAATCCAAATAACCGGAGTCTAGGGAGCGAGTACCACTAGCGGTCAGTTTCACCACGTTGGAGCCTGCTAATTCCAGCAGCAAGTCGATATCATGGATCATTAAATCCAGCACGACGGAAACATCATTAGCCCTGGCTGAATAGGGACTCATCCGATGGGCTTCTAGTGCCAAAACTTTCTCCGTTTTCAGCACTTGACTCAGTTCCCTAAATGCGGGATTGAAGCGTTCAATATGACCGACTTGGAGAATACACTGGGATTCTGCGGCAGCATTCACCAAAGATTCTGCCTCGGAAATGCTGGCAGCAATGGGCTTTTCAATCAACACATGAATGCCGGCTAGCAAACAATTGATGCCAACGGCATAGTGTAGACGGGTGGGTACAGCAACACAAACTGCTTCTACATGGGGTAGAAGGTCGCAGTAATCTTCAAAAAAGCGGACTTTGTATTTGCTGGCTGTTTCCAACCCACGCTCAACGTTAATATCTGCCACACCCACCAGTTCCACATCTTTCATGGAACTCAGGACACGGGTGTGATGTTGCCCCATATTACCCACTCCAACCACGCCTATGCGGATTGGTCGTGGCTGGTTACGCTGTGAATATAGATTTGGTTCTGCCACTGATATGCTATCTTGCACTATTGTTCTCTCCTCAACCACCAAATTTAGAGACGCTAGAGATATTGGCTTTGATACTGAAATGCCATGTGTGATCTGTCTCAAACCATCCAGATGGTAACATAGTGGTTCTATTTATGAAGAATTTCAAAGTTTAGGTTCAGTTCCCGCCATCTGGCTGTTGTTTGCATAGACAGTTTTTTATTGCTTGATTGTTTGTAATTTATACGATTGATCAGATGTTGCTGTTTGCAGTCTACCAACTCGATACGCCCTAAGTATAAATTCCTAAGAACCTTTTAGGCAATGAGTTCTTGCATTCTAGGATCAATTTTCAATCAGGCAAATTGATGACAAAATTTTAGTCAAGAAAATGACAATAAATTAATTTGTCGAGATTTTTAGTATAATAATTTACGGAATTAGTCGTACAATTGCTGTCTTGAAGACCAAGAATGATTTTTGGCATATTTAATTTGTGGTTTGCATTTTGTTGATTGTCCCATCTTTTGGGTGAAACTGGGGGGTAATGATAGTGGAATTGACGATTTAGGATTGGTTTGGCAATCAAATGATGGAATGATATGAAAGCCGTAATTTTGTTATCTGGGGGATTAGATTCTTCTACAGTGATTTATCAAGCGAAAGCTGATGGCTGTGATTGTTATGCCATTTCTTTCGATTATCAACAACGACACCGCAGAGAGTTGCAGTCAGCTTTAGATGTGGCTCAAGCTGTTGGGGTGTTAGAACACCAAGTTGTGAATTTTGATTTACGTCTGTGGGGTGGTTCGGCATTAACAGATAACAAAATTGATTTACCACAAGATCGCTCCGTGGTAGATATGGCTAGCAATATTCCTATTACCTATGTCCCTGCTCGCAATACAATATTTTTGAGCTTTGCTTTGGGATATGCAGAGGCGATCGCTGCCCAAAGGGTATATATTGGCGTTAATGCCTTAGATTACTCTGGATATCCTGATTGTCGTCCTGATTATATCCAAGCTATGCAAGAAGTTTTCCGCTTGGGTACCAAACAAGGAAGGGAAGGACAACCCATAGAAATTGTTTCACCATTGATTAATTTGAAAAAAACCGCAATTATTCAATTGGGTAATCAGTTAGGAGTGCCTTGGCATCTCACCTGGTCTTGTTATGCTGGTGGTGATGTTGCCTGTGGTGTTTGTGATTCCTGTCGGTTAAGGTTAGCCGCTTTTGCAGAGTTAGGATTAGAAGATCCAGTTGCTTACGCTTGAAGTTCAGAAGTCAGTAGGGGCGGGTTTACAGATATCATCAACTATGAACGAGAATTTTGGTAAACCCGCCCGTACAGAAGTATGCCTACGGCACGCTGCGCGAACAGAAGTTTGGAAGTTTGGAAATGTTGAAAAATGCAAGAATTCAGCAGCAATCGCATGAATTATTCTGTAACTCCTGCAACTTCTGTAACTTCTGTCTTCTTCTTTCTGCGCCACGCTGCATGAACAGGAGTTTAAAGGTGTTGACAATTTAACCCAAGCGAATTTGGATTTGATGTAAGCGTGGCCCCGCGACGGAAATAATTGTAAATTCTAAATTTTGATAATGAAAAATTTCACCTTTAGCGGGAATTTTTTGGAGCTGATATAGTAAAAAACCTCCTAAGGTTTGGTATTCTCGCATTAACGGTAAATTAATATGTAAAACTTCATTTACTTCTTCCAAATTTATTTGCGCTTGGACTAAAAATGTCTGTTTATCTATCATTTGAATCAGCAAGTCATCACTACTTTCTGATTCACCAACGCTGCCAATAATTTCTGCAATTACATCTTGAATAGTCACCAATCCCACTGTACCCCCGAATTCGTTTACCACAATCACCATTGGTGGTTTTTCTTTCTGCATTGTTGGTAAAAGTTCACTTAGGGGGGTTTGTTCTGGGACAAATCGTGCAGAACGTATCCAAGGCTGAATTTGTGTATTTAGGGTCAGTTTTCCGACGGCTAAAGGTTGGGCTAAATCCTTAAAATAAACAATACCGCGAATGTCGTCTAAAGATTCACCAATGACTGGGTAGCGGGAGTGCCCTGTGGCTGTCATTTGGTCAAGAAATGCCTGTAAGGTAGCATCTGTTGGCAAAGCCACAATACTAGTGCGGGGAATCATCACATTTTGGGCTGTCACATCCCCAAATTCAAATACGTTATTGAGTAGTTCTCGTTCTGTGTGTTCTAAACCAGTAGATTCTCGTTCTGTGGAAATAATTAATTGTAATTCTTCTGGTGTAACTGGTGGTCGCCAACTTTGACCTGTATATTCAACACCAAATAAGCGTAATAAGTAACGGGTGGATTGATTGAGAATCCAAATAAAAGGGCTAAAAAATCGGACGATCGCTTTGACTGAAGGTCCGAGCAGTCTAGCTAGCTGTTCTGAATATAGCATTGCTACTGATTTAGGACATAATTCGCCTAAAACAATTTGCAGGTAAGCTATTAAAAAAAATGTGATGGGTACAGATAAGGAATGAGTGAGGACATTACTCATCTTCATGGGTAAAGGTAAGGTTTTGAGCCATGCTTCCACTAAGACAGCAATGGTTCCCTCCCCAATCCAACCTAATGCCAAACTAGACAGGGTAATACCTAATTGGGCTGTTGATAGTAACCTATCAATACTACGTTGTAACATTTCGACAGCGATCGCTGGAATGTCCCCAGCCTGTACCAACTGATGAATACGTGTTCGCCGGACTGTCACCATAGAAAACTCAGCAGTGACAAAAAAGGCGTTGATCATAATCAGTAACAACACGCTAAATAGTCGCAGCCCTACATCTGTCCAACTTATGCTAGGAAAACCACTCACTGCCAAAGCTCATGTAACAACTACATCTCCACTTTTGGTTTGGGATTTTAGATTGGAACATATCTTACCCTTTACCAATGACCAATCTAAAAATTGTTCCACCTACTTTTCTACAGGAATATCAGCTAACTGTAGTTTTAATTTTTGAGCAGGATAGTCAGTTAATGCCAATGATATCTTTTTAACATCATCTAATAAAGCCGTAGGAATACTCACTGTACCTGTAAATTCTTGACCCTTAGCAGGTAACTCTGATGGTAAACCTTCAGTAATTGCACTGAGGGTTCTGCCTTTGTCATCTGTAACATCTAAAAAACTATACAGGAAGCGAACGGAATCAGCACCTTTATTTCGCATTTTGACTTTTAGTAATAAATCACCACCAGAGTAGCGTACAGACTGTACAGACATGGTAACACCTTCACTCTCAGCTGCAATTGGGAATCCTGGTTGTAGTTTTTCTTCTACTGCTTCTTGAGGCTTATCCTGAGATTCCGATTTGCTGGCAATGATTTCTTCTTCTTCCTCTTGCTTTTCGGCTTGGGTATCTTTAGCTTTACCTTCCATCCTGGCTTTCACTGTTTTCAGGATATCCTCTTCTTTTAAGAAGGTAACTCCTCCCGGTTGGTTGTTATTCTTCCCAGCAGAAAACTTGGTGGTGCTAGGACGACCATCTGGGGTGTTCACACCCTTAAGGGCCATACTGCCAAGATTGAACCCTAAAAAGGCGCTCACAGAACCTGAGCCTAACATCAGGAATAATAAAATTAAGGTCAGAAGTACGGTGGAATTGATATTCATCGCTGCTTAGTAATTAGAGAATCAGGCAAAGTTTATTTAAAAACATCAAAGCGTATTCTATATTCCTATGAGGAACTTCATCAATATTAGTCTGCTCTCTCCCTTTGTTACACGATCACACCAGAGTTTGGTAAATTGTCAGGCGATCGCTCACATCTTGGAAATTTATGCTATAATGTTATGTTGTTATAGTCGAAATCTGTGGATAAAAATACTAAAGCTAGAAATTAGCTCCTAAAATTAGGTATTATTCACATGAAATCAACAAACCTGCGCCTTTGGCCGATTGGGGAGGCAACGAACTCATAATTCGTCTTCAGGCTGGTTCGATTCCAGCAGGGCGCATTTAACTAAAACTTAATCTCACACACCATTCAGACGAATTATGAGTACGTCTGAATCCCTTTGTACGACTAGTAAATAGAGCATTTAACTAACAGTATTTTAAGGTGTAGATGGAAGCTTTTGCAGTGGATAAGTAGTTACTTAAATACCTACTTTCTCTCAGTTTTCTCTCAATACAATTATTGTATCCCCAAACAAATACTTACAGGTGATTAGTTGATTGAGATAAAATTATTGCATCTGGCTATTACATAATATTAATTAATCAACTAAATATGTATTCATCCATTTAACTTATCTTTTATTTGGCAGATAACCGTATCAGCTAATTACTCAGTTCATATTGACCTGTAATGCCTCTGTTTTGAGTTTCAGGTATAAACGGTTAGCCAAATGACGTAAGGCGTGAGTTTGAGTAAATCTTGTGTCCTTAGTCCATCTCACTAATGACTTTCTTGCAATATCACTAAGATACTTCCTAACGAAACCTGGATTTTCTGAGTTAAGTTCAACAGTTGGCAACTTACCTGATTTAATATCTAACTTCTCAATCAAATCAGGATAGGTAGGTGGAACCATCGGACGTGCTAACCTGTAGCCTGTTTTAGTTGTAGTACCTAAAAGCGTTTTATCACCTACTACAGCAATCATTTCTTTATTATTCGGGTCATTAAGTGCAGCTATGATCACCCCATCTTTAGTTTTGTATGGCTGATTAATATTTTGAACTGCAAAAACTTCATGTAATCTCATGCCGTAAATGACCTGCATTGAAAACACAAACAGCCAACACTGCCTAGATTCAAGATTACATCTGTGATCATTCAAAGCTTCCGTAATTACACTTTCCCTCAAGTTCAGAAAGTCATCTAATGAGATGCTTTGGAGATTTTCTTTAAACTTGGTTTGAGTAACGTCAATTTTAGCTAGTTCATCTCGTAACTTGACATTATCAACAATTTCAGCAAGCTTTTTCATAGCACACACACAAAGCTTGAAAACCTTAGTACCACGTTCTTTGCTGTCAATTACGGCTTTTATGTCCTTATAGTTGACTGTGTTATTTGCTGGTAGCAGCTTGTAAAACATTCCATAAGTGTCATACCAGCATGATTGATGGCTAGGATTGTTTCTATCTCGCTGTTGACGCTTCTTTGTGTAGCTGTTCCAATAGCTGTCTTCTACCAGCTTAATAGCTTCACCAAATGTAATCAGATCATTCCTGACTTGGTTATTCTCAAGAATTACCGTATCGTACCAATCGCAAAATTCTGTCTCACTGCTAAACTTGGTTAACGCTTCACTTACCTTGTTTGCTTTTTCTAACGCTTTGACTATACCTATTTCAGTAAAATCACAATTACAAGCTTTACCTACTCGCTTATCACCCAACTTAAACTGAAGTAATATATATGTCCCAGACGCTTTTACGTCCCGTTTCAGTCCCACACCTTTGGGTGTTTGCTTCTGTATTTCTTTGAATAATGCTAATAAGCGTTCATACCCAATTAAGCGATTGCTTAGATTGCTTGCTGTAAATTGTTTTTCAGTTTCTCTCATTTCTCTCTCAATTCTGTTTAGCGGTGGAAACGGAATTGAAAGAAAACTGGTGATCCAAACCTGCTAAAGTCGGCTATCAGTTAAATAGGCTGGTTCGATTCCAGCAGGGCGCATTTTATCTCATACATTAACAGCAAGAGTTTGATAGTTTTCTGGTAGCACTGGAATATCTTGTTTTGCTCAAAATTCACTCAAACTCATTTTAAATGTTGGTAACAAAGGCCCGCAACTACTACTATGAGTTTAAAAATCATCAATTGGATAGTTTGCCTCAACCATCAAAAAGCTTTGGGATGAGAAAATGTTCACTAACCCTACGGACAGATAACCGCAGGGGTAGGGAAAGCATTAAAAGTCAACAATAGTTAACGGGTGGATAGAGTTTCAAAACGGTACTCAGTACCAATTTTGAGTTTATTGGCATTGTAACGGGGAGACATCAGCAAAGAAGTGTCGTAAGGAGTTGGTAAGTCAGGGGTACGTAGATAAGGGTCTTCAGTTGCTTGTTTAGCTAAAACATCTCTATACACACTATTTACCAATTCAGCATCGGCAACAATTTCATTATCTGTAAAGGAATCATGGGGATTTAATCCTACCCCTACCAGGGAGTCTAGCTGACGCTGGGGAGTGTTGTTATTGTAGAAATTGCTATCAAACCGAAAGAATGCTCTGTCAAATACATCATTAGTAGTTTGATAATTAGCTACTTGTGCCGTGGCAGGCAAGGCTGTAGTAGTTAATAACATCAATAATCCACTAAAAGCTTTCAAGTTTATACCCATGTTTACAACTCCTCAAGTTTTGGGTGAATCTTAACTTATGCTTGATTTGAGAACTCTGATGAGTTCAACCTTACTGTGTAACACAACTTTTAACGCTTTGTGATGTCTTATTCTACACAAACCTCTAGTCAATCAGAAACTTGGGCCGCTACTGCTGATTTAACTACCCTGCGTCAGAAATTACTAGATTTATTTTGCCAACTTGCTTATCAAGAAGGTGATTTTGTTCTTTCTTCTGGACAACGTAGTTCTTACTATATTAATGGTAAACAAGTTACACTCCACCCACAAGGGGCAACAGCGATCGCTCGGTTATTATTACCCCTATTACCAGCAAATACCCAAGCTGTAGCTGGTTTAACCTTGGGTGCTGACCCGATAGTTAGTGCGGTCAGTGTCGTTTCTGTGTATGAAAATCAACCCATCCCCGCATTGATTATTCGTAAAGAAACCAAAGGTCATGGCACTATGGCTTATATTGAAGGGCCAACCTTACCAGCAGGTGCAAATGTAGTGGTATTAGAAGATGTGGTCACTACAGGACAGTCAGCGATGAAAGCGGTGGGAAGATTACGGGATGCAGGTTATACCGTAGATAGAGTTATTGCTTTAGTGGATAGACAGCAAGGGGGAGCAGAGTTTTATCAGTCTGTTGGGTTAAATTTTGAAGCGATATTTACCATTAAGGATCTGCAAGAACATTATCGGGAGATCAATTAAGTTTTGGGCAATAAATTTACCAGATCCAGATAATAGTGGAAACCATGTATTTTTCCATTCAATGGACATCTGGTGAACTTAAAGATGCGTTGTCTATCATCTTTATAGAGACGTTCCAACGGAACATCTCTATAAGGGTTTCAAACCACGCACATTTAATTACCAAGGTGGAAGAATTCAACTCTTATCCACCTATTTTTTATGGTTCAGAGTTAATATACAAGTAGCACTGTAATTCTGTAATTTTTATGACTGTAGTTACTGCTATTTGATAGACCATCCTACTGCTGGTGACATACTACTGGTAATTGAAATCTCTAGTTCTACTTTAAAATATGACCAGGAAATAAAATTACCTTTATATGCACAAGCAGGAATTTCTGATTATTGGATATTTAATTTAGTGGATAGTTGTTTGGAATCCTACAGCGAACCTTATCAAGATACACAAGGTAGCAGAAATGTTGAATGTTAAGAAAAATCAGATAAAAATAGCCCAAAATATGGTAATTTTGGGCGAATAATTAAAATATATTAGTTAAGTTGTGATTATAAATTCCTTT
>NZ_JACJTT010000002.1 GCF_014698825.1 Richelia sinica FACHB-800
TTGAAAAGTAGGGTTCGCAAGCTTTTAGCCACATCGGATAATTTACGTGAAGCAATGGAAATCGTTCTCAAGCAAGCAGCGTCCTAATTAATCTGGCTACAGCTATATCATCATGGGCAGGTTTTGGGTTCACCTACTGGTCGTTATTTGAAACGCTCCAAGATTGAATAACTTTTTTGCTTGTTATTGATTCCAATCCCAAGGATAGTATGTATGTAATGGTGGTTCCCAAGCATGATAAGAAAGATGAGGATTACCTCCTCGTACAAAAGCAAAATACCCCGTTTCTGTATATGCTGGGGCGTGCGAAATTAATGGTGGTCGCCAAAAGTAACAACCTGGAGTCAGATGACCTGCTTGTGTTGTCAGACTACCTTGAAGAACAAACTCCTCTTCAGGAATTGGATGATATTCTGCAAAAGGTTCGACAAACTGCGGCAAACATCCCAGCAACCAAGTGCTTCTTCCACCTTCCTGTCCCTTGCGTAAGGTCTTTCTCATTGCTCCTGGAGGAAAGCCAGGAGTGATAGTAGCTGACCAAGGAATCAGTTCTGAACTTGACGAGGGTATATATAATTCTCTTTTTGCTCCTGGTGCATCATTAATTGATGTTGTAAAGCAGGGGTAACACTCAGGCATCCACAAAGCGGTAGTATTTTCTCTCACACTCCATGCTTCAATGCAGACACCTTCTGGAATAAAAGCATAAGTGTAGCGTCCGAGCCGAAGTTGCCCAATTCGCATTTCTCCACTGAGGACAAACATTTCCACATCGCAGTTGAAATAACCTGAACTGCTCCCCCAGTCTTTTGTCCACTCGACTAATTCTGTAGACCCACGAGTTTCAGTATCAAAACTTAAAATCCGCGTTAAAGCACCTGCCGACAAACCATCTACAAGCCAAGGTTTTTGGATAACATCTGCTGATTGAATAAACTCAACATGATTTCTTGTCATATTTTTGTTACCAAAAACTTAACTAAAGGTTTGTTATTTCTGAAGAATCTAAAAATTCTGTCACTATCTGCGATATTTCTTCAGGCATTTGGTTCATCATACAAATTGTACCGCCTTCAATGTCAAACATTTTGGCATGAGGAATTACCTTTAAACATGAAACTCGCTTTTCAGCCTTAAATAATCCCAGTTTTTCAAACTGTTTAATATCTACTGTTCCCCAAATAATTAAGGTAGGACATTTAATTTGAGAAAATCGCTGTTCCATATTGAGACAGTAATTAGCTACAGCCCAAACAGCATATAAAGGATAGCCAAAGCATTTTAGATCATCTAAAACCAGTCGATGGTTTAATTTTGCTGAATTTACATATTGTGTACGTGCAGCCCATCTTTCCATCAGGTGTGAGCCATCTGCTTTGATTTCAAAACCTTGCTCAAACCGTTTTAATAAAGCTGATTTTCCTTCTTCACCAAACACCACTGGGTTAGACAATATCAGTTTATTAATTTTTTCTGGATAAGCAACAGCTAATTCTCCAGCAACAAAAGCACCTGTATGGTTGCCTAAAATGTCGGTTTTGTTAATGCCTAATTTGTCTAGTAGCAGAAGAACTGTTTGAGCATAATCTTCTATGGAATACATTCTTGGTGGTTTATCGGAATCACCAAATCCTAGAAAATCCATAGCGATTACGCACCGATTTTTGGACAATATAGACATTAACTCTAGATATTCATTGCTACTTGTCTGGTTTTGATGCAATAAAACTAGTGGGTCTCCCTCACCGGCAATTCGATACAGAATTTGTCCATCTTCTGTATTCAAAAAAGCTCTTTTGAGTGGTTTATTCATAGCACCCTAAAAATCTAAGAATTATGCCAATCGACGTTTAACTTGTTCCGCTAAATCTGCCAAATTCACCTCTACCTGTTCACCTGTTTTCAAATCTTTCAATGATGACTTTTGTGCTGCGGCTTCATCAGCCCCAATAATGACACAAAATCTAATTCCTTGTTTATCTGCTGATTGAAATTGTTTACCTAATTGCTTTTTATCAAAATTAGTGACAACATTTAACCCTGCTTGCCGTAATTGTTGTGAAACTTGTAAATAAACAGGCATTAAATCTTCCTGCATATTTACTACCATTACTTGGGTGGGTGTAGGTGGTAAGGTTTGCAAAATCCCTGCTTTTAACAATCGACTAATTAAGCGGGTTAAACCAATGGAAATACCCACACCAGGCATTTTTTCGCCTAAAAACATGCCTACTAATTCTTCATATCTCCCACCAGAACAGATACTTCCCAAGGCTTCATGACCGATGAGAGTGGTTTCGTAAACTGTACCAGTATAGTAATTCAAACCACGGGCAATAGATAAATCTACACGGAATCTATTTTCAGCAACACCTAAATTCCTTACTCCATTGATGACTGTTGCTAATTCCGTCACACCTAAATTGAATTGTTCTGCTGAAGGCAAATTTTGGGCAAGGTGCTGGAGTTTATCTAAAATATCATCTACTGAGCCATCAATGTTAATAAATTCGATAATTTTATCAGTTTGTTCTGAAGAAATGCCTTCTTTCTCTAATTCTTGCTTAACTTTTGCTGCACCGATTTTTTCTAAATTATCAATGATGGCAATACAAGTTTTGATTTGGTCTTCAGCCACCCCAACTGACTGGAAAAATCCTGTCAGAATTTTGCGGTTATTGATGCGAATGACAAAATCACCAATGTTAATTGCTTCAAAAATTTCGGTGATAATGGCTGGCATTTGAGCATCATAAAGTAAGCTGAGTTTTTCCCGTCCTACTACGTCAATATCACACTGACGAAACTGCCTAAATCTACCATCTTTTGCCCTTTCTCCCCGAAAAACCATATCCATTTGATAACGGGCAAAAGGAAAGGTTAATTCATTTAAGTGACGGGCAATATAGGCTGCAAAAGGAACGGTTTGGTCAAATTTTAAGCCCCTGGCTTCAGCACCATTTTCCCCGGCTTTATCTCTTTCTGCCTGACGATTGGGTGGTAAAATCGGTTCTATACCATAAATAATGTTGTCACCTTGATTACCTTTAGCTTGCAATACGTCTAACCTTTCTACCGCTGGGGTTTCAATTGGTGTAAAGCCATAACTTTCAAATACCCGCCGAATTATATCTAATAAATATACTTCTAGACGCTTTTCGCTAGGCAGAAATTCAGGAAAACCGCTAGGTGTGGAAAAGTTGATTTTTTCGCTTTTTGCCATAATTATTTCAATTTAATGTTTGATTATTATAAACTCTCTGGGTATCAATGAACAAATCAGGCTAATTCCTTGGTCAAAAAATCAAGCCTGTGATTGCATATAATACCTTGCATTGAATGCCAGTAAAAATGGCGGGCAAGATACCCACCACTGATTATGAAATTGCCAAATCCAATATATACAAATATTTCTCTTTGCGTCTTCGCGTCTTTGCGTGAGGCTAATTACTATGCACAGAAAACCCAAATATTCATCTAACCAACCCTTTTTTCCTGAATCAGAGTACGTTGATAAATTTGATGATTTTTAAACCAATGCCAAGTGCGGGCGCGATGATTATTATCTGGGCTAATTTGAATCATTTCATATAAGTACATATCAGGAACCTGTTTATAAGCAAACCATAAAATAACTGTAGCCTCATCTATTTCCCAAGCTTTACCTTGAATTCTTTCTGTATCAAACCAAATTTTTTGATCTTGATAGGTAGCAGGAAATTGATGTTCTTCAGTTTTGCCATTTTCCCAAGTATAACGGTTGATTTGGTAATAATGATAAGGGCTATTCTCAGGAAATTGACAACTCAAATGAGATTGATGTTGGTCGATAATTTTACCTGTAATATCTACTAGTGTATATGTTCCCACCCATTCCCCAGCATGACGGGCTAAAACAGGCATTTCTAAGCGGATATTAGACATACAAAGACACCCCTGGTATTAAATATCTTTTGATGATTCTCCTTCATTAAACCACCAAGGATCTTTACTAGCATTAGTCTTAATTAAATATGCTTTTTTCCTCAAAAAGCGTTTGATGCCATCTGCACCCATGCGCGAACCTCCCAAACCGGAGAATTTAAAGGCGTTTTTCTCTCCTTCGTGCATAATGGCTGTTAAGCCAGCATCGTTAATACTAATAGCACCAGCGTCAAGTTGACTAGCTACTTCTAATGCTAATTCGGCTGATTCTGCAAAGACAGCAGCACTCAGTCCATAGATGGAATCATTAGCTAAATCTACCGCTTCTTCAACAGTAGAAAAGGGCATGACAGGCATGATGGGGCCAAATGTTTCTTCTGTCATAACTTTCATAGAATGGTCAACTTCAGTGATGACTGTAGGACGACACCACCAACCACCACTTAATTCTTCTACTTTGCCACCACAGTGAATAACTGCACCTTTAGCAATGGCATCCTGTAAATGATCACGAATAATTGCTGCTTGTTTTTCGGAAATAATGGGGCCAATTTCTCCATTTTCTAGGGCAGGGTAAGCTAATTGTAGTTTATGGGCTTTGGCTACTAATTGATGATAGAAATCGGCAAAAATAGATTCAGCTACATAAATTCTTTCAATGGATAAACATGACTGTCCAGTGTTAACCACTGACCCCCATAATATGGCAGAAGTGGCTAAATCTATATCTGCTGATTCTAAAACAATGGCTGGGTCTTTTCCACCTAATTCTAAAAATGCGGGAATAAAATTATTAGCTGCGGTTACTGCTACTTGTCGCCCAGTTTCGACGCTACCAGTAAAGCAAATTAAATCAACACATTCAATTAAATTTGCTCCTGTTTGTCCTGCCCCTTCCACAAAAGATAATACTTCCCGTAAATGGGGAATAGTATTAAGTGCTGTCATTAAAGGGGCGACAAAACGGGGTGTGAGTTCACTGGGTTTGACGATGACTGCACACCCTGCTAGTAGGGCAGGAATCGCATCGATAGTTGATAGTAAAAGAGGGAAGTTCCAAGGACTAATGACACCAACTAGGGGATAAGGAACGGCTGTTTGTTGTAAGGCAATAAAGGGAACAGATGTGTTTTTAGCTGTGTCTTGTAATAATTGGGGTGCAAGATGACACCATCTATCTAGAGTGGAGAAAAAGGAGTCTATTTCTAATAATGATGTGGATAGTCTTCCTGTATCATTGATTAATGCTTCTGTAAGTTGGTCACGTTCTGATAATAGAGCTTGTTTCCATTGTTGTAAGGCTTCTATTCTGCCATCAATACCTAACTCTTGCCACTGGATTTGTCCACGACGGAGACGGTGACATTGCTGGGATAGAAGTTTTGGGGATTGGGGAATAATTACATAGTCAAATTTGCCTGTCCTGGGGTTACGGACTTCGATGGGTTTTGTCATTAGTCAATGGTCAGTAGATTGTCAAATCCTGATATTTATTTAGGAAATAATTCCTAATTTCACTAGGCGTTCAATAGTTGTTTGTTGGGTTTGAATGAAGTGTTTTCTATCGATGTTTGGGGTCAGCATGGTGTTAGGAGGATAAAAATGGGACTGACTGTAACTATCAGCATAAAGTTCAAAGCGCTGACGGGACAGTAAATTATTTAACCCTGGCCTGATGCGATCGCTCCTTAATCCTGCTAAATTAATTTCTGCAAAGGCCGCCATACTTTCTCCTGCGCCGGTTTCTGCCAGCACTATCCCCCGATGGTCGATAATTTTGGAACCACCATCCACAGAACCGCTAGGAATAGCACTGTTAACAATTCCTGCCGTATTGGCTGAGACTACATACATCATATTTTCCACGGCCCGGCAGATTTTCGCTGCATCTTTGGGTGTGGGATTTTTACTGTACACTTCTGAGGTGGGGTGAATGAGAATTTCCGCACCGCGCATCGTTAAACATCGGGCAACTTCTGGATACAGAATTTCTTCGGAAGCAACAGCCGCTAAATTGCCAATTTCGGTTTTGGCTACGGGAAAAACCCCTTCTAGTCCATAACAGTCCAAATATTTGTCCCAAACATCATGGGGTGTGGGTGCAAACAGAGAATTGAGGCGACGATAACGTAAAATAATTTTGCCGGAGGGGTCAAGAATAAAGCAGGTTTGAAAGTACAACCCAGGAAAATGGGGGTCGAGTTCGTAGGCGTTACCAGCTAAAAAGATTTTATGTTTTTGGGCAATTTCACCCAGTGCTGTATATTCAGCCCCGTCCATTTCTATACTAGCTTTTTCCGCCCAAGCGGTGATAGATTCCCCCATGGGAAAGCCGGTGAGGAAATATTCTGGCAGGACGACCAAGCGACAGTCAAAGCCAATAAAAGCGATACTAGCGGCAATTTGCTGTTCTAATCGCCTAATAGTATTGTGCATGATTAACTGGGCTGTGGTGCGATGGCTTGCTTGATTTACTGCATGACAGGTCACTTGCAAGGCTAAGGCGCGAAATGAGGGAAGATGAGATTGATTAGCTGTCATATGGTTTACAGTCCGAGAGTGCGCCCAGGAAAACCTGCTACATCAAAGTAAGGAGTATCACCCACCGTTTGATATTTTAAAATCGTCTTCAGCCCATTTACCCCTGGTGCAGATTCTAAAACATGGGATTTATACTTTACCTTGTTTGGGCGATCGCGCAAAGCTTCTGTTAACACCCTTCCCACTAGCTTACCTTGAGTCGGTACTTTTAACTTCAAGACTTTCGCTAAAGTTACCACCACATCAGCATTACTAACGGGAACTTGATCTACATACCTCTGTTTAAAGTCTGGGCCAATAGCAGCCATATTGTTAAAAGTATCCGCACGGCTAAAACTGCCATGACTACCTTGACCTTGCTGTAAGGAAGCATCTGCTATTTCTGCACCACAAGCCGTATTACCACAACCTGTGTCAAAGGAGCGAAAATTAACGACTAGGGAAGGTATGGGAGTGCGGGCTGTTCCCCACAGTTTAATTGCACTTAAAGGTAAAGTGCCAGGAATTACACCTAAACTATCATTCACAAATAAACCACTGACATAATCTTGTTTGAACAGAGAATTAACGATTTTTTGAGCATAGATTTTTCTGTTAGACCAATTAGGTAAATAAATTAAATCTGAACCACCATTACTAGCAATAATCACATCGGGATGTTGGGGATTTTTACCCAAAACACCATTATTAGTAAATTGTCCTTTTGTCGGGTCAACTGATTTATTTTCTTGATCAGGATTGAATAAAGGCAAATTTAAATCATGGGCTAAATCTATCGCCAAAAAGCCAGGAGGTAAAAAACCAGTAGGCACATTTTTATAAGTCAGAGTAGTGGCATAACTGGTTTGACTTTCTTTACTAATTGTCGAAAATCCATGATCAGCCGTGACGAAAATATTGGTATTAGCTTCTAAATTTAATTCTTTCAATGCCATCCGAATTTGCGCTAAGTTACGGTCAACATTGCTGATAGCGGCTTTGACCGTGGAACCGTTGATACCTGGAATCATTTGATTGAGGCTATCACCTTGATTGTGTTGTGTCCCATCCGGGTCACGAGACCAGTACACTAAAATAAATGGTTTTTGACATTGTTTAAAGAGAGGCAAAATCACTTTAGTAGTGACATCCACAAAATATTGCTGCTGTTCAACATTAGCCACAGTTGTACCGGGAGTTGTGCTGTTACCAGATTTGCCATTTTCACCCCGTGATGGAGTGATTAAAGGTAAGGAATTTATAGTTAATAATTTTTGAACTTCAGAATTTAAAGGTATTCCTGTAGCTGAACCGGTTGCATCATCAAAAATTATGGTTGGTTCACCACTTGTTTGCGTGACATCTTGAATAAGCACCGGACCAAGTTTGCCAATGGAGGCTGTACTAAAACCTGCTGTTTTCGCAACTGCTAATAAACTTGTTTCCTTAAGAAAGTTTTGACCAAATTGTTGATTAACTTCTTGAAGAACAGCGTTATTTTCCAAAAAAGGAACAACGCTGTTTTTAGCACTTTTGACTGGGGCTTGCACTTTGATATTGTTACTAAAGTCACCTGTATCACCAAGATAATGTCCAGTCGCAATGACTGAAGCATTAGCCGTTGTCAGCGTAGGAAATAGAGAATGGGAATTGACAAAACTTACACCTTTTTCCTTGATATCCTCTAATGTTGGCGTATCAGTAGCATTTACCTGAGTGGGTCGGAGTCCGTCCGCTACAAAAATAATGACGTTATGGGGAGTTTTCGCTAAACCAGGTAATTCAGTAAAAAATAAAATACATCCTATTCCAGTAATTACAACTAATAATAACCATAACCAGCGATGGTTTTTGTGTAACATCCTCTTAACCTTACAGATTTTCGGGGCATCAAAATTTTACTATCTGTCCTGTGGAATTACACATAAAGTGATGAAGTTAATGGATATCACTGGTATTTGATTAATCATCATTATGTGAATAATGATTAATTTTTCTACATATAACACCGTCAGTGTGAGAAGTATTTGCCAACTTTAAAACATGATTGATGAAGATTATCTACCGACAATATTTGAACTTGAAAAATAGCAGATTTCCACAATTGTTTTTCAAAAATGATGATGCAGGTATTCCACAAGTTTTGCATAATTCCTTGGTACTATATCTAGAAGGTACACAAATAAACGCATTACAATACATCATTAATTACAAAATAAACATACTATTTGCTTTAACTAATCAAGTTACTATGTAAATAGCAAATACTATGAATAGCGCATTACTAATTTTCTGATATGTAACTAAATCTTGGCTTATGCGTACTACCTCCTACTCTCATACTCATCAAGAAAAACCAGATATAAAACCTAACTATTCCCATGATTTTCTGTTTCAGATGATTGACAGTATCTCTGACCCCATTATTGTCAAAGATCGTCAACATCGATGGATATTAGTAAACAAGGCTAGTTGTAAGTTAATTGGTTATAGTTCAGAAATATTAATTGGTAAATCAGACTATGATTTCTTTTCTCAAGGTGATGCAGATACTTTGAGAAGAGAAGATGAAGCTGTGTTTACTAGAGGTATTAGCCAAGAAAACTCTGTATATATTACCGATGCAAAGGGTGTTAAACACTTAATTTCCCGCAAAACATCTTTATTTCAAGATGGTGTAGACAAAGAATTTTTAGTTATTACTATTCAAAAGATAATTGAGTCTCCATTAGTTCAACCCCAAACTCACACTAACTTATTACAACAAAGACAAGCAGAACTAGCTGAAAAAGCTGCTTTAGCGGCATTTCATGTGGAAATCAATCATGCTATTACTGAGGGTCATACATTACAGGTAACTCTGAAGCTGTGTACACAAGCAATGGTGAATTGTCTAGACGCTGCCTTTGCCAGAATCTGGACGCTGAACTCCGAAGAAAATGTCTTGGAATTACAAGCTAGTTCAGGAATTTATACCCATATTGATGGGCCCCATGGTCGAGTTCCTGTTGGTATGTTCAAAATCGGTCTAATTGCCCAAGAACGTCAACCTCACCTCACTAACCAAGTGCTGGAAGACCCAAGAGTAGGTGACAAAGAATGGGCAAAAAGAGAAGGTATGGTAGCTTTTGCTGGATATCCATTGATTTTGGAAGACAATCTCATTGGTGTCATTGCCATGTTTTCTAAACAGCCATTGAGTGAATCAACTTTAGAAGCATTGAAATTAGCTGCTAATGAAATTGCTCTGGGGATTAAACGAGTCAAAACAGAACAAGCTTTAAAAGAGAGTGAAAGACAGTATCGTCAATTAGTAGAAACCTCTCAAGATATGATCTGGACATTAGATACCCAAGGCTGTTGGACTTTTGTTAATCCCGCAGTTAAAGATATTTATGGCTATAAACCAGAAGAAATAATAGGTCATCACTACAGTGAATTTGAACCACCAGAACAAACTCTGAAGAATTTAAAAATTTTCTCCCGTATCTTATCTCAAGAATCCGTTTTTCATTACGAAACAGTAATTATTTCTAAAGATGGTAGAAGAGTTAATTTACTTTGTAATGCTAGTGTAGTTAAAGATGACGCTGGCAATATAGTTGGTGTAACTGGTACTGCTACTAATATCACTGAATTAAAGCAAGCAGAAGCTACTGTATCTCGGAATAATGCGATTCTCACAGCCCAACAAGAAGCGTCCTTAGATGCAATTTTAATTATTGATGAAAATCGCCGTGTAGCATCATATAATAATAATTTTTCTCAGTTGTGGAAATTGCCAGAAGAATTAATTAACAATGGAGATGATCATCAACTATTAGAATATGTTTTAAATCAATTGGCTCAACCCCAAGAATTTATATCCCAGGTGGAATATTTATATCAACATCCAGAGGAAAATAGTTTTGATGAAATATTGTTGAAGGATGGAAGAATTCTTGACCGCTATTCTGCACCTGTGATTGGGTCTGAGGGAGATTATTACGGCAGAATTTGGTATTTTCGAGATATTACAGGACGTAAACAAGCAGAAGTAGCTTTATTGGAGTCCAAACAACAGCTAAAAAATCAAGCACAAGAATTAGAAGAAGCATTGTGTCAATTGCAGCGATCGCAAACACAATTAATTCATAATGAAAAAATGTCTAGCTTGGGTCAACTTGTAGCTGGGGTAGCCCATGAAATCAATAACCCCATCAACTTTATCAACGGCAATATAGAACCAGCAAGTGAATATACCCAAGATTTACTGTCTTTATTAGAACTGTATGAGCAAGAATATCCTCAACCAGTAGCACGCATTCAGGAACTGGCAGAAGATATCGATTTAGATTTTCTCAAAATAGACTTGCCAAGACTCCTAAGCTCTATGAAGGTAGGAGCAGATAGAATTAGGGAAATAGTCTTGTCTTTGCGGAGTTTTTCCCGCTTAGACGAAGCAGAAATGAAAGATGTTGATATCCATCAAGGGCTTGATAGTACCTTGATGATTCTGCAAAATCGCCTTAAAGGTAGCGATCGCTATGCCAAAATAGAAGTCATCAAAGACTATGGTCAACTTCCCCCTGTGGAATGTTATCCTGGACAACTCAATCAAGTGTTTATGAACCTGTTAGCCAACGCTATTGACGCACTTGATGAAATCAGAACAACAGAAAAAACTCCCACAATTAACATTCGCACTCAACTGGCTGACCATAATCAGGTCACAATTAGTATCGCCGATAATGGTATAGGTATCTCAGAAAAAATCAAGAAGCGCATTTTTGACCCCTTCTTCACTACCAAAAGTGTGGGTAAAGGCACAGGTATGGGTTTAGCCATTAGCCATCAAATCATTACAGAAAAGCATGGTGGGTCTTTGCAATGCGTGGCTAACCCCCAAAGAGGAACTGAGTTTATTATTAAAATTCCTATTAGTCAAGAGAGGTGAAAGAAGGAGTTCAGGAGTTCAGAAGTTCAGAAGTTCAGAAGTTCAGAAGTTCAGGAGTTGCAGAAGTTCAGGAGTATGCCTAGGCACGCTGCGCGAACAGGAATTACAGGAGTTCAGAACTTTTCTTTTCTGAAACAACCACACCCTCAAGCATATACCCTAATTAACGTACGGTTTCCCGTATTGCTTCTGCATTAATGGGTCTAATTAGGTAAATTTTCAACATATACCAGATAACCTTCATCAGTAAAGGAATTCTCTGGAAAAACTTGGTAATTCCCGACTTGTTACTATCCTTGAGTGCAGTTAATTGCTGATTAGTGATAGCACATTGTTCTAAATACCAAAAAAAGTAGGGATGACTGGTATTTAAGATGACAGGGAATGCTCTAGCGGAGGTTTTGTTGGTTTCCTCAATGACTTGGTTATTGTATTTGCGGGGATGAATGCCAATCATTTCATAGAAATTAGCCCGCTCAAAAACTGTGATGGTGTGGGTAACGAAGACCGTTAGCAGGAAAAAGCGAATCCACAGCCTTGCTCGCCAATTGTTCCATAGCTGGGGTTGCGATCGCAATAGTGCCTTAAAAAAGTCTCCATGTCTATTTTCATCCTGACACCAGTTTTCAAATTTCCGAAACAAAGGATAAAACTGGAACTCTGGATTTTTGGCAATATGCTTGTACACCAAAATGTAACGCCAGTAACCGATTTTTTCTGACAGATACACGGTGTAAATAATCCAAGATGGTGGAAAAAATGTATAGGTACGATGTTTAGTTAAGTAACTTAAGTCCAGAGAAAGGTTAAAGTCAGCCATTGACTTATTCAAAAACCCCGCATGACGCGCTTCATCCCGCGCTAAATAATCAAATGCTTCTGACAATAGGGGTTGTTTTTCCTTCAGCCGACGAGATAATTCTTTAAACAGTAAAAACCCAGAAAACTCCGAAGTACAAGAACGTTCTAAAAAGTCTATAAAGGCTAAACGCTTCTCACCCTGAATATGATCCCAATTTTGCTTAAATTCCTCATCACGGACAAAATGGTGGCGGTTGTAGTCAGCCTTGAGTTCATCTATCACAGCCCTTAATTCAGTCTCATAGGCGGAAATATCCATTTTCGCCAAAGCATCAAAGTCAGTAGTATAAAATCGTGGCGTTAGTAATGTTTCTTGAACAGGGGCTTTGACACCAGGCTTGAGTAATTCAACTTGGGGGTTATCCAGAGACCGAACCATGATGCTCCTTTTGCTGTTTTATGCCTTAAAAGTTATATAAGCATGAATAGTTATTACTAAGCATCAGTTAAATTATTGAAAATAAATTGTGCGAAATTACCTGATGTTTTGTCTCTACCTCACAGTTAAAATGCCTATAGCGGTTATCAATTATTTTGGCAAAGCATAAAGAAATATTAATACCTTTATAGATATACGAATATTAATAGTTAAATATTTTTGGGAGCAATCAAAATAGCCAGGATCTGCGTTTACAGTAGAATTTACTAACTCCATAAGTGCAAAGACTCCATAGCCCTACAATATTCATATTTTCATGGAAAAATTGCTACTTTGCGAGTTGATAATTCTCAGACCAAAATACTCTCCCTCTCATTCTCAGCAGCAATAATTACTCAGAAAAATCATCAGACATTGACTGTGAGCAAAAATGTGGTGAAGTCACAGTCTCAAGTCCTTGCGTGTGAATAGGAAGGAAATTACATGGGTAACAATTTAGCCATAAAACTGCGTTCTGGTACTCAACAAGCCCATACCAATGCAGAAAATGTTGGCTTTATGAAATGTTTTCTCAAGGGTGTTGTCACTAGAGAATGCTTTGCCAAATTCCTCAGTAATTTATATTTCGTCTATAGCGAATTAGAAGCAGGAATTGAGCAACACAAACAACATCCCGTCTTGAGTGTCATTTATTTCCCGGAACTAAAACGCCAAGCTGCCCTAGAAAAAGATATGGTGTTTTATTATGGAAATGAATGGCGCAATAAAATCAGTCCATCTCCTGCGGCTCAAACTTATGTTACTCGGTTGCGTCAACTTTCTACCCATGAGCCATCTTTCTTATTAGGTCATGCTTACACTCGTTATATGGGAGACCTTTCTGGTGGACAAATGTTGCAAAAAATTGCTCAGTCAACTTTGCAACTATCTGGCTATGAAGGTACTTCATTTTACAATTTTGAGCTGATTCCTGACAAGAAGGCATTTAAAGATAAGTATCGTTTAGCCTTAGATGCAGTTCCTATCGATGATAAAGGTGTTGATAGAATTGTTGCTGAAGCTAACTATGCTTTTTCTTTAAATATGCAGATGGTCAAAGATTTAGAAAGCTTCGTAATTGCTGCTATTGGAGAAGCTAGATATCGGGAAATTACCAATCACCATAATCCTGGAAGTACGGAATTTAGTGCAGCACATTAACCCATGATCACCGTTAATCCTCCGGGATTTTCATATTAGCTCCAAGCTATCTTTCCTACAGCCCAATGAATTTATGTAGCCGTGAATTCTATTCACGATAGTTACTTATAGTATTTTTAATCCCAACTGGGTTTCTTTGCGTAAGTCCTAGATATTGGGTGGCATTAAACAACAAAAACATACGCATTTGTTTAGACTCAGGCATACAAATATTGAGCCAAGGGAAAATTGAAATTAGCAATAGGTTTAAACCAAAAATTATCCTAATTGACAATTTAACCCTCAGAATTGGCACAAAATCTAGGCCGTAAACTCACAGTTATTCGGAGGTTTTGATGGTTTTTCTTTTACCTGGTGTAAAGTTTGATTTGGATCTAATTCAAAAGTATGATACTCGCGCACCGAGATACACCAGCTATCCACCTGCTACGGAATTAAGTGAAGTATTCACAGCACAAGACTTTGAAATAGCCATCAGCACCTCTAATCAACGTCAAACGCCTTTATCTTTATATTTCCACATTCCCTTCTGTCAAAGTTCCTGCTATTTTTGTGGCTGTAATACGGTCATTACCAGTAATAAAAATCTGGCTAAACCGTATTTAGAAAATATAGCCAAAGAAATCACAAATACTTCCCATTTAATTGATACCAGTAGAAAGGTACTGCAAATACATTGGGGTGGGGGAACACCCAATTACCTCGACCAACATCAAGTGGAATTTTTGTGGAACAAAATCAATCAACAGTTTAAGATTGATGCTCACGCAGAAGTATCCATTGAAATTAACCCCCGCTATGTAGATAGAAATTATATCCGGTTCCTCAGAGAAATTGGATTTAACCGCATTAGTTTTGGTATTCAAGACTTTCACCCCCAAGTACAACAAGCGGTGAACCGAATTCAACCAGAAGCGATGTTATTTGATGCGATGGGTTGGATTAAAGAAGCGAATTTTGATAGTGTGAACGTAGATTTAATTTATGGTTTACCTTATCAAAATCGTCATACCTTCCGGGAAACTTTACGCAAAACTATGGCACTAGACCCAGACCGGATAGTAGTGTTTAATTTTGCTTATGTTCCTTGGATGAAACCTATCCAGAAAAAAATTCCTCAAGAAGCCCTACCACCAGCACAGGAAAAGTTAGATATTTTGAAAATGACCATTGAGGAGTTGACTGGTAACGAATATTTGTTTATTGGTATGGATCATTTTGCCAAAAACAATGACGAACTAGCGATCGCTCAACGTAATGGTACACTAAAACGTAACTTCCAAGGCTATACCACCCATGCCGAAACAGAACTTTTTGGCTTTGGTTCAACAGCCATTAGTATGCTAGAAGATGCCTATGCCCAAAATCACAAGGGCTTAAAGGACTATTATAAAGCCATCGCCGCAGGTGTCATCCCCACAAGCAAAGGCATCAAACTTACCCAGAACGATATCATCAGAAGAGATGTGATTATGTCCATTATGTCTCACTTCCAGCTACATAAGTCAGACATAGAACGAAAATATCACATTGATTTTGACCAATATTTTGCCCAGGAATTACAGGAGTTAAAACCCCTAGAAGATGATGGACTAGTCAATATTTCACCGCAGGAAATTCAAATTACAGATACGGGTAGATTGTTGGTGAGAAATATTGCTGTTGTCTTCGATACCCATACGAGAAACAGGGCCGCAAAGTTTTCTCGTGCTATTTAATTATTGGTAATGGGTAATAGGTAAGAGGTAATAGTTTTCCGACAATTACCAATTACCAACCACCAATTACCTGTATTTAGCAGGTGATAGGTGATAGGTGACAGGTGACAGGTGACAGGTGACAGGTGACAGGTGACAGGTGACAGGTGACAGATGATAGGTGATAGTGCTAAAAGTCTTTGGGTGTCTTCGTATTAGTTGTAGTGAGTATCTTAACTGCCTTGTCTACAGCTATGCTTATACAGAAATCTAGCTTGTTCAAAAAGTTAATTGAAAAAGTCTACAACTGGTACTAAAGCAAAAGTTTAATTTTTAGATTTTAATTAATTTATCCATCTTTTGGTTGACATATTTACTTCATTTGATAGAAAAATATCTGCTCATGCCTTGATAAATTTGATACGTATTCCGAATCAAATTATTGAGGCGGTTATGAATATTATTGCATGGATTATCTTAGGGCTAATAGCTGGTGCGATCGCTAAAGCTATTTATCCAGGTTATCAAGGTGGTGGTATTGTCGCTACCATGATTTTAGGTATTGTTGGTGCTTTTATTGGCGGTACTTTATTTACCCTGCTGCGAACAGGAACATTACAAATTACTTCTGCGGGTGCTGGTTTAAGTATTCCCGGTTTAATTGTGGCAATTATCGGCTCAGTTATTGCTATTTACCTATGGGGATTATTGCAGAGAAGGAGTCGGGCTTAACTCTAGAAAATAGTAACAAACTTGCTGAAAAATTGTCAAAAATTAATTCTATAAACTATGTTTTTTCACAAAAAAGAACCAATTCACGCTGTTAAAGTACAAGAAACTAACCCCCGTTTTGCTCAACTCCTACTAGAGCAATTTGGCGGTGCTACAGGAGAATTAACAGCAGCATTACAATATTGGGTGCAATCTTTTCATGTAGAAAATCCTGGTATTCGCGATATGCTTCAAGATATTGCGATTGAAGAATTTGGGCATTTAGAGATGGTGGGTCAACTCATCGAAGCCCATACAAAAAATACCGACCAAACGGCAGCTTATCAAAGCACTCTCTTTGCTATTCGTGGAATTGGCCCCCATTTTGTGGATAGTCAAGGTAGTGCTTGGACTGCAAATTATTTAAACGAAGGTGGCGATGTTGTTCGTGATTTACGCGCAAATATAGCCGCAGAAGGTGGTGCGCGTCAAACCTATGAACAATTGATTAAACTAGCTACAGATGAGGGAACTAAACAAACATTAGTTCATCTTTTAACAAGGGAAGTTTCTCATACCCAGATGTTTATGAAAGCCCTTGATTCACTGGGTAAGTTGACCGACCCAATTTTTGGCAATATTCAACCTGATGAAACTGTAGCTCTCTACTACAATTTATCAACTAATGGTGATAAAGAGGAGCGCGGCCCGTGG
This sequence comes from Richelia sinica FACHB-800, assembly GCF_014698825.1. Classification (GTDB taxonomy): domain Bacteria; phylum Cyanobacteriota; class Cyanobacteriia; order Cyanobacteriales; family Nostocaceae; genus FACHB-800. The sequence continues at coordinate 16,943 of NZ_JACJTT010000002.1, forward strand.
AATTCTGAACCAACTTTTCAATATGTTGCTAATCCTTTAGAACAAGTAATGAGTGGTAATTCATAATTCTGGTTAAGAGTATATGTTCAGTCAGGTAAGTTATGACTATGCAAGTATTTGCAACTGAGCAGAACTGCAAATTAGCTGTAACAGCTTATATTTATCGGTGTGTTAAGCGTTGCTATATTGCACCCTACTAATAAAGTCTATTTAGTGGTTGGAAAGATAACTAATAAATAGACTTTTTTGTTTTTCTTTTAGAGTTATAGCAATAGACAGAGTGTTTAGGACATTAACTAACACTAAAACTTAGATAGCTAAAGGCTTTTAGAACTGTCACCTGCTATATCAAGCCATTATCCACATATAAATACTTTTAAATACTTTATGATTGTTAACGCAACAACAGATGGTTGGGAAATCATTTATCACCGCGCTCATGCTTTATTAGCTGCTCAATTAGCAGGACAATGGCAGCGTAAAAATGCACCTGTGAGATTATATGAAACTTTAGCCGCTATTTCTCATCACGATGATTTAGAAAAAGAGTGGGAGCAAGATCATCTCACTCCAGCAGGTACACCAAGGGACTTTACTTTAATTACAGATATTGATGTCCCAATGATGGCCCAATTAGCGAATAATGCTCGTTATCGGGGCAGATGGGTGGCACTATTAATCTCTAAACATATTAGTCGTCTCAATGAACCACAAAGGGGCAAATTAGCTGAATTAGATGAATTTTTAGATGTACAAATAGAAAATCAGCAACGTTGGCAAAAAGAATTAGGAATAGAACGAGAGGATGTTGATGCAGCTTATGCTTTTATGCAATGGTGCGATCGCTTGTCTCTGATTCTGTGTCAACAACAACTACCCGCTGATGAGAGATGGTTAGAAATTAGCCAAGGCCCCGATGGTAGACAATATAGCATCATGCAGCGTCAGGATCGTCTAATCAATGTCCAACCCTGGCCTTTTGAAAATCATCAATTTACAGTTAATGTCGAAGCCTGTAACTTAACCCAAGTTCAATTTCACGACTGTCAAGAACTCTCTCAAGCACTCCAGCAAGCTGATATCAAGGTGCTGGAATGGACTTTTGCAGAGAATTAATCTGTTTTTGTCGAAAGTTACAGGCTGTTGACAAATTGTAAAGGAGTTGTTAGACTTGTTTACATAAGTTAACTAATTCCCACCACTAAATAACAAGAGAACGGCATCCTCGAAGACTACACCATTGAAACCCAGGATGGCTTGACTGCAAAACCAAGGAAATAGGTGCAGTGGCCTTGATTATTCATTAGTGTGAGTTACGGTGGTCTTGGGTTTTAGGTAAGAAAAACTGACATCGGTATCGCTATCTCTCATCGACATTTGATCTTCTCCCAACCGCCTCAGTTAACGACTGAGGTTTTTTATTGCCTTTTGCCATTTTTGACATACAGTATTCATCCTTTTGTCACACGATTGTCAAAACCATGTGTGATATTGAATCTGGTATTTGGTTACAAAATGCTTTTTTGGGTTAAGAGGTAGGAATTCCTGCCTTTTTTTATTTTATTTTTAGGGCATTTTTTATAGCTGTAGACAAGACAGTTAGGACATTAACTGCAACTAAAACATAGACACACAAAGGCTTTTAGCACTGTCACCTGTCACCTGTCACCTGCTATATTTGTCATCTTTTTCTACAGATTTGGCTATGACTCCTAACTGTAATCCTGGGGGAAAAGTACCTTCATCCTTGATTCTTTGAATATCGCTGTCAGAGAAGCGAAAGTTTAATTTTTCGACTAGCGATCGCACTACATCTCCTCTGTCAATCACACCAGCTACAGCACCAGCAGGAGAAAGGACGGTGACGCGAGAAATATGTTCTTGTTCTAGCTGATTCACCACTGCTGCTAAGGAAGTGGATTCGCTGACCGTAGGTATTTTGTCTAGGGGATGAACAATACTACTAACAGTTTTTGTTTCCCATTCACTTCTTTGTGTCATTTGCAAGTCGTTGACAGAGACTAAACCCCGATAACGACCATCAGCAGCGGCAAAGTAAACATGGGGAGAATTAATATCTAAAATGTACAAATCAGCAAACTCTCGTAAGCTTTGGTCAGCATCAACCACCCGAAAGTCACGGGTCATAGCATCTGCTGCTACCAGTTGTAGTAAGCTTTCTTGTAGTGTGGTGAGATTGTCATAACTTTTAGCATTGCGGACTCCAAACCATCCTAAGAGGACAATCCACAAACCTAAGACAAATTCTCTGGTGACAAAATCAATCACAAATCCCATCGTGATCGCACTATAACCCAAAATTTGCCCAGCCTTAGCGGCCCAGTGTACAGCTTGAAAGCGATCGCCTGTAATTTGCCAAAGTGCAGCTTTTAACACCTGTCCCCCATCCAAAGGTAGACCCGGAATTAAATTAAATAAAGCCACAACTAAGTTAATTCTGGATAAATCACTCACCATTACTTTCAATGGTGTAGTTTCTGGAACTACCTCAGCAATTAAGCGCAGGATGATAAATAAGATTATACTCACCACAGGCCCAGCGATCGCTACTTGAAAAGCCTTTCCCGCTGTCTTTGATTCCTCCTCAATCGCTGCAATCCCACCAAATAAAAACAATGTGATGGAATTAACTTTAATCCCTTGTGCTTGTGCGACCAAACTATGACCTAATTCATGTAACAACACTGAACCAAATAATAGCAGCGCCATCACTAATCCAGCACTCCACCCAATCACATCTCCCCATTCTTGGTAAGCCAACCCAAAATTCAGTGTTGCTAACCCCAAAATCCCAAACCACCAAGGGTCTAAAAATAGCGGAATACCAAATAAAGAACCTATTTGCCAGTTTTTTTGCATCATCTCTTCCTAAAATCAAGTGCAGTATCTGAAAAATGGCAGCTAAAGAACGATAGCTAGCAATTTTACGTGGAAATATCAATTTTTTTATTGCTCTGATTATGTTAATGTTAAGCTAACCATGTAAATATTCATACCTAGTATCTCAAGTAGACTGTATGATAACTCGTGCTTTTTACATGAAAAGCCTAGATGATATCAACACTGACCATCTTCCCAAAAGGAATGTGCAAGCAAGGAAGATGGCACAAAGTGTATCGATGGTTCCCACTTTTGTGATTTATGCTATTTTACTGCCTTTGTTAATGATTATCTATTACTGCCATCAACCTAGTGGATACAAAGCGCATTTACTATTTTTCAATTTTATTATTAAACCAGTACGTTGGGTGAGTTATTACATAATTTATTTATTATGTATCTGGTGGAGAAGTATCTTTTTACCTCATTAACCAAATTTTTAATTATCTATATAAAAACAGAGATTGTAAAATCAATTCTGACGGCAATAATAGGTAATTAATACATCACCATCATTGTTTATTTATATATTTTAAGTCAGATGCCGCAGGTAACAGTGAATGCCATTTTTGATCTTCTCCTGGTGCGTTAGGCATAGCATCCATAACACACCTCATAACTACTCATTAAATAAAATTGTCTACTGCTTAGTAATTTACAAAACCCCAATATTCGTTAAACCCAAAACAGCCCCAACACCGATAATATGACCAAAACTCATGGATGCTAAAAAAGTGGCAACACTGGGATGATTAAATAATTGTGGAAAAGGTAAAGGCATTTTCGGTCCCACATGTGGATAACGAATTGACCAACCAGCTAGCACCAGTGTCAGCAAACAGCTACCAATAATTACTGGAGTCCCTGCCCAATTCCATGTAGTACCTGTATTAGGAACAGTAGATTGGACTAATAATAGGATTGTTGATACTAAGTTCATTTCCCCTCCATCAATCAAAATTATGGAAATAGCTATATTTATCATCTATTGATTGAACTTATGGCTTCCTCTCTCAAAGGGAGGGTTATATAAATTAAAAGTTAAAAATTAAAAAAATAAGACTATATGAAGATTTATCAGTATGGTTCTGTTGCTTAATCATAGAAAATTCGTGAAATCAAGTTTTGGAGTTCAGATACCGCTGATCAATAAGTATAAAAAACGGTAGGTAAGTTTAATACTTAACTACCGACTCATTTTTACCCCAGTGGGAAGAGAAAATGAATTTCAGCTTATAAACGACCGATATTAGTCAGTCCTAAAACAATGCCGATACCAATCACGTGACCAAATGCCATTGCACCAATAAAAGCAGGGATGCTAATAGGTAGTAAAGGCACACGGGGGCCGACTTTAGCATTTTTATTCGCAAAACTTAGCAAAAGTACCACTAGGCTGCTAGCACTGATAATGGCAGCCACTTTAGGACTCCACTCAGGTGTTACAGGAACAGATGCGGCTGCTAATAAGATAGATGAAATCAAGCGTTGTACTCCTAAATGGAAAAATTAATGTATCCCAAAGAAATTATAAAATTACTAAGGACAATCCAAAACTTTTTTACCTCCCTCAAGTACGATATTTTTGTGATTATTGTTAATTTTAGAAATGTGAATGCGGGTCAAAATTTGCGGTATCACTAAACCACAGCAAGGTCAAGCGATCGCTTCTCTGGGTGCAACTGCACTGGGATTTATATGTGTTCCTACATCACCTCGTTACGTGACTACAGAGAAAATTCAAGCAGTTATTAGGGAAATCCCGAAAGAAATTGATAAAATTGGCGTTTTTGCCAATCTCTCCCAGGCAGCAATTAGTGATATCGTCAGCGCTTGTCAGTTAACTGGGGTACAACTACATGGTGATGAGTCACCTGCATTTTGTGAACAATTGCGTCACCAGCTACCCAATGTAGAAATCATTAAAGCCTTAAGAATTCGCAATCTAGACCATTTGAAAACCGCAACTATTTATACCCAATATGTTGATACTTTATTACTTGATGCCTATCATCCTCAACAGTTAGGCGGTACAGGTCAAACCTTAGATTGGCAGATGTTAGAGGAATTTCGCCCTGGTTGTCCCTGGTTTTTAGCGGGAGGATTGACCCCAGATAATATAATTGACGCACTTACCCAACTCAAACCTAGTGGGATTGACTTGTCGAGTGGTGTAGAACATGCCCCAGGAGATAAGGACTTAGAAAAAGTGGCCTTACTTTTTACAAAATTAGAGAGTATTTGTTAAAGGGTGAAAGCATTTGAGATTTGACAATTCTCCAGCCTCTCATAAGAGAAATCTAGTGAACCTGATGATTTGTGTCAATCAAAAATAGGTTATACCAATTCTCCAAAAGCAACCAACACATTGACTAAAGCCCTCCCCAACCCTCCCCGCTTGCGGGGAGAGTGCGCGATAGGGCGGTTGGGGTAATCAATCTGTTGCCAACATTTTTCGATTTGGTATGAAGAGGTAATGGGTAAAAGAATTTTCCCTTAACCAATTACCAATCATCTATTTACCAATTCCTAAAAGAATACCGCTTGGTGACGAATCAAGCTTAAAAACTCCTCACGGGTTTTTTGTTCCTCTTGGAAGACTCCCACCATGGAACTAGTAACAGTCCAAGAACCAGGTTTTTGCACACCACGCATCACCATACACATATGGGTAGCTTCCATGACTACAGCTACACCCTTGGGTTCGAGAATGCTATCAATAGCTTCAGCAATTTGGCGAGTGAGTCTTTCCTGTACCTGCAAGCGTCGAGAATACATTTCTACAATGCGGGCTAGTTTGCTGAGTCCCACAACTTTTTGGTTAGGAATATAAGCCACATGCGCTCTACCCATAAATGGCAGCATATGATGTTCGCACAGGCTAAAGAAATTAATATCTCTGACGAGAACCATCTCATCATGTCCTTCATCAAAGATAGCGCCATTCACCAGTGTTTCTAGGGATTGATTGTAGCCACTGGTGAGAAACTTCATGGCTTCAGCGACGCGCTTGGGTGTTTTCAGGAGTCCTTCTCGTTCTGGATCTTCGCCAACGCCAATTAACATTGTCCGCACGGCTTCCATCATTTTTTCCATGTTTTCCTCTGATGGAGTGTGCAACTCTGCTTGCTTACCATCGTGGGTGTTACGGTCTGGTCTGGTGCTAATAGCGTCTGCTAAATCAGGAATCAGAGGTGATTGAAAACGATTGGAACCGTTGGAACTAGCAATAGTCATGATATCGGTTGTGGTTAAGGTTTGGTAATTGGTCAACCCCCTGGAGGGGAAACCTATTGTTAAAGTATTCCCGCATTAGAAATGATGGTTAATTCTTCGATCACTGCTTGTTGTGGTAACAAAACAGTGTGAAGAATAGTTTGGGCCACAATTTCCGGCGTTAACATTTTGGAACGGTCAAAATTGACATGAACTGTTTCTGTATCCCATATTTCAGTGTTGACAGAACCAGGACAAAGGGCTGTGACGCGAATGCCATTCCCCCGCTCTTCCTGTGCCAGTGTTTGGGAAAATGCCAGTAAGCCAAATTTGCTGACACAGTAGGCTCCCCAACCGGGAAAGGCTTGTTTGGCAGCGATGGAAGCAATATTGATAATGGTTCCTTGGCCCCGTTGCCGCATTGTTGGCAAAATGGCCATTGTGCATTGGAATACACTGGTAAGATTCAAGTTAATTACTTGTTGCCAGTCTTGCAGGGGTGTTTCGCTCAAATTACCTGTGTAGCCTATGCCAGCATTGTTGATGAGAATATCTATGTCACCAAATTCTTGAGCGATTGCTTGGATTTTGGTTTGTACTTGGGACACATCAGCTAAATCGACAGAGAAAGCTTTTGCTGTTACTCCGGCTGCTGTGGCGGCTGCTGCTACCTGCTCCAATTTCTCTTGTGAACGGCTGACTAAGGCCACATCTATTCCTGCCTTTGCAAAGGCCAAGGCTGTGGCTTTGCCAATGCCGGTACTAGCCCCAGTAATTAGAGCGCGTCGTTTTTGCTCAACACTCATGGTTTCTCCCAATTTTTTGGCAGTCCTGTAAGGCTCTTACCACCCATAAAATTAAATAACTTTAAAAATCAATTGCTTTCCCTGTGACAAGTGTTATTATTCCTTGCCATTAGGGTTATACTGTCCATGTTTTGCCGTGACTACCAAGTACGACAAGATTTTCGCCAGCTGATCAGCAGTAACTGCAAAGCCGGTGACTAAAGCTACACAAGAAAGCGTAAATGCCTATAGCTGAGAAGATTGTTAAAAATCTTTACGAGCCATAGGCAATTATAGCACCGCTACTGTGCTAGTTAGCATTGAATTGTTTCGGGTTTTTTTAAGAAGTAAATTCGGTGAACACCCCAAGACGGCGGAATTTTTCATAACGTAGTTGCCGACGTTCTGGAGCAGTTAGACGATTTAGTTCTTCTAAATTATCTAGAAGTGCTTGTTTAAGATTTGTTGCTGCCGTTAAGGGGTCAGAATGAGCACCACCAATGGGTTCAGGCAAAATTTGGTCAATGATGCCTAAGTTTTTAAGGTCGTGGGAAATGATTTTCAAAGCTACTGCGGCTTGGGGTGCTTTGGCCGCATCTTTCCACAAAATAGCGGCACAGGCTTCCGGGGTAGCAACAGTATAAACAGAATGTTCAAACATTAACAGGCGATCGCCTACACCAATGCCTAATGCCCCACCGGAACCGCCTTCACCAATGACAGTGCAGATAATGGGCACATCAAAACAGAACATTTGCCGTAAATTGTAAGCGATCGCTTCCCCTTGTCCTTGGTGTTCCGCTTCAATACCTGCCCAAGCCCCTGGTGTATCAATAAAAGTCAAAATGGGCATATTAAACTTATTGGCATGTTCCATCAGCCGTAGGGCTTTCCGGTAGCCACCAGGTGCAGCCATACCAAAGTTCCGAGCTACATTATCTTTAGTATCTCGTCCCTTTTGATGACCCAACATCACCACAGGTTGTCCACCCAACCGACCCACACCACCCACTAAAGCCGGATCATCTCCTCCACAGCGATCGCCATGTAATTCCATCCATTCATCACTAATGGACTGAATGTAATCCAGAGTGCTAGGACGACGGGGATGACGGGCTACTTGTAGTCTTTGGGAAGGGGTTAAACTGCTAAAAATTTCCTCACGCAGTTGCATAGCCCGTGTTTCTAGTTGGCGAATTTGACCAGAAACATCAACACCATTTTCTTCTGCCAACTGCCGAATTTGGTCAATTCGGGTTGCTAATTCTGCTAAAGGCTTTTCAAAATCCAACAGTAGCGGTTTTCGCTCAGTAGTTGCCATTGTTAGAAGTTATGATTATTGAGTTTGTTGTTAGTTCATCAATGATCAGTGGTCAATCTTCAACTATTGCCGATGACCAATGACCAAGGACTAAACCAGCAGCGGTCTGAATCCGTGTTTAACGGACACTTGCCCGATTTGCTCCATTTTGTCTACGGTAATCTGATTCCGTCCCCAAGAAAAGTTTGTGTATAACTTCTCAAACTCCAGTAGCATCGATTCAGCAAAACAGGCGAATAACTGCCGGGTTGGAACTTCCATATTGACGATTTTCATAATTTTCCAGTCAATATCTAGGGAATGTTCTACAATCCCACCATTTAACACATGCACCCCTGGATACTGTATTTTCATCCCTAAGTTTTTAGGATAGCCACCATCAATCAGCAAACAAGGTTGCTTCAAAGTGGTGGGATCGATTTCTACACCCTTGGGCATACTCGCAACCCAAACTACTATATCTGCTTGGGGTAAGGCTTCATACAGATCCATGATTTTGCCCCGTCCCAGTTCAGCTTGGAGGGCTTGCAGACGTTCTTGGTTACGGGCGATTAACAGTAGTTCTTGTACATCTGTTTTCTTATCTAGCCAGCGTGTTACTGCACTACCAATATCCCCAGTTGCACCGCATACAGCCACTGTTGCCTTCGACAGTTCAATGCCTAACTGTTGTGAAGCTTGTTCCACTTGGCGACAGATAATATAGGCTGTGTGGGTATTGCCTGTGGTAAAGCGTTCAAACTCCAGTTTAATATTGCGAACTTGGCTAAACTGTTCCAAATTAAAATTTTCAAAAATAATTGAGGAAAATCCACCTAAAGCCGTAATGTTAATGCCATTTTTTTGGGCATGGGCCATAGCGTTGAGGATTTTCCGCGTCGCGGCTTTAATCCGACGATGGGCTAACATTTCTGGTAAAAAGCAAGATTCTACATACTTGCCTTCTATTTTTTGACCAGTAATACTGGTGACAGTAATATGATCAACTATTTGCGGTGGGGCGCTACACCAAAAATCTAATCCCTGATCGGCGTATTCTGGGTATCCCAATTCTTGTGCTACCGCTTGAGCGTGTTCTAAACTTGTCAGATGTCCAATTAGACCAAACATGTAGTGATATATCAGGCGTATTCTGTCGAAAGCGTTTATTCAGTAGCTATAAAAAAACTACACAAAGCCAGCGTAAGATGCGTTAGGGGTAACAGAAGAGTCACCCCCTGGGGTGATAATTAAACGGTTGCGAGTCCGTAAGCGGAAAGACGCATGATATCACGGGTGGAGAAGCCAATGTTACTTAAGGCTTCACCGTATTGAATCATAAAGTCCTCTACCAGAGCTTCTTTTTCCATGGCTAATACTTGAGCATCGGCTGCTACTTGGTTGAGCATTTGCCAGACAATGGGAAGGTTTTGGCGGTTAGCTTCTTCTAATTCTGTTTTGGATTCAGCAAAGTGTTCTTTTAACCAAACCTCACCAAAGTTCAAATGGCTGTATTCATCTTTAACCACACCTTCTGTGATTTTCCGAGCGAAATCATCAGCTACAGGGATGTAGATGTTATAGGCAGCGATCGCAAAACATTCGATAATTAAAGATTGAATCAGTAGGCATGTAACCACCTTTCCTTCTGCCGCTGCTGCTTGGAAATTACCATGGAGTCCTGCAAAAAATTCCTTAGCAAATTGCAAATCTGGTGTGACTTGCAGGTTGCGTCCACAGGCTTCAAAACCTTTTTTATGGCGACTTTCCATTTTAGAGAGACGAATTAATTCATCTTCGTGTGCTGGTAGCATTTGCGCCAATCGGATGTAATTCTCGTAGGCTTCTTGCTCCCCTTCAATCACAATGGCATTAATCCGGCTATATGCGTCTTTGTATGTTTCACTTTGGAAATCCAATTTTTCTTCTTGGTCTATCAACTGCTGCATGGTTATGTTTACTCCAATAAATGAATCATTTGATACCAAAACTTAATTTACCCGATAAATTCAGGGTAATCATCATTATGGTTTAATTTAACTTAACAATAAACAAACTATCGTGATCTACGAGGTAAGACTCCAGCGATGGTCTAGAACTAGAACAAACAATAACCATAGAGTTTTCAACTAAAGGGTCACATTGTCTCTGGTAGACAGCAAAAAAGCCTACCTTTACTAGGTATAGTCATTTCTAATGTTTAATTTTTAATTGTATATAGTCATGTTGCAATCAAACCCAAATCTGAAAAACGGAAATTTGTGGAGCCTAGTAGTGCTAGTGCTAGGAGCCTTAGTTGTGTTAGCGCCTTTAATTGTGGTTTTTCTCACCTCCTTTGCACCCTCAGGAGCAACGCCAGGGATTTGGCCACAAAAAGGCTGGTCTTTAGCTAATTACCACGAGGCTTGGGAGCGAGGTAAGTTTTTACTGGCGTTTGCTAATTCTACCTTAGTAGCGATCGCAGTTACGGCTTTTCAGATTATCACTTCTGCCCTAGCCGGTTACGCCCTCGCAAGGTTGAAATTTTGGGGAAGACAGGCAATACTGCTGGTGATATTAGCAACTTTGATTATTCCCTTCCAATTATTGGTGTTACCCATCTTCCTGGTTTTGAAATGGGGACACATGATCAATACCTATTGGGCCTTGATTTTACCCACGGCTGTCAACGGCTTTGGCATTTTTCTTTTGCGTCAATATTTCCAGACAATTCCCGTGGAGTTAGAAGAAGCAGCAGCTATTGACGGTGCAAACCGACTGCAAATTTTGTGGCGAGTCATGTTACCTTTAGCTCGTCCTGCTTTAGTCACCCTATTTTTGTTTACCTTCATCGGTGAATGGAATGATTTATTTAAACCATTGGTATTTACCACTAGACCAGAATTAAGAACAGTGCAACTAGCTTTGGCTGAGTTTCAAGAACAATTTACTAATAATTGGCCATTGATGATGGCAGCAGTAACCATCACAACTGTGCCTGTGGTAGTGCTATTTCTAATTGGTCAAAAGCAGTTTATTCGTGGTATTGCCACAACAGGTATGAAGAATTAAATTTATGGATTAAAATATCCACCAAAAATAATTTAAAGCAGATGCACGCAGATAAAGAATGATAGTGCTAAAAGCCTTTGGCTGTCTAAGTTTTAGTGTTACTTAATGTCCTAATCGCTCTGTCCATTGCTATATATAAAATAACTTATCTTAGAAATAGACCTCTGCCAAAAACTCTGCTTTGTGCTCTTTTCTTTGTGTCTCTGCGTGAAAAAAATATTTATGCAAGATGTCCAAGAAATAATATCAGCTAAATTAGTTTGATATTAGATGTTATCAACTATCAAAAAAGTAATTTGTAAGATAAGCAACCTCAAGCACCTCACTAAAAATACTAAACTCAGATTCTCTGCATATCAGTAACTATGCAAAAATTGGGTTTAGCATTAATTGTCCTTTCCTTTTCACCTTGGTTAGGCATACCTTTCATTTTGCCTTTTCTCCCCCTGTCTATCTCCCAAAAAGCTGTATTAGCACCTGTATGGTTAGTGGTGGCTGAAGTAACATTTTGGGTTGGTGTGCTGCTAGTTGGTAAAGAAGTGGTGCAACGCTATCAAAATTATTTGAATTTCCAATATCTCAAAAACCAATTGAAACGCATCCTGTGTAAAAGTAGCGAGTAGGATGATAAATATGGGAAATCTCTGTGTCAATCACAAGTTGAGTCAATTATGGCAGCACAAAAACTAAGTGAAGCGGAAGTCATACAAGCTCTTGCTACCCTTCCAGGATGGACAGTTAATGATGGGAAGCTATATAAAGAATTCAAATTTAATTCTTTCCCCGCAGCTTTGGGCTGGATGGTAACTGTGGGTGTGCACGCGGAAACTATGGGTCATCACCCAGAATGGTTTAATGTTTATAGCACTGTGCAAGTGAATTTAGCTACCCATGATATTGGTAATGTCATTAGTAATTTAGATGTGGAATTGGCAAAGAAAATGGAGGAAGTTTATAGTTCCTAGCCATTTTCCTCCATTTCCCATCGCACATACCTTAATTCATTTCTTGAATTTGCAAGCGAATGGTGTGTTCTGTAGCTCCACTGAGTTGCAGTTCCATAATTTCACCTCCCAGTGGTTCAATGGAACTGAGGAGCGATCGCAAATTCGGTGTACTGGCTCCAGTATCTACATATAATCTATCGGCCAAGTTAGTAATTTTTTTCCATGTCATGTACAACTTGGCAATGGTTTGTTCCATTTGCGATGCTTGATTGACTAAATCAGCCGCAATACTCAAACAACCAACTCTTTGCGCTTCTTCTAAGGCGTATTCAATGTCTACATCTTCTTGAGTCAAAGCCTGGACTTGAGCCGCTGACTTGAGATATTTTGCCAGTTGTCTCGCTTCTGAGGTGGCTTGTTTTAATGTATCTACATCAGGATTCGCCGCTATTTCCTTCTGTAAGACCTTTTGGTGGGATTCTGGCAGTTTTTCCATTTCCTTGACCAGAGGGGCTATGTAACGAGCAGGGAGGCTGTTATCGGCGGCTTTTTCCTTCACAGGCTCTGGTAATAATTCCGAGGACATGGCTGTCCATTCATCGGTGAGTTGACGCACTTCTCTACGAGTGATGCGATCGCCTTTTTGTGCAGCTTCACTGACCATATGTTGGACTTCTGGTGCAGCTTTGGCTGTTTCCACAAAGGCCCTTTTACTAAAGTTATTCACAGCTTTCGGGTCAAGTTTCCCTTCTTCTAGAAGTGTATCGGCACTATTGGCTAGTTGAATCCAGGAATAGGCTTGACTTTTACTAATTTCCCGTTCCTTGAGCCATTTCAGAAAACCAGTACCCCGACCATCACCGCCTTTTTTCTCTCTGTCGCGGATAGCACGTAAAATTCTCCCCCGCCAAATTTCTGTTTGCAAGTCAAAGCGATCGCATATCTGCCAAGCTACATCCAACTGCTGAAGAAAATCAGCATCGGGAATCTGTTCATCTTCGGGGTCGGGAATTTCAAAGGTCAAATCTGCTGGCTGTTGCAATGCCGCAGCAAGGTCATTGAAAGCTTCGGTATCTTGCACGATGGATAGATGAATGATGGTGTGCGATCGGTTTATTATTACACAATTGCGTCAGTTAAATATAGCTCCTATCTTCTCCCCCCATCACTGCTAGCAGATAGTCTAGAATGCGGTTGATACCGTCAATCACCACAACATGAACCAGGTAGACTACCTCCGCATCAGCTTAATTGATCGCTGCAACTTTCGCTGCCTTTACTGTATGCCAGAAGGAGCAGAATTAGACTATATCCTCAAGCAGCAACTGTTAACTGATCAAGAACTTCTCACCCTCATTCAAGAAGTATTTATCCCCGTGGGTTTTACTCGGTTTCGTTTGACTGGTGGTGAACCTCTCCTACGTCCTGGGGTGGTGGAATTGGTCAGGCAAATTGCTGCTTTACCACAAACGCAAGACCTGTCCATGACTACCAACGGGTTTTTACTCGCACCCTTAGCTCAAGGTCTTTATGATGCCGGATTACACCGCATCAACATTAGTCTAGATTCTCTCCAACCAGATACCTTTGAACAAATTATTGGTAATCAGGGACGAGGACGATGGCAACAAGTTTGGCAAGGGATTCAAGCTGCATATGCGGTGGGATTTGACCCCCTGAAGTTAAATGTAGTGGTAATTCCTGGTGTCAATGACCATGAAGTTCTAGATTTAGCAGCTTTAACTATCAATAAGAATTGGCACGTACGGTTTATTGAGTTTATGCCTATTGGCAACGGAGAATTATTTGGGGAGCGTGGTTGGATAACGTCCGCACAGTTACGCCAAAGTATAGCGGCTCAATGGGGGTTAAATGAATCTCAAATTCGCGGCAATGGGCCAGCGGATATCTTTAAAATTCCCGGTGCTAAAGGCACCTTGGGATTTATTAGTCAAATGTCCGAATGTTTTTGCGATCGCTGCAATCGGATGCGTCTTTCTGCCGATGGTTGGTTGCGTCCCTGCCTATTAAACGAAACTGGTCAAATTGACTTGAAAACTAGCTTACGTCAAGGTGTTAGTACCCAGGAACTGCAACACCAAGTCAGAAAACTTTTAGCCATCAAACCAGAAATCAACTTTCAGCAACGCGACTCTGGCACTCTTGGTACTTACAGTCGTACCATGTCGCAAATTGGAGGTTAGTCATTAGTCATTAGTTCTGTGTAAACTACCAATGACAAATGACCAAAGACTTGAAAATTAAGCCTGACGTGAGTAGTATTCCACCACAAGTAACTCGTTCACTTGGAGTGCTACCCATTCCCGCTCAATCACGCTGTTAACTTTGCCTGTCAATTTATTTTTATCAAATTCCAGGTGGCTAGGAAGGTTAGCTAAACCAGGATATTGTAAGTTTGCTTCTACCAACTTCTTGGATGCTTCTTTATTTCTGACGGCAATTTCTTCCCCAGGACGACACTGGTAGCTAGCAATGTTGACCACGCGACCATTGATAGTCACATGACCATGATTTACCAACTGACGGGCCGCAGGAATTGTGGGAGCCATACCCATACGGAAAACAGTGTTATCCAGGCGCATTTCCAACAATTGCAGCAGCACTTGTCCGGTAGAACCAGTTACACGTCTAGCTTTCCGTACATAGCGGAGCAGTTGTTTTTCAGTCAGACCATAGTTCAAGCGCAACTTTTGCTTTTCCTCTAGGCGGATAGCATATTCAGAGCGTTTCTTGCGGTTCTGACCATGCTGACCGGGTGGATAAGCCCGTCTTGCGCTTTTGCGAGTTAATCCTGGCAATTCGCCCAAGCGACGTACAATTCTGAGGCGTGGCCCTCTATATCGGGACATGAGTTTCCTTTATCTAATCCTGTTTAAACATCAACCAGACATACCATTATGACATATGCTCAACCAAGTAGTTAGGGTATTCTTTCAGTTGAGCTAATAATTTGCACAGGATTTAGTCTGCTCACAAATGACAATGGCTGCTGTGATCAAGAATCTATACCAGCAGCACAGCTAATGGCTCGAAAATTTTTTGTTATATTGCGATACCATATTCAAATTGTGAGTTAGCATAACCTTTGGTGTTTGGAGAAAGGCTATGCTAGCAAACAAAAAAAAATTCAGCCAATGGGGTAGCAATTTAGGGGGTTATACCCTTACAATATTCACAGCACCAGTCTTAGCAGTAACTGGATTGTGGGCAGGTGTTCAGCCCAGTCAAGCCATCACCTATACCTATGGAAATGATTACCGAGCTTGTGCTGCCCAGTTATTAAAAGTTGGAGTGACACCAGAGGCAGCAGCGAAAAATTGTGCAACTGCACTGCGTCCACGAGAATTATCTGCCTGCGTTGTGACGATCAGAAAAGAAACGCAAATCACATCTATAGATGCCCTCTCTGCCTGTAATCAAGCTCGTCGTCCAGAGGAATTATCTCAATGTGTAGTTGCCATTAGCAAGGTTACTCAACAGACAGTAAATCCAGCTGCCTTAACATATTGTGGTCGCAGTTTGTTGCCGATAAATTTTGCTCAATGTGTAGTTGGCTTGCGTCAAGAAATTGCATTAAACCCTAATCAGGCGTTGGACACTTGTATAGATGCCAGTGACCGCTCCAGCGGTGTGGGTTCTGTCTCAACAACGCCCCCAGGATCAAATCCGATTCCTGGATCTACACCAATTCCTTCTACTCCCAATAGTCGATAAGCCTTCAACTATTGCCAATTGGCTCTAATCCTCTTGGTAGGGTTGGCAGATAGGCCACCCTACTGAAATTCGGAATCCTGCTTTCTACGCATATGGGCCACACTCATGGTATGACAACCATGAACTATTAGGTTAATTTGTATCCCCGGCTTCAATTCTCTGTTTGGGGAACCCATCTGAATCAAAGTTGTTGTTCACTCCACGGCCAGAAGATGACTTCTAACCCCATGCTTGTTTACGTATCCTGGCGACCAAATGCCATTTGCACAACCATTGGTACACCACCATCTTGGTGATATTTATCTGCCCAAGCGCGGATAATTTCGTCTAGTTCTTCCAATGCCTGATCCATTTTTTCAGCGGGAATATCTAATTCTTCTACCGCCCGCATGGAATGTGGCTTCTTCTCTGTCCAGTCTTGCATCATCCGGAAGAAACGAGCAGTGTCTTCTACCATGGTATAAGTCCGCTCTTGTTCGTCCGCAGGAGAATAGGAAGGACGAGTTAGGGCATAGAAAGGCATTCCCCAAGGAGAATCAATGCGTGTTACCGTACCTGAGTAGAGTAAGCGGCGTTTAATGTGTTCTGCCAGGGCTTCACTCAGAGGCATCTGGTGGTTAGGAGGCAGGTCTTCTTGAGAACGTTTGTGTAGGAACTCAATTAACTCTAAAAATTCAAAGGAAGTTACTAACTGAGCATCGGGTAGGTTCTTGGGTAGTTTTTGCTCAATTTGTCTTTTCTCTTCGCTGGTGAGGCTAGTGCCAGGTACACGGGATCTGCCTGGTTGCCAAGGATGTTTTTCCATCCACACATAAGGCAGTTGAATTAGGTAGCGTGGTTCTTGAGAACCAAGCATTTTCAACAATTTACCTTCTGTTAAGGCTTGTCTAACTTCTTCAACGATAATTTTGACTCGTTTCGGTTCAAGGTGGTGCAGATGTCCTGTCATCCGCAGGTTTTGACCTTGTTCTAAATAAGTCATATAAATGGCACATTTAGCTGCGGTAGCGGCGGCATCAAGAAATGCTCCATGTCTGTGACCACTTTTCCGCATAGCGCTGAAAGCCAGATATAGCATGATCTGATCCATTGCGCTGGGTCCAAGACGTTTGATCAGATCTAAGTCGGTGCTCATATTTAAACTTTTAGATGAATGAAGGGTTTACAAGTGTGAAAGTGGAGTCTCAGATAAAGAATTATACACCAAATTTTCTCAATTGTCTTTAGTTTAGACAGTTAAATTTGGTATTTAAGTTATTTGCTGGGGATGATTCTTCCTGTAGGGTTATACCCCTCATTTAATGGTTGACATAGATTTTTAAGAGAAGAGAAATTAGCTGGAAAAAATGTGTTTCTTAGCATGAGTTATTTAGATTGAGTGGCAATCATTTTTACTGCTGTTCCGGTTAATTAAACTACATCTGAGAAAGGTTAGGGTGTGGGGTCTGGGGTGTAGGGGGTGGATACGATAAGGCGTGAAGCCATCAAGGGCTGAGTTCTCTCCTGACTAGGTGTCGGTGAGTAAATAAACACGGAGGTAGAAGATGAAAATCATTAACATTTTTAATTTTGATTTGCTGGGGCAATTAATTTTGAGAAAATGGATTTTTAAACTGGTTTTTAATGTTTTCTAAACTAATAGCAGCCGCCCCAAAAGTGACAAATAAAATACCCAAAACTTGAATAAAGTTGAGAGATTCTTGAATAATTAATCCAGCAAAAATAACGGTGAAAATGGGCACGGCAGCACCGATAATTGCTGAACGAGGTGCACCTAGTTTGCTGATGCCAAAGTTATTTAATAAATAGCCACAAAGAGTCAGTACCCCTAGCATAAAGGCACTGAGGACTAATTCCAGGACGTTGGAAGAGTTAATAATCAAACTCCAATCGCTTGGTAAAGGAATGATTAAGCAAGCGAAACTTAACAACAACATGGTGGCGAAGTTGATTAAGGTAAAAGAAACTGGGTGAAGTTGACTAGAACATATCTTTGTGAGGATGACATACACAGCAAAGGTGATTCCCGATATAATTGCTGTGGTGGTGCCAAAAGAGTTATTACCTAATCCAGCAGGGGTGCCGCTCAGGACGAGGAGTTCACCGCAGATAATGGCAGCGATCGCACCCATACCCAAAACCTTGAGCCGTTCGCGAAATAGCACCCAGGAAAGAAAGACGCTGAAGATGGGATAAATAAAGAAAAGAGCGATCGCCATCCCTGTGGTCATACTCACTTCCCCCAAGGAAAGATAAATCAGCACTTGGGAGAGAAATAAAACCCCACCACTCACCACAGATAACAACAGCACTCGTTTGGTTTTTTCACTGCTAGGATTTTTCTGTTCCCTGACAGCGTTAAAAAGATTTTGTAAATCCTGCCAAACCTGGGGATGCAAAATTGGTGCTAGCAGCAACATTAACGGCACAACCACCAGTAACCGCAGCATTAAAATTAAGAAAATATTGCCCAATGTCGGTAGAATTAATTGACTAATTTCTGATTGATTAGCCAACTGAGAGCCTGTTTGGAAAATAGCTTTAATGGCTACGTTGTACAATGCAGATACAACGGTAGACAATATCACCAAAAATAAACCTACCTGCACAGGAGACAAGCTAGAAGTCCCACGGCTGCGACGATGAGTTTTTTGTGGCGGAAACTGTGATTTAACAGTAGTTGGGGTTCCCACATCACTGTCATTACTTTGGGGACTGAATACAGAAATTGGCTCGGATGGTTGGTCTTGGGAGGATGTGATTAACCGAGATGGTTGCCCAGACCAATAGTCTGGTTCACTAACTGTATTTGTCAAAGAATTATTTTCTACCTCTGATGGTTCTGATTCATCAGTCGAATTTTCTGCGGCAGATGTTTCTAAACGAGATGGTTGCCCAGACCAATAATCTGGTTCACTAACTATATTAGTTGTGGGAGTCGTTTCTGGGGGTGGAGGTGCGGGAGGTTGAGAATTATTCACCTCAGCAGATTCAGGAGCTTTTTCCGGTGGTGGGGGTTGTGGTGTAAATTTTTGTGAAGACTCCTCTGGCTGATCATCGCTGTTGCCAGGATTAATCTTTTGGGCGGGTTGGAGTAATGTAAATGTAGTAGAAGTGGGAAGAGTTTCTGTTTTTGGTTCCGGGGTAATCAGTGCCACAGGTTCACTGACTATTTTTTGAGCAGATTTCTCTGCAAAACCATTTTTATATGGTTCTGCGGGTTGTAAAACAGTAGGTATACCTCCCGTGGGCACTTTGGCAGGAATCTTGGTTTGATTTTGTTCTAATCCTTCACGCAACCGATTGACGAACTCTGCAAAGATAGCTTCCCCTTGCTGCTGTTGGTCATACATCCGAGACAACTGCTGAGAAATATTGCTTTGATAATTCTTTAATTCTTGCAACAGAGAATTAAAGGCAATAGTCACAGTATCATCAAGATTGTCTAGCATCTGGCTGACATTCTGATTGATTTGTTGAACGTTACCTGTATTGACTTCAGATGATGGTTGGACAGTGGTTGTCGATGATTTCTCTACAGATTGGGAGGCTAAAGTCTTGAGAGAAGATTGTAATTGGGAAGATATGTGCTTGGCTAAAACTTCCGCTAGCTGGCGGATTAACACTTGTTGTTCAGTGATTTGTCTCGCTTGCTGTAATTGCTCTTTTTCATCTATTAATTTTTGAATATCATTGGCTAAACGGTTTTTTTCCGCTTCCAACCGCTTTACATCTTCTTGCAACGACTTGAGTAAATTCTGTTGCAAATTTTCTAAGTCCTCAACCACATCCCACAGCGCATTTTCTGCGGCTCTGGGTAGGTCTCCTCTGGTTCGTGGGTTTTCTGAACGCTTCTCGAATCGCCCCATCAGTTTCTAACCTCTAACACCTTGACGACAAAGCTGCTTCCCGTCCCCTGGTTTGACGCTAATATTAAGTTTCCTGTATTTTGACAGGTAAACTCAAAATTCTTAACAGGACTTACGCATTTCACCGTAATTCTGTCATGCTGAACTGGAAGATGGCAAAGTGCCAATTTAACAGGTATTTATGAGGAATGAAAAGTCACCTTTGAACACTTTCCAGTCAGAGTTAAGGCGGGAGGGGAAAAAGAGGACTAGAGCAGCAGGGAAAAATGGAAAGAAAAGATACTTGCTGATCAAGTACCTCCCTTGATGAAGCACTCCTGTGTACCTAAAAATTCAGGTTTTTGATAGTTGTAAAGATGATGGCACTTACGGCTGCGCTGACGGGGACTGTAATCAACCAAGCGGTGGCTATTCCTTGGAGAGTTTGGAATTTAATTGATTTGAGGTTCTGCACTAGTCCAATGCCGACAACTCCACCCACTAAGGCGTGGGAGGTAGAAACTGGTAAACCTAAGCGGGATGCTACTAAGATGGTGGTGGCGGTGGCAAGTTCGGCACAAAAACCACTACTAGGTTGTAGAGAGATGATGTTTTCACCAATAGTAGTGATGACTTTCTTGCCCCAAATGGCTAAACCTGCAACTATACCTGCACCACCAAGTATCAAAATCCAAATAGGGATGGAAATGTCGTGGCTGGGGACTGAGTGGGTATGATTGATATGGGCAATGACTGCCAGAGGTGCGATCGCATTACCTACGTCGTTAGAACCGTGAGCAAAGGCGACGAAGCAAGCGCTGAGTAATTGAAAGCGAGCAAATAAAGCTTCGATGGGATTAAAAAGAGGGGAATTGGCCATTTGATATTGATTTAATTGCCGCCAACTAATGATAGTTAGTCCCATAGCAGCAACTGCACCTATACCAATGGCGATGTCTTGGGGGGGAAGATGGAAGCCATATTGGTTGGTTAAGAATTGGGTGAGGGGATGAGTTAGGGTCGGTAAAACGATGATGCCAAAGACGCTGATTAATAAGGTACTTAACCACGGAATCCATTCTTGAATTTGTGTCAAGGGATGAGGTTGGGAGAAAATCCAACGCTGAATGACACTGTAAAAACTAGCAGCGATCGCTCCACTGATCACAGGTGTTAAAATCCAACCAATGGTAATTAAGCCAATGGATGGCCAATCTATGGCTTCTATTCCCAATGCTACCCAACTAAAGCCAGCGATCGCTCCCACTACCGCATGGGATGAGGACACAGGTAAACCCTTTGATGT
This sequence comes from Richelia sinica FACHB-800, assembly GCF_014698825.1. Taxonomy (GTDB): domain Bacteria; phylum Cyanobacteriota; class Cyanobacteriia; order Cyanobacteriales; family Nostocaceae; genus FACHB-800. The sequence goes on from NZ_JACJTT010000002.1 coordinate 38,032, forward strand.
GGCGATTTGGAGCCATACCCCTGATGCTAACAATACTGTAACCATACCTATAACTAAAGTTTGAGGTGTGTTAGTAAATAAGGCAGGATTAGCAATTTTTGTCCCTAATGTTTCCGTCACCTCATGGCCAAATAACACCGCACCTGTAAACTCTAAAATCCCTGCAATGATGATGGCTTGTTTGAGGGTGACAGCTTTGGAACCGACGGAAGTTCCCATAGCATTAGCAACGTCATTAGCACCGAGATTGAAGGCCACGTAGAATGCTAAGAGGACGACTATAACTAAAGTAATAGACATCAGGCGATGAAGGGGAGATGGGCAACGATTAATATCATACTCTGGTCGCCCTATATCCCCTGCTCCCGTTAGACTGGTTTAGGGATAAATCAAAATTTTATACGTTTCGGCTGTGGGTGCGATCGCTTGTTCTACCGCTGCGGATAAATCTTGTAAGGGATAGCGATCGCTAATTAATGCTTGCACATCAATGCGACGATTGAAAACTATATCCGCCGACAAGTTTTGTAAGCGATAGGATGAGCTATAACTACCCAGTAAATCGATTTCTCGACGATACAGAATATTGGGGTTGAGGGGAATTTCTACTTCATCAGGAAATTCAGCAAAAAACAGTATTTTTCCCCCTTTGCGGGTACAGTCTAAGGCTTGGAAGAAAGCTTTTTCGCTGGGGACTGCCAGTAAGGTGACATCCACACCTAAACCATTGGTTAAAGCTTGGATTTTGGCCGGTAAGTGAGGATCACGGGCATCAAATGCGGCTTCTGCACCTACATTTAAAGCTTTTTCAATTCTAGAGGGCAGTAAATCAGTAGCGATCGCTTTGCCACCAAAATACTTGACCAACATTATAAACATTAACCCAATTGGCCCGGCTCCTGTAACTAACACAGTTTGTCCTGGGGCAATTTGGGCTTTTTTCACTGCTTTTAAACAGCAATTCGTTGGTTCTACAAAACTTGCTTCTTCAAAGCTGATCTGGTCAGGAATGGGGATTAAACCGCCATTACGGACAATATGACCTGGTACTTTCACATATTCAGCAAAACCCCCTCCACTGGCGTTAAACCCTGCGGTAGTAGAAATATTTTTATAAACATCGCACATGGAGAAATTATCATTGAGGCAATAGTCGCAACGCATACATGGGATATGGTGCATCACTGCCACCCTTTGTCCGACTTGCCAGTTTTTCACCTCTGCACCAACCGCAGCAATTGTTCCAGCGGTTTCATGACCAAAAATGCGCGGTGGTTCATAGAGAGGATAACGAATTTTTTTTATATCTGATTGACATAGACCTACTACCCGCACCTGTACCAGGACTTCATCTGCTTCTAGGGTGGGGACGGGAATTTCTTCGTAGGATAACTGATTTACGCCTCTAAATACCTGTGCTTTCACGTTGATTCTTCATCACTCAACGTTAATAGATGTAACATATGGTCATTTCACTTTTTTATTTGCTTACCATCGTGATCAAATACACCTTTCTTTGACAGAGAAATCTGGTGAACATGATTATAGAGGCGTTCCACCAGAACCTCTCTACAAGGGTTGAAAATTATGCACATTTAATTCCCACCAGATGGTTAACCTTCGCTTAGATTTGCTGTAACTTATATAATTGATGATTTTTTGATACTCGCCATTTTTTATGCCATTGGAAAAAAGAATATTAATCATTATATTGAATCAATACCTGTTAATAGATTAAACATAATGGTAATGATTTGATAAACCAATCCATAGAACTATAAGAATTAATTAGAGTAGTTATCGTTGATTTATCTAATGAAGTAATTCACTTTTGGACGATATAAAGGTAAGCTATACCTAACAATATTAAGCAAAAGTAAATTTGCATTATTTTCATACCTAAAATCATTGGGGATCAACGTCTGTTGATGCTGACGCAATCATTTTTGCTGCAAATATAGAGGTAAATTCATGTCTCAATACTTGCTAGAGACCGTTTGGCTGGTCCCTTGCTATGCGTTAATTGGCGGTCTTTTGGCTGTTCCTTGGTCTCCAGGTATTATTCGCCGCACAGGGCCAAGACCAGCAGGTTATGTCAATTTGATCATGACCTTTTTTTCCTTTCTACATGTTGTATTGTCATTTCCAGCAACTTGGCATCAACCAGCTAAAGAAGTGTTTATTCCTTGGCTATCCACAGCAGGTTTAGACCTAACTATCAATTTAGAAGTCTCTTCCATCAGTGTGGGTGCCATCATTGTCATCACCGGACTTAACTTCCTAGCCCAGGTATTTGCCGTGGGATACATGGAAATGGACTGGGGATGGGGACGTTTCTTCTCTTTATTAGGATTGTTTGAGGCTGGTCTTTGTGCCCTAGCTTTGTGTAATAACTTATTCTTTAGTTATGTAATTCTAGAAATTCTGACTCTGGGAACCTACCTGTTAGTTGGTTTGTGGTTTAGCCAACCTTTGGTAGTTACAGGGGCTAGAGATGCTTTTTTAACCAAACGTGTCGGCGATTTATTTTTGCTGATGGGTGTTTTAGGACTTTGGCCTCTAGCTGGAACTTGGAGTTTCACAGACCTAGCGGAATGGGCTGCGACTGCGAATGTAGACCCAACAATTATTACGTTAGTCTGTCTAGCGTTAATTGCTGGGCCAATGGGTAAATGCGCTCAATTTCCTCTCCATTTGTGGTTGGATGAAGCGATGGAAGGCCCGGTTCCTAGCACCATTTTACGGAACTCAGTTGTAGTTGCCACTGGTGCATGGATTTTAATTAAGCTGCAACCAGTGTTTAGCTTATCACCTTTAGTTTCATCAGCAATGGTGGCTATTGGTGCAGTGACAGCTATTTGTGGTTCTTTAATTGCGATCGCTCAAATTGACGTAAAACGCTGCTTATCCTATTCTGTTAGTGCTTACATGGGCTTGGTATTTATTGCCGTAGGCACCCAGCAGGACGAAGCTGCACTGTTATTAGTTCTCACCCATGCTCTCGCTTCTGCCCTCTTGGTCATGAGTACAGGGGGAATTGTTTGGAACAGTGTGACTCAAGATGTTACCCAACTTGGCGGTTTGTGGTCACGTCGTCCCATTTCTGGACTGGCTTTTATTGTTGGGACATTAGGTTTAATTGGCTTCCCACCCTTAGGTAGCTTTTGGGCATTAGTGAAATTAGCTGACGGTTTGTGGGGTACTCATCCTTGGTTGGTGGGAATTATCATAACCGTAAACCTGTTAACAGCATTTAGTTTAACCAGAGAATTCGGACTCATCTTTGGTGGTAAACCTAAGCAAATGAGTGAACGTTCCCCGGAAGTTCTCTGGTTGATGGTACTACCCATGGTGATTCTCATGGGGTTTGTGTTGCATCTGCCCTTGGTTTTACAAAGTTTATCCCTACTTCCCAGTTGGGCAGACCTGAATAAAGATGTAGCACTGTTGTTAATTTGGTCAAGCATCTTTGGTTGTAGCATTAGTGGTGTCATTTATTTAGGTAATATTCCTAAACCTGTCCGCTTACCTTGGCAGGGTTTACAAAACCTGTTAGCTTACGATTTTTACACTCCCAAACTTTACAAAATCACCATTATTTTTGGCGTTGCCCAACTTTCTAAGTTTGCGGATATGGTTGACCGCTTTGTAGTTGATGGCATTGTCAATTTTGTGGGTTTATTCTCCCTGTTAGGTGGTGAAGGACTCAAATACAGTACCTCTGGACAAACCCAATTTTATGCCTTCACTGTACTCTTAGGAGTTGGTGTATTAGGTGCTTGGGTAACTTGGCCTTTCTGGGGTGGACAGTTCCTCAATTTAGTCTTTTAATTCACAGGTGGGTAATGCCCACCTTCATCATCAAATAATTTAAAAGTTTCTAATCAGCAACTAAGTTTTCTTATTCTGAATTTGCAATTCACATTTTGAATTATCTATGCTCAGTCTGTTAATTTGGTTTCCCATTATAGGCGCTATCATTATCGGCTTTTGGCCTGGTAAAGATATTCCTGCTAGTCGTATTCGCTTAGGTGCTTTAGCAGTAGCTGGCTTTACCCTACTGTTGAATCTTTTCATTCTGTTTAAGTTTGATATTAATCTTCCAGGGATGCAATTTCGGGAATATATCCCTTGGAATGAAACTTTGGGATTGAGCTATCAATTAGGTGTAGATGGGCTATCCATTTTAATGTTGGTATTAAATAGCTTACTCACCTGGATTGCTATTTACAGCAGCAGTAAAGATACAGAACGTCCTCGTCTATTTTACTCCATGATTTTATTAGTAAGTGGAGGTGTAGCTGGGGCTTTTGTAGCTGAAAACTTATTGCTATTTTTCCTATTCTACGAATTGGAATTAATTCCCTTTTATTTACTCATTTCCATTTGGGGTGGGGAAAAGCGAGCTTATGCTGGCATGAAGTTCCTGATTTACACAGCTATTTCTGGGGCATTAATTCTGGCTACTTTCTTGGGTACAGTGTGGTTAACACATTCTCACAGCTTTGCATTAGATGCGATTTCCACCCAAACAATTTCTACAGGACTGCAATTAGTATTATTGTCAGGGATCATTTTAGGTTTTGGCATCAAAATTCCCTTGGTTCCTTTCCACACTTGGCTACCTGATGCTTATGTAGAAGCTTCTGCACCAATTGCGATTTTGTTGGGTGGTGTACTAGCAAAACTGGGAACCTATGGTTTATTGCGGTTTGGTTTTGGTCTATTTCCTCAAGCTTGGTCTGTAGTTGCTCCCAGTTTAGCTATTTGGGGTGCAGTCAGCGCGATTTATGGGTCAGTTATAGCGATCGCCCAAAAAGATATCAAGCGCATGGTAGCATTTAGTTCTATCGGTCACATGGGCTATATCTTACTGGCTGGTGCAGCTAGTACCAAATTGTCTCTAGTCGGTGCTGTGGCCCAAATGTTTAGTCATGGTCTCATCCTCGCTATTCTCTTCCATTTAGTGGGAGTAGTTGAAGCCAAAGTTGGTACCAGAGAATTAGATAAACTCAATGGTTTAATGAGTCCCATTCGTGGTTTACCCCTCATTAGCGCCTTGTTAGTTCTCAGTGGTATGGCTAGTGCGGGTATTCCTGGTTTAACAGGATTTGTGGCTGAATTTATCGTCTTCCAAGGTAGCTTCTCTGTCTTTCCAGTTTCCACACTTTTGTGTGTAGTTACCTCTGGTTTGACCGCAGTATATTTCGTAATTCTCCTCAACCGCACTTGCTTTGGAAAACTCAACAATGATTTAGCTTACTATCCCAGAGTGGTGTGGGCAGAAAAAGTTCCCGCCTTAATTTTGGCTTCTTTAATTCTATTTTTAGGTGTGCAACCTACTTGGTTGGTGCGCTGGAGTGAAACCACAACTACAGCCATGGTAGCAGCCGTTCCTCCTCTGGAAAAAACCACAGTTTCTCAAGTAGCTTTGAAGTAATCAAATAGTGTTCACCTGGATGTAAGTTTATTCTTAGCCAGGTCGAATACTCATTCAGTTGTTGATTTACTCAGCCAAAGAAGAGGAAGCCATGAATTTCAATTTAGTTCCTACCAGCCTTGTAGTATTTCGCTTTTTGATTTCACCCTTCCTCCTCTGGGATGCCTGGGATGGAAAAACCAGCATTTGGTTTATCATCGGTTTTGTGGCTGCGTTTATTTCCGATATTTTTGATGGCATTATTGCTAGGCGTTTAGGTGTGAGTACAGCCAATTTACGACAAGCGGATAGTTGGGCTGATGTTTGTTTATTTGGCTGTGTATTTATCAGTGCTTGGTTGGTATATTCAGAGGTGTTAATTTCCTATCGCTTACCTTTACTCTCTGTTGTGGTAGTTCAACTACTTTGGTGGATAATCAACTTAGTCAAATATGGTAAACCTGCTAGCTATCACACCTACTCAGCTAAGTTTTGGGGACTAACTTTATTTATAGCCATAGTTTCCTTGTTTGGCTTTAATTATGCGGGACTTGCCTTATGGCTAACCTGTATTGCTGGTGTTATTCACACAATTGAAGAAATTGCAATGACGCTAATTTTGCCAGTGTGGACTCATGATGTTTTAAGTATTTTTCATGCTTTAAAAATTCGTCATAAATTCCAAAATATTGCTACTTCATAAAACATGATTCACAGGAAATAAAAATGGTACTGACTCCAGACAAACCCACCACTAAATTGCCACCTTCAACCCATGAATTTGCAGAAGTAATTCATCGCTTAGAAGCTGGCGGTTCGATGTTGCCAGATACGCCAGAAAACTTAATGCAAATTATCGGTATTTATAAAGCTTATGCTGTACCGATGGATTTTTACTGGCGGGACTTACTTTATATTGGTGAACGAGTATTTTTAGATCCCTTTCCTGCTTTTAAATACTTTTTACCTCAAGAGTATTTAGATTTGCATAATCATTATGCAGGTGATGATGCTGATTTAAGAATTTGGCGGGGGCCCGCAACAGCACATCCAGAACTGTTGGCATTTATGGAAAAAGGCGAAACCTTTAAAATGCCAAAGCTATTGCATCACCTGTTGCATGACCGGATTAACATGGAGTTTGCGGAAGCTTGTATGCAGGCAATGCTGTGGCATCGCCATATGTATGCACCAGTTAATCAATTTGATGCTTATCTAGATTCTGACGAATATAAAGCTAACGCTGATAGGGCAATTAAAGCTTACTTCAAACGTAACCCTGTAATGTTGGGGCTGTATAAGCTGTTCCCAGATATGTTCTTGGAACAGTGCCGTCAGATGTCCTACTATGCCAACTTGGGGTTATTCTGGGAAGTTATGGCCCCAGTATTCTTTGAAATGTCCGACATCTATGACGAAGGTGGGTTTAAGGGTGTACCCGATGCCATGAATTTCCTAGTGAATGGAATATTTGCGATCGCTGGTCGTCCGATTTACCATCATGTGTATATTGATGGGGAATGCTACGAAATTATTCCCAAATCAAAGGGCTTTACCTGGCTATATGAAGCAGCCCTACCCTATGTAGAAGCAGTATTTTATCGTACAGCGCCTTTCCGAGGGACAAAATCCTATAATGCCCAAGCTGGACAGGTTCCCAGCGACCAAAAAGACTTTCACTATGGCATTCTCTACGCTGACGTGTTTCCTGTAGGTACAGCTGGTATTCCACCTACATTGTTGATGCAAGACATGTTGCACTTCCTACCCCCCTATTTATTGGAATACTACAAAAAACATTGTCGGGGTGAAGAAGATATGTTGATTCAGTTGGGAATTACTTTCCAAAGATCAATGTATAACGTTACCTCTGCTGTTATCCAAGCCTTGAGAACTGCCCTACTTTATCCCTTAGATGACCCCAACCCCAAACATCTACAAGCGAATCGAGATTTCTTTGAAATGCAACTAAATCGCTTCACTCGTGCTGATTATGGCATACGTGATGCAGCCAGGTTACGGAATGTGCAAAGACAAGATTATCGCTAAAAGTTTGCTGTTTGTTCCTTAAATATTCCCCCATCACTTCCCCCTATGCAGGGGGATTTTTTATCAATTGGGCTATAGCTGGAAAAAGTTGTATAAGATGGACTGATTCACAGCCAAGGTCTTGGAAAAGGTAATTCTTGGTTTGTGGTTTCATTCACCACTTTTTCAACCGACATGAACAGAAGATTTGTCTTGACTTTGCTTTCTAGCCCTGCCTTATTTGCTTCTATCTTGTCTATGGTGATGATGACTAGACCTGCCCATGCTAGTCAAACAGTAACACCAACTGGCACTCATCTTTCTTGCGTGCGATCGCCCCATTCAGCTACTATGAATCAGGTGTGTATACAGGTAAGTGATAATTCCACACCAAAATCTCAACCAACCATACAGGTAGCCCAAGCCCAACCTAATGATGTTGCTGAATTAGAATTTACCGAGCAAGAAAGTGATGAAGCAATCCAGTTATTTGGCTGTGATTGTCCAGTTTGTATTAATGCTGTGAGACAATTGCACGGTTTAGCACCTTTACCAGTTTAGAAAGGGAACAGGCTAGACAGTCAATAATTGTCTGGGTTGTAAGGACAATTTAATTTATCTCCTCATTTTTTCTTTGTAACTAAATACCCAATCAATTTTAGTTTTTACCGCACTATCACATCCTATTCCCCTGAACAGCCTAAAATTTAATCATGCTCTTCATTATCTGGAAAAAAGGCTAGTTTGACCTAAACTTCTGTTCGCGCAGCGTGACGCAGAAATAAGAAGACAGAAGTTACAGGAGTTGCAGGAGTTACAGAATAATTTAATGCAATTGCTGCTGAATTCTGGCATTTTTAAACTTCTGTTCGCGCAGCTTGCCGTAGGCATACTCCTGTACGGGCGGGTTTACCAAAATTCTCGTTCATAGTTGATGATATCTGTAAACCCGCCCCTACTGACTCCTGTTCGCGCAGCGTGCCGGAGGCATACTCCTGTTCGCGTAGCGTGCCGTAGGCATACTTCTGAACTTCTGAACTTCTGTTCGCGCAGCGTGGCGTAGCCATACTTCTATTCTTCACACATAACTTTTCCAGTCAACCCCAATACAACTTATTAACGGGAACTTTGCTGTACCATAGCATTCCAGGTCGCCCCACCAGCTACACCATCAGCTGTCAACTTATAGCTAGTTTGGGCAGCCTTCACTGCTGCTTCTGTCGCAGTACCAAAAACTCCATTTACAGAACCTTTGAAAAAGCCGAGTTTCTTTAGCTGTTGTTGTAATTTAATCACCTCAGGGCCACGGTTTCCTAAACGTAAAATTGGCCAACCCTCTGCCGTATATTGAATATTTGGGAGTCGTTGGTTGGCAGGAGTGGGCTGAAGACCTGAAGATGTTTGAGTTTGACGGTTAGGACGTTTGGGAGTGGCTGGTTTTGGTTCGGGAACCGAATTAACTCGATTATTATTAGTGGCTGGGGAGGATGTATTGACAGTAGTTGATTGTGTAGAAACACTGGGAAAAAGCTTCTGCCAAGTATTATTATCAACAATGCCGATGGGCTTTAACCCAGCAGCTACTTGAAAGCGGGAGACAGCACTCGCAGTCCCTTCTTGATAAATACCGTCTACTGCACCTGTATAAAATCCTAACAATTTCAAGGCGGCTTGCAGTTCCGATACTCTTTCACCTTGAGTGCCAATGGTCAATGTGGGACGGTTAATTTTAGCAGTATTGTTGACTTGGGCAGTGGATACTGAGGGCGACGCTGTAATTAATGCTGGTGTTGTGATTAACAACAGTAAGCAATAGAGACAATTGGCATTAATGTATTTAGATATACGTGCTATTTGTCTACTGTTCATAGAAAGAAGTGGGAAGATTCTGATGCTGATTTTACAGCTGTGCGATCGCCTCTGGTATGCTGGAAGCGATCGCGATGATCTCCACTTCCTTAAACTATTAAAAAGTAAAGGTAGTCCGCAGTACACCTACCGCAGTAGTTTCATTTTTGCTATTACCCTCTGGGTTAAACAAAACAAAGGCACCAGGAGTAATGCTGATATTATCACTCACCTTAAAGCGATAATATGCCTCTAAATGATAAGGTGTAGCTCGATTTTCACCTGCTGGAGTTAATACAGCAGTACCGCTAGCATCCGTCCGATAAAGCGGTTGACCAAAAATAATCCCTGCCGTATTTCCGGGTTTAAATAAATCTCGCAGATGAACTCCCAGCATCCAACTTGTAAAGGTGGTGGAAGCATTCACGCTATTGGAGGAATCATCAACAAACAATGCTGCGCCATAACCAGATAGAGCCAGTTTAGGAGAAAAGCGCCATGTGACCGTACCACCAACAGAATTGAGTGTTACTGGTGTTCCCGCAGCTACACCAGATAAAGCACCAACATCTCCACTGATTAAACCAGTACCTAAAATATTCAATTCGTGATAGCTGTGAGAGTAGTTTAAACCAATATCCAGGTTACGACTGGGTTTAAAAGTTAACTGTGCAGCTACCACATTACTACCACTAAACAAACCTGCACCCAACGGAGTGCTAGAAACCCCGGGTACTGCTTCACTCGCTGATTGTTGTGGTAAATTAGCATTGACACTGCCGTATAAGGCTCTGAAATCCAAGCTGGGGGAAACGCTATAAATAAATCCAGCCGCCGATGCTAAACCAGAACCTGAAGTGCCGCCAGACACACGTAACACAGGATTTAAACTAGCAAACCGAGAGATAGACTCTTGTCCTTCACCATAAAAAGGCGTAACGGCTGGGAAAGCATCTGATGTTTCCGCCGCAGTTCCTGCAAATAAAGTCAATTTTTCAGCGACGGGAAAAATATATAACAATTTGTAAAGCTCTAAACTGTTTGCCCCAACACTAGATAAATTCTTGACATTCAGCCCAGGAAATTGGGGTTCAAAACTGGTGCGAGCACTACTAGAACTCAGGAGGGGAGAAGCTAATCCTAAACTGCTTTGCATGCTACCTGAACCATCAGCCCCACCTAGAAAATTATGAGCTTGCAAGCCAGTAATTAATAAGTCTTTCCCTGTAAAACTAGTGGTGAGATTTAACCTGACTCTATTCACTAGGATGGGGTTGGGATTGCTTTTACCAGGCGCACCACCAGTAGCCGCAATACCAGCAATAATAGCCTCTCCATTGAGTTTGGTAGTAGTGGAGAACTGATTAGCCTCTAATTCTGCTGTGCGGGCTTCCACGGCATCGACTCGACCCCGTAAGGTGGCTAATTCCCCAGCAAATTGTTCTTGCAATTTTTGCAAGGTGATCAAATCTTCTTTTTTGACTAAATCAGTAGTCGTAGTAGTAATTAGCTCATTGATTCGGTCTAAACATGCGTTTAACCCAGCCGCAAATTCATACCTAGTCATAGCACGATTACCACGATAGGTACTATTAGGATAACCAGCAATACAACCGTAACGCTCTACCAAAGATTGTAGTGATTGGAATGCCCAATCAGTGGGTTGAACATCTGATAATTGAGAAACAGATGTTATTTGTGCTAGTTCATCATCTTGATCTAAATTGTTTATTTCTAAATTTTGATCAGAGTTATTAACTGTTAGTGTTGCACTATTTTGATGATTATTTTCATCATTTGAATCATTAGCTATTTTTTTGTCTATTAAATCTGATTGATTTAAAGCTTGTGCAGGTAACAAACCAAAAATTAACCATAGCAAACCTGCTCCACCAGCAGTAGCTAGTAGATATTTTTTCATGGTGACTCCCAAGTATATGAAATAGGGTAAAAATTGATTTTTTGTGCAAATATTATTGATAAGTAAATTTAAAGTCTTTCTGATAGGAAGAATCTTATTTCGACTTCAAATTTCAAATTTAGTAATTCCATTTACTGATTTGACCTTATCAATACATGTTTTGCTTGTATTAAATTATAGTAAATACTATTTTGGAAAATATTTAACAATTCCTATGATTGATAATTTTAATGATACACATTTAGGAAATAAAAAATAAATGTTAGTAATTTTGTGGTAAAGAATAAAAATTGTATTCAGAATTAAATTGCTCTTTTATTCATAGATAAAAAAAGTATATTTACTTAAATAAGATAAATTTATTTACGAAGTCGAAATGCTCTGTGTCTTCTAATGTCCTTAATAAAATATTCCAATCGTTGTATCCCTGCTCGTGTTAAACTGCTAAATCTTAAGAGTTGGGAAACTCCGGTGTAATTCCGGGACTGTGCCGCAGCTGTAAAGGAATTTTTGATTTGCGAGTGGGAATTGTATTTGTGCTGAAAAACCAAAGATAGCAACAAGGTGATTCAGAAAATCCCCAACTCCAAATCCAAGATTGAATGAGTCAGAATGCCAACTCTCAGGGTGTGATTACCACACTTTCACCTTATACACTCTGCGTTGCACAGAGAAGGAGTAATTTATATTGTTGCCCGCATTTACAGCTTGCCCTGGTTTATTTTATGCTACACCTGCCCAAGATGGGATTCTCACACGCATCAGAATTCCAGGAGGGATAATCAACAATCAACAATTTTGTGCGATCGCAGATATAGCAGATAATTGTGGTGGTGGCTATGTTGATGTGACCAATCGCGCTAATATTCAAATTAGGGAAATTAAATCAGAAATTAGCAACAACGTTTATTCACACCTGCAATCTTTGGGTATAGGTGCAAATAATCCCCATGTAGACCATATCCGCAATATTATGACTAGTCCCACAGCAGGTATTGATGCCAAGGAAGTAATTGATACTCGTCCTTTTGTTCAAGCTTGGGATGAATACATTTGTAACTACCCCCAGTTAGGGGCACTGTCAGCAAAATTTAGTGTTAGTTTTGATGGTGGCGGTCAGGTCTCTGTACAAGGAATTGTCAATGATATCAGCTTAAATGCCGTCCTGATTAATAACGCAGTTTATTTCCGCCTTTGTTTGAGTTTTGGAGAAAAAGGAAAACTACCTGAAGATACAGGAATATTACTAACACCGGATGAATGTTTACCAGTTTTAGCGGCATTAGCGGCAGTGTATTTGCAATATACAGATACAACTATGCGCCGCAAAGTCAGGTTGCGGGAAGTCATTAATAATTTAGGTGTAGATAAATACCTTGATTTAGCGCTGGGAGAGAAATTCACATCGAGAAAGTCTTTACATAGCATCTCCACATCCCCCAATCACAATTATTCTCACGTTGGCATTCATCGTCAAAAACAACCACAACTGTTTTATATTGGTGTTGTTTTACCTTTGGGAAGGTTGGAAACTTGGCAAATACGAGGTTTAGTGAACATAGTGGAAAAATTGGGAAATGGTAATATCAGGTTAACACCTTGGCAAAACCTGCTGGTGACAGATATTCCCGCAGCCAAACTAGTGGAAGTAGAAACAGAAATTGTCACTTTAGGACTCAGTTATTCACCTACTAATATTCAAAGTGCCTTAGTTGCTTGTTCTGGGAAAAGGGGTTGTGCATCTGCTATGACCGAAACTAAAGACCACGCCTTGGCATTAGCAAATTATATTCAATCTCATATTGCCTTAGAACAACCCATTAATATACATTTTAGCGGTTGTAGTAAATCTTGTGCCCAACAAAATCAAGGAGATATTACCTTGTTGGGGGTAGCTGTAGAGACAGAAAATCAAACCTTACCAGGCTATCAAGTTTATTTAGGTGATGGTAGTTTACAGAAATTTGGTCGGCAAATCTATGATTATGTGAGTTTTGCAGAACTACCCCAACTGATTGAAAAAATATTACGAGTGTACAAAAACCAACGCTTAAACCTAGACGAAACCTTTAGCAACTTTATCACCCGTCACGATATCCCCGAATTAAAACAGTTATTGAATTAAATATTTTTAATCAACCTCCTCATCTCCCATAAATAAACCACCAATGACCAGTTATATCCGCGATGCCAACGAAATTTATCTGAATTCCTTCGCCATTATCAGGTCAGAAGCTAACTTAGATATTTTGCCACCTGATGTAGCTAAAGTAGCTGTCCGACTGATTCACGCCTGTGGAATGACGGATATAGTCACCGACTTGGGGTATTCAGAAACGGCAGTAAAATCGGGCAGAACAGCCTTAGCCCAAGGCGTACCCATTCTATGTGATTGTCGCATGGTGGCCGAAGGAGTAACCAGAAAAAGATTACCTGCCAATAACCAAGTTATTTGTACTCTGAATGACCCAGAAGTACCGGAATTGGCACAGAAATTAGGCAATACTCGGTCAGCCGCAGCTTTAGAATTATGGCGACCATATCTAGCAGGGGCTATTGTGGCCATTGGTAACGCCCCAACCGCCTTGTTTAGATTACTAGAAATGCTGGATGCTGGAGTACCACGTCCGGCGGTAATTTTAGGCTTTCCTGTGGGCTTTGTGGGTGCAGCCGAGTCCAAAGCCGCCTTAGCCGCAGATAGTCGCAATGTCCCATTCTTAACTTTACACGGACGCAGAGGAGGAAGTGCGATCGCCTCCGCCGCAGTTAACGCCTTGGCTAGGGAGGAAGAAATATGAATACAGCTGGTCGTCTCTATGGAATTGGAGTTGGGCCAGGAGACCCGGAACTCTTGACCCTCAAGGCATTGCGCTTACTGCGTTCTGCCCCTGTCCTTGCCTATCACTCCGCCGCAGACCGGGAAAGTATCGCCAGAAAAATAGTTGACCAACACCTGCCTGGAAATCAAATTGAAGTGCGGTTTCACTTTCCACGCGCCCTAGAACCAGAAAAAGCCTCTTCTATCTATGACCAAGAAATAGAACCTGTTGCTGAACATTTGGCAGCTGGTCGCGATGTAGTTGTGTTGTGTGAAGGCGACCCCTTTTTCTACGGTTCCTTTATGTACCTGTTTACCCGACTATCGGAAAAGTATCACACAGAAGTAGTGCCTGGTGTTTCTTCCCTCATGGCTTGTCCTGTCGCTTTAGGTGTACCCTTCACTTACTACAACGATATTCTCAAAATTCTGCCAGCACCACTTCCTCCAGATATCCTTAAGAGAGAATTATTAACTAGTGATGCGGTGGCTATTATGAAACTGGGTCGCCATTTCCCAAAAATCAGAAATATTCTCCATGAATTGGGACTAGCACCAAGGGCAAAATATATAGAACGGGCGACAACTACACAACAGCGCATTATTCCCCTAGATGAAGTCAACCCGGAACAAGTGCCTTACTTTGCCATGATAGTTATTCCCACAACCAGCCGACTCTAGGAATTACAGTGTTACATCAGGGTGGGCAAGATGCCCACATAAGATTTCTGTAGAGATTTCTAGAAACTAATTCCTTCTGTGCATCACCAATTCTTTCCACAATGACAACAAAAGTTGCACCTGCCATCATCATACTTGGTCAAAACAGCCTTTCTACAGCTAGAAAAATTGTCTCCAGCTTACCCCAGGCGAAAATTTACGGTTTGTCCAACCGCACTCAAGATGTGGATATTAGCTTCACCAACTTTGGGGAAACAGTGCGGGAGTTATTCGCAGCGGGTACACCCATTATAGGTATATGTGCAGCAGGGATTTTAATTAGAACTATTGCCCCCCTCATCAGTGATAAAAGACAAGAACCACCAGTATTAGCTGTAGCTGAAGATGGTAGTGCAGTTGTGCCATTGTTAGGTGGACTGAGTGGAGTTAATGATTTAGCCCGTCTCATTGCTGAGGGGTTACATGTACAAGCAGCAATTACCACTACAGGAGATTTGCGTTTTCGCACTGCTTTACTTTCTCCTCCTCCTGGATATTATTTAGCTAACCCAGAGGACGCAAAGAAATTCATTTCTGACCTATTGGCTGGGGCAAAAGTGAAGTTAGTAGGAACAGCCCCTTGGTTGAGTAATAGTCAATTACCTATTGACTCAGATGGGGAGTTAACTATTCAAATAACGGAAAAGAAGGTAAATCTCACATCTGATTGTTTAGTTTATCATCCACAAACAGTGGCCATTGCCATCACCACAGCGACATCAGAAACCCTCAACCAAATTTATCAATTACTTCAAGAAACGAATATTGCACGAGAATCAATAGCGGGGATATTCGCACCTCTAAGCCTTGCTGCCCATTCTACCCTGCAAGCGATCGCCCAAACATTCAATGTCCCCACCCGCTTTTTTTCAGATAGTCAGCTAACCTCACAGAGTTCTACAGTTGCCCAAGCCGCTACAGGAACAGATAGTCAAATTATCTCCTTTTCCCCGTCCCTAGCCCTAGCCATCTCCCCCCAAATTATCGACCCCGAAACCATAGGACAAGCAAGAGGAAAATTAGCCATTATTGGCACTGGCCCCGGTGCTTCCCGGTGGATGTCACCAGAAGTGAAAGAAATTCTCACCTCTGCCACAGATTTAGTTGGTTATAAAACTTACATTAATTTAATTGGTTCTCTAGCTGATGGTAAACGCTGCCACGAGTCTGATAATCGTGTGGAAGAAGCAAGGGCAAAATTAGCCTTAGACTTAGCTGCGGCTGGAAAATATGTAGCTGTTGTTTCTTCAGGCGACCCCGGTATTTTCGCAATGGCCACCGCTGTTTTTGAAGTTATCGACCGCTATAACAAACCAGAATGGCAAACCATAGATATTCAAGTAGCACCAGGTATTTCCGCCATGCAAGCCACAGCGGCAGCTATTGGTGCACCCTTGGGCCATGATTTCTGTGTTATTTCTTTATCAGACATATTGAAACCTTGGGAAATTATCGCCCAGCGCATTGTTGCCGCAGCCCAAGCTGATTTTGTCATCGCTTTCTATAATCCTGTCTCCAAAGAGCGGACTTGGCAACTAGCTGCGGCTAGAGATATTATCTTGCAATACCGGAAACCAGACACACCAGTCATTTTAGGTCAAAATCTGGGTAGACCAGGGGAAAATGTCAAAGTTATTACCCTGGCACAGTTAGAACCAGCTTGTGCTGATATGCGAACTTTGATTATTATTGGTTCTTCCCAAACTCAGCAGATAAAAATCTTAGATAATCAAGTGCGGGTCTATACTTCTCGTCGCTACACCTTGGAAGACACAACCCCTACTACAGATATGAAATTATAAAGCCTCTACACCTTCTAATACCAAATCGAAAAATTTTGCCAACAGATAATTACCCCACCCGCGCTATCGCGCACCCTCCCCGCTTGCTCTGAGGGTTGGGGAGGGGTTTACTCAATGTGTTGGTTGCTTTTGGAGAATTGGTATAAAAGCGATACGCTGCGCGAACAGGAGTTTAAAAATGCCAGAATTCCGCCGCAATGGCATTAATTATTCTGTAACTTCTGTAACTTCTGCAACTTCTGTAACTTCTGCAACTTCTGCAACTCCTGCAACTTCTGTCTTCTTTTCTCTGTCACCTCATAGACAAGGCAGGTATATTTTAACCTTGATTAAGCAATTGAAATCTCAACATCATTTCAAGCTACAAAGTAAAAATAATGTTGGGTGTCAGAATATGAATTTGCCCTTGCGGAAATTAGGACTTGCACCAAATGCTTGGAGTGTGAATCAAGCGATCGCAGATATTACTCGCCCGCCAAAAATCCCACAGACTATTATTTTAACCACAGAAACCAAAATTTTGCACCTGGACTTGGCCAAAGCCGCAATCTTGGTTATTGATATGCAAAATGACTTCTGTCATCCTGATGGTTGGTTAGCCCATATTGGTGTAGATGTCACTCCCACACGGAAACCTATTGAACCGTTGCAAAAACTCTTACCAGTATTGAGGGCTGTTGGTGTGCCCGTAATTTGGCTAAATTGGGGCAATCGACCTGATTTACTGAATATTAGCCCCGGATTATTACATGTATATAATCCTACTGGTGATGGTGTGGGTTTAGGCGATCGCTTGCCCAAAAACGGTGCTAAGGTACTGACAGCAGGTAGTTGGGCCGCAGCAGTTGTAGATGAACTCCCCCAACAGCCAGAAGACATTCGCATTGATAAATATCGCATGAGTGGCTTTTGGGATACACCCTTAGATAGTATTCTGCGTAACTTAGGAAAGACCACAATTTTCTTTGCAGGGGTCAATGCTGACCAATGTGTATTAACAACTTTATGCGATGCGAATTTTTTAGGCTACGACTGTATTTTCATCCAAGATTGTACAGCCACAACTTCACCAGAATACTGTTGGTTAGCCACATTATATAACATCAAACAATGCTTTGGCTTCGTCACTGAAACATCAGAAATTTTCACAGCTATCAATAACAGCAATTGGCAATAACAAATAAGTTCATTCTTTGATTTACAGAACAAACATTCATTTAATCAACAACCCAAAATGATATATGCCAACTATTAGTTGCGTCATTCCCATCATCAAGTCACCCCAAGACTACCAAGTCTATCGTATCCATCCCCGTGATACCAATCGACTAGCCATAATTTTTGATTCTGCCATTGCTAATACTTCCTTAACCTGTTGCCTGGAAATATTTGATGTTGGTGGACAAACACCACCTAACCGTCATAACTGGGCAGTAGAAGTATTTTTTATTCTCAAAGGAGAAGGAATTGCTATTTGTGATGGCAAAAAAGTCTCTCTCAAAACAGGAGATAGCTTATTAGTACCACCTACAGGCATACATTTAATTAAAAATACAGGCATTAATCGTCTTTATACGCTAACATTCATGGTTCCTAACGAAAACTTTTCAGAATTAATTCGCAGTGGTATTCCTGAAGAATTAGATGCTGAAGATATGGCAGTATTAGGAAGATTAGATTTTTTCAACCAACGTTGAATGCAAACAGTAAAGAATGGCACATATACAAGTAATATGAAATAACGAAAATGTTGATTAATCTTTGTTATGTCCATTCAAGTCTACGGAATACCCAACTGCGGAACCTGCAAAAAAGCTTTTAAGTGGCTCCAAGACAACGGTATTGACTATGAGTTTATCAACACCAAAGAAACTCCCCCAACTTTTGAAATGCTGCAAAATTGGGTCAAGTCTTTGGGTTCTGCTCCCATGCGAAATACCTCTGGTCTATCTTACCGCGCTCTAGGTGATGAAAAAAAGACTTGGACAGATGAGCAGTGGATTGAGGCATTTGCCAAGGATGCTATGCTGATCAAGCGTCCCCTTTTCCTCTTAAATGGAACTGCTGTCTTAGTAGGTTTCAGAAGCAAAGACGAAGTAATCAGGCAAAAGTTGGGTCTATAAACTCACCTAATTTAAGAACCACAAAGTTTTTTGATTAACTGTAGAGATTTTACTGTAAAGTCTCTACAGAATCTATCATTATTCACATTTGCTCAAACAACCTTGACCAATCAATTATATCAGGTCTTTGTCCTCGATTCACTAACTCAAAAACTTGCCCCACTGTACTAGGAGAAAATAAATTTTCTACACAAGCTGCCGCTACATCAATTCTACTAGCATCACCAATTAATTTATCACCTCTACCTAAGACAACAGCCAATTTACCTTTAGTTTCCGCTTTTAATAAAGTGTTGAGGTCATAGGAAGTATAAGGCCCATCAATTAACCTCCCTGGACGAATAATTGTATAGGGAAGTCCTGAGTTAATAATTGCTTCTTCTCCTTGCTGTTTAGCATCTAGTACACCAAAACGATTGAGAATAATAAAAGGAAATTCTTCTTTTCTACTAATTCCACAAGAAGAAACAAAAACAAACCTTTTTAAATTTCTAGGTGCAGATGCAACTAAATTTTTGACACCTTCTGCATCAACCTTCATTGGCGTATTTCTAGCTTTAGCTGTGCTATATTCAGGATGAAATAACCCTATTACCAACTCAATTAAATTGAGAGGTTGGTTAAACTCCCATCTTTGGGAAGGAAAAGCAGTGGTTCCTGTACAGCAAATAATCACACTGACATTCTCCATCGCTTCAGACAAAGTATTTGGCTGAAGGATATCACCCACAGCAAAATTTACTGTGTTACCGAACATTTTTTCTGCTTTAGCCTGATTCCGAACCAGTACGCGAACTGACAACCCTTTTTCAATCAGTTTCCCAACTACCAATTGACCTACACCACCTGTAGCACCGACAACTAACACCAAGTCTTCACGAGAAATTAATACAGAAGTCATAACTATTTTTTACAGTATCTGTTGTTACTTTTAACAATAAACTGGGCAAGATATATTGTAGGTAAATGTATCCGTCTTACTCCAGAGTTATTTCCGTATCTCTGGAGTTTTTTCTGCATTGTACAAAGATAGAGGAAAATAAATATGAGTTATTTACAAGAAGTTGAATTTGAGCTATGACATCTAGTCATATTGTGGTTTAAAATAACTTCTATTTGCATTAATAATATCATTATAAAGTCAAATATTATACGGAAGTATTTATGTCTCAAGAGAAAGATGTGATTAAGGTCAAAGAAATTTATAGTCAAGATTGTGAATATGGGGGTAACTACCCCAGAGGTATGTTGACCATAGCTACTTTTGTTTCCAGAAAAATTAAACTTTAAATACTGATTCACAAGGAATCCATGCCAATGAGCCGAAAAACTACTAAAGTATTGAAACAATCGGGTGTAATCCCGTATCGTGTGCAAAATGGCAAAATAGAGGTTTTATTAATTACTACTCGTAAACAACAAAGCTGGGTCATTCCCAAAGGTGGACTGTGTAAAGGTATGAGTCCCCATGATTCTGCGGCAAAAGAAGCCTGGGAAGAAGCGGGAGTGGTGGGTCAGGTGAATACAGAGAAATTAGGTGCTTATAAATATCGTAAGCGTGGTAATACTTATCAAGTAAATTTGTTTTTATTACCAGTAGAAACCATATTAGAAGATTGGCCAGAAGCGACAAAAAGAAAAAGGCAGTGGTTGGAGGTCAACCAAGCAGCTAGAATGATTAAAAAACCATCGCTGAGAAGAATTATTAAAACCTCTAAAGAGCAAGTAAAAATTTAAATTTTCTAGTTTTGTATTAACTAGGCTGAGAAAAATCCCCTGATACAATAGGGGATTTTGTTTTTAAACTAGAAAAGTTAACTGCTAAATTTTGACACATTAAATTTGCATAGCAAGAGCAGTAAAGATTAACTTTTCACCATATTTATTTTATTTTCGCCAACTTAGATTTAGTTTATCTTATAGATTGATAAGTAGTCGTGCAAAATAAATTTTAGATTTGGGAGAGGGAACAGGCAACAGATAAGGAATACAGAATATCAAAAACCCTGTTTTTCAAAGCAGAAATATAAAAATAAATACTGAGCAAATAATATTTTTCAATGAATTAATATTTTCAATATATTTCATGAATCTCTTAACCTTGAGTTAGTAATTTCTTAATTTGGCTACTGTAACTTGATTTTTGTGTGTTACTTCTAATACTTCTATAGGTGCTATTGAATATACTTTTTTCGGATTATTCAAAAGTATCTATTGAAATTTGAATTCACCAGCTATTTCTCGGAACTTTAGCCATAAATGTAGCCATGAATAATCTCATTCAATTAAACCATATTGCTAGTCTTGAGCTAAACGGTGCAGAAATTACAGATTTTGACCCTAAATCAAAACGCCTGTTTGTGACTGGTGAAGTAGAAGGAAAACCCGTTATCCAAGTAGTTGATATCTCCAACCCGCTAGAACCAACTAAATTTAACAATATTGATTTATCTAGTTTTGGCGCAGGAGTTCAAAGTGTAGCGGTGAGAAAAGGGGTAGGAACTGCGAATAGTATTGTTGCTGTAGCTATTTCTGCAAATACAGTTACCGACCCTGGCAAAGTTGTTTTTTTTGATGCTGCTACTTTGACCAAACTTGCAGAAGTTACTGTAGGTGCTTTACCTGATATGCTTACTTTTACTCCTGATGGCAGTAAATTACTTGTTGCCAACGAAGGAGAACCAAGTGAAGATTATACAATTGATCCAGAGGGGTCAATTAGTATTATTGATGTTTCCGGAGACATTACAGCTTTAGATAATACCAAGGTAAAAACTGCTAATTTCACTGCCTTTAATGGTCAAGAAGCTACATTAAAATCTCAAGGTATTAGGATTTTTGGTAAATTAGCTAATGGTACTAATTCTTCAGCCGCTCAAGATTTTGAACCAGAGTATATTGCTATTGACCCTGATAATAAAACTGCCTTTGTTACTCTCCAAGAAAATAATGCTTTTGCCGTAGTTGATATTGAAACTGGAACTGTTGAAAAAATAGTACCTTTGGGATTTAAAAACTATAATTTACCTGGAAATGGGCTAGATGCTAGTGATAAAGATAGCGCCGTTAATGGAGGAATAAATATCAAAAAATGGAACGTTTTTGGTATGTACCAACCAGATGAAATTAGCTCTTTTCAAGTTGATGGTAAAACCTATTATATTACTGCTAATGAAGGAGATTCTCGCATCCGTCCTACGGATGATGGCATTGTCACTGGTAAAGATGAAGGCGATATTTTCAATGAAGAAAGCAGAGTAGATGATGTCACTCTTGATCCCACAGCTTTCCCAAATGGCGATGAACTGAAGAAAGAAGAAAATTTAGGTCGGTTAGTCATTACTAACACCTTAGGTGATACAGATGGAGATGGTGACTTTGATCAACTTTATGCCTATGGTGGTCGTTCTTTTAGTATTTGGAATGACCAAGGTCAGTTAGTATATGATAGTGGTGATCAAATTGAACAATTTTTAGCAAAAGCAACACCGGAATTGTTCAATGCTAATAATGGTGATCCTGAAGATTTTGATACTCGTTCCGATAATAAAGGCCCAGAACCAGAAGCAGTAATTGTCGGTGTAATCGATGGCATACCCTATGGTTTTGTGGGTTTAGAACGTGCTGGTGGAGGTGTAATGGTCTATGACCTGAGTACACCCACTGCCCCGAAATTTGTACAATATATTCGTTATGAGGATGATATTAGTCCTGAAGGTTTAAAATTTATCTCTGCTGAAAATAGTCCTAATAATCGGCCCTTGTTAGGGGTTGCTAATGAAGTCAGTCAGACAGTGAGTTTGTATGAAATATTTCCAGCAGCTGCCCCAATCATAGAAACCAGCCCTGATTTATTGGACAATGATGAGCAAGATGCTGATGCAGATGATCCAGCTATTTATGTCAATGCGACTAACTCTGCTAATAGTTTCGTCCTGACCGCAGTGAAAAATGCTGGACTGCGAGTTTATGACTTATCTGGCAACTTGTTACAAACCGTAAATCCTGGCAATATTCGCTACAACAATATTGACTTGCAATATGGGTTTAAATTGGGGAATAATGTAGTAGATATTGCCGTGGCAAGCGATCGCAATAATGATAAACTTGCCATCTTCAAAATTAACCCCAACCCCACAGATAGTAAGTATTTAGAAGACATCACCGACAGCAGCATTGGCACTCTTTTCCAAGCCGCACCCTTCACACCACCCTATGAACCATCCTCCCGTAGTGCTTACGGAGTTGCCCTTTACCGCAGTCCCTTCACCCAAGATTACTACGTCTTCGTGAATCGTCGAGAAACCGGAGATGTGGCCCAATTCAAATTAATCGATAAAGGTAACGGCAAAATTGGGGCAGAAAGAGTCAGAGAATTTACAATTCCTACCACAGCAGACCTAGAACCTCAAACCGAGGGTATGGTTGCTGACCAAGAAACAGGCTTCCTGTACATCGGTCAAGAAAATGTGGGTATTTGGAAATTCTCCGCAGAACCTGACGGTGGCACTACTGGTAAACTCATTGATAAAGTTAAAGACTTAGGTGGTAGCCATCTAGAAGCAGATGTAGAAGGATTAACCATTTACTATGGTCAAAATGGTACCGGCTATCTCCTCACCTCTAGCCAAGGTAACAACACCTTTGTAGCTTACACCCGTGAAGGTAATAACGATTATTTAGGTACCTTTGCCATTGGTAACAACGGCACAATAGATAGCGTCCAAGAGTCAGACGGTGCAGATGTGGTGAATGTACCTTTAGGCCCCAACTTCCCCTCTGGCCTCTTTGTCACCCAAGATGGCAGCAACGAACCAGTTGTACTAGATAATGAAGGAGAAAACATCAACTCCAACTTCAAATTCGTACCTTGGGAAAACATTGCTAACGCTTTTCCTGACCCTCTGAACATCGACACAACTAGTTACGACCCTCGCACACCTCAACTACAGCCAAGGCTAACCAACTACGAATTTACCAACCTGCCTAAATTAGGCACAACTTCCACAGGACAAGATATTTTCTTAGGTGGCTTCTCTGGACTATATTTCCAAGGAATTGCTGCTAACGGTAACTGGAAGTTCGTTACCCACACAGACCGTGGCCCCAATGGTGAACCTACAGGTCAAAACAGACCATTTTTATTACCTAACTTCCAACCAGAAATAATTAGTTTTGAATTAAACCGTACAACTGGTGAAATCAACATCACCAAGAGAACAGGTTTATTCCGTGCAGATGGTACAACGCCCTTAACAGGACTGCCTAACCTACAAGCTGGGACTGGTGGTACAGCTTATACTGATGAAATTGGCGTTGATTTAAATAATCAACCACTAACTAATGATCCTTTTGGTGCAGACTTAGAAGGTATTGTTGTTGCCAACAACGGTGACTATTGGATGGTAGATGAGTATCGTCCAGCAATTTATCACTTTGATAGTAATGGGAAACTCATTGAACGGTTTATTCCCCAAGGAACTGCCACTGCACCCCAACCAGACCAACCAGCAGGAACATTTGGCACAGAGGTATTACCAGAAGTTTACGCCCAACGCCGTAATAATAGAGGGTTTGAAGCCGTAGCATTGGAAGGTAACAAACTTTATGCCTTTATTCAAAGTGCGATCGATAATCCTGATAATAGTGGAGATACCACATCCAGAAATTCCCGAAATCTGAGAATTTTGGAATTTGACATCACATCTAAAACTGTTACTGGCCAATATTTGTATTTACTCGACGATATTACAGGTAGTGGTAACGCCAAAACAGATAAAATTGGCGATGCAGTTTCATTAGGTAACGGTAAATTTGCCGTCGTTGAACGAGATGACAGGTCTAGTGCAGATGCCAATAAACTTATCTATCAAATCAACTTAGCAGATGCCACTAACATCCATAATTCTGCTAACTTCTCCTTGCCCAGCGGTAAAACTATTGAACAGTTAACTCTCGCTGAATTAATAGCGGCTAATATCAATCCTGTCACCAAAACCCTCATCGCTAATGCTGCTCAACTGGGTTACACTGGGGTGGAGAAATTAGAGGGACTGGCACTAGTCGCACCCAATACCCTAGCGTTAATTAATGATAATGACTTCAACATTACCGGCAATACACCCACAGAAAAACTCGGCATTTTAGAACTACCCAATAATCTGCCAATTGTCCCTCAGTTACCTCTGCAATTTGCTTCTACCAACAGCGATACTGTCAACTTAGATGCAGAAAAAGTTTTATTTGCTGGTGATGGTGCAGACACAGTAGAAGCAACAGCAGAAAACACCATTATTGCTGGCAATGGTGATGACACCGTATTCACAGGTGGTAACTCTTCTGTGTTAGGAGGAGAAGGAAATGACCAAATTTTTATTGGTCAAAATGGTGATGCTGGTAATACTAACGCTGATGGTGGCAATGGAGACGACCAGCTAAAAGTAGTTCAAGGTACTAGCGGCAATAATCTTTTTGGGGCAGCAGGTGCTGATAATTTGCAAGTAGTAGAAGGTTCAAACCAATTCCTATTTGGTGGGTCTGGTAACGACAACCTCAGCAGTAGTGGCAGTAATAACCGTCTCTATGGTGGTTCTGGTGATGACCAACTCTACTCAAATCTCAACGACCACTTATTTGGTGGTGATGGTGATGATGTACTGTTTGCAGGTCAACAGGGTGGAAATCGCTTAACAGGTGGTACTGGTATTGACCAATTCTGGATTGCTAATAGCACTCTCCCCACTACTAAAAATATTGTGACTGACTTTTCACCAGGAACAGATGTCATTGGTATGGGTGGTATTACTGGTGTCACTCAATTTAGTGACCTAATTCTCTCTCAAGTAGGTAACGACACCTTATTGAAAATTGGCAATACGGAGGTAGTTTCTTTATTAGGAGTTACGGCAGCTAATCTCACCGCTAGTAACTTCCAGATTGGATAATATGGGTTTAACACCTATAAATTAAATGCCTTCACCCCTTCTCTTGATAAGAGAAGGGGAATTGCAAATTCTACGTGATTATTCAGGGTATGGCGATTCACTACCGGAAATCATTCACCATATTTATAAAAATAAAATCATGTTTTATCAATTACTGCTAAATTTGCAGAAAGTTCATCTTCTTCAAATGAATCTGAATGTAGCCTTTTATTAAATACTTTTAATAAATCTTGGATGGAAACCTCTTTAACACGAATTCCATCAACATCATAAAATTCTCTAGTTTGATTTTGGGTAATTATCCACACCTGGCGGTTCTTACCTTGTATTTGAAGAGTTTTTTTCTTGATACGTCCATCTGTTATTTTAACGTCTATTGTAATTTGGGAATTTTTTAATTTATTCACATAATTTTCAATTTGTTCTTTTTTGTGTTCTTCAAAGTTTTTTCGTAGGGTACAATCATACATAACTGCAAGGCTACCCACTATAAAAAAACCATCTGCTTTGCCCGCTTGACTCTTTTTATCGTATTGGTATAAATTATGAATGCCCAAAAGTCTTAATAGCATGAAGCTATAATCCTCAAATTCTGCTGGGTCTGATATACCAGTACCAAGTCCTAACGCAGTAATAATTCTTAACTTAAAATCTTTAACATTTAAATTAGAAAATAGAGAAACTTTATCTCTATTTTTACTAGAAATAAAAAGTTTATTGCTATTGAGAGAATCACTAGAACCTAAATTGCTATAATTTATAATTTTTACATCTTCAGCTACTTTTTCAACAGAACCAAATCTTTTCTTCCATTCTTTAAGACTGAATTCTACTAAATTGCCTATTTCTAGTTGATCAATTGTAGTTCCAACTAACTTGTCTCCAAAAAAACGTATTTTCCCTTTATGTCCAGGTATTGGTGTATCAGGAGCAATAAATCCATAAGGTGCTTTACCTTGTTTGATTGTGATTCTATGAATTTTACCTGTAAATTTTGTACTCATTGACTGAAATTGTCTTGTGAATTTGCAGAGATACACCCCAAACCATTGACTACAACAGTTTAGGTTAAATATATTCATTGTATAAAATATTGCATATTATGCAATTAGTGCAAACTTATACTAAATGCTTGTGTTCGCGTTTAAATATATACAACTAATATACAGTATTTTCATTATAGATAATAAGGTGGATAATCTTTGATGTAGCAACTCTAATGAGTTTATATATGGTTTTAGCAAGAGTAAAAGGAAAAACTTCTGAACTCGGTGTATATGTATATGCAACCTTTAACTGAGAAAAGGTTTGGATAAAGAAACA
Source organism: Richelia sinica FACHB-800 (assembly GCF_014698825.1). Lineage (GTDB taxonomy): Bacteria > Cyanobacteriota > Cyanobacteriia > Cyanobacteriales > Nostocaceae > FACHB-800. The sequence continues at coordinate 64,978 of NZ_JACJTT010000002.1, forward strand.
GGGTTATGATTGAATCAATAATTTACACAAACACTGTTTAAGTAAAATAAAAGTGTAAAATGAAACAAAATAATTTAAGTAACTTTTATTTTCATGAATTTAGGCGTATATTTAAGAATGTGTTTTGTATTTCTATTAAATTTAAATTTACTTTAGCAGTTATTATTTGTCTAGTTCTGGTGATGGGACTAGGGGTATGTAAATTAAATAAATTACAATTGAAAGCTTTTGAGCAAGAAGCACGTAACCGTAGTGAGTTAGTTCTTAATTTTGGACAAGCAAGTCGTAATTATGTAATTAACAAATTAGCTCCGGCTGTAGAAGAGCATACCACAGCCATGATTTTTGAAGCTAAATCAAATGCGTTTGCCACTCGGAGCATATTTGAATTTTTTAATGAGAAAATACCCGGATATATTTATAAACAACCTGCGGCCAGTCCTTTAAATTTACAAAATCAAGCTGATGATTTTGAAACAGAAATAATAGCTAGATTTAAAGCTAATCCAGCCATTAAAGAATTAACAGGATATAAGCAAGATACAAATCAAGAATTTTTTTATGTAGCACAGTCAATAACTATGGAACCAAGCTGCTTGCAGTGTCATGGTAAACCAGAAGATGCACCCAAGGAAGTTGTAGAAAAGTATGGAAATACCCATGGATTTAACTGGCCGGTGGGAGATATTGTCAGTGCATTAATGATTTATGTTCCTACCAAAGATTTAAGAGCCAATCAAGCTTCTATGTTGACTACAGTTATAGGAACATTTATTGGCTTAACAGTCGTACTAATAATTCTGATATATTTCTTGTTTGATAAGTTAGTTAGTAAAAGAATTAGCAAGGTTTCTCAGGCTATGAAGCAAGCTGGCATCAATCCAGAATTGACAGTTCGTATTGATGATACAGCAGGTGATGAACTGGGAATGATGGCAAAAGTCTTTAATCGTATGGCTGATTCTTTAGAGGATTCTTATTCTAATTTAGAGAACAAAGTTGCTGAAAGAACAGCAGAATTAAAAAAGACATTGCAAGAATTACAATTAGCTCAATTGCAATTGATTCAAACTGAAAAGATGTCTAGTTTAGGTCAATTAGTAGCGGGAATTGCCCATGAAATCAATAATCCCTTAAGTTTTATCAATGGTAATATTGAACATGCTAATGTTTATGCTGACAATTTGCTTACATTGGTAAAACTTTATCAACAAACCTATCCTCAACCAGAAGAGAATATTCAAGATTATCTTGATGAAATTGATTTAGAATTTTTGACAGAGGATTTAAGGAAATTGTTAAGCTCTATGAAGATGGGTAGTGAGCGTATTTCCCAAATTGTTCTCAATTTACGTAATTTCTCTCGTTTAGATGAAGCGGAGATGAAATCTGTCAATCTTCATGAGGGAATTGATAGCACTTTGATAATTTTATAGCATCGGTTGAAAGCAAGCTCAAAACACCCAGCCATTGATGTGAATAAATTATATGGTGATTTACCTTTGGTTGAATGCTACCCTGGCCAACTCAACCAAGTATTTATGAATTTGCTGGCTAATGCCTTAGATGCTCTAGTCAATAGATGTGCACAAGCTGATTTAACATCAACAGAATCAGAAACGTTTCAACCACAACTTACTATTGAAACCTTAATGGTTGATAACCAATTTGTAAGAGTCAAAATTACTGATAATGGTATGGGAATGTCCCCAGATATCCAAGCCAAAATCTTTAATCCGTTTTTTACAACTAAACCTATTGGTCAAGGAACAGGTTTAGGATTATCAATTAGTTATAAAATAGTAGTCGATAAACACAAAGGCTCGATTTGGTGTGAATCAGAACCAGGGGAAGGGACTAGTTTTTATATTCAGATTCCTGTGCAGCAGGTTAGTTAAATATATATTGATTACCAAATTATTTGCAAATCTAATGTAAAGCCAGCTAAAACATCTTCACCTGATAAATATTGAGGCTTTTCTAATATTTCCACTGGTTGACCGGGACGATAGATTTCGACTTGATGCAGTTTTTGATTAATTAACCACCCCAATCTTACACCATTGTCTCTATATTCTATCATTTTCGCTCGTGTTTCTGCCAAGCTATCCGTGGGTGACATTAATTCTAAAACGAAATCTGGGGCAATTGGGGAGAACTTTTCCTGTTCTTCTAGTGTGAGTACATCCCATCTTTCGTTTTTTATCCACGCTACATCAGGAGAACGATTTGCACCATTGGGAAGTTTAAAGCAGGTAGAGGAATCGAAAACTTTACCTAATTTTCTTTGACGATTCCAAATTACGAAATCAGCATTGATTTCTGAGTTTCTATTTCCTGTACCTGCTCCTGTGGGTGACATGATAATTATTTCTCCTTTGGCATTACGTTCAAATTTTACGTCAGGATTTTCCTGACAGAGTTGATAAAATTGGTGATCGGTAAGTTGGATGATAGGGTTTAAGTTGACGGTGATGGCTGTCATAGAAATAGATTTGAAGAGGATATCACATTTATTTCAATTATAGTGAAAAAATTTTGTTTAGTATTTAAACTAAAGGATTTCCCTTAATAATTCTCGATGCAAAAAAGCATTATTAAGTAAAGATTGGATTTTCTCTGATGACAAAGCTTGACCATGTTGATAATAATCAATCCAGGTTTGACTAATTAAATTCGCATCATCTGGCAAATCCTTTAAATCCCATCCAGGTATTGCTAAGTTTTCCATTAAGCGGTTGACTTTGGGGTCATAACTAAGGGCAAAACAGCGACAATTTTCACTGGCTGCCATAATTAAACTATGTAGCCTCATACCTATGGCCATATCTACACCGCGAAATGCACCTTTTAATAGTTGTGGGTCTTCTAAACAGATAGTTTGACTACTATTTTTTAATTGGGGTTGAATTTGTTCAGCTATTTCTAAATCTTCGCTTTTTTGAAATGGCAGTAATAAAATAAATGCTTGGGTGGCTGTTTGCAAATCGATTAAGGCGCGAGTTAGGTTAGTTAGCCGCTTTGGAGTGAGGTGGGGATGATTTCTTAAGGTGAGGGCAATTCTCGGTGTGGGTAAGTCTGCAAGTTCTGGTACTGGTTTGGACTCTAAGGCCCACACCGGGTCGGGTGCAAGAATATGAGGTATTCCCCAATCTGATAGGAGGGCAGAACTGGAGCGATCGCGTACACTAACTTTAGTACAACCAGCAAAATTGCGTCGCGCTAACCATCGAGTTTGGGGATGCACCAATGGGCCTATTCCCTGTCCCCAAGCCACAGTTTTTAACCCCAGCATCTGCGCTAGTGCCATTAATCCCCCATAATAGAAAGGGCTGATGCGACTAGTTACATCCTGCATTAAACTCCCACCACCCCAAATGAAGGCATCACAAGAACGCAAAGCCTTTAAAACCGGGAATAGCGCCATGCGGTTGTAGCTTTCCACCCCATAGCGTCGGCTAGTTTCTTCAGGATTTCCAGACAGCACCACAGGCGTTACATCAGGTGGTAGCATTTGCAAAAGCGTTGCTAATAAAGCTTCGTCTCCACCGTTACCTTTACCGTAATACCCAGATAATAACGCCCTCATCTTGACCATTTTTGATTGTGGATTTTGGATTTTGAATTTCTATGCACGCACTATCAATTCCCACCTGGATTATTCACGTTTCTAGCGTCATTGAATGGATTGTCGCTATTTGGTTAATCTGGAATTACGGCGAACTCACAGGTAATCGCAGTTGGTGGGGATTGTCCTTTGCCATGTTACCAGCTTTAATCAGTGCTATGTGTGCTTGCACCTGGCATTATTTCGACAACGCTGAATCTCTGGAATGGTTAGTTACTCTCCAAGCTACCATGACCTTAGTTGGTAATTTTACTCTTTGGGCAGCAGCATTCTGGATTTGGCGTACTGCTAAATCAACCAACACAGTAGAAACCCAACCTATCAAATCAAAGTCATAATGTCCAAAGATACTTTATTTGCCCTGTCTTTATTCCCCTATTTGGGTTTTTTGTGGTTTTTGACCCGCAGTAAACAAATGCCACCCTTAGCATTATATGGATTTTACGGGACTTTGGTATTTGTATTTGTCACTATCCCAGCGGGGATTTATGCCAAAGTTCATTATGGCGAAGCTTTAGCAAATATAGATTGGTTGCATGGGGGTGCAGAGGTGTTTTTAACCCTTGCTAACATTTTGGTTGTGGTGGGGTTCCGTCAAGCTGTGCAGCAATTAAAGCAGAAAAATTCCCAAGTCTGAAATTATTAGTCAGACAGGAGAATGCAAAGATGGGAAAAACAGTGATAATTTTTCCCATCACCTATTAGCAATTAGCTATGAGAAATTATGGAAGTAATACCTGCAATTGATTTATTAGAAGGTCGTTGTGTCCGACTTTATAAAGGAGATTACGCACAATCACAAGTTTTTAGCGAAAACCCTGTAGAGGTGGCTAAACTCTGGGTAGACCAAGGTGCAACCAGATTACATTTAGTTGATTTGGATGGTGCAAAAGCTGGTCATATAGTGAATTTAGCTGCTATAGAAGCCATTGCTAGTGCTGTTTCTGTCCCCATTGAAGTGGGTGGCGGCTTGCGCGATCGCTCCAGTGTGCAACAATTATTTAGTCTCGGTGTACAGTGGGCAATTTTGGGTACTGTAGCAGTGGAACAACCCCAGTTAGTCCAACAACTGTGTCAAGAGTTTCCCCAACAGATTATTGTGGGTATAGATGCCCGTAACGGTCTAGTTGCTACTAGAGGTTGGTTAGAAACTTCTCAGGTATTAGCTACCCAACTAGCAGTGCAAATGCAAGAATTAGGTGCAGCAGCCATCATTTACACTGATATCAATCGTGATGGTACTCTCTCTGGGCCCAACTTAGATGCGCTACGAGAATTAGCTGGTGCAATTTCTATCCCTGTCATCGCGTCTGGGGGAGTTAGTTCTGTTACTGATTTATTAAGTATGTTAGCTTTAGAACCCCAAGGTGTCACAGGAGCGATCGTTGGGAAAGCTTTGTATACTGGAGATATTGCCCTCACCGAAGCAGTAAAAGCTGTTGGTGCAGGACGTATTCAAGATATTCCCCCTAATTTAGGCTTTTCTACCTTCGCGTAAATTTATAGCAGGTGACAGGTGACAGGTAACAGTGCTAAAAGCCTTTGTGTGTCTAAGTTTTAGTTGTAGTTAATGTCTTAACTATCTTGTCTAGGGCTATACCAGTATTTACTTCAACTGTCTAACCGGCTGAATAGTCGGTTATTTTTTCTTTTTTTCCGAAATTGAGAGAATTCAGCTTGTATTCCCAACTATCAGGCCACAGGCAGGAGTGTGAAAAGTCTTTTGCTATCTGGGTTTGATTATCAGTGGATGTCCTCACACGGGCGATCGCTATATCCAGAAAATAGTTACATTAGAGTTGGGTTATTTTTTTACTTATTTGCTGACTGAGTTATTGATTTTTATTACAAATAATGGGTTTTCTCTGACCGTAGAGGCGTAAATATCACACGTCTCTATTTTTTTGGTTTTTTTCGATAAAATTGATGTGAAAAATATCTGGAAAGGGTAATATTGCTCATGTAAGTATTTTCTAGTAGTAATTTTACCACCAAGCTTTATGTCTAACCAAAATACTAACAACAATAACAAGCGACGTAGAAACTACACTCGTTCCCCTAGAAGATTACAACCACCCCAGAACTTAGGTAAACCAAAAACAGAGTAATTTAGGTATGAAAAAAAGGAATAATTTAGAAGAAAATACGTATAAATATGGCAAATACAACTCTCTGATATACCAACATAAATTTTCTTATTTGCGAAACTTACTTCATTTTGTTGATTATTGCCATCATAGGGGTGAATTTTCCACCCCTATAAAGCAGATTTATTTAGTTTTGGCTTGACTTTTTGCCTGTTCTAAAGCTATCTCTTTAATCGCTTGGTAAGAATTAATATTTGCACTGCCTTCAATAGCTTTTACAGCTAAATCCTGAACTTGTTTTAAAGCAGATTCTAGTTGTTGCGAGAGATTTTTCAGTCTTGTTTCTTGATTATTAATTGTCTGTTCTAAGGATTGAATTCTCTGTTCATAAAAACGCTTTTGACCATCCACTTCTTTAGCATATAAATCAGCCTTCACTTTAGCTTGATAACTCGCAATACCTTTACCCTCATCAGTTGCTTTTTTAATTGCTAATTCTTTCTCCTTCGGGAAAGCCTCTACCTTTGCTTTTAATTCACCAAATTCCTTTTCTCTTTCTGCAATCGATTTTTCTCGTTCTGACCACTGCTTTTCTGTACTTTGTTGTAATTCTTCTAATTCTTTATATAATAGTTTTTGAGCTTGCTCATATTCATCTATTGCCAATTTACGCTGTAATTCCAAGTCATATTTATATTCCGCTTCATTCCTTTGTTGAGTTTTTTGGAAATTTTCATTACGCTCTTTAATCAATCGTTGATGTTCTTCCTGTTCTTTACTCCAAGCATTTTTCAGTTCTAATATTTCCTGAGATAATACTTCATAGCGTTGGTTATATTCTTCCTGATAAGTCTTTTCATTATCCTCATAACTTTGAATCAGATTATCCAAGATATCATCAGAAATTTCTAAATTATGTAACTGGGATAATTGCTCAATTTCTGTATTTACAGCTTGTCTAATATCCGCTAAACTAGCAGCCCTTTTTGTTAACTGTTCCGACAATTCATTTGCTGCACTGCCAAACCCTAACTGAATTTTCACTAAACTTTCAATTGTATTATTCATTTTTTGTTGAACTGTAGTTTGTGGCTGCATAATATTAGTTTTGGGTTCTGGCTTAGGTTCAGATTTGGATTTTTCTTTAGCTAGAGATTGAGTTTCTTTCTGTACTTTTTCTAGTTGGGATTTAAGAAATTCTTGCTCCTTTGTTAATTCTTCGTAAGCTTGCAGAATCTCTGCCTTAGTATTCTTATCGCTCGGTTTTTTGACTGGCATAATGGTGAAAAATTCCCGCTTCAAATTTGAACTATTTAAGTAAGCCGATACTAAATATCTAATCTAGGTTGAAAAATGGATATTTTGCCCCGTAGGGAAAGCACTTGTAATGATTGACAGTGCATAAAACACCCTACAAAAGAATTGATATTTCTCTATGACTGGCTTAGGTGAAAATTCATGTACTAGAAATTACTTACTAGAACTATCAAAAGCTCGCATTGCTAAATCCTGTGCTTGTTTTAACACCGTCTGTAACTGAGTGGAAATTCCTTCGATTTGTTCAATCTGTTTCTTAATCGTCTCCTCTAAAGATTGAATTATTAATTCATAACTTTGTTTGCTGGCTTCCCACTCTTTTTCAAATAAATCCGCTTCGATTTTCGCTTTTTGGCTAGTTTCCTTAATTGATTCTTCCCTGGCTTTTTTAATTGCTTCTTCTAATTCAGTGGGGAATGCTGCCACCTTCTGTTGATATTCGGTGAAGAGTTTTTGATTGCTACTCAGAACTTTCTCTCTTTCTTGCCAATCTTTTTCTTTTTGTTCTAGAGTTTCTGCTATTTCCCTCTCTAAAAGCCGCTTCTTGGCTTCATAGGCATCAGTATTTAATTTTCTTGTAGTTTCCAATTTATATAAATATTCTTCTTCTTCTTTCTGCCTTTCCTTCACTAATAATTCGTTAGTAGCTTGGATTTTTTCTGTAAATTCAGCCTGTTCTTTGTGCCATTCTTTGCGTTTATAGGTACTTTCTTTTTCTAATTCTTCCCGTTTCTGCGTAGTATCTTGATCTAATAGTCTCAATTTCTCTTGATGCTCTTGATTGAGAATATCTAATGTATCAGCCACCACCCTAATTTGCTGCAATTCCTTGAGGTGTTGATTTTCAATCTCTATCCCCCGATTCAGTTCGTCTAATTTAGCATTCTCACTGGCTAATTTTTCTGAAAGAGCATTAACAATACTGCCAAATTCTAACTGTAAATCCGCTAAACCTTTAACGATACTATCTACAGTATATTGAGAAGCTAATGCCAGTATTTCTTGATTTTTGGCTTTTTCTGCCTCTTCCTGCTTAGTCGCAATTTTTAGTTCTATTTTTTTGCGTTCAGCCCGAATTTGTTGAAAGGTTTGCACTAATTGTTGCTTATTTTGGATACTGTTTGTTGTCATGATTCCACTCCCTTCCAGAGAAAATAATTAATTTGGTAATTAGACATATAGCAGGTGACAGTTAACAGGTGACAGGTGACAGTGCTAGAAGCCTTTGGCTGTCTCGATTTTAGTGTTAGTTAATGTCCTAACCGTTCTGTCCATTGCTATACCAGGACACAGCCTATGCAGACATTAGGGTAGTTTTTGAATATGCACTTTTAGAACAGTGTGAATACCAAAATCAGGGATAATACAGATGTTGATGTCAATATTGCTATATGTTGGGTAGCTATGACATTTGTTTAGTTCAATTGTACTAAAAGTATAATCAAGTGCCATCCTATTGTCAATACTTCAGCATCAACTTAACTCTTATAGAATCAACTCTCACAGTCTCAATTCCCAAAATACTGATCTAACTTCTGTCCTGAAATTTTTAATTTTTTATTCCTAATTACTCACGCTTTCAGTCTTGTGTTTTGTCTGGTAATGTGCTTTATAATATACATGTTTATGTAATTTAAGTTACATTTACTGCTAGCACCTAAACTGCAATCAATCTGAATGCACTGATACCTGCTCAATTTGATTTGCATCAGTACACAGTTCAGCAATTTTGTGTCATAAATGTATACCAGCGAATTAACTAAATATTCTGCCAGAACTGATATAGGACAGAGTAGCCGTGTTCTAGTTGTGGAAGATGAAGAACTCATCCGCGAAATGCTAGTGGTGTCCTTGGAAGAAGAGGGGTATGAAGTGGTCACTGCTAGTGATGGACGAGCAGCAGTGGAATTTCTCAAGCATTATGAATCCAATTCCGGAGAATCGCCTTTAGATTTGGTGATTTTGGATTTGATGCTGCCACAAATTAATGGACTAGATATTTGCCGCTTACTTCGGCATCAAGGTAACTCTGTACCGATTTTAATTTTGAGCGCTAAAGGTAGCGAAACAGACAGAGTATTAGGTTTAGAGGTAGGTGCAGATGATTATTTGACCAAGCCATTCAGTATGCGTGAGCTAGTGGCGCGGTGTAGAGCGCTACTACGCCGTCAACGCCTGAGTACATTGCCTCCAGCCCCTGTGTTGAAATATAAAGATGTCAGCTTAAATCCCCAGGAATGCCGGGTGATGGTACGTGGACAAGAGGTGAGCTTATCTCCAAAGGAATTCCGGCTGTTGGAACTATTTATGAGTTATGCCCGTCGGGTCTGGTCAAGGGAACAGTTGTTAGACCAAGTATGGGGACCAGATTTCGTTGGTGATAGCAAGACGGTAGATGTTCACATTCGCTGGTTAAGGGAAAAGCTAGAACAAGATCCCAGCCATCCAGAGTATATTGTGACTGTGAGAGGTTTTGGTTACAGGTTTGGCTAATTCCTGGTGATGTTGTTAGTTTTTAGTAATCATATAGCAGTTAAAGACTAACAACTTAAATGCTCTTATTGGGATTTTTTCTGGGTTTGGCGGTCGGCCTTGGGTTTTGGTTTTGGCAACAGGTTCAGCTAAATCGTTATCTGGAGCGAGTCATTCAACCATTAAACTCACATTCTTACAAGATTGCTTTACCGTTTATGTCTCGCTTTCGGCAGGATATGTCGATGGTGAAGCGACAACAGCAGGATTTACAGCAGTCCTTAGCAACTTACAAGGAATTGCTGGATTTTGCGCCATTAGGTTATTTGCAGGTTGATGAAGAAAATCAACTGTTGTGGTGCAATCAGCAAGCCCAGGAAATATTACATTTACAAAGATGGCAACCAGGACAGGTGCGGTTGTTGCTGGAGTTGGTAAGGTCTTATGAATTAGACCAGTTAATTGAGCAAACTCGTGATTGGCAAAAGCCGCAGGTACGAGAATGGGTTTTTCATCCTTCCTGTGAAGATGCTAATGCAATTGTCGAGTTGAAGTCTTTAGCACTGCGGGCTTCTAGTTTACCTTTGCCCCAAGGACGGGTGGGGGTATTTTTAGAAAATCGTCAGCCTTTATTGGATCTTAACCAAGAACGTGATCGCTCCTTTTCCGATTTAGCCCACGAGTTAAGAACCCCTCTTACCTCCATTCGTCTGGTGGCAGAAACCCTGCAAACCCGTCTAGAACCACCCTTAGACCGCTGGGTAAATCGCTTAATGCAGGAAGTAGACCGACTCATTAATTTAGTCCAAAGCTGGTTAGAACTAACCCAAATGGAAACCAACCCCACCATGCATTTAAACTTAGAATTGGTGGAAGTGCGATCGCTCATTACCTCCGTTTGGGAAACCCTAGAACCATTAGTTCAGAGACAGTCCTTAAAAATGATTTACTCTGGACCACCCACCATTTCCATCAATGCAGATAAATCTCGCATGTATCAAGTATTTGTCAACTTGCTAGATAACTGCATTAAATATAGTCTCTCCCACAGCACCATCTATATTGAGACTAAAATTATCTCATCCCCAGATATTCTCTACAGCAATTCCCAATCTCCAGGCTTGGAAATTAATATCATTGACTCAGGAGACGGTTTTGCTTTGAGTGATTTACCTTATGTATTTGACCGATTTTACCGAGGAGATAAAGCCCGATATCGTTCTCCAGCCACAGAGGGAAGCACCGCAACAACGGGAATAGCTGGGAGTGGCCTGGGTTTGGCAATTGTGCGCCAGATTATTATCGCCCATGGTGGGACAATCAAAGCTATGAACCACCCTCAAACAGGAGGGGCCTGGATACAAATTCTCCTTCCCGAAATCGTAGCCAACTTTTCCAGGCAAGATTATAGTTAAAACAATATAATCAAGTTTGAGAATATAAGTGTGAAAGCTGTTTTTTATAATCCACAACCCGAAATGTCGCAGCCAGAACGCGCCATTAGACGTTTAGAAAGGGATTTATTACGAATGGGTGCTTTGGTAGAAAAATCCTTTCGCCTCAGTCACCAAGCCTTATTTGCCCGTGATCTAACAGCAGCTGAAGAACTTCCTCGATTAGATAAGAAGATTGATCGTTTTTATAGACAAATAGAATCTGATTGCACAGCTATTATTATGTTACAAGCACCCACCGAGAAAGAACTACGGTGTCTGAGTGCGTATATGCAGTTAGTTCGTGACTTAGAAAGGATAGGAGATTACGCCAAAGATTTAGCAGAAATTGCCATTAAAATCTTTCCTTATCCACCTCATGCCTCATTACCAGAAATTGCCATCATGTCCCATCATGCTCAAGCAATGCTGGCAACTAGCTTAGTAGCTTTAGCAGATTTAGATGAAACCAGTGGTCAACGAGTCAAATACTTAGATGATGCTGTAGACAATGCCTATGAGAGGCTTTATCAAACTTTAGCTTACCAAAAGGATGTACCAGGAGTAATTGAGCCAATACTCCTCCTCACTTTAGCAATTCGTTGCTTAGAGCGGATGGCAGATCATGCCACCAATATTGGTCAAAGAGTTGCATATATTGTCACAGGTCAACGTTCGTGATGGCATAAATTCAGAAAGACTTGTGATTGAGAGTTTCCAGTTTTTCGTGTGTTTGGATTCGGCTAGGGTAATTTTTGGCTTAATATTTCCCCCTATCACATATGTTCCCAAGCAACCGCCGACAGGATGTTGTATCATTTGGACTGCAATAATATAAATTTCACTAATACCTTACCTGTTCTTAAACTATTTCGTTTAAATTGAAAATTAGTACATATACCATGTGAGATTAAAAATTTTAGATTAGTAATCCCTCGTTGTGTATGGGACATATAAAAATATCTGCTACCAGCCAGTAAAAAGAAGTAAAAATTACTAATTTTTTATATATAAATTTACTATTTTGAGCAAGTGAATTAGTTCACGTAACGTGATATTCATACTTATTTTTCCACTATATCTTGCTTTGAATTATAGTTTATACCCTTAATATTTTTATTTGATGGTGACAATTGAATATTCATATTTGTTCAATAGTTAAAAATTACACTTCATTGCATAAAAATCAATAGTTTAAAGTCATGACTCCCATCGTTTTATCCATCTAAACTGGCAATGACATATACAAGCCAAATTCCCAAAAGAAACGTTGATAACGAATTAACTCAACAGTTGTTTACTCGTCGAGAAATCATGCCATTTAATCATGATGTCCTGTGGCGAATTGAGCGAGGCATCGTGCGGACTGCTACCTGGAGCGAAGAGGGAGTATCAATTACCTTAGGTTACTGGGGGGTGGGAGATGTAATTGGTTATCCTTTATCCAAAATTAATCCGTATCAAATCGAATGTTTGACTAGTGTAGAGGTGAGTATTTTACCTCCTCAAATTTGGAGTCAAGAAATCAAAGCTTTATTTCATCACATTCAACAAACAGAGCAATTACTTAGTCTGATACATCGCAAACCAATTTCACTCCGGTTATGGCAGTTTCTCTTATGGCTAGCCCAAAAATTTGGTCGAAACTTAGAATCCGGTCAATTAATTGATTTACATCTAACTCATCAAGAAATGGCTGAGGTTTTAAATACCACAAGAGTTACAGTCACTCGTCTTCTACAAAAGTTTGAGGCAGAGGGAAAACTACTCCGTCACAAACGCAATATTATTCTTCGGTACCCCGAAGATCAGTTCACCATAGTCTAGTATCAAAAATTAATTACCGTCTTGTGTGAAGTAGAGTAAATCAGGTATAATCGCCCTTGAAGAATTATGTGTAAATTCCCTGACGGTAAAAAGGGATCTTATCATAACTCAGATTCGTTAGGTGTGAGAGAGAGTTTAAGAGATGACAAAACAATTTTGGAATGTTCTCAAGGTTAGTCCAGCGATCGCTGCTACCCTTTTAGCTAGCAACAGTGCTATCGCTGCTGAAGTTAACGAGCAGCAAGTTACTAGCGTTGCTCAATTAACCAAAGAAACAAACAGCATTGGTCAAGTAACTTCCGTATCTCAGTTTTCCGATGTACAACCCACTGATTGGGCTTTCCAAGCTTTGCAATCTTTGGTAGAGCGTTATGGTTGTATTGCTGGTTATCCCAACGGTACTTTCCGTGGTAACCGTGCCTTAACCCGTTATGAATTCGCAGCAGGTTTGAACTCCTGTTTAGATCGGGTTAACGAACTCATCGCTACAGCAACTGCTGATATGGTTAACAAGCAAGACTTGGCTACCTTACAGCGTTTGCAAGAAGAATTTTCTGCTGAATTAGCAACCCTGCGTGGTCGTGTAGACGCTCTAGAAGCTCGCACTTCTGAGCTAGAAGCAAATCAATTCTCCACCACCACCAAACTGCAAGGGGAAGCAATTTTCAACGTATCTCAAGCTTTTGGTGATAAGAAAGTTGGTGGTGGTGATTTAGATTCCAACACTGTTTTCTCTGACCGAGTACGTTTGAGCTTAAACAGCAGCTTTATGGGTACAGACCAATTACAAACCCGTTTAGAAGCTAAAAATATTGGTTCAAACAAAGATGTAACTGGAACCAACACAACTCGTCTAGGGTATGACGGTGGTGAAGATAACTCTGTTACTGTTGACAAGTTGAACTACGCTTTCAACTTGGGTGAAAAAATCAGAGTCAAGGTTGACGCAACTGGTGCTGAGTTAAACGAGAACGTCAACGTTTTCAACCCTGATTTCAGAAGCAGTGGTACTGGTGCTTTATCTCGCTACGGACGTTTTAGCCCCATCTATCGCCAAGCTGCTGATGGTGCTGGTATTACTGTTAACGTTAACCCTGATGGACCTTTCACCTTAAGCGCAGCTTACATAGCTCAAGGTAGAAACGTTGCTAGCGACCCATCTGAAGGGAACGGTTTGTTTGACGGTGGTAACACCATTTTCGGTCAATTATCTTTCAAGCCAAATCAAGCTCTGAATGTTGGTTTTGCATACGCTCGGACTTATCAAAGAGATAGTGTTAACTTGTTCCAAAGCACAGGTAGTGACTTTGCAAACAAGCCCTTTGGTAATTCACGTACTAAATCCGATAACTTCGGTTTACAATTAACCTTCCAACCCAGTGCGAAGATCACATTAGGCGGTTGGGCAGGTTACACCATGGCTGATGCTTTGACTGGAGACACAGGCAGAGATGCAGATATTTGGTATTGGGGTGCTACTTTAGGTATTAAAGACTTCGGTAGAGAAGGTAACACTCTAGGTCTGATTTTCGGTCAACCACCCAAAGTAACTGGTGGTAGCAAAATTGCTTCCGAGTCTGGTACTACCTATCATTTAGAAGGTCTGTACAAGATGAAGATTTCTGACAACATTCTTGTTACTCCTGGTTTGTTAGTTATCTTCAATCCTGAAAATAACGACAACAATGATACAGTTTACGTAGGTACTCTGCGTACAACCTTCACTTTCTAAGATTAGGTTGAATTAAATAATCTGGCAGGGGTTTAGCATAGCTAAACCCCTATTTATTTTCATGATTTACGTAAAATCATGAAAGAACAAACCACGAAGGACGCAAAGAACAAGAAGGAATAAGAGTTTCAGAGAGTTCTTGCGTAAGTCCTAACGAAAATAGATTAATCTTGCTCCCGCTACAGGCTTTTAGCTCTGTCACCTGCTATATAAATTCTCTACATTGTGTTTTGAGTCAAAATTAAAAATCCGACTTGAAATAAACCTACGACAAAACCCAAAACACCACCTAACGTCACAATAGCTTGTAATTCGTTTTTGACAATACCTTCGATAGCTGCTTCTAAATCAGCAGGTGAAGTTGATTTCACTCTCTCCACTATCACTTGATCGATGGATAAAATCGGTATAGCTTGGGCAACGATCGCTTCTAAATCTTTTTCTAAATAACGCTCTAAAATTAGAGCCAATTCCTGTGCCAATACTTCTAATGAAGTGTTAACCACAGCAGAGTTACTTAAGCGTTTCAGTAATAAAACAGCGATGTTTTCCCAATCAGCAGATTCTGTTAGACCTTGCAGCAAATTCCGACCACTGGTTTGTAAATATTGACGGACGCTATCTCTGGTGGTTTTTCGCAGTTGTCTAACTGTGCCAATGGGTAAGTTTTGCAAAGATAATTCGAGTAGGAATTTTTTGAAGCGATCGCGCATTTGTAAATCTTGGATTAATTCCTGTAGACGCTGATTAGTCGCTTCTTTGTCATCTAAACAAAATGTTCTTAACCTGGTGAGAGTATTGCGTAAGCCAAAGACGTTGGCAACTACCCAATAAGTGCCACTAGTTTTTTCCCGAAAGCTTTCATCAATTGTTTGTATAGTTTTATCTGTTAAAAAATCAATGATTGCTAGTCGTAATACATCTGGAGGTAAAACCACTTGGACTAGCCAATCAGCTAATCTTCTGGCTTGTTCTTCACTTAATTGAAATTCTAATAAGACTTTGTCAAAAATTTGGTTAATTTGAGATTCTAAAAAATCTTCCTTTCGGGCTAAAACTTTAAGTAATCGAGGTAAAGATTCTCCTAATAAATCACGTAAAATTCCCGCTACAACTTTGACGGTTTTTTCATTGTTATCACCTTGAATTTGCTCGACTGCTAACCGCAAGAGCCAGAGAATACCAGCTTCTACTCGTGATGGTTCTAATAATCTGCGGGCTAGATTTTGTAATTCCTCTGGTGTTAACAGCGACCCCATGATTGTATTGGCAATATTGATTGCCAACCGTTTCTGGTTACTAGGAATTAAGCCGGGAGTAAAGGGTATTCTGCGTCCCCAAACATAAATTGCTTGGTAGGGACGGAACAACATTTTGATGGCTATATCGTTAGTAAAATAGCCAATGACTCCACCGAGAACGGGAGGTGAGATATACAGCCAGAGGTGAGACCAATCCACAGGATTTTCGGCTTAAGGATGAATTTTAACTTTTCCTGACTACTAATACTCCCATCATACCGTTAGCAATGGGATAGTGTGTTGCCTGGGAAAATCCTGCTTGATGAGCTAGTTCCACTTGTTCGCTACCAATAGGAAAACGGTCTAAACTGGGGCTGATGTAGGCATATTCTTCTTTTAAGCCTAAGTTGGTGGCCATAGGAACTACACAGTTTTGCAAATACCACTGCTGAAAGGCGCGTAGTTGGGCGTTACTAGGCCGATGAAAGTCTAAGATTGCGGCTTTCCCTCCTGGTTTGAGGACGCGATATATTTCTTGGAGACTGCGGGGGATGTCTTGGACGTTTCTTAAGCCATAACCCATTGTGGCCGCATCAAATTGACTATTTTCAAAGGGTAAGTTGAGTACGTCAGCTTCTACCCAAGCGATCGCTGTTTGTGGATAGTTTTGGCTACGTTCTTGGGCTGTGGCCAGGAGATTGGGTGAAAAATCTACTCCATAGACCTTACCTGTTTTGCCGACTCGTCGTGCTAACCGTAGGGCTAGATCACCACTACCACAACATAAATCTATACAAGTATTTCCTGATTGGGCGGCACTCCATTTGACGGTCATTTCTTTCCAGATATGGTGTTGTCCCAGACTTAACCAATTGTTGAGTTGGTCATACACAGGGGCAATCCGGTCAAAAATGGTACGAATTTCGTTAGTCACTCAAGTTTGCGGTGGGGATTGAGGGTTTTGTTTGTTGCTTTGCTGTTGTCAGCAGTTTGTAGGGTGTGGAGTCAATGATTGGAAATACCACACCCTTTTCACGCTATGGATTTAGCTGTAGGTTATTGTAATGAACTGCTCGCTAGGGCGATCGCTACTAATTCCCCTGACAATTGAATGAGTTTGAGTTCATCTTCTCGTAAAATTACAGGTTGTAGCCATTGCAGGGATAAAACGCCCAAAACCTTACCTCGGTAAGTAATGGGCGTAACTAAATGAGCTTTTATCCCAGTTTCTTGATAAATACTGCTGCTTTCTAATGCGGGTTCTTTGGCAACATTTAATGCTATTTGGGTTGCTCCAGTAGCGATCGCTTGGCTAGTTAATGGGTCTTGTGATAACCAATTGGCCATCACACCATGATCACTATAAACTCCTTGAGTTCCCGTTAAAGAATTGTCTGCTATTAACTGCAAAATACAAGTATTAGCAGCGAAGGTTTCAGTAAAAGCTTTAGCAATTGGTGCTAAACTGCTCTCTAAACTTGTAGCAGCTTGAGTCACTTCTACCAAGACACTTAATATGTTAATTTGTCCTTGGGCACGGCGTAATTCTTCTGTTCTTTGTTTGAGCAAATCATAGGTTTCTGCCGCCCTTTGTACCACTGCTTTTAATTCCCCAGGGTCCCAAGGCTTAGTAATGTATTTGTAGACTTGTCCAGCATTGATTGCCTCTACTAAGTCTTCAATATCTGTAAATCCAGTGAGAATTATTCTCACCGTGTCAGGGAATTGGGGGACAGTCCGACTCAAAAATTCTGTACCTTTCATTTCTGGCATTCTTTGGTCGGAGATAATAACAGCCACTTCTCCCTCACTTGCCAATACTTCCAAAGCATTCAAACCACTTTCGGCTTTGAGTACCTGAAAATCACGACGGAAAGTGCGATAAAGCAGATCGAGATTATCTGGTTCATCATCTACTACTAAAATTTTTAGTTTTTTTGATCTATCTAAAGTAATCAATTGATTCCCCGACTTATTAGTTTCAAAATTGGAATTATTTGTAAAAATAAGGGCTTTAAAATTTGAGGATTTATTTATCTTGGTGATACATATGTGTGTGTTACTACCTTACTTAACTTAGTGTATAACTCTTAATTGTCATATTACAGTTTATTTTTTTTAATTGGCACGGTTAAAGATTAAAATAAGATTCTATATCCGTATTTAAACGGAAGTAGCTGGAATTCCTTGGCAATCAACACGATGTGGGATGAGGAATAAAAACGGAACCACGAGGAATCACCAGGAGTATCATTTGCTCATCAATAATTACAATATCAAAATTTCCGATCAAATTTGAGATTATGACTGAACTCTCACCCAATAAGCAAAATCCAGACAATCTTGCGGATGAGCAAGCACAAGAATTACTAGTCAAGTTAAGGCAAAAACAGGGTAACTGGGTAGAATGGGGGATAGCGATCGCCACTCTGCAAAAAGCTGGGTATAATTCCCAAGTAATTTTTGAAGCCACTGGATTTGAGCCAATTCAGCAAAACCAAGTCATTGTTGGTGCTCAGGTCTATAGTTCTCTAGAAAAGTGTGGTGCTTCTCCAGAGACCCTGGCCTATTATGGCAGCAAAGCCAGTGATATCCTGTATGAGTTACGTTCCCTGTCCCAAGAAGACCGGGCCACTACTGCCGATCTCACCTTCAAGTACAAATTGGATGCTTTGGAAGCGAGAGAAATTGCCAAAGCTGTGAAAGATTTTTCCTGGTTGCCAAAACTACCAGATGGTTTTAGTGCTCATCCAGGGGATGCGGTGGCCTATCAATCATGGAAATTAGCGAAGCAAAATTCAGATTTACAGGAGCGATCGCGTCTCATTGCCAGAGGATTGCGTTTTGCCCAGACCCAAACAGCAAGAACCCAGCTAGAACAACTATTAGTTGATTTTACAGTCACTCCCAAACGTCCGGCCCCCACGTTACCTTTTTATCGGTTAGAGTCGGACGAAGATTTACCACGAATTTTACCTGTAGTTGGAGAACTACCTTTAACAGCAGCAGATTTACAAGCAGTACCTCTTGTTTCCTCCATTGAACCCTTTGGCATAGTTAAACATGCTGGAAATCAAGCTTGGGTTCCCTTACCTGGATGGCAAATGTTACTGGGAGCAGAAGACCCCATCGTCATCATGGCTAAAAGTGACATTTTCCCAAACCAAGCCAAATCAGAACCAGTTTTAATAGTAGTAGACCGTGCTCAACGTCAATGGGATGCTTCCAGCTATTTTGTGTTTGATAATGGTCAGGAAATTGATTTTCAATGGTTTGAAACTCAACCAGAACTTTCTCTCCTGGGCAAAATTATTATCATTGTTCGTGCCAAGAAGATTTTAGATCAGGAATTCACTAAAGATGTATGGCAAATTGATGAATAAGATAATTTGCTTTCAGGGAATTGGTTTTTTTGAGTAACCCATAATGACGATGTTGAAGTGATTTAAATCAACTTAAATGTTCAGGGAGCTTAACTAGAAAAGTGGTTCCCTGTCCAACTATGCTATTAACTGTAATCACTCCTCCATGGATATCCACACATTGTTTAACAATAGCTAGACCCAATCCAGTACCAGGAATTTGACCAACATTTTTACCTCTTTCAAAAGGTGTAAATATTTGGGATTGTATATCTTGGGGAATGCCAATACCTTGGTCTTGAACTTGAAAACAAAAATGATTTTCTGCTCGATAAAGTTTAAGGGAGACTATGCCACCCCGGGGAGAATATTTGATAGCATTAGAGAGAAGATTATTTAATAAATGCCACAGGATTTTTTTATCTAAATAGGCAACATCAATTTCTCCATCAACAGTGAATTGTAAACTATGCTGTTTTGTTAAATTGGCTTGGAGAGAGTTAATTAATTCCTGACAAAAATCAACTAAATTTAATCCTTCAGGATGAAAATCTAATTTCCCTACTTCTGCTTTACCTAAAGTGAGAATACTATCCAATAAATCATTTAGACTTTCTGTAGCTGAAGCAATGCGATCAAGATGAATTTGTTTATTTTGGTCCGGTAATTTGTGACCATATTGTTTGAGGATTTCTGTGCCGAGCTTAATTGCTGTCAGGGGATTACGGAATTCATGAGCAGCGATACAAAGATATTGAGATTTTAAATTAGATTGATATTCTGCTGTTTTCTTATCTTCCTGGGCAGCTACTAAAGCCTTTTGAACCTCTGCCTCTGCGGCATGACGGGAAAGGGCAATTTCAATGGTTGTGGCCAGAATTTTTTCATTAAAAGGTTTAAGAATATAGCCAAATGGTTGAGTAGCTTTCACCCTTTCTAAAGTGGCATGGTCAGCATTAGCAGTAAGATAGACGATAGGAATATTCGACCGGGATTGAATAACATTAGCTGCGGTGATGCCGTCCATTTCACCTGCTAGACGGATATCCATTAATACTAAGTCAGGAAGCAAGGATTCAGCATCAATAATTGCTTCTTCTCCAGTGGCAGTTAACCCAATTACATTGTATCCTAAATCCTCTAGAGTTTCTCGCAGATCATCAGCGACTAGTTGTTCATCTTCGACTATCAAAACTTGAATAGGAGACATAATTAACCTGGGAATAATAAAAGTGTTTATTTTTGATGATTGTGAGCAAAGGTAATATGAAAACTTGTGCCACAGTTGCTTTCAAACCGGATATTTCCTTTCAGTTGTCGGGTGAGATTATTAACTATTCTTAAACCGAGAGAACGACTATTTTCCCAATTAAGATTTTCTGGTATACCAATACCATTATCACTCACGCTTAATGTCACAGTATGATCATCATTCGGATGCAGATGAATAGTCACCTTGCCATTTTGCACATTGAGAAAAGCATACTTGAGGGAATTAGAGACTAATTCATTAATAATTAATCCGCAGGGAACTGCTACATCTAGAGAAAGATAAATATTGTTTGTTTCTATTTGCCGACGAATTAATCCTTGACTCATGCCATAGGAACGAAATAAGTTGTCTGTTAAGTTGGTAATGTAGGTATGAAAATCTATTTGGGCAAGATTGGGTGATTGGTAAAGTTGTTCATGAATTAGTGCCATTGACTGCACACGGTTTTGGGATTCTTCAAACAAGACGGCAGTTCTAGAGTCTAATGAGCGACGAGACTGCATCCTGAGTAAGCTAGAGATAATTTGTAGGTTGTTTTTAACCCGGTGGTGAATTTCTTTGAGGAGGGTTTCTTTTTCTTCGAGCGATCGCTTAATCTGTACCTCTGCTTGTTTGTGATTGGTGATATCACTCACCCGAATTAAATTCATTGCTCTCCCAGCAACGCTAATTTGTTTAGCTGCTAAACTACCCCAAAACAAGTTACCTTTGCAGGTGGTATATTCTAATTCTTGATTCCATACCCTATCCCGATTTAGTTCTATGGAAATTTTCTTCAGTTCTTCTGTACTAAATTGATAGTTGAGGAGATCCAGTCTTTCCGTATTAACCAATTCATCTTTACTATGAAATTCAAATAGTTCTACTGCTCTTTGATTACAATCAATAATGGCTAAAGATTTAGCATCCACTAGAAACATGGCATCTGTGGATTCGTTAAAAATTGCTTTGAGTAAATCCCGATTTTGAATAATTTCTAACTCTGCTAGTTTGCGATCGCTAATATCTAACCAATAACCGATAATTTCTAAAGGATTTCCTTGCTCATCACGCACTAGATTCGATTGGTCAAATACCCAGCGATAAACCCCTTGTTTATCTAATAATCGATATTCAAAGGCAATTCTATCTCTAGTAAAGATTTTTTCTAATTCAAACAGTACATGCTGTTGGTCTTCTGGATGAATATGGTCAAACCAAAAATCTGAATTAGTTATGAATTCTGCTGGATCGTAACCAAACAATGAAGTCACATTACCACTCATAAAAGTGGGTCCATATTCATCAGCTACTTTGCTAGTATAAATTGCCCCTGGGGTAGAAAATAGGAGAAACTCTAGCCGTTGTTGGAGTTGTAATACTTGAGCTTCAATAATTTTCCGGTCTTGAATTTCTTGTATTAATTGTTTGTTCGCTGCTTCTATATCAAGAGTGCGCTGCTGAACTCTCATTTCCAACTCTTGATTCAGCTTTTGTAACGCTGATTCTGCATTTTTATGTTGGGTAATATCCCGCGCTTCAACTAGTAGAAAAATTACTTTTTCTTTATCTCCTAGAATCGGTTTGATGGAGAAATCCAAAGTTTGCTCACGATTTTCACCATGAGGCAGAGTCAGTTCATAGCGACTCACTTGACCTACACAGGCAGCTTTGATTCCTTGGTGAAAATATTGTTTTAATTCGATGAATCGGTTAAAAAAAGGCACATCCCATAACGGTTTACCAATTAATTCATGCCGGTTTAGTTGTAAATATTCAATTGCAGATTGGTTAACTTCTACAACTAAGCCATGAGGGTCTAGTAAAAAGATGTATTGAAATATTTGCTCAAAAATTGCTCGAAATTTGCGCTCACTGGATTGTAATTCTTTGGTGCGTTCCTGAACGTTGGCTTCTAGTTGGGTATTGAGATATTTTAAGTTTTGATAGAGTTCTGCTTGTTGAATCGCGATCGCTATTTGTACAGATAACTGGTCTAGTAACTCGATTTCCGACTCTTGCCATTGTCGAGAGGTAGAACATTGGTGAGCAATCAATAATCCCCAAGGTGGTTGATGTCCTTTCCCAGATGATTGGGTGTAGGAAAAAATGGGAACGACAATTTTTGCTTTCACTTGAAAGCTTTCTAACATCTGAACATAACAACTAGACAGTCCTGCTTCTCGAATATTTGTCACCGCAGAACGGTATGGTGTCTCTAATTCTGAATATACTGGCCTAGCGAAACAGTTGTCTTCTAAATGGATATTTAAACAACTACGCCATTTTGGCCACACCGACTCAGCCACAATCACTCCACCATTTTTTGGTTGTAAGCGATACACAAGTACCCGGTCAGCCTTGAGGAATTTACGCACTTCATCAACAGTGGTATTCAGAACTGCTTCCAAACTTAAAGATTGACGAATCCGCAAAGCGATCGCTCCTAGTAGTTTTTGCTGTTCCTGCTGCTGTGCAATTTGCTGGATGAATTGCAACCTTTCCAAAACTGTATGACAAGCACGCAAAAAAGCACCACAGGTGAGTTTTCCCTTGACCAGATAATCCTGTACACCAGCTTTCATGGCTTGTACCGCAATATTTTCGTCCCCATAGCGAGTAATCATAATCACTGGTAACTGTTCCTTACCAGTGACTAGCTTGAGTTTACCCAAGAACTCCAAGCCATTAATATCCGACAACATAAAATCTAAAATAATCAAATCGGGCATTGTGTGTTGACAATGCTCCAACGCCACTAAAGCTGTGGAAAATACGTAAATTTCATATCTATATTGGTTATCTTGCGCTAAAAATTGACGATAAACAGCGATATCTGTAGCGCAGTCATCAATGATAAAAATATGACATGACTGATTCATGTTCCTATCAAAAACTCATGATCAAAAGAATTTATATTGAACAGTGCCTAGTCCCCTGTTGAACTCTATGAATTTAATTAGGGTATAAATTTTTTAAAGTATCTTTACATTAACCAATGTAACATTAGTTTGCGGGAAGAGATCCGTTGATGCTGACTTCTAGGCTGAAGTAGTAGGTATGAGTCCAGGGAAAATCATTTTTTCCATACTGAATGGTGTACGCTAGTTCATAAGGACTACCGTCTGTTAATTATTCATCTTCATTAACAATCAAAATTTACTCCTAGTGTGAGTCCAGAATCTCTAGATTCCGAATTATCTCAGCCACCTGTTGACAGCAGCATTGCTACTCACTCACTTTTGCTCACTCATCTACAGCAAAAGATGAACGACATTCGCCATAGTTTGCGTTCTGGACAAAAGCAAATGGCTGACTGGAAATCTGGGCCACTGGCAGTTTCCGCTGTTCCTGGTGCAGGAAAATCCACAGGTATGGCTGCGGCTGCGGCTATTGCCATAGCTCGTCACTATCAGTATTCCCTGACTACAGGCAATAAGTATCACCGCCAATTAGTAGTCGTCACTTTTACTCGTTCAGCATGTGCCAATATTAAGGCGAAAATTCGCGAAAACTTAAGAAAATTAGCTTTACCACAAACAGGTTTCGCTGTTTTTACCTTACATGGTTTAGCCTTAAATATCGCCAGTCGTCACCCAGACCTGTCAGGTTTACAGTTAGAAAATGTCAGCTTAATTACCCCCAACCAAAGTCATCGCTTCATTCGGACTGCGGTGGAACAGTGGATTAGCAATCATGCAGAACAGTATTTAAATTTACTGGAAGGACAGGAATTTGACGGTGAAGAAACCGAAAGACTACGCCGGCAATCCGTTTTACGCACGGAAGTCCTGCCAGATTTAGCTTATACAGTCATTCATGAGGCGAAAAGTTCTGGCATTGCTCCCACAGACTTAAGGAAGTGGAGTGAAAAAACCAAAGATGATTATGGCATTTTACGAATTGCCGCTGGACTGTATGAGCAATATGAAAACTTGATGCGATCGCAGGACTTTATTGATTACGATGACATGATTTTAGCAGCGTTGCGGGTGCTCCAAAATGATAACGCTCGTCACATCGAACAAAATCAAGTTTTTGCCGTATTTGAAGATGAGGCTCAAGATTCTAGTCCCTTGCAAACTCAGTTATTAGAAATGCTGGCTAGAGAGGGAGAAAACATTGAAAATATTAATAATACTCCGGAATTATTGAATTTAGTCCGTGTTGGCGACCCTAACCAAGCCATAAATTCCACCTTCACCCCCGCAGATCCGATTTATTTTCGAGATTTTTGCCGACAATGTGAACAGTCGGGACGACTAGCAACAATGGATCAAGCTGGTCGCAGCACCAGAATGATTATCAGTGCTGCTAATTTTGCTCTGGAGTGGGTCAATAGTCAGTGGTCAAGCAAAACTAAAACCGGACAAACCCCATTTCGTCACCAAATCATCCACCCTGTTGATGCAGATGACCCACAAACAGACGCTAATCCTGCACCAGTGGTCAAAGGCTTGGAATTACATACACCCCGTGATATTTACCACACAGTCGAGCTAATTTCCCAGCGAGTCATTGAGTTATTTACCCCAGACCCGCAAAAGTTCCGTGGGGCAATTTTAGTTAGGGAAAATCGCCAAGGGAGGTGGTTAGCTGCGGCTTTAGAACCGATATGTAAAGAGCATAAAATTAAACTTTATGACGTAGGAGAAAGAGAAAGACGCTCCCATGTACCCCAAGAAATTTTCGCATTATTGCAATTTTGCGATCGCCCCCACTCCCCCGATTATCTCAAAGCTGCTCTTGATGTTTTAGTAGAACGCCAGTT
The DNA here is from genome assembly GCF_014698825.1 of Richelia sinica FACHB-800. Lineage (GTDB taxonomy): Bacteria > Cyanobacteriota > Cyanobacteriia > Cyanobacteriales > Nostocaceae > FACHB-800. Next base: position 90,100 of record NZ_JACJTT010000002.1, read on the forward strand.
AATTCCCACCCAAGACCTCAATACCCTCGCCAGTTTACCAGAAGAATTTCTTTATCCTGGTCCCCTAGCCGCACCTCAACCAGAATCAGTCCAAAAAGCCGCCCATCTTTGCCGCAGCTTACTCCGCGCTCGTCTCGAACTCCCCTTGTATCAAATTATTTCTTTTCTCGCCCTGACATTAAATTACGACCAAGCAGAATTAGCTACCGCCGACAAACTAGCAGAACGGGTAAATCAGCAAATAGCTGGCAATAATTCCATGGGTTCTATCCTCTCCACTTTAAGTGAAATCGTCAGTTCCGAACGCTTTGAACCAGTAGAAACCGATAACGTGGAAGAACAATACACCCAACCAGGACAGTTAACAATTATTACCATGCACAAAGCCAAAGGGCTAGACTGGGATTATGTATTTTTACCCTTCCTCCATGAAAATTTAATTCCTGGTAGATTTTGGGTTCCTCCCCAAAGCCAATTTTTAGGCGACTTTACCTTATCAGAAGTAGCACGGGCCCAAATCCGCGCCGCACTCCATCAAGATTCTCAACACATACCCAATGTCAGAGAAGCTTGGGAACAAGCAAAATACCTAAAAATGGCGGAAGAATATCGTTTACTCTACGTTGCCATGACTAGAGCCAAGCGATTGCTGTGGATGTCTGCTGCCCAAAAAGCACCATTTACCTGGAGTAAACCAGAGAATTTACAAGAACAAGCCCCTTGTCCTGTATTTACAGCCTTAAAGCGTCAATTTAGTTAATCATAGACGTTTCAAATTATGAGATTGCCAACTGTCACTTTAGCTGTGTTCATCATTTCTTCTCTCTGGACATACAGTGCCAAAGCTAACGAAAATCATCAAAATATTATTAATCCTGATCCTAATACACCAGAACAAACCACAACTAATCAAGGCAATCAAGCAGAAAATTTATTGACCCAACCAGCCACAATTGATAGTAAATGGCAGAGTGAATCACCACAAAATTACTTACAACAAAAAGCAGACTCAATTCCTGTCGTTCGCCAAGAAGAATGTGCAAAAATCAACCCCATTGAATACCTGAATAATCCAGAAAAATTTTTTAAAGAATGCCCAAATACAAATAACCAAAATCGCCAAGCTGGCGAACCAGTTGAGTATTTAAAAGTGCCAAGACTTGATTCTGGCATTAAGGTGAATGTGGGTGAATTTTGAATTATCAAAACTTTCTGCCTTCTTCTTTGCGTCTTTGCGGCTTGGCGCGAAACTAAAAAATCTTGATAAAAAACCCTAACTAATAAAAAAGGGCGCTTTAACCGCGCCCAATTAATCACTGAATTAATCAGCCTTAATCATCATCAAAATCATCATCGTCATCTTCTTCTACTTCTTCATACTCATCATCTTCATCAACAAAGTCACGCACCTCATCAGCAATCAACTCATCATCATCCAGAATTGACTTGGTATCCCGCCGACTAGGCCCGCCATAACTACCATCTGCCAAGCCTGGAGCATCCAGGTTATAAAGTTTGGCAGTGCGGTCATCTAACACCATATCCAATGGGTCATCAACTTCATCCAACACTCCACTACCTAAATCAGTGGTGTAGTCGTCGATGGTGCTGGGTTCATCGTAGGTGTTGTAACCTGTACCAGCAGGAATCAAGCGTCCGATGATCACGTTTTCCTTCAGACCACGCAACCAGTCAGATTTACCTTCTATGGCTGCTTCCGTCAGGACTCTGGTGGTTTCTTGGAATGAAGCGGCAGAGATGAAACTGTCGGTGTTCAGCGATGCTTTGGTGATACCTAGTAACACAGGGGTATATTGGGCCCTAGCACCACCAGTAATAGCCATAGCTTCGTTGACTTGTTCTACTTGGCGCAGTTCTACCAACTCCCCAGGTAACATCGTGGTGTCACCACCATCGTCGATGCGGACTTTGTTGGTCATCTGCCGGACTATCACTTCGATGTGCTTGTCGGCAATATCAATACCTTGGGACTGATACACCATCTGCACTTCGTTCACCAAGAAGTTTTGCACCTTTTGCAAGGCGTGACTAGCACAGGCGTAAACTCCATCCTCTGAGCCTAAGCTAAAGAAGATTTCCAGGATTTCGTGGGGGTTGGAGGGGCCATCGGTGAGGGGCTGACCAGCGAGGATATGAGCGCCATCAGGAACGATGAGGTTTTGTCCAGGGCCGAGAGGATAGTCGGTAACTACTCCGTTGGATTCTATTACTTTAATAGCGATCGCTTCGTCACCGTCTCCATAGACAGCTTTCATTTCCCCAGAACGTCGGGCCAACACACAGGCTTCCTTGGGTTTCCGGGCTTCTAGGAGTTCTTCAATTCTGGGCAAACCTTGAATAATGTCCCCGGTTTTGGCTCTTTCAAATACCAGCAACACCAGGTTATCACCCCGTTGTACCAAGTCCCCATCTTCTACTTGCAACACCGCTCCAGGGCTGACTCGATAGGGACGACCGACTCGGAGGGTAACAGTATAAGAATTGGCAGCAGTTAAAGCAGATTCTCCACTGCTTCCCTGCGCCCCTGCACCTTTCTTCACTTCCACTATTTGTCCAGATTCAGCCGCAAATACTCCAGTAGCAATGGGAGTACCTTCTACTACCAGGTCGCCGGCTTTGACTTGGGGTGGGCTATTGATGGGGATGGTGATCAGGTCATTTTGACGTAGCACTAAACAACGTCGTACCGCCTCTGTGCCTTTCTGTACACCTCTGACTATCCCCCCTTCTTTGGAGAGGATTTGTGTCCTTGCCACCACAGAACCAGGGGCGATGCTCATTCCTTCTTCTACTTCTAGGGTAGTGTGGGTGCTACCTTGGGTGGCATCAGCGGCAATATCCCGACGAATAATCAAGGATTCCAAGATTACTAACTGCAATCTTTGGATGTCTGGGTCTTGGGTATCGGGCACCAGTTCAATATCTGCGGCTAAGGGTGAGGCGTTGTGGTCTTGCTCGCCTTCCTGTTCAATTTCCAGCACCAATTGAGTCCGCAGCAGTTCTACCCCTTCTACGGATTTAACTCGTTCTGAGTCTTTGTAAGGCACTCGCTGCACTGCTCGCAACTGAATGGAGCGCCCAGTTTGCTGGCTGACTGTGGTGGTGGAGGGAACATCAGGCTGGTTGGGAACGGCAAATTCGACTACAGGACGACTCAACAGGGCTGGCCCTTCTGGTGATTCCACATACTGGATGTACCGTAGTTCGGTGACAACACTACCTTGGAATTCTTCTCCTGGGTGGACAAAGGTGTCGTTGAGAGACATTACTGCCTCTGGGTCATCCACCATTAACAATTCCCCAGGCTTGACTACTACTTCTCGCAGAATGTCGTTTTTCTGGGTAACTTCCACTACCCCACTGGTTTGACAGAAAATGTCTTTAACAACTTCTGTCCCGGCTTCTACAAACTGCCCGTCTTCTACCAGCAGCAGAGAAATGTCTTTGTTGACTTCGTGGGTTTCTTCAGGAATCCACAACAGTGTGCCACCTTGGACTACTTCATAGCCTTGCTTGGCTTTGCCTTTTTTCGCTACTTCCACACCAGCGAATTTCAAAAAGCCGCCAGTGGTGGTACGGTAGCGATCGTCAATCAATTCTGCCACTACCTGTCCATTCTGTACCTTAGTACCTGGGGTAGCCCGGAGGTTGAAGGCTTGGTTGTTGGCTGTTGTTACCAGGTAGTTGTTACGTCCTTGGGAACTTTGGACTGTCACCGTGGCTTGGTCAAGCACAACGGAAGCAGTAATGATTTCAATTTCTCTGGTACTCTTGCCAGGGGTAGCTTCTGGGAGACGGACAACCCCACCGTGAATGGTGGTCAATTTGGTTTCCGCCAGGACTCCAGTAGTACCTACGGCATCACCATTTTTCACTACTAATTCTGCACCGGGGGGCAGGTTATAAACTTCTCCCGATAAAATCCAAATCAAACCACCTCTGGCAGCTGTGGTGGTGGTGTTGCCTTGACGGTCAGTTTTTTGTTCTGGCACTACTTCAGCAAATTTCACCTCTCCCGCTAGGTCAGAAGCTACGTCTTTCACAGCTTTTTCTGTGTTGGCCCTGGTGGTGCGTCCACCTATTGCCACCTCAGCTATTAACTGTCCAGCCTTGACATGTCTACCTTCGCTGACGTACAGGGTGGAGCCTTGGGTCACTTGAATGTCTTGGCTCTCGCCAGTGCCTTGGGTTTTGTCCCCTTCTATGGTCAGGGTACCGTTGGTTTCTACATACAGAGCGTCTTCCCCATGTCTGGTGCGGAAGCTGCGAGTTCTGAGTTTGCGAGGGATTTTGACGGTGCCGTCTACTTTACTACGTACCTGTTGGGCTACTTCTCCAGTGAACACACCCCCAGTGTGGAAGGTACGCATGGTTAACTGTGTACCTGGTTCACCAATACTTTGGGCGGCAATAATCCCCACTGCTTCACCCAAATCTACCATCTTGGCATGGGCTAGACTCCAGCCGTAGCAGTGTTGGCACACAGAACGGGCCGCTTCACAGGTCAGAGGAGAGCGCACCATTACTTCTGTAACTCCGGCCTTTTCAATGGCTAGGGCTAGTTCATCAGAAATAGGGGTGTTGCGGGGGGCAATGACTTCTTTGGTTTGGGGATTAACTACATCGGCTGCCACGACTCTGCCCATTAATCGGGTGGAGAGTTTGATCAGAGTCTTGTTCCCTTCGGTCATGGCTCCCAAAGGTAAACCTCTGGTGGTACCACAATCAATTTCCCGAATAATTACGTCCTGGGAAACGTCCACCAGACGACGGGTAAGGTAACCAGAGTCGGCAGTTCGCAGAGCGGTGTCTACTAGACCTTTTCTGGCACCGTAGGAGGAAATAATGTATTCCGTTACTGTTAATCCTTCCCGGAAGTTGGTTTTGATGGGTAAGTCAATGATTTCCCCTTGGGGGTCTGCCATGAGTCCCCGCATCCCTACCAACTGCCGCACCTGGGAAATATTTCCCCGTGCTCCAGAGAAGGCCATCATGTACACGGAGTTGAGGGGATTGGTTTGTTTGAAATAGGTGACAACTTCATCTTTGAGAGCTTCGGAAGTACCGTTCCAAGTATCAATTACCTTTTGGAACCGTTCTACTTCGGTGATTTCCCCACGTTGGTATCTAGCTTCCGTGGCACGAATTTCTTCTTCTGCTGCCTCCAGGAGCGATCGCTTGGAAGGAGGAACCATCAGGTCATCCACACTTATAGACACCCCCGCTTTGGTGGCGTAACGGAAGCCCAGGTCTTTTAACTTATCCGCCATTACCGCTGTCCGCGCCGTCCCACAATGGGTAAAAGCCCAGGAAATCAAATTTCTCAGTTGACCCTTGTCAACTACACGATTACGAAAAACCATTTTTTCAGTCATAAGAAGAAGTTGCAGGAGTTGCAGGAGTTACAGGAGTTACAGGAGTTACAGAATCAGACTTGGTAAATTTCTGCTTGTTCTTAATTCTGTTCGCGCAGCGTGGCGTTAGCCATTCTTCTGTTCGCGCAGCGTGGCGTTAGCCATACTTCTTATTAACTTGCCAGTGCTTCTTGAATCGCTTTGTTGTAAATCACGCGCCCTGCGGTGGTGCGGATATACTGAGAAATTAAATTGCCTTGGCTATCTTGGCGAACGCGACGGAATTTATACACCAAACTGCGACTACCATCAGTATTTTCCACTACTTCCAAGGGTTCGTTATCTGGCTCGTTGGTTTCCACGTCGCCGTCAAATCGGACATAAATATAGGCGTGGAGGTCGATTTGCTCTTGCTCGTAAGCCATGATGGCATCATCAAGGGACGCAAAAAATTTACCCGCACCCTTGATAGCATGAGGATTTTCAGCAGTGAGGTAATATGCCCCCAATACCATGTCTTGGCTGGGTGTAATAATTGGTTTGCCGGTGGCAGGGGAAAGGATGTTGTTAGAAGCCAACATCAACAACCGTGCTTCTGCCTGACTCTCTAGAGACAGAGGCACGTGAACCGCCATTTGGTCACCGTCAAAGTCAGCGTTGAAGGCGGGACAAACCAGGGGATGTAACTGAATCGCTCTTCCTTCTACTAAAATCGGTTCAAAAGCCTGAATCCCCAAACGGTGGAGTGTCGGCGCACGGTTTAACATCACCGGATGCCCTTCTATCACTTCTTCCAACACATCCCAAACACTTGGGTCTGACCGAGAAATGAGCTTCTTCGCCGCTTTGATATTGTTGACCATACCGGAACGAATCAATCGGTTGATCACGAAGGGTTGAAACAGTTCAATGGCCATTTCTCTGGGCAAGCCACACTGGTGGATATTCAGTTTTGGCCCTACCACAATTACTGACCGCCCTGAATAGTCCACCCGTTTACCTAGTAGGTTTTGACGGAAACGTCCTTGTTTACCTTCAATGATGTCTGATAAGGACTTCAAGGGGCGGTTATTGGCTCCCACTACAGTCCGTCCCCGACGACCGTTATCAATCAGCGCATCCACCGCTTCTTGCAACATCCGTTTTTCGTTACGGACAATAATTTCCGGGGCAAGGATTTCTTGCAGCCTCGCTAGGCGGTTGTTGCGGTTAATTACCCGACGGTATAAATCATTCAAGTCACTGGTGGCAAATCTACCCCCATCTAGCTGTACCATGGGGCGCAGGTCTGGAGGAATGACAGGAATAACTGACATCACCATCCACTCGGGCAAGGAACCAGTAGCGATAAAGTTGTCAATCACTCGCAGACGCTTAATCAGTTTTGCCCGTTTTTGTCCCTTGGCTCCACCAATTTCTTCGCGGAGGCTTTCTGCTTCCTGCTCCAGGTTAATATCAGCTAATAACCGGAGCAGAGCTTCTGCCCCAATACCTACTTCTACTCCCATAAGTTGGGAGTCTTCGCTATAAATCTGGTCTTCGATTTCTAGCCACTGGTCTTCGCTCAGGAGTTGCTTGTAGGTGAGAGTTTCCGCATTACCAGGGGCAAGCACTACGTAGGAGTTGAAATAAACAATTTGCTCCACATCCCGCAGGGGCATGTCCAGGAGAATAGCAATATAGCTAGGTATGCCCTTGAGATACCAAACGTGGGCTACCGGTGCAGCGAGTTTAATAAAGCCCATCCGGTGACGGCGTACTCTGGACTCGGTAACTTCCACACCACAGCGTTCACAGACTATGCCTCTGTGACGCACTCGTTTGTATTTGCCACAATGGCATTCCCAGTCCTTAGCTGGCCCAAAGATGCGCTCGCAGAACAAGCCGTCCATTTCTGGTTTGAGGGTGCGGTAGTTGATAGTTTCTGGTTTGGTAACTTCACCCACTACCTGACCATTTGGTAATGTGCGCTCTCCCCACTGACGGATGCGTTCTGGTGATGCTAAACCAATTTTTACGTAGTCAAACTGATTAGATTGGGCGGATCTCATGACAATTAAAAATGAAAAATTAAAAATTTAAAAAAGAGTCAAACAAAGGAATTAAGAATTAAAAATTAACATCGGCAAATTCCCAATTTGTAATTTTCAATTCTTAATTTTTCATTGTTATTCGTCTTCTTCCAAGGATTCCCGTGACAGCGACTCATAAGTTGGTCGAGGTGGGGTGCGTCTGGCGGCTTGGTCTGCCATTAAGTCTACTTCCACATCCAAGGAACTACCATCTGCCTGGGTTTCTACTTTGTGCACGGCAATATCTAAGCCCAAGGACTGCAACTCTCGCATTAATACCTTGAAGGACTCAGGAGTACCGGGTCTAGGAATAGCTTTGCCTTTAACAATGGCATTGAGGGCTTCGTTTCTTCCCTGCATATCGTCTGACTTCACTGTCAACAACTCCTGCAAGGTGTAAGCTGCACCGAAGGCTTCCAATGCCCAAACTTCCATTTCTCCAAAACGCTGACCACCCTGTTGCGCCTTTCCACCCAAGGGCTGTTGTGTCACCAAGGAGTAAGGACCAGTCGAACGAGCGTGAATCTTGTCGTCCACCAAATGCACCAGTTTGAGCATATAAGCTACACCCACTGTTACAGGTCGGTCAAAAGGTTCCCCAGTCCGTCCGTCATAAACCATGATTTTGCCAGGGTCGTCGGGGTTATATACCCAGGTCTTACTTGTTTCGTCCCTTGCCTCTTGTAACTTACCGTGGACAATACGACGAGATGATTCTTCGCCGTACATTTCGTCAAAAGGTGTGATTTTAAACCTGACTCCCAAGTTATAGCCAGCCCAGCCTAATAAACATTCAAATACTTGTCCTACGTTCATCCGGCTGGGTACACCCAAGGGATTTAGCACGATGTCCACAGGGGAACCATCGGGTAAATAAGGCATATCTTCCATCGGTAAAATCCGGGAAATAATCCCCTTGTTACCGTGTCTTCCCGCCATTTTGTCGCCCACTTGGATTTTGCGTTTCTGGGCAACATACACCCGCACCACCATATTTGCTCCTGGTGGCAATTCGTCTCCTTGTTCCCTTGTGAATAAACGTACATCTACTACCCGGCCTTTTTCACCGTTGGGAACCCGCAGGGAGTTATCGCGGACATCTCTGGCCTTTTCACCGAAAATTGCCCGCAGCAGTTTTTCTTCGGGGGGTTGGTCAGATTCACCTTTGGGTGTCACTTTACCCACAAGGATGTCTCCTGATTCTACCCAAGCACCGATGCGGATAATCCCCTGTTCATCTAATTGCCGGAGGGCATCTTCACCCACGTTGGGAATTTCTCTGGTGATTTCTTCTGGTCCCAGTTTGGTTTGTCTCGCCTCAATTTCATATTTTTCAATGTGAATGGAGGTGTAGATGTCATCCTGTACGAGTCGTTCAGAAATCAAGATCGCGTCTTCGTAGTTATAGCCTTCCCAAGGCATATAAGCGACGATGATGTTCTGTCCTAGTGCCAACTCACCCCCTTCTGTGGAGGAACCATCTGCTAATACCTGTCCGGCTACAACCTTTTCGCCAATTCGCACCAAGGGTTTCTGATTCAAGCAGGTATCTTGGTTGGAACGTTGATATTTAGATAGGGTATATCTAATTTCTTGAGGTTTAGCTGCGGGGGAGGCAGTTCCAGATGCTGGGGGGAGGGAAGGATCTTCTGTTTTCTTTTCTCTGACTCGGACACGAATCTCTGTCGCATCTACATAGACCACATCTCCATCAGTACGAGAGACAATTACCATCCCAGAGTCTCTTGCACCCTGTGCCTCTAACCCTGTCCCTACTAAAGGACGCTCTGGTTTCAGCAAAGGTACTGCTTGACGTTGCATGTTGGAACCCATCAGTGCCCGGTTTGCGTCGTCATGTTCCAAGAAGGGAATCATGCTGGTCGCAACAGACACGATTTGCACGGGCGATACTGCTACATAGTCCACCTGTTCTGGGGTGGTGGTGGAGAATTCCTGACGATACCGGACTGGTACTTGGGGTCCGATAATGTAGCCATTTTCATCTACAGGGATATCCCCTGGCGCTACCCGCAGGTCGTCTTCTTCGTCCGCCGTCATATAGACTGGTGGCAAGTCAAAACGCACGCGGGCATTTTCTACTGGTCTAAATGGTGTTTCTAAGAAGCCATATTGGTTAACCCGTGCATGGGTAGCCAAGGAGCCAATCAAACCAGCGTTGGGGCCTTCTGGTGTTTCAATGGGGCAAATTCGTCCGTAGTGACTGGGGTGAATATCCCGTACTGCAAACCCTGCTCTTTCTCTAGTCAGACCGCCTGGACCCAGGGCAGAAAGACGACGTTTGTGGGTCAATTCCGCTAAGGGGTTAGTTTGGTCCATGAACTGGCTGAGTTGGCTGGAACCAAAGAACTCTTTAATGGCTGCTACTAGTGGTTTGGGGTTGACTAGGGAAGCTGGGGTAAGAACTTCTGCATCGGATACGGTCATCCGTTCCCGAATGATTCTTTCTAGACGGTTTAAACCTACACGCACTTGGTTTTGCAGCAGTTCACCGACGCTTCGTACCCGACGGTTACCTAAGTGGTCAATGTCATCGATGCTGCCAATGTCATATTCCAGGTTAATTAGATAATCAACGGCGGCGAGAATATCTGTGGCGGTTAAGACCCGAACTGTGTCAGGTACAGATAATCGTAGTTTTTTGTTGAGTTTATATCTGCCGACTCTGCCTAAGTCGTAGCGCTTGGGGTCAAAGAAGCGAGAGTCAAGGAGTTGTTGCCCACCTAATACTGTGGGTGGTTCCCCTGGTCGCAGTTTGCGATATAACTCCATCAGGGCTTCTTCTTCGGAAAACTGCCCTTCTTTTTCAATGGTTTTTTGGAAATACTCTGGATGGCGGAGAGCATCAAAGATTTCGTTGTCTGATAAACCCAGGGCTTTGAGTAATACTTGGGCTGATAGTTTACGGGTTTTATCGATGCGTACCCATACTAAATCGTTACGGTCTGTTTCAAATTTTAGCCAAGCTCCCCGATTGGGAATTAAGCTAGCTGAATATGTCCGCCGTCCGTTTTTGTCTATTTCTGATTTGTAATAAACTCCAGGGGAACGAACAATTTGGTTAACTATAACCCGCTCGGCCCCATTGATAATAAATGTTCCGCGATCTGTCATTAGGGGCAGATCACCGATAAATACCTCTTGTTCTTTAATATCTCCTGTTTCTTTATTCAGCAGCCGAGTGGGTACATACATTTGTACTGCATAGGTGCTGTCCCGCCGTTTTGCTTCTTCTACACTGTACTTTGGTTCTTTGAGCTTGTAGTTTTGACCTAAAAAGTGCAGTTCTAATTTGCCAGTATAGTCTGTAATTGGACTAAAGGAGTTCAGTTCTTCTATTAACCCTTCTTCTAAAAACCAGCGGAAACTGGAACGCTGGATTTCAATTAAATCGGGTAACAGAAAGGCGGGTTCCATCAGTGTTTCGTTAGTCATGCCTCTACCTTTGTCAACCTGGTTAAACTTGTGTCAGTTGTCCTTTGTCCTGTTTGCGGGTCACTGGGTTGCTGGTTGTGACCCTGTGTCTATCACTCATTGGCCGCAGCAATTAAATCTGGAGTATCAGATTTTGACAAGGGGGTAACAGCCCTATGTTGGGAAAGTGAGGATGGCAAAAATTCTGTGAGAAATTTTGATGGTGAATAGAGCCTATGGTAAAAGCGTTTCTTTATTTGATTGGCTTTTCTCACTTTCCCCTCCAAATAGCGTCTTTATGAGTATAAGCAGATGCTCACTGTTGTATCTTTAGAAAACTTCATCTATACTCACAGTGAGAACCCAAAACTGCTGAATCCGTGAGAGTTGATTTTGAATCAGTACGGTTTTATTTTGGTGGGTTTTATTCACAAGGCAATTACACTTAAGAATTTTCTATAGGTTTTATACAGAGATTTCTGCTGTTGTTATGCAGTCCAGTCAACCTAGGTTGCCACGATTTGTCATCTTGTAAGAGCATCCGTTTGTAGAGATTAGGTGAATGGGCAAGCCCTGGGAAACTCAAAATTAAAAATCCAAAATTCGACTTAAGTCTGTCATTTGTTGGTTGTCAATAGTCCGATGTGGGGTTTTGACTCCTAACGATTGCAGGATTTTGAATTTGGCATTTTGACTTTGAAGGGAATTGATGAATAGTCAAGTTGGTAACAGCACTTTTTCTGCTTTAGGAGGATTCCTTCCTTTACCATTATGGCGCAAGCTAAATGTTTTGGAGGGAATAATATTAGCACATTTTTATCCTCCTAGAGTCTTATTTTTGAATTAGCGATAAAAAAAGCCGTTAATCAGGCATTTTTATATTGCCAATTTGAATAATTTACAGGCATTTTGGGTGGTTTGATGAGCGATCGCTTCCACAGTTTCTCCTCGGAGTGTCGCTAGCTGTTCTGCCACGTAACGAACATAGGCAGGTTCATTGCGTTTTTCACCACGTTTGGGAACTGGAGACAGAAACGGACAATCTGTTTCTATTAATAGGCGATCGCTACTGACCATTTTCGCCGCTGCTTGAATATTTTTAGCGTTTTTAAAGGTAACTGTACCGCTAAAACTAATATAAAAGCCTAAATCCAAAAACCATTGGGTTTCTTCTGGCGTTCCACTCCAACAATGCATGACACCCCGCAATCTTTCTCCTTGGCTATCCCGCCATTTTTGCAACACTGTTTTTACGGCTGGTGCTGCATCCCGACAATGGATGATCACCGGTAAATTCAGTTCACAAGCAATCCCTAATTGAGCTTCAAACACTACGTGTTGTTGCTCATAGTTATCTGCCTTGTAAAAATCCAGTCCCATTTCGCCAATAGCTACTACTTTTGGTTCTGACTGAGCCAAAGTTTTAATTTCTGTAGCTGTTTGGTCGTGCCACTTGTGAGCATCTAAAGGATGCAAACCAATGGCAAAATTTACTTCAGGAAACTGGTGTGCTATGGCTTGAATACTAGCAAACTCTCCAGGGTGAACACAGGAATGAACTAACTGTACTACCCCTACTTCTTGCCAGCGTGATCGCACTGCTGCTAAATCTGGCTGAAAAGCCTCAAAGTTAATGTGAACGTGGGTATCAATAAGCTGCATAATTTGCTGATTAGTCATTAGGCTTCAGCCGTGACCCATTAGCGTAGGTCTAAATCTACATTTCATTTATCCAGTTTTTTCGGTTTGGGCATCCAACTCAATCCATAACTATGAACTGTTGGAACGCCACAACCCTAAAAATCCAATTGGATAATTGGTGACTGATCAGCCCTGAATGACCAATGGATGTACGACTGTCTATGCTGCTTTTTGTGCAGGTTTGAGCTTGTGAGCTAATCTCGACTTCTTCCTTGCCCCATTGTTGGGATGAAGGACACCTGACTTCACAGCCTTATCAATTTTGCTGTAAGCAGCAGATATCCTTTCCTCTACTTGTTGTTTGAGTTCTGGGGTAGGATTAGCTGCATAGGCATCAGCAGCAGCAAAGTATTTTTTCATCAGCGTCTTAACAGCTGATTTATATGCTTTATTACGCAGTCTATTACGTTCTGCGATTTGGGCGCGCTTGAGAGCAGACTTTGTATTCGCCACAGTGGATTCCAGAAAAGACTAATAATTATGTACACACACTACTAGACTTACTAATATAGCATCCCTGTTGCCAATGTTATAATTTCTGCCAAAAATTCTACTTGACTAAAAATTTTTTGGGGCAACAAAGCCAGAGAGGCAGGGTAGGTAAGGATAGATAGAATTATCAACTCCTGCCAGGGCAGCATGGCTGTAGTCCTAATGCTGCAACTCAATAAATATTTCATCAGGGTCGTAAATGGGTTAGAATAAGATACTTCTATGAAATAAAACTGCCATTTCCAGCAAGATATTTATGTTGGCAATCTTGGTAGTATCAAAAAAATCCAGGTTAAGCTAAAGAAGAGAATTAAAATTAGCCGTGTCTCTTGTAGGGACACAGCAGTTTTGAACCTCAGGCAGGAATATTATAATTTTGGCATTGTCCTTACTCCATGCTGCGAATCATTACTCAGCAGGCAGACGTTAAAGCAGAACTGCAACGAATCTGCGGCCGCACCCAGGATGAACAGGTGCTTCACAAAGAAGCAACAGTGCGGGAAGTGTTGCAAGCAGTGAAGCGCCAAGGCGATAAAGCTGTATTGCATTACACGTCCGAATTTGATCACCAAACTCTCAAGCCGGAAGAAATTAGGGTGACAGGTTCAGAACTGGATGCTGCTTACCAACAGGTATCGAAAGATTTGCTGCAAGCGATTCGGCTAGCTTGTCGCCAAATAGAAGCATTTCACCGTCAACGTGTACCAAAAAGTTGGGTGCATTTTGGCGATGATGAAATAGTGCTGGGCAAACGCTACACTCCCGTAGACCGAGCAGGTTTATATGTACCCGGTGGTCGTGCGTCTTATCCTAGTACAGTGCTGATGAATGCCATTCCAGCGAAAGTGGCTGGTGTACCCCGTGTGGCGATGGTAACACCGCCAGGGGCTGGTAAAAATGTCAATCCAGCGGTGTTGGTAGCTGCCCAAGAAGCAGGAATAGACGAAATTTATCGGGTTGGGGGGGCGCAAGCGATCGCGGCTTTAGCCTATGGTACAGAAACCATCCCTAAGGTTGATGTGATTACAGGCCCTGGAAATATTTACGTCACCTTGGCGAAAAAGCTGGTTTATGGAACGGTGGGCATCGATTCCTTGGCAGGGCCAAGTGAAGTGCTGATTATTGCCGATGCAACAGCTAATCCTGTCCATGTGGCAACAGATTTGTTAGCTCAGGCAGAACATGACCCCATGGCGGCGGCAATTTTATTAACTACAGATGCAGCCTTAGCCAAAAACGTGAAAGTGGCCGTTGAAAGACAGTTGGTTGATCATCCACGCCGCATAGACACAGAAAAAGCGATCGCTCACTATGGTCTAATCGTGGTTGTAGAATCACTAGAAGCAGCCGCAGAACTCTCCAATGAATTTGCTCCTGAACATTTAGAGTTAGAAGTTCAAGATCCTTGGGCATTAATTAACCATATTCGTCATGCTGGGGCAATTTTCCTGGGGAGTTCCACACCAGAAGCAGTGGGAGACTATTTGGCAGGGCCTAATCATACCTTACCGACATCTGGTGCAGCCCGCTATGCTTCTGCTTTGGGAGTAGAAACTTTTATGAAGCACTCAAGTATTATTCAATACTCACACACTGCTTTAGAAAAAGTAGGTAGTGCTATCGACATATTAGCAACCACGGAGGGATTGCCCTCTCATGCTGATTCAGTACGCAGAAGAGTGCAAAAAGAAGAGTAATTTAATATACTTTATTTACCCTACCTACGGTTGCCAAAATTAATACCAAACATACACACTGAAAGTTTGTGACTTTACTCACCTAACGGTAACATGTGGGAAACTGTTGGTATAAAAACCAATATTTTTCCCTATGTGCTGATTTCACGGGTAACTCTTGAGGAGAAAAGAGCAGTGTTAAAAACTATTTTGGTGGCTCTGGATGGCTCAGAAATTGCAGGACGAGTAATACAGACATTAGAAGATTTGGTACTGTCACCAGATAGCAAAGTGGTTCTTTGCCATGTATTTCCTACACCAGATTCAGAACTGGAATTACCAGCTGACCGCCCTCAAGCAGAATCGCCTAAATTTTCTTACTTCCATATTGAAAAGCAGTTACAAACATACCAAGAAAAAATATCAGTTAAAACAGAATTAGAATTGGTAACAGGTGAGCCAGCAGATGAAATTATTCGTTTGGCTAACATTTACAAGGCTGACTTAATCGTCATTGGTAGTCGGGGGTTAACAGGAATGAAACGAATCGTTTTAGGTTCTGTCAGTACCCAAGTGATGGAGGAAGCTAATTGTTCGGTGTTAGTAGTTAAACCAGGTAGGTAATTCTTAATTCATTATTCGCAATAAAAACTCTATTAGGGGTTTAGCATTGCTAAATCCCTAGACAAAGTTAGGACTTAAGCACAAGTCACAGAATATAGAAGATGAAGGATAGAGGGCTTAAGAGATATTTTGCGTCAGTCCTGATTTATTAACTTGATATATTTGGTTCCTGTGATGGTTTTATGCTACTGCATTTAAATCAAAGATTGAATGTATGAAAAATTTCAAAACCTGAAAGCCCTCGCATAGCATAGAGTTATTTATGATTCGAGTACATAAAATGTACGCAAAAATCTGTATTCCTTATCTGTTCCTTCTCCTAAATATAAAATTTATGTTGGGCGTTGCTGATTTGAGATATAAAAATGATTTTTGATGCTGTCAAAACCCTTGTATAAACCTTCTATAGAAAGCCTCTACTACTAAATTCATATTTGGTTTCAGCAACGGCATATTTTGACTCAGTAACTCTAAATCTATGGACGAATATAGTCCCCCTGACTGGGTTTTTCTTGACCTAGCACCTGTGCTTACACCACTGTAAGGGATCAAAGTGAAAGGCTATACTAATAAATACTCAGTAATGGTATAGGTCCAGCTTGCCCACGTTATGAACTTCCGCCCCTCTCAGTTGTGGATTGTCAATAAACTCGGTACAGCATCATTAAAACGCTTATTGGTAATTCCTTTTGTATTACAAATTACGGGTGTTGTAGCTTTGGTAGGTTATTTTTCCTATCAAAATGGCAAACAGGCCGTTAATCAACTAATAGTCAATTTGCAGTCAGAAATTGATAGCCGGATTGAGCAAAATTTGGTCAATTATCTGGAAATGCCTTTAAAAGTTAATCAACTAAATGCACAAGCCTATCAAGCTAGACAACTGAATTTATTTAATTTTCAGGCAACAGGGAAATATTTTGCTCAACAACTGCAAATTTTTGGTGCTAGTTATATTCAATTTGCCACAGCGAGAGGGGAATACATAGGGGCAGGTGATTATGGTTTAGGTCGGGTGCAAATTGAAGAGATTCCCTTGGGAGGGGAACCAGGGAAATCCTATAAGTATGATACGAATGGAGTAGGCGATCGCACTAAACTCGTTTCTGTTCAGGAATTTAACCCAGCTAATGAAGCTTGGTACAGTGATGTTGTCAAAAGCGGTAAACCCTTGTGGAGTAAGATTTACAACTGGGATACCAACCCAGAAATTATGTCCATTGCCGCTAGTCATCCACTCTATGACCGTCAAGGTAAGTTTATCGGTGCCTTGGGAATTGATTTGAGTTTGTCTCACATCAGCAAGTTTTTGAGCAAGATTAAACTAGGCACTTCTGGTCAAGCTTTTATTGTGGAAAAATCAGGAATGCTGGTGGCTAGTTCGGTCAAAACCAGACCCTATCGGATGGAAAAGGGAGAAGCCAAACGCCTAGCTATTATTGAAAGCAACAATGTTGTGATTCGGCAAATTGGTCTCAAAATCAAGGAAAAATTTGCTGATTTAGCCGCTATTACTGCCGACCAACGCATCCACATAAATATTCATGGTCAAGAATATTTTATCTTAATTTCTCCTTGGCGCGATCGCTTGGGGTTGAACTGGTTTGTGGTGGTAGTCTTACCAGAATCAGACTTTATGCAGCAAATTCACGCTATGACTAAGAAAACTGTTTTCTTGTCTAGTGTAGCTTTTTTGCTCTCTACCGCATTTGGATTATTAACCACACAATTAATAGCCCGTCCCCTCCTCCAATTAAACGCTGCGGCTAAAGAAATTGCCCAAGGTAACTTTCAAGCAGAACTAGCTATTATCACTCCCATCGCTGAGGTTGGTGAACTTTCACAATCCTTTAACCAAATGTCCCAACAGTTGCAGCGTTCATTTACAGAACTAGCAGATAGTAAAGCCCAACTGGCCCAATTTCTAGAAGGTCTACCCATTGGGGTGGGAGTCCATCAACGGGATGGTTCGGTTTTGTACTTGAATAGGGTGGCAAAGTCTTTACTGGGACTAGAACAAATTCCTGAAGAAGATGATGCTAATCTAGCAGCTGCCTATCAAATTTACAAAATTAGCAGTAATCAACTGTGTCCCGAAGCGGAATTACCAGCTATCTTAGCCTTACAAGGCGAGTATGTGCAGAATGAAGACTTAGGAATTTACTGCAACTACCAAATCATACCCATAGAGGTATGGGCTACACCAATTTTTGATCAAAATGGAGCGATCGCCTACGCTATTACCGCCTTTCAAGATATTACAGAACGGAAGAAAGCTGAAAACATTCTCACTAACTATAATGCAGAACTAGAAACACAGATTGCCATCAAAACCGCAGAATTACATCAACAAGAAGCCCTATTTCGTGCCATTGTCGAGTCACAAACTGAATTAATTGTCCGCAGTCGTCCTGATGGCACAATCACATTTGTTAATCATGCCTTTTGTCGCTATTTTGAGATTAATGCTCAAGACTTTCTAGGACAAAGCTATAAACCATTAGTCTATGCAGATGATTTCGAGGCAGTCATGGCCCAATTAGCCACTATGTCCCCGGAGAACCCAAGGTTGACTATGGAAAATCGAGTAGTTGTTCAAGGGGAAGTCCGTTGGACGCAGTGGAATAAATGTATGATTTTCGATGCAGAAAATCGCTTCATTGAATTGCAATCTGTCGGACAAGATATCACTGATCGCAAACTAGCAGAAATTGCTCTAAAAGAAAGTGAAGAACGTTTTGCTTTGGTTTTAAAAGGGGCAAACGATGGTTGGTGGGACTGGGATATGCTGACCAATCAACTCTATTATTCCCCCCGTTGGTGGGATATGTTGGGTTACACGGAAGGTGAACTTGATGCAGATGCTGAACTTTGGCAAAAGCTGATGCACCCAGAGGATAGAGATAGAGTTAATCACTTTTTCAATCAGCAGCTAGAACAAAATGTTGATGCCTATGAAGTAGAATTTCGCCTCCTCCATAAAAATGGCGATTATGTACCAGTCAATTCCCGTGGTTTCATTTTGCGGAATGAATCTGGTCATCCTGTGCGTATTTCTGGGACAAATACAGATTTAACTGAGCGCAAATTAGCAGAAGCATCTGTAGCAGCAAGAGAACGGTTTCTGTCTGCATTAGTGAATGTCCAAAATTATCTCCTAGTGCATGAACTTGATATCAATTACTATCAAAAAATTCTCCAATGGTTAGGGGAAAATTCTGCGGCATCCCGTGTTTATTTATTTGAAAATCATTTTGATGCTGATGGCAATTTACTCATGAGTCAGCGTTCTGAATGGTGTCAGACAGGTGTGAAGTCAGAGCTAGATAATCCCTCTTTACAAAATTTACCCTACACAAACTTTTCTTCTCCTTGGTTAGACAACTTATCTAATGGCAAGATTATTAATGCTGTGGTTGCTGATTTGCCCATCAATGAAAGAGAACATTTGGAACAGCAAGATATTAAAGCAATTCTCATTTTGCCATTGTTAGTAAATGGTCAATTTTGGGGTTTGATTGGCTTTGATAATTGCCTCCATGCCCGCATTTGGGAACAGGCAGAAGTCAACTTAATTAGTGCGGCTGCGGCAGCTATTTCTTCCCATTTAGAAAGTCAGCAAGGGCGACAGGAATTAATCGTTGCTAAAGAAGTAGCAGAAGCAGCTAATCGTGCTAAAAGCCAATTTTTGACTAGTATGAGTCACGAATTACGGACTCCCCTCAATGCCATTATTGGTTTTAGCCAGTTACTAGAATTTGATGAGTCCCTGCAAGACGAACAAAAAGATTTTATCAGCACAATCTATAGTAGCGGTCAACATCTACTATCCTTGATTGATGATGTGTTGGAGATGTCAAAAATTGAAGCCGGGAAAGTTGTTTTGCAA
This sequence comes from Richelia sinica FACHB-800, assembly GCF_014698825.1. Classification (GTDB taxonomy): domain Bacteria; phylum Cyanobacteriota; class Cyanobacteriia; order Cyanobacteriales; family Nostocaceae; genus FACHB-800. The sequence continues at coordinate 109,361 of NZ_JACJTT010000002.1, forward strand.
GAGAATCGCTTTCATCTCCGACAACTGCTGACTAATGTTATTGATATGCTCAGTCAACAAGCGAAATTTAAGGACTTGTCTCTACAATTAGAAATGAGCGATCGCTTGCCGGAAGAAATTATCACCGATGACGCGAAATTACGTCAGGTGTTGATTAATCTATTGGGTAATGCCATTAAATTTACCACTCAGGGCAGTGTAACCTTGCGTGTCCACCCAGAAAAAACATTAGTTGCCACCAGTCCAGAATGTCGATTATTCTTTACCATAGAAGATACTGGATATGGTATTGCCACTCCAGAATTAGAAACCATTTTTGAAGTATTTGGACAATCAGAAGTTGGCAAAAAGCAGCAAGGTGGAACGGGGTTAGGTTTACCCATTAGCCGCAAATTTGTTCAATTAATGGGTGGAGAACTGACTGTACAAAGTACCCTTGGTGTTGGTAGTACATTTCGGTTTGATATTCAAGTCAAATTACCTCCCTCTTCCACTTCTGCAACTATCAAACAACCTTGGGCAGCAAATATTTCATCTTCAAAAAATGCTGTTCGAGTTTTAGTTGTTGATGATAATGTCATTAACTGCAAATTTGCCTTAATGATGTTGAAACGCTTAGGTTATGAAGCTATAGCAGTAGAAAGTGGTGAAGCGGCAATAGAGATATTACAACAGCAGAACTTTGACATTATCTTCATTGATGTACAAATGTCTGGAATGGACGGGTTAGCGACAACAGAAAAAATTCGCAATTTGTGTAGCGACTCCCAACCATATATTATTGGTTTAACTGCCGATGTGTCTACAGAAACTCGTCACCAATGTCTAGCCATCGGTATGAATGATTTTATCTGCAAACCAGTCAAAATTGAAGTATTGCAAAAGGCTTTATTTAATCTTGGTTTTAGATGATACAGTTAAAAGCGAGTGAAAATCAATGTAGAGACGTTCTGTCAAAACATCTCTTTTACATCTGTGTCTATCTACGTTTATCTGCGGTTAATAAATATTTGAGTTTGACAACACATCAGAACAATGGGTGCAGAATCTGGACTTTCAGTGAGTAAGCCGGTTAGGGTTTGGAACAAAAGTATTAATGCTGATTTTAAAGAACTATTTAAGTCTTTAGGAAAAGCGACAATCGATGGTGCTTTGGGTAACTGGGGAGAGGTAACAAAGGATGTGGTTGAAGCTACCACAGCACTGGGATTAACAGCAACACCTGAAGAAATTGCCTGGTTATTAATTTACAGTTCATTGAAACAGGCATTATTTGATTTAGTGGCAGGTAACAAAGATTCACTAATTGAACAACCAAATGACAGTGATTTTGAATTATTTTATGACTTTCTCGACCAGACTCTAGAATCTCAAGCAGTAAGTATTGATAAAGATTTTTTCAAAAACCCCAAACAATTATCGATTATTCAACCAATACAAACAGCCTTAGAGCATTGGTTAAAATATTTTAGTCTTAACGCAGATAAAGCCAAAACTATCAGTAATCGTTTCCCTGCATATTTTATTTTTTCTCTTCATCAAGAATGGTCAAAACATCCTGAAAAATACGCTTGCTTAAAAACAGGAGATACACCATTCACCACAATGGTTGAAAAAGAGCAAGCATGGCAACTATATTTAGCATGGCTACAAAAACAAGTAGAAGAACCTATATTTGATGAAGTATTTAGTTTAAAACAGATTTATGTGCCGCTACGTGCTTACTATAAGCAACGACTTGAAAGAAACAAAGATGATGATTTTGATGGAGGGTTACGAGATCAGGATCAATATCAGCGAATAGTTGTTGACTTAGAGCAAGAATTAACAAATTGGTTAAAAACGACTGACCATGATGATGCTATTCGCGTGATTAGTGGTGGACCAGGAAGTGGAAAATCTTCCTTCACTAAAATCTTTGCCGCTACCCAAGCTGAAAAAGGAGATATCCCAGTTTTATTTATCCCCTTGCATCAATTTAATCCTTCTGATGATTTAGTTGATGCTGTGGGTAAGTTTGTTCGAGATGATGGATTTTTGCCCTCTAATCCATTAGAAAGGGATAAATCCGAACCAACATTATTAATTATTTTTGATGGCTTAGATGAACTAGCCATGCAAGGCAAAATAGCATCTGAAACTGCTCAACAATTCATTCAGGAAGTACAAAGAAAAACAGAGAGGTTTAACAGTAGTAATCAAATACGATTAAGAGTATTAATTAGTGGTCGAGAATTAGTAATTCAAGCTAATAGTAGTGATTTTCGCAAACCACAACAAATATTACATATTCTCCCCTATTTTGTTGGTCAAAAAGAGCAAAATGAAAAAAATTATGTTGATGGGCAAAAGCTGTTAACAACAGACCAAAGGCAAGATTGGTGGTGCAAATATGGTAGAGCTACAGGTCAGAAATATAATTGTTTACCAGCAGAATTAGACAGAGAAAATTTGATAGAAATTACTACTCAGCCTTTACTTAATTATTTAGTGGCTTTGAGTTATGTCAGGGGTAAAGTTCAGTTTTCTGAAGATATTCACCTCAACGTTATTTATGAAGATTTGCTTAAAGCCGTTTACAAACGTGGTTGGGAACGTCATAGACATCGCGCATTAGCAGGAATAGAAGAGAAAGATTTTATCAGAATTTTAGAGGAAATTGCTTTGTCTTCCTGGCATGGCAATGGACGTACTACCACTGTGAAAGAAATTGAAAGCCATTGTCAACATAGTGGGTTAAAGAATTTATTAGAAAATTCTCAAGAAGGTGCAAAATCAGGTGTAACTCGCCTTTTAGCTGCCTTTTATTTCCGTCAAAGTGGTACTAATTACCAAGGAGATAAAACCTTTGAATTTACTCACAAAAGTTTTGGTGAATATTTAACATCTAGACGTATTGTCAGGGAAGTCAAACTCATTGCTAAAAAGTTAGAACAAAGAAAAAATGATCCAGATGAAGGGTGGGATGAAAAGGAGGCTTTAACACGCTGGGCAATTCTTTGTGGTGCATCCCCCATAGATGATTATCTGTTTCGATTTTTAGCGGATGAAATACAGCAAAATATAGCTGATGTGGAAGCTTGGCAGGATAAATTATCTCATCTCATTGGTTTTATGTTACGCCACGGAATGCCAATGGAACGATTGACTCCTCGACCAAATTTTCAAGAAGAAAATCAACAGGCCCGCAATGCAGAAGAATTGTTGTTAGCCGTTTTAAATGCTTGTGCCAGATTCACAAAAAAAGTATCAAACATTCAATGGCCTGCTGCTGAAACTTTTGGCATTTGGATCTCTCGTTTACGGGGGCAAAGATTGGGGTTTAGCAATGTATTTTGTTTAGAGTTACTGAGTTTTTTAAACTTACAAGGCTGCATTCTTTGTTTTCAAGATTTTTATGGAGCAAATCTTCACAGAGCGAATCTTGTAGAAGCGTATCTCGTAGGAGCTATTCTTCAATTAGCTAATCTTGAAGGTGCTAATCTTGAAGGAGCTATTCTTTCAGGAGTGTATCTTCAAGGAGCTATTCTTCAAAGGGCGAATCTTGTAGAAGCGTATCTCGTAGGAGCTAATCTTCAAGTAGCTAATCTTGAAGGTGCTAATCTTGAAGGTGCTAATTTTCAAATAGCGAAGCTTCAAGGGGCTAATCTTCAAGGAGTTAATCTTCAAGGTGCTGATCTTCAAGGAGCTAATCTTCAGGGGACTATTCTTGAAGGGAAAATTTAATCAATTCGACTCAATAGGTATTGAAAATATTTCGCCTTCTATTCTTTTCGGTGCGTTAAGCGTTGCTATAAAGTACCCTACTAAAATTTACTTTATGATTCCTCATCTTTATTACCTTCAACTTCCTGATGTTCGCTAACTACGGCAAACTCGGAAACTATGACCAATTCTGTATTATTTTCTGTATCATCTTCTTCCTGCTTTCCCCATTGGTCTAACACATCTTTAACTAACACTTCCTGCACCCAAATTTTGGCGACCACTGTCAAAGGCAAAGCCAAAAATAAACCCAAGAAACCAAAGAATGTGACGAAAAATAGTTGAGCAATTAAAGTTACTGCTGGCAGCAAAGATACCTGGTGTGCCATGACTACAGGCGTAATAAAATTACTTTCTATCTGTTGGATAAAAAAGTACAAAATCAATACAGCTACTGCTTTCCAAGGGTTATCTAATAAAGCAATAGCCATAGCTGGAACTACACTCATTGTTGGGCCTAAATTAGGAATTAAATTCATAAATCCTGCTAACACACCCAAGGCTAATGCGGCTTTAACTCCTAACACTGATAAGCCGACCATGCTCATCAATCCCACTACACACACAGCAAAAAAAGCACCTGTAATCCATCCCTCTAAAGAGAGTTCACATTTATCTAAAATTCCATCTACCCGACGGCGATAAAATGATGGAAAAAGCCGCACAAATACTTTGCGATAAGCGGTAGGGTCAGTTAATAACATGCCTGTTAAAACTAACACTAATAAAATTTTTAAGACTACTTCTAAAGAACCAGAAACAAAGGCGAAAGAGTTACCTAAAGCCCGATTTAATAAAGGTTGGGCTTGTTCGATTAAACTATTAATATCAGGGATGTAGGGCGCTATCTGTTCTGGAATTCTATTTCTTAACTCATCCACCCACATATTGAAGCGGTTAAAACCTTGGGGCACCCGATAAGTTAATTCGTGAAACTGTTGGGCAAAGGGTGGCACAATCAACCAGAAAAAGCCTATGACTCCAGCAAAAAAAATTGCCACTGACAATAAAACTGCCAGACCTCGCTTCATCCCAAATTTTTGGAAACGCAGTGCTAACCGATTTAAGGTCGTTGCTAAAACTACCGCAGCAAAAATAAGTAATAATACTTCACGGATTTGCCACAATATATACAAAGATATCATGATGGCAATTAAACCGATCCATTGACCGAGATTCACAGGCTAACTCCCAAAGCTTGGATGAGATGCTATTTTCTGGTGTTGTAGCTATTGCTAGCAGGTAGGAAAATTCTGGAGAGACTGAACAACTGCCAATCCAAAATCAAATCAATCTGCGGTAACTGGCTAGTAATTTTTGCCCAGTGACAACAGGTAAGCTGATTTTAGCAATTCTCCTTGTGGATAGAAATTTAATTTTGTTGCTGTGTAGTCATCCGTGATATCAATATAGTTGCCACGATGACGGTAGGTAATAATACTATAATTAGTGCGTTTAAATCTGTGGCGGGAATGAATAAACTTGGCCCCAGATATTTAATCAGAGCCGACAGCAAGGCTGATAATAACAGTAATTTGAGTAAAAATACTAGTTGATTCTTCATGGAAGTACGGCAATACACATTTTTTGGTGGGGTGTACACGAATTTAGAGTCTACTATTTCATCTCTACAATAGTCATCAGATACAAAACTTTACATAATCACATTTTTACTCTGCTATTGTCACTTTCTACTTTATAGCCAGTGCCAGATAGATTGTGTAGGTGTGATTGCCAAAATGATGCTATGGCCAATGCCAATTTTAGATTTTAAATTGTGAATTTTGGATTGAGGTAGTTTGGTTTATTTCCCTCCACTGGTAGGTGTAAAAAATCTCAAATGACAAATCTAAAATCCAAATTTGTTGGACTAATGAGTAATGAGGTTAAATCAAAATGCCCGTAGAAACTAATAATAAGAATAAGTTGAAACAGCCGAAATTACGTCAGTTTGGTGGCAGTTTCTTAATTTTGTTGACATTGTTATTACTGTTGAACTTTATAGTTCCTAGCTTGTTTGGGCCACGGTTACCACAAGTTCCCTATAGTGATTTTATTGCTCAGGTAGAAGCTGGTAAAGTAGACAAAGCAATTGTGGGGGGCGATCGCATTGAATATTCTATCAAAGCTGAAACTCCCGATGGTAAGTCAGCACCACAAGTATTTTTAACTACTCCTGTAGCTATAGATTTAGATTTACCCAAAATCCTCCGCGACCATAACGTAGAGTTTGCCGCACCACCCCCAAATCAAAACGGTTGGATTGGTACTTTATTAAGTTGGGTAGCACCTCCCTTAATTTTCTTTGGCATTTGGGCATTTTTAATTAATCGTCAAGGTGGTGGCCCTGCGGCTTTGACTGTGGGCAAAAGTAAAGCCCGCATCTATTCCGAAGGTAGTACAGGGGTAAAATTCCCAGATGTAGCTGGTGTAGATGAAGCGAAAGCCGAACTAGAAGAAATCGTTGATTTTCTCAAAAATGCTACCAAATACACCCAATTAGGCGCGAAAATTCCCAAAGGTGTGTTACTCGTAGGGCCTCCAGGTACTGGTAAAACTTTACTAGCAAAAGCGATCGCTGGGGAAGCAGGTGTACCTTTCTTCAGTATCTCCGGTTCCGAATTCATCGAATTATTCGTTGGTGTCGGTGCTGCTAGAGTCCGAGATTTATTTGAACAAGCTAAACAACAAGCACCTTGTATCGTCTTCATTGACGAATTAGACGCACTAGGTAAATCTCGTGGTGGTGCTGGTGGCTTTGTCGGTGGTAACGATGAACGGGAACAAACCCTCAACCAATTACTCACAGAAATGGACGGCTTTGATGCCAACACCGGAGTAATTATCATCGCTGCTACCAACCGTCCCGAAGTCCTTGACCCTGCTTTACGTCGTCCTGGTCGCTTTGACCGTCAAATTGTCGTTGACCGTCCTGATAAAATTGGTCGGGAAGCCATTCTCAAAGTTCATGTCCGCAACGTTAAATTAGCTGAAGATGTGGACTTAGGGAATATTGCCATCAAAACACCAGGCTTTGCAGGTGCAGATTTAGCTAACCTAGTGAACGAAGCCGCACTCCTAGCAGCGAGAAATAATCGTCCAGCAGTAGTTATGGCCGATTTCAACGAAGCCATTGAGCGTGTAGTAGCTGGTTTAGAAAAACGTTCTCGTGTGTTGAATGAAACCGAGAAAAAGACAGTTGCTTATCATGAAGTTGGTCACGCCATCATCGGTGCATTAATGCCTGGTGCTGGTAGAGTGGAAAAAATCTCCGTTGTTCCCCGTGGTGTAGGTGCATTAGGTTATACTATCCAAATGCCAGAAGAAGACCGCTTCTTGATGATTGAAGATGAAATTCGTGGACGCATTGCCACATTACTCGGTGGCCGTTCCGCAGAAGAAATCGTCTTCGGTAAAGTATCTACTGGTGCTGCCGATGATATTCAAAAAGCCACCGACCTAGCAGAAAGAGCAGTTACATTGTACGGGATGAGCGATCGCTTGGGGCCAGTTGCCTTTGAAAAAGTCCAACAACAGTTTTTAGAAGGTTACGGCAACCCCCGTCGTTCTATCAGTCCCCAAGTTGCAGAAGAAATAGACCGGGAAGTCAAAGAAATTGTCGATAATGCTCACCACATTGCCTTAAGTATTCTCCAAAATAACCGCGACTTGCTCGAAGAAATCGCACAACGACTTCTGCAAACAGAAATTTTAGAAGGTTTAAAACTGCGGGAATATTTAAGCCAAGCCAAAGCACCAGAGGAACTAGAACAGTGGTTACGCACTGGTAAATTATCCCCTGATCAACCACTCATGCAAACCCTGCTAGTCTAATACCATAACCAAACATCAATTCTCAGTTAGAACCTGGGTGCGTCATTCCTAGTGAAACGCACCTTTTTCTTGTCTTGATGGTATAAAACCCAAACACACAGCCATTTTCTCTCCAAAATCCCAACTCAAAAATCCCCCATCTTCTGACTTTTGTACATACTTCTTAACCAATCTCCATCGATAACAGCAATTGCTGCACAAAGTTTTACCGTAACCTAAATAATGAGAGTGAGAAAAACTTGAGAAAGGCAGGTTACGATTCATGGCTTACTCCTGGTTCAAAGCATTTCACATTATTGGCATAGTCGTTTGGTTTGCTGGGTTATTTTACCTAGTGCGTTTGTTTATTTACCACGTTGAAGCTAATCAAGAACCGGAACCCGCACGGACTATCTTGAAAAATCAGTATCAAATCATGGAAAAGCGCCTATATGACATCATCACCACACCGGGGATGATAGTTACAGTCGCTATGGCCATTGGTATCATTTCCACCGAACCAGAAATTTTAAAAGAACCTTGGTTACACTTTAAGCTACTATTTGTCGCCATGTTATTGGCCTATCATCACTACTGTGGTCGGTTGATGAAAAAGTTAGCCGCAGATGAATGTCGCTGGAGTAGTCAACATTTACGTGCTTTAAATGAAGCACCCACCCTCATGTTAGTGGTGATTGTCATGTTAGCAGTATTTAAAAATAATCTCCCCACAGACCTCACAGCTTGGTTAATTTTTGGATTGATTATTTTCATGGCTGTCACTATTCAACTGTACGCCAAAATTCGCAAACGCAACAAAGAAAAGTTAATGGCACAAATGCCTCAAGTTCCACAAACACAAAATTAGACAAGAACGCCTGGGATACTTTACATTAAGGAATATTACACAAACATATGTGATATCTCAGGCGTGAATCATGTTTAAAGATCGTGTGGCAGTGCTAGGGACAATGCACCAAAAAGAAAAAGTCATTGCACCACTTTTGCAGCAAAAATTAGGGCTACAAGTGATTGTCCCAGAAAATTTAAATACAGATCAATTTGGAACATTCACGAGAGAAATTAAACGTCCAGGTACACAAATTGCCGCTGCTAAACTCAAAGCATTAAAGGCACTAGAGTTAACGGGAAAAAATATAGGTATAGCCAGTGAAGGGAGTTTTGCACCCCATCCCCATATTCCCTATATTTACGCCAATAGAGAAATTATTATTTTTATAGATAAAGAAAATAAACTAGAAATTTTTGGGGAAGTGTTTTCCCTAGATACTAATTTTAACCATCAAACAGTTTCCAACTTAGCAGAAGCCAAAGAATTCGCCACAAAAGCTGGTTTTCCTGACCATGGGTTAGTAATTTCTTGTCAATTAAAAAATCAATCGGATATTCATTTAATTAAAGGTATCACGACAGAATCAAAATTGATAGAATCTGTCAATTGGGCGCTACATAACTCCCATAATCATCAAATCAACATCGAAACTGATATGCGAGCAATGTATAATCCCACCAGGATGAAAAACATTGAAAAAGCTACCGCAGATTTAATTCAAAAACTCAATAGTTGCTGTCCCCAATGTGCCACACCTGGTTTTGCGGTAACTGATAGAAAACCTGGCTTGCCCTGTGATTTATGTCACCAGCCAACCTCCTTGACCTTAGCAGCGATTTATCAATGTCAAAACTGTGGTTTTAGACAAGAGAAATTATTTCCTAATGGTCAAGAATTTGCTGATCCCAGCCAATGTATATACTGTAATCCTTAATCATCCTGAATTCATCATTAGCAATTTAGAAATAAAACCCCCCTTATGAGTTTATAAGACTATAAGAGGGGATTTGGAGCTAAAGTCCGGTAGGGTAATCGGGCTATTTAATATTTAATAGTTAGAACCTCTCTGGCAAGTCCTCCTTTAGACAGATATATTTTTAGTTATTTTTGCCATTTGGTATCATTGAAAAAAAATCTCCCGTTGTCGGATCATAACGGGAGGATTTGGTGTTAAAGTTCGTCAGGTGATCGGAATATTTAATTATTTAGTCTTGATTGTGTTGATATTTATTCCCCCAAAAGATAGATAAAAAAGAATTAACTACTTTGGGAGGAAGTTACAAATCATATATTTGTTATTGATAAGTCTTACTTAACAAAGTTGATTGAATTGGTACTTGTGAGATTTAAAGCTATGATTATTGATGAAATGAATGTCTATTTTTGTTTATTTAGTGTCTATGTACTAAATTTATCAGGTGTGACAGTTGAAAATCTGGAATATATTAATGAACGCAAAGTTGGATGATCACCTTATCTCACCTTAGTCAAAGACTATATATCTGATAGAGGCTCTTTTAGAGATACTCCCGCAGAAATTCAAAAGGATTGTCCTCCCAACAAGGTTCGGGGATTAAAAATAATAACTTGCTGGTAATGTCTGCTTCAATTTCATCACCATCATCTCTGTCAAAAAGTGCAGTTAGAGCTTCCCAGTCACGGTCTTTCAGGGAAGTAATTGTTGGGGTAGGTGTTGAGATATTATTAATGTAATTCACACGCGCTTTCTAGTTAACTTCCACAAAAATTAATCTAAGTGACTAGCAAGTAATGTTCTTATTTTAGTGTGATAAATTAGGGTGAGAATCGATATAGTTCAAATTTTTATATAAATTTTGTCTATTGTTTACGAATACTCATTAATATAGCAATCTTCAATAGTTTGAGAAACAATTTTTGTCACCTGTCATCTTTAATATCTGTCATCCATGTATTTCACTTCTACACCAAATACAGACGTAAACGCTTTGATAATATGATGCCGCACTTCTTGACAAGAAATTTGTGGTATCCATTGTGATAATTTAGCTACAGGCTTATCCGCAATACCACAAGGTATAATTTTCTCAAAACCCGTCATATCTGGACAAACATTTAAAGCAAAGCCGTGCATTGTAATCCAGCGACTTACTTTAATGCCAATAGCAGCAACTTTGCGGTTATCTAACCATACACCTGTAAAACCGGAAATACGTTCTCCTTGCAAACCATAATCAGCTAAAACGCAAATTATCACTTCTTCTAGCTGACGTAAATACCAATGTAGGTCTTGACGATATCTTCGCAGGTTTAAAATCGGATACCCTACCAGTTGTCCCGGACAATGATAAGTAACTTCACCGCCCCTTTCAATTCGATGCACATCATATGTATTTTTGTCAATATCGAATTTCAGAAATTCTGATTTAGAACCTTGTCCTAAAGTGTACACAGGGGGATGTTCCAGCAAAATGAGAACATCTTCTAAATCAGGGTTATGGATACGTTGGTCAACAAGTGATCGCTGCCATTGATGAGCCTCAGCATAGGGCATCAACTCTCGGCTGTAAAGAAGACAAGGATATTTTGGTGGTTGAGTCTCTGTCATTCCAGGAAAAGACTGTAAGGTTTAGGGTGTAGAGGAAAAATAGTTGACAAATCTTCTTCTTTCTTCTGATAGCGTAGCGTAGCCTAGCCATACTTCTGTAACTTCTGCAACTCCTGTTCGCGCAGCGTGCCGTAGGCATACTCCTGACCTTCTCCAATTGTCAAGCAATGCAAAGGATTTTAAAGGAACGTCAAGGGGAACTACTTTGTAAACGACAAAGTGCTACTTTGAATATATAACTCAATGGTGTTCGGAGGAATTCTCTGCAATCAGCATCAAGCCAAGACAATAGAAACAAATGCACTGGCTGATGACATCACAAGAAGTTGTTTGCGTCTATCAAAGTTTCACTCCTGCTAAGGTTTGTATTCTTTCAATAGTAACCAAGCCTGTACGAAGTAAATGAGAGTAGCCACTTCTACCTTTGTAAAGGTTGCCCTCAATGAGAAAATCGGGACAATAAGTAAATTTCTTTTCATTCCGTGGTTTTCCCTCTTTTAGTCCGGTGGCTGCAAAAGTCAATTGGAACTTATCCCAGAAACTTAAATGTGAATCAAGGTAATAGATGGAAAAACCAGAGTGGCAACAAATCGGCAGAGAACAGGTGCAACAGCAGTGTATAAATAAAAGTTTACAATTTGTGTTGGCGGCAGTGATAGACCTTACCGCAATCTCCTTCATCTCCTTTCTGACAAAAAAAATTCACATTAAATATTGAGCGGGAGAGTTTACATGAAGCTTGTCATCCACGGCAAAAATATTGAAATCACCGATGCAATTCGGGAATATGTGCATCAAAAAATTGAAAAAGCAGTTAATCATTTTCAAAACATCACAAACGAAGTGGATGTTCATTTAAGCGTAGCTCGCAATCCCCGAATTAACACTAAACAAGCGGCTGAAGTTACCATTTATGCAAATGGTAGTGTCATCCGTGCCGAGGAAAGCAGCGAAAACTTGTATGCAAGTATAGATTTAGTAGCAGATAAGATTTCTCGGCAGTTACGTAAATATAAAGAAAGACGACAAGAACAAAAAACCCAAAATCAACCTCTGACAGAGACTTTAGCAACCCCAGCTGTAGTAACTGATTTAATAGGCGATCGCACTCCTGAACTACCAGAAGAAGTTGTGCGTACTAAATACTTCTCCATGCCACCTATGACCATTGAAGAAGCCTTAGAACAGCTACAAATGGTAGGACATGACTTTTACATGTTCCGCAACGCGGAAACTGGTGAGATTAACGTCATTTACGAACGTAATCATGGCGGTTATGGTGTAATTCAACCCCGTCAGCCTAACGGTAGCACTAATGGCAAAAATGGCAAAGCTGCCAACAATATTGTGATGCCGGAAAAAACCTCGAAAGTATAACCTCGAAGGTGTAAGTTATGGGGGAAAGGGAACAGAGATATTACAGTGACCCTTTCCCAGAACCAAAATTATTTCACAGCTAGCTGTTGTAAAGTTTTTAATGCTTCTTCTACATGTCCTTGAAAGTTGAGCATTGAATCAAAAACATAACGGACAATTCCTTCTTGATCAATCACATAGGTGACACGACCAGGAAATAAACCAAAAGCCGCGGTTGCACCATATTCTTTTCTGACTTTGTTGCCTTGGTCACTCAACAGAATAAAAGGTAAATTGTACTTGGTTGCAAATCGCTGGTGAGAATCCTTAGAGTCTCCACTCACACCGATCACTTCAGCACCTGCTGATTTAAACACTTCATATTGATCTCGAAAAGCACATGATTCCGCCGTACAACCTGGAGTATCGTCCTTAGGATAAAAGTAAAGGACAACAGCCTTTTTACCCCGAAAGTCCTGCAAACTAACTGTAGAACCATTTTGAGCGGGTAAAGAAAAATTTGGCGCAGTATCTCCAACTTTGATAGTCATAGTAAAAATTCAAAATCTTAAAATTTACAGCAACCAAGCAGTTTGGTGTAAACGGCTTGCCTTAACAAAATTTTACCTTGTAAACAAGTCTATACATTTTTCTTGCTTCTCTGCATCAAGCGGGGTAGGGTAAATAGTCATCTCAGACTCAATTCTGCATATGCGCCTAACTTCACTTGATGTCTTCCGTGGTCTGACAATTGCAGGGATGATTCTCGTCAATATGGCGGGAGTAGCAGATGATAAATATCCTCCCTTAGACCACGCTGCTTGGAATGGTTGCACACCAACTGATTTAGTATTTCCCTTTTTCTTATTCATTGTGGGTGTCGCAATGAATTTTTCCCTTTCTAAATACACCCCAGAGAATCAACCTACAAAAGCTGTTTATTTTCGCATCTTGCGTCGTGCGGCAATTTTATTTATCTTAGGTTTGATTCTCAATGGTTTTTGGAATAAAGGTTTTGGGACTTTTGACCTCAGCAGTATTCGCTTGATGGGAGTATTGCAAAGAATTAGCTTAACTTACCTATTTGCATCCTTAGCTGTTCTTAACCTACCTCGCAAAGGTCAGTGGATATTAGCCATAGGGATATTGGTTGGATATTGGTTGACAATGATGTATGTTCCTGTACCTGATTATGGTGCAGGAGTGTTAACTAGGGAAGGAAATTTAGGTGCATATATAGATCGCTTGATTATTCCCAAAGCTCATTTGTATAAAGGTGATGGGTTCAATTATTTGGGAGACCCTGAAGGTTTATTTAGCACTCTTCCCGCAATTGTCTCTGTTCTCGCTGGTTATTTTACTGGACAGTGGATACAGAAAAAGCCAGTGAATTCAGAAACTAGTATGGATTTAGTCTTATTTGGCTTATGTTGCTTGGTCATTGGTTTGGTCTGGGATGTGGCATTTCCCATTAATAAAAAGATTTGGACGAGTTCGTATGTAGTATTTACCACTGGTTGGGCCCTGCTGTTACTGGCAGGTTGCTATGAACTGATTGAAGTGCGGGTTAAAAAAGCCTGGAGTAAACCCTTCGAGGTGATGGGATTAAATGCGATCGCACTATTTGTATCTTCAGTCTTATTAATTAAAATTTTAGTGAGAATTACCGTTGGTAGTGGGGAAGATGCACCCAGTCTTTACAATTGGATTTATCAAAATATCTTTGCATCTTGGGCTGGTAACTTGAACGGTTCCTTTCTATTTGCTTTAGTTACGGTCTTACTCTGGTGGGGAGTAGCGTTGTTAATGTATCAAAAAAATTGGTTAATTAAAGTCTAAATAGTGTAGAGATGTTCCGGTGGAACATCTCTACATTCATTTTCATTTGCTTCTTTCTAATGCAAATTGAATCAATTGGTCAACTAATTTCTCAAAAGGAATACCAGTTGCAGCCCACAATTGAGGATACATACTTGTAGCGGTAAAGCCAGGTAAAGTATTGATTTCATTAATAAAAATTTCCCCAGTGGCTTCTACATAGAAAAAGTCCACCCTTGATAAACCAGCTGCATCTACAGCCAGGAAAGCTTGTATTGCCATTTCCTGAATTTGACTAACAATAGCTGCTGGTAAAGCTGCGGGAATCAATAAGTCGGCTTTACCTTCAGTGTATTTAGTTTCGTAATCATAAAAATCACTGGTAAAAGTAATTTCACCAATAACAGAAGCTTGAGGTTGGTCATTGCCTAAAACCGCACATTCTACTTCTCTGGCAACTACACCAGCTTCCACGATGATGCGTCTGTCGTAACTAGCAGCACTATCTAAAGCTGCTTCCAATTCTTGACGCGATCGCACTTTGGCAATTCCCACCGATGAACCTAGATTAGCAGGTTTGACAAAGCAAGGATAGCCCAAGGTAGACTCGATTTCATCACATAGCTTGGGAAAGACACAAGGATTTGACCATACCTGCGCCCTGGTAATGGCTTTGTATTTGACTTGGGGTAGTCCAGCTTGAGCAAAAGCTGTTTTCATGGCGATTTTATCCATGCCCACAGCAGAACCCAGTACCCCAGAACCTACAAAGGGAACTTGGTTCAATGTTAATAAACCTTGAATGGTACCATCTTCACCGTTAGGGCCATGGAGAATGGGAAACCAAACATCAACTTCTGCTGTTTGCGGTGGGAATGTCCACAGATTAGGAGTTTGGGCGGGATTTTGAATAGCTACACCAGTATCTAAAACTTGCTGCGCTACCTCACCTGCTTGCCAAAATCCATCCTTTTGGATGTAAAAAGGCAGAATTTCGTACTTACTAACATTTTCCTCCCAACTCAAAGCGCGAGCGATCGCCCTGGCCGAACTAATAGAAACTTCATGTTCTCCGGAACGACCCCCAAATAACAAACCCACCCGCAGTTTAGTCATCTCCAGTACCTCTACTCACCTATCGCAGATAGCCTATCACAACATCTACATATAGGCACTCAGATTTTGGATTTTGGATTAATAGTACCTATGTATATAGACTTTTTCTCTATCCAACTTTTGCCATCTTTTAAAATTGGTATGAATAGCTAAATTTGGGATTTTATTGACGATTGATCCAAATCCCTCTCATCCCCACAGACTTAGCACCTAAATAGTCATCTTCAATACTATCGCCAATATGCCAGGCTTCTTCTGGTAAGCAATTGTGTTTACTCAAGGCAATTTTAAAAATCTCTGGATCTGGTTTAGCTGCACGCACTTGCGTAGAAATAGTAATAGACTGAAAATATTCTCTTAAACCCAACTTTTGTAAAACCGAATAAAGACGAGAATCAAAATTAGATAAAACCCCTAATTCCACTCCTAATCGTCGCCAATTCATTAAAGCGAGCAAGACATCAGGATAGACAATCCAAGGTTTTTCTGTTTCAAAATAACTATATAATCGACTAAAGAAAGCCGAAAAATCAGTAAATTCTGGAAATACACCAGCAGACTCAAAAGTATTGATAGCAATCATCCGCCACCAATCAAACTCACGCTGTCGAATATCCTGATCATCCACATCATCAAATATGGGTGGTGGCGCAGCTTTAAAACTTTGACTAAAACTTTGATTTAATATTTCTGCATTTACCAAAACACCAAATTCTTTGGCAATTTGACTATAAATTTCACCCACACTACCCTTAACACCAAAAAGTGTACCTACCGCATCTAAAAAAATAACTTTTGGTTTTTCCATAATTCTGACAGCAAAGTTAAAACATGAACGCAAAAATCGAATAAAAAAATTGATATTTAATCCGACAATATCAGCCTAAATATCAAGACTTTGGCTGGTAGATTGCCACAGACTTATAATTAGGCAAAATATGCTGGCAAATTGCAAAATTTAACTTTTGATAGATTGTCAAACAAGATAAAACCTGTATATTTGAATCAAGTAACACACAATTTTATTTTCTACCTCATCCTAAAACAGGAAATTTTATCGGACACCCTCATACTTTAATTAATTTCTACTTAATATATTCATCTTTTGCTGTTTTGAAACTATGACATCCCCCGAACCTCAAACAGATTTTAACGAAGACAATCTACCACCAGAGAATCTCCAACCAGAATTGGTGCCCCCTTCTTCGTCAAAGCGATGGCTACGTTTATCCTTAGCTGTATTACTGATTATTGGCGGTGGAACGGCTGTGATTTGGAAGTTATTGAGTGCTCAAACCTCTAACCCAGGCACAGCTAATGCTCAACCACCAGCAGTCAAAGTCAAACTCTCCACAGTAGAGACAGGCACCATAGAAGACAGTTCCGAGTATATAGCCTCCCTAGAATCTAGACGATCAGTGAATCTTCAACCCAGAGTGCAGGGTCAAGTCACGCAAATCTTTGTCAGATCAGGAGACACAGTAGCATCAGGGGCGGCAATTATGCAAATAGATGCCAGACAGCAGCAAGCAGCCGTCAGTAGTTTATACGCAGCAGGTCAAGCTACTCAAGCCCAACTAGAAAATGCCCGTGCTACCCTCAAATCTCTGGAAGCAGAGAGATTAGCCAAAGTAGCAGATGTACAGTTAAATCAACAAGACTACGATCGCTATACTAACTTAGCTGGAGAAGGGGCCGTATCCCGTCAAACCAAGGATATCTATGCTAACAAGCTAGCTACAGCCAAAGCAGAACTGAGAGCTATCGATGCGCGAATTCAAGCACAGCAAGCCACCATTTCCCAAAACCAAAAATCCCTAGAACAAGCAGATGCCAATATTCGGCAGCAACAAGTCCAGCTTCAGTATTACAAAATTACAGCCCCCTTTACGGGCACTGTAGGCGATATTCCTGTGAAAGTTGGGGATTTTGTCAACAATGGAACCCTATTAGCTACCCTGACCCAAAATCGACCCTTAGATGTGAAAATTCCCGTTCCCTTGGAACGAGGCCCCCAATTAAGGACAGGATTACCAGTACAACTCATTAACGCCCAAGGTCAAATCTTGGGCAATAGTAGTATATTTTTCATTTCTCCAAATATTACCAACAACTCCCAATCTATCCTCACAAAAGCCATTTATAACAACTCCTCTGGTCAATTACGAGCAGACCAATTAATTCGCGCCAAAATCATTTGGAATCAACGCCAAGGAGTCATAGTTCCTACCACGGCAGTATCCAGAGTAGCTGGAGAAACCTTTGTGTTTGTCGCTAAAAATGAAAAATCTCCCCAAGGCAATTCCCAATTAGTAGCACATCAAAAAAGAGTCAAGCTAGGGTCAATTTCAGGCAACAATTATCAAGTTTTGACGGGCTTACAACCGGATGAAAAATTGATTGTTTCTGGCATTCTCAATCTCCGAGATGGACTGCCCATAGTTGCGGAATCACAGTAATGAAAAATTCTGAAGTATAGCTGATGCCAACCTATCAAACTATCAAGATTTGAGCATAAACAAGATTAGTAAATCATTGTTCTCATTCAGAAAGTCATAGAGAAAAATTCAATGTATATGAATAAATATCAATTATTTTGTAGGGTGTGTTATGCCAAAGGCTAACGCACCGTCAATGATTGCGGATGCCTTCTCATACCTGCCCTACAGGAACATTTCTCAACCTAGATTAGATATTTAGCATCGGCTTACTTACATCCTTCCCTTAAACCTAAAAACTTACACATGTTTGTTGATTTTTTTATTAAGCGACCTGTATTTACAAGTGTCTGCGCTATCCTGATTCTCTTGGTAGGGGCAATTAGTATTCCTACTCTACCTACCGCCCAATATCCAGAAATTAGTCCTACACAAATTATTGTTAATTCTAACTACATTGGTGCCAGTGCAGAAGTTGTTGAAAGTACAGTAACAACAGTCTTAGAACGACAAATTAACGGTGTGGAAGGCATGAAATACATGACTTCCAGCAGTAGTAATGATGGTAGTAGTATCATTACCATTACTTTTGATTCATCACGAGATAAAGATATTGCCGCCGTTGATGTTCAAAACCGTGTTGCCCTTGCTGAACCACAATTACCAGAAGCGGTTAAACAAACGGGTGTTTCTGTTAGTAAGCAATCAAATAATATCCTCTTGGCGATGGGTTTGTATAGTGAAAACCAAGAGTTCGATAATGTTTTCTTAAGTAACTATGCAGATTTATATATCCTAGATGCCCTCAAACGCATTAACGGGGTGAGTGAAGCGCGGATTTTTGGTGAACGTCGTTATGCCATGCGTCTGTGGCTAGACCCCAATAAACTGGCTAGTCGTAACTTAACAGCGGATGATGTAATTGATGCCCTGAACGAACAAAACTTACAGGTGGGTGCTGGACAAATTGGACAACCACCAGCGACTGATGGTCAGATGTATCAAATCGACCTGAGAGCCATAAGTAGGCTTGTAGAACCGACGGAGTTCGACAATATAGTCGTCAAGACCAATGCCGATGGTAGTTTAATCAAATTAAAAGATGTTGGCAGAGCAGAATTAGGTGCTCAAAACTATAACTCTTTTCTGCGTTTCAAAGGCAAAGAAGGTGTGGGTGTGGGTATCTTTCCGACACCAGGAAGTAATGTGTTAGATGTTGCCAAAGCAGTGAAAGCAGAAATGGCGCAGTTAGCTCAACGCTTTCCTCCCGGTATGCAATATCAAGTGGCATTTGATACTACTCTATTTGTGGAGGCATCCTTATTTGAAGTCGTCAAAACATTATTAGAAGCGATCGCATTAGTTGTTATTGTTATTTTTATCTTCCTCCAAGATTGGCGTACTACTTTAATTCCCGTCATTGTTATTCCCCTCACCTTGGTGGGAACTTTTGCCTTTGTTAAGGTTTTCAACTTCTCCATTAATACCCTCACCATGTTTGGGTTAACCCTAGCCACCGGGTTAGTTGTCGATGACGCAATTATTGTGGTGGAAAACATCTCCCGCTTAATTGAAGATGAGGGCATGTCACCCCGCAAAGCTGCCTCTGAATCAATGCAGGAGTTATTCGGAGCCGTCATAGCCACATCCCTAGTATTAATGGCTGTATTTGTCCCTGTTGCCTTCTTCCCCGGTTCCACAGGACAAATTTATAAACAATTCGCCCTCACCATTGCTTTCTCTATTGCTATTTCCACCTTCCTAGCCATTACCCTCACCCCTTCCCTCTCCGCCTTACTCCTACGTCAAGGACAACGACCTCACGGTTGGCTAGGTTGGGTATTTGACCAAGTTAACCGTTGTATTGATTGGCTGCGTCGAAATTACGAACAAAGCCTGTTTTGGTTAAGTAAACTCAAAATACTCGTTATTACCCTGTTTGTGGCTTCCCTATTGGGTACAGGTTGGCTGTATTTACACGTTCCTACCTCCTTTGTGCCTGAAGAAGACCAAGGTTATTTTATTACCATCATTCAAGGGCCAGAGGGGTCTTCTATCAAATACACCAGCCAAGTCATGAGTCAGGTGGAAAAAGAAATTCTCAAATTGCCGGAAGTTGTGGGAACTTTTGCCATTGGTGGTTTTAGTTTTAGCGGCAATACGGCTAATAATGGTGTCATCTTTACCACCCTTAAACCTTGGCAAGAAAGACATGAACCTGACCAGTCAGTTTTTGCCATTATCGGTAAATTAAGACAAACCTTCTCTAACATTACCGAAGCTAGGGTCATCCCTGTCAACCCACCTACCATTCGGGGCTTGGGCAGCTTTAGCGGTTTCCAATTCCAACTCCAAGACCGTGCAGGTACTGATAGCCTCAATGCCATGCTAGGAATAGTTGGTCAATTCATGCAGAAGGGAAATCAAACCCCAGGACTGCAAGCAGTATTTAGTACCTTTACAGCCAATACACCGCAAATCTTAATTGAAGTAGACCGGAATAAAGCCAAAGCATTACAGGTTCCCATTGACGATATCTTTAAAACTCTACAAAGTTATTTAGGTTCCAGATATGTCAATGACTTTAATTACATGTCGCGGACTTATCGAGTTTATGTGCAAGCAGATGCTCAGTTTCGCTCCAACCCAGAAGATATAAACCGTTTATATGTGCGGTCAGAAAATGAACAAATGATTCCCTTGAGTAGTTTAGTGAAACTCACCTCCACCACAGGAGCGCAAACTATTAACCATTTCAACTTATTTCGTTCCATTGAAATTAACGGTTCTGCTGCTCCTGGTTATAGCTCTGGTCAAGCTAGCGGTGCTATGGAAAAACTCGCTGCGGAAATCTTACCCCAAAGTATGGGTTATGAATGGGCTGGTATTGTCGCGGAAGAAAAACAATCAGGTGGTCAAGCACCATTAATTTTCGGATTAGGATTACTATTTGTATTTTTGGTATTAGCGGCTCAATATGAAAACTACTTTGACCCCTTAATCATCATGTTTTCAGTTCCCTTAGCGATTTTAGGTGCACTTTTAGCCCAATCATTACGGGGTTTAAACAACGATGTATTCTGCCAAGTGGGGTTAGTAATGTTGATTGGTTTAGCCAGTAAAAACGCGATTTTGATTGTAGAGTTTGCCAACCAACTACAGGAAAGAGGTTTGCCCATGACGAAAGCTGTCATTCAAGCAGCCCAAGAACGCCTCCGACCAATTCTCATGACATCTTTATCCTTTATTTTTGGTATTTGGCCCTTAGTAAATCCTGAAGGTGCAGGTGCAGCAAGCCGGGAATCACTCGGAACAGCGATCGCTGGAGGAATGATTGTCTCTACTGTGTTAAGTTTGTTTGTAGTCCCCATTTTATACATTGTGGTTGGCAAATTCCGCCCCAGACTAAAACAAGATTAATACCATTTTGATTTGATTACCTTTACTTGATGAAATGAACAGATTATTTAATCATCAACTTTATTCACCTGCCCTATTTGATCAAGCCCAAGATATTATTGGTTGTTTACCAATTAAATTAATTCAACAATGGGAAGAAAGCAAAAAAACACCACAAACAGCCTTTGAATTACTAGAAGATTATAAATTCACAGGTTATAGCGTATCCTCAGATTCTGCGGGACTAACTAAACTGACTCAGCAACAAGGCTTAATCAAAGTTTTGGCAATGATTAACCAAAGTAAGGAAATTGTATATAGTTTTGGTGCTGCCATTGGTGGAGAGGGAATTGGTGTTTGGACTGCTGATAATACTCAAATGCTCTATCCCAGTTCTCTGAGTGCTGAAAGGCTTGTATCAGCCATGATGACAATCCAACGAGAAATGAATAAAAATTGCCAAATCAAAATAGGAATGGGCGCTCACTATGGGGATTTTTATCTGATTAATGGTGGTTTATATGGATTAGAAGCAGATGTAATTGAAGATATTACTGAAAATGAAACTGAAGGTGACGAAATAGTTATTAGTCAAAGTATATATGAACTTTTGCCAAGAAATCATGATTTTAAAATTGTGCAGAAAACTCATACTCAAACGCCAATAGGTCATATTTTTCGAGTATTAGACGGGCCAGTTTTAACTGATATTTTGCCAAAAGAGAGAAAATACCCTATTCCCTATTCTGACGAGTTTTACTATGAATTATTAGCATATAGTAATAGATGGCATGATCCTCAATTAGAACGACAGTTGACAGATAAATTTACCCAAAACAAAGCAGTAGTGTTAATTGAGAGGGAAAGTCATCATAGTGAAATCCATGAAACTGCTATGTTGATGAATTTATCTCGCTCTCTAATACTCAAAGAAATAGGAATTAATCTTCTAGCTGAAAATCAGGGACAGGAAATTAATGTTGTCGGTTCATCAGGAATATATGTATTTGATCAAGCCCAATTCGCAATCGATTTCGCCAAAAAATTTAGGCAAGAATTAGCAGTAAAAGAGTATAGATGTCGGATTGGTATTGATGTGGGATTAGTTGTAATTTGTGATTCACCTACGGGTGGTAAACAAATTGCGGGAATGCCTATCAACATTGCTTCTAAAATGGCTCAAGACAAAGGTGAATTTGGTAATTTATATTTAAGTCAAAATGTGAAAGAACTAGTAAATATTAATCAATGTAAAGAAATTAAATATACTGTTTCTGGTATAGGAATTACTGCTTACATCTTGTAAAACAAATCCATATATATCAGGTGACACTATGGCTAACGCCACGCTCCGCGTTAGCGTAGCTTTCGCTTTAGCGATACGACTGCGCTCAGTGCATCGCAGGTAACAGGTGACAGGTAACAGTGCTAAAAGCTTTTGGGTATCTTATTTTTAGCTGTAGTTAATGTCCTAACTACCTTGTCTACGGTTATATTTGTCTGTTTTTTTCCTGCGTCTCTACACTAAAACATCCATAAAAAATAATGGATGAATTACTAGATTAGAATTACTAAATTATGAGATGCACCCCATGAATATTTACATCAAACTTGTTACTAACTTTAACCCGAACTCTGTCTCAAATTCTCCCTTCTTGAAATCTAAACTCCACAGTTCTAAAGCACATTCATCTCCCACACGAGTGGGGAAAATCAACAATCTAAATTCCCGAAGATGAGGGAAAAATTCACACTGCACACGAGACACAGCCCCTATTTGCCGTCTATCTAAAGCTACTGCTAACCTGAGAATGGCGCTGAGTTGGCTGACCATTTGACGGTGCTGCTTGTGCAATAAATTGCGGTAATTTTCGTGCTTTTTCTTGGGTGGAGATTTGCGGTGATAACGGGCTAAGTTGGCAATGATTTCGATTTCCGTTTCGTTGTAACCAAGCAACTCACTATGACGAATTAAATAATAGGAATGCTTGTGATGTGCTGAATGGCTGACGTAGTGACCACAATTATGTAATATGGCAGCAGCCCAGAGTAATTCCCGTTCCTGTTCACCCCAATAGTGGAGAGTACCTTTGGTTTGGTCAAATAAACTGAGGGCAAAGGCAGCGACGCGATCGCTATACTCTAGGTTAATCTCATATTTTTTGGCAACTTTCAGCACACTGCGTTGACGAATTGAACTTTGAAATCGCAGTCTGTCGTCAATATAGCCATGGGTGAGCATCCAGTCTACAATGATTCCTTCCCGTAAGGAACGCTCACAGACTGTTAAGGATTCCACCCCTAATAGGGTCATTGCTTCCTGTAAAATCACTGCACCTGCGAGAATCACCTCTGAGCGTTTTTCTGGCATTCCGGGAATGGTAGCACGTTCAGCATTGGTCATCCGTCGTAATCGGTCCACCCAACTCCGTAAATCCTTTAAAGTGAATTGATAGCCATTGAGGGTGGAAGGAATATAACCTAATGTTT
This sequence comes from Richelia sinica FACHB-800, assembly GCF_014698825.1. Lineage (GTDB taxonomy): Bacteria > Cyanobacteriota > Cyanobacteriia > Cyanobacteriales > Nostocaceae > FACHB-800. Next base: position 132,996 of record NZ_JACJTT010000002.1, read on the forward strand.
CCCTGGCCTGAATCATGGCTAAGGTTTCAATCGTTCCAGATGTGCCCACCAATTTGGGGGATTCACCAAACTGAACATTATTGAGCACCTCTTCCACCGACCTTTCCAGCATCCCCCGTGCATAAGCTTGCAGGTATTGCAACTCGATGCTGGTGATGGGGTCAGATTTAATTAATTCCCCAGTCAGTCGGACTGCACCGACTTTGGTACTAGTGAGGCTGCGGGGTTCTTGACTGTCACCTAAAATGATTTCTGTGGAACCACCACCAATATCAATGATGATGTGGGGTTGGTGATTGAATTCCATCCCAGACAAGACACCAAGGTAAATGCGTCGCGCTTCTTCTTGTCCAGAAATTAAATCAATACATAAACCGATTTCTTCTTCTACCCGGTGTAAGAAATCTTTACCATTGGGTGCTTCCCGCACAGCACTAGTGGCAACGGCAATGATACTATCTGCATCCTGGGTTTTCGCTAATTCTTGAAATCGGCGTAAGCAAGCGATCGCTCTTTGCATGACCTCTGCTTTCAATTCCCCAGTCACTAGATCGCGATCGCCCAATCTAACAGTTTCCTTTTCTCTGGCAATGATACTAAAAGATGGCAACGTCGGTTCAATCCGGACAATTACCATGTGTAGGGAATTAGTACCAATATCAATCGCAGCAATAATTCGGCTTTGCTTCACTGGTGGACTCGGTGAACTCTTCCAGTTAGCTGAAACTAAATTCAGTCCCATATAATCACCACTGACAAACGACCACTAACTTACATTAAGGCAATTCTACAGAAGTTGGTTTCGCTATATGCGGCAGACCCCAACCTAATTTTTCGCGTAAAATCCGGAAAAATTCTGGTGATTGCAAACGGATGAAACGGGCGCTGTAGGGCGATCGCTCCAAATATACTTGATCATCCTGCAAAACGTAACAGCCTCCATTCCCATCGACCACCATGACCAATCTGGGAATGTTCACGGGATAGATACTCACAGACTCCGTATCTGGAAACACTAAAGCCCTGGAGGCTAGAGAATGGGGACAAATCGGTACCAGCTGCAATACGGGCACACCAGGAGTCACAACTGGACCACCGGCGCTTAATGAATAAGCTGTAGAACCAGTGGGAGTGGAGATAATGATACCGTCCGCCGCAATATCGACCGGTGCATGACGACCAACCGCAATTTCAAAATGGCACATACAGGTTAAAGGTTCCCGATGTAGCACCATTTCATTCAAGCAGAGAGCTTCCCATAATATTCTATCTCCCCGCAACACTTTGACGGTGAGCATAGCTCTGTCTTCAATTTCATACTCACCTGCCATTGCTTGCTCTATGGCTTGGGGCAATTGGTTTAAGTAAGCCTCCGTCAAAAACCCCATGTGACCTGTATTCACAGTCAACATCGGAATACCCATAGGTGCAGTTTGACGAGATGCGGCTAAAACAGTCCCATCTCCCCCCAACACCACTGCAAATTTCATGTCTGAATCAAAGCCTGGAGGCGTTACACCTTCAATGGGCGTGTGGCACACAGGACTATCTGGATGAGAATAGCCCAATATACCACCGACACTAGCTGTGATACACACATCCCAACCAGCTGCGGTTAACTGGTCTTTTATTTCGATAGCGACACGACCCGCTACCGGTTTAACGTCGTTGTAGATAATGCCTGCTTTCGGCACACTCAAATATCCAAGTTTAGGCGATGCTTTGTCTGTATGTAATGTTTACACATTTTTGACTAATCTTGTCATTCGTCTCAAATTTATTGACTATTAGCTAGACGATGACTGTTTAAAAGGAGTCTTTTTATTTTTTTGCTTCTTGGCTTTATTTTTTTCGTAGTCTAATTCCTTCAGCTTCTTCATAATCCTGCTGAAGTATTCTTGTAAGTAGCTTTCGACAGTGGTTGTTTGTTCTTTATCTAAATCAAAAATTTTATAAACTTCATCCATAGGCGCATTTAAAGGCCTACCACTAGCTAAAACTTCTGTAAAAGCTAATCTGTCAGCCACATTCCATCCCCACTGAAAGAAACGCAAAAACTTCTGCACAGTCCGCAGCAAGTTTAATGGCATTCGCGTTACTTTTGCATCTTTGTTCGATAAACGTTCGCAAAGATTGATAATTTCCTCTGCACTCCAAGCACGAGTTCCTACCACAGGGAAGGCTTGTTTTTCTGTTGCAGGTACACTTAAAGCCTTAATGGCAAATTTGGCAATATCTTGAGTATCCATATAGGCAATAGGGGAAGATTCACCAGTTACCCATACTGGTTGTGCTTCCAAAATGGGAATCCCATATTGCCCAATCAAACCTTGCATAAAGCCTGCTAAACGCAGAATTGTATAATTTAAGCCAGATTCAGCCAAAAATAACTCTGTACACCGCTTAATTTCCATCAGCGGTACATTTGGATATTTATCTGCATCCAAGATGGAAAAGAAGATAAAACGTTCTACTTGAGCAGCTTGGGCAGCTTGAATTAAAGCAACTTTGCCTTCCCAGTCCACTTGTTGAATAGTCAGGGAATCTGTGGCACGGGATGTAGACGCATCAATAACAGCCGTTACCCCTGTTAAAGCTTCCGTTAAGGTGTGGGGATAGCAGAGGTCTCCACGTACAAGTTCGGCACCCCATTCTTTCAAAAACGCTGCTTTTTTGGTACTGCGAACTAAACAGCGCACCTTATACCCCTCATCGATCGCACGACGAGCCACTTGTCTTCCTAAGGTGCCAGTAGCACCGACTATTAATAATGTCATGAGGGTCGTTATATATTTTAATGTTTTATGAAAAGAATCTTAACAGAATTATCTAAACAAACAAAAGTTTACATTTTTTTTAAGGAAATAGGGGGAGGGGGTAAGGACTTCAGGAATCGGGTTTAGGCTACCCTACTTTACCAGGAGTATCTTTTCTCCCTATCTCCCCCTGTTTCCCTGGCTCTCTACACCCCTACCCCCTGTTAAAAACTACTCTTCTGCGCCTTGAATTTTCAGTAGTAAAGCACCTAAGGCCCAACCTACGAAGATTAAACCGAAAGACAATAGCGCCGCATTGAAAATTTCGCCGCCCATTTGGTGTGATTCTCCTTTGTGAATGGTGTGTTGATGTTTGCCATTTCCATTACTGAAACGGATTTGATGGCTCAAATCTGATGTTTTTCAGTCTCAAGAATAGGCTAAATTCAGCTAAACTAGGTCTATCAAGGCGTTAATATACTCCTTTGTGGATGAGACCTGTGTAAATAATTCTAAACTAATTTAACAATCATTCCTGTGAGTTTTGTGGTCAATCTTGACTTGGGTATGAGGAGATATCACAAAACAGATGGCTGTGTTTAGTCAGGAAATACATTAAATCAATATTTTTATGTATCAAGTAAATCCAATTGACTTACAAACAGTTCAACGTGAAAAACGCCCCCGTTTAGCTGTAACTTTGGGTGATCCGGCAGGTATAGGCCCAGAAGTAATTTTAAAAGCTTTGGCAGATCCAGAGGTGAGCAAAAACTGTGATTTGGTAGTTGTGGGCAGCCAGGATTTATTATTACAGACTTATCAATTTTTCAAGAATTTAGGTCAAAATGCAGCAGATGTAGCGAATCCTGATGATTTGAATGTGATTGATGTGCCAAGTGATCAGCAAATTATTACAGGAGTGGGAAATCAAGCTAGTGGTGCGGCCAGTTTTGCTTATATGGAAAATGCGATCGCTCGCACTTTGGCTGGTGAATTTGATGGGATTGTCACCGGGCCCATTGCTAAATCAGCTTGGAAGGCAGCGGGTTATCACTATCCTGGACAAACAGAATTATTAGCTGAGAAAGCGGGAGTTAGTCGCTTTGGGATGTTGTTTGTGGCGCGATCGCCTTTTACCAATTGGACGCTGCGTGCTTTACTTGCTACCACACATATCCCTTTAAATCAAGTTGCGACCACCTTAACGCCACAATTATTAACAAAAAAACTGGATTTATTAGTAGAGTGCTTAGAACAAGATTTTGGCATTGAAAATAGCAAAATAGCGATCGCTGGTTTAAATCCACACAGTGGAGAAATGGGACAATTAGGAACAGAAGAAATTGATTGGTTAATACCGTGGTTGGCACAAGAACGCAAAAAACGCCCCCATTTACAATTAGAGGGGCCTCTACCACCAGACACCATGTGGGTTAAACCAGGACAAGCTTGGTTTGGTAATTCTCCAGTGCCAAACCCTGCCGATGCTTACCTAGCACTTTATCATGACCAAGGCTTAATTCCTGTTAAATTAATGGCCTTTGACCGGGCTGTAAATACTACTATTGGCCTACCATTTGTTCGCACATCTCCAGACCACGGAACCGCTTTTGATATAGCTGGTCAATGTATGGCTGATGCAACAAGTATGAAAGCAGCAATTAATTTAGCGAAGAACTTAGTTCACCAGAGAAAAAGTTTAGTTTTTCAATAAAATGAAAAAATTTGTATACAGGAGGGAACAGGTTTGAAATTTGCTTACCATAAGGCTTTGTGATTTCAACAAATTTTAAAAACTCCTTTCCAAATTTCTCCCTTGCCAGGAGAGAGGCTGAAAGACCTGAATTTTTTGTTGACTTTTCCAGATATTGAAGTCCCTCTCCGTTTCGGAGATGTAAATGAACGTGAGTTCGATTACCTCAAATATGCTGTATTTTAGAGTTAATTTTTAATGCGAATAACGCACCGTATTCATGCAATTTAACCGGTGCGCTAATCTGCAAATTTATTTTCGATGCTGTTTTAGTTTGCAGTCATTGATTTAGTAGTAATAAGGCCTATGATGTCTATGGTGTCTATGATGGTGGTGATGACGAGGACGACCATAGTAACCACCATAATATGGTGGATAGCCACCATAACCATAGCCACCACCAGGATAATAATGTCCTCCAGATAAAAGCTCTTGGTCTTCTGAAGATAGTTCTTCAATTAAATTGGATGTAGGTTGCTGCTCGGACATAATTGTTAGCCTCAATTCTCAATTCTTTCTTCCAGTTATATTTTTTTATGGTCAAAATGAAATGAACCTACAGTTGGAATATCAAGTTGAATATTTCTATCCTCAGATACTGTCAAAAAAGTATTCAATTTATATATTGAGCATAGGTTGTGATGTCGTCACTTAAAATCATGTCAAACATAGGAATATAGCATTTCTTAGGCTCATGAAATACAAAATTATCTGCGTTTATCTGCGCCCATCTGCGTTTAATGATGACTGCTTATGACTGGTATGGGAATAGATATAATATTTTGCACTAAGTTAGTGCGAACATTCATTCTGATGACTGCTCAAGAACTTTTCTACACATCTGACAAATATTTCTACACCCATAGCTAAAGCTGTTTCATCAAAATCAAATCGGGGATGATGATGGGGATAATCTAATTTTTTAGCTGGGTTGGCAGACCCTAGAAAGAAATAGCAACCGGGTACTTGTTGCAGGAAAAATGACATATCTTCCCCACCCATAGTTTGACATTCAGGCACAACACCAATGGGTGTTTCTATCACCTCTTCAGCCACAGAACGGACAAATTCTGCCATGGTGGGATCATTAATTACTGGTGGATACAGATTGATATAATCTAGTTCATAATCAGCGCCATGACTTTGACAGATACCAGCAATAATTTGCTCAATTCTGTGTTTAAAAAAATTGGCTAAATCAGGATTGAAATATCTAACAGTTCCGCCCATTTTGGCTGTGTCAGCAACGACATTTACAGCTGTTCCCGCATGAAGTTCTCCCACTGTCACCACTGCTGAATCAATAGGGTTAACATTACGAGCCACAATAGTTTGTAAGGCATTGACTATTTGTGCTGCCACCACTACAGAGTCAATTGTTTGATGGGGAATGGCCCCATGTCCACCTTTACCGAAAATAGTACAACGGAATAATTCTACAGCCGCCATCAATGCACCAGGACGAACTCCCACTGTCCCCAAGGGGAGGTTATTCCACAGGTGTAATCCAATAATGGCATTAACATCTGGGTTTTTCAGGACACCAGCTGCAATCATGGGTTTAGCACCACCGGGACTTTCTTCTGCGGGTTGGAAGATAATTTTCACAGTCCCAGCAAAGTCTTGACGATGGTGCTGGAGATAGTATGCTGTACCTAGAGCGATCGCTGTATGTCCATCATGGCCACAGGCGTGCATTACACCGTCATGCTGTGAACAATAGGGAACTTCATTCTGTTCTTGAACGGGTAAAGCATCCATATCCGCACGAATAGCTAATACCTGATTGCTTTCAGCTTTTGTCCCTTGAATAATGGCTACAATTCCCGTTTCCGCAATTCCCGTTTGATGCTCAATTCCCCATGCTTGCAACTTTTGGGAGATAAATTGGGCAGTCAGTTTTTCCTGAAAACCTAACTCCGGTCGTTGATGAATATGTCGTCGCCATTCTACCAATTGTGGTTGTAAGGAGCGAATTTCTAATCGCACATGGGAGAGATTGACAGATGAGGGATGAGGAAAGGTAGAAACCATGATGAAGACAACCTATTTAAGCTAGTTAACTTGAGGTTATCCTATTTCTGTTGAATATACCCTGATCCCTTGCCAGGAATTTCTGGAGGCTGGATGATTGGGATATGAGAAGTTATTCGTTTTGAAAAAACAATGTTTCCCAATCTAAATTAGATGCAAGTTGGGCCAGTTTTTCTAAATCAGTACGATTTTCTAAATAGGGTAAACAACCTAAAACTGGGATGTGAGTAAATGAGGTGATTAACTCCGGTGGGGTTAAATCAGCTATTTCTGTCTCTGTGCGGGGTTGGGTGCAGTTGAGAACAATTCCTTGCAGATTGACACGTGCTTGCCTAGCCAATGCTACATTAGCTACAGCGTGAGCGATCGCCCCCAATCTCACTGGTACAACTAAAATAGTCGGTAAACGCCATTCCGCGGCTAAATCAGCCACCGTTAATTCATCTGTCACCGGGGAACCCAACCCCCCTAAAGATTCCACCAACAGAAAATCCCGTTGCTTTTGCAAGCTTAACAAAGCCTGCCAAACTACAGCTAAATCCACAGTCCGATTTTCCTTAGCCGCAGCAATGGGAGGTGCTAGAGGGGCTTGAAAATACAAGGGTGTAATTTCGGCTAATGATAGTCCGAGATTAAATACATTGTCATACCATTCGCGATCGCCTACCCCCGATTGAATCGGTTTCATAATCCCCAAACTACGTTGCGGAAAATGTTTTTGCCAATAGGCTGCAATGACTGTAGTCACAACAGTTTTACCAGCGTCTGTATCTGTTCCCGCAATCAGTAATGTCTTTAACAACTTACTTACCAATAATTACTACATAATTGACATAGCCCTAGTCAACATATCCAGGGCATATCCATAATTTAGCTTTAATTGCCGCCACTCACCGGAGGTGTTGGTGCTGTATCCGTTGATTGGTCGTTATTTTCAACTGGGATATCAGTGGGAGTGGGAGTTGGTGTGGGTGTAGGAGTTGGTGTGGGTGTAGGAGTTGATGTCGGTGTAGGAGTTGGTGTGGGAGTGGGAGTCGGAGTTGGTGTCACAGTCTCTTGAGGTGTACTAGTTTCTCTAGGAGTCGGTGTTGGTTTGACAGGGTTTTCTAACACCGCATTTAAGCTATAGCTAGCCTCAGGTACATCCGCAGGTAGATTTAATTGAATCAAATATTTACCACTATTTAACAAGGTTCCTGCATAGGAAGTCACTTGTTGAGATTGGCGATCAATGGGTTGACCATTGGGCCCTAACACAGTCAATAAAATACCACTCGATTGGTCAATGGATACAGTTAATAGTTGTCCCGCTTTACCCCGAAAACTGTATTGAACTGTTTCATTGGACTTAATAGTATCCGTAACTGTAGCTGTGTTGGCAGCATCAAAGTTGAGGACTTTATTGTAAACTAACGGTTCCGTTGTAGTTGGTGTGGGAGTGGGTGTCAGTTCTGGTGAGGGAGTAATGGTAACTCCACCACTAATTAAAGGTGATGGAAAAGATTGAGGTGTGCGTTGTGTTAAAGGTTTGCTTCCAGGATTACGCAGGGAACTCACCAAGGACCAAGAACCAACTCCAGCTAAAATGACCACCACAGAACTAATTAGACCCACTACCAAAGGATTATCTAAAGCCGAGTTATTTTGACTAGGTGGAATAACAGGGGGAGGTTGGGTAGCTGCTGGTGGCTTGGGTTCAGGACGATGACCAACTGCAACAGTAGGGATATAGGAAACTTCTGGGGTGTTAACAATAGGTTGGCCTAAAGCGTTTAAGGCTTCAGTCATTTCTCTAGCAGTTTGATATCTTTCCCCTGGCACATAATTTAAGGCCTTTTGCAAAACGCCAGCAAATCGGGGATCAACTTTTACCCATTTTTGCCAATTCCAACTTAGTTTATTTTCATCAAATAATTGTGCAGGTTCTTTCCCGGTCAGCAAAACAATTGCTGTCACCGCTAGTGCATACAAATCACTACTAGGATAAACTCGACCAGTTTGCATTTGTTCACTGGGTGCATAACCTAATTTACCTACCGTTGTCACTGGTGTGGGGCTGGAAGAATGTAATTTAGTGGCTAATTCCTTCACTACTCCAAAGTCCAATAACACGGGTAGGGAGTCACTAGAACGCAAAATCACATTTTCCGGTGAAATATCGCGATGAATAATCCCTTGACCATGGAGATATTGCAATACTGGCAATAAAGACCGTAAAAATTGCAAAACTTCTGATTCTGTGAAAGTTTGACCCAGTGCTTGCCGTTCAGCTAATAAGGTACGGTAAGTCTGGCCGGGAACATAGTCTTGGACTAAAAACAAACGTCGTTCTTGTTCAAATTTTTCCCGAAACTTTGGCACTTGGGGATGCTCGATTTGATATAAAATCGCTGCTTCTCGCTCAAACAGTTCCTGTGCTTTATTGGCACTCTCTACTCCTGATGTGAGAATTAATTCCTTAATGGCACAAAGTTCATTAAAGCGTCTTTGGTCTTCTGCAAGATAGGTTCTACCAAATCCTCCCTGTCCCAGAACCTGAAGCAGGTGATAACGATTTTGCAGGATAGTACCAACTGAAAACGGTGGTTGCATAATCGATAGATTGTGTTTAATAGCAACTGAGGTAGACGTTAGCAAAAGGAGCAAATATCCACAACATGATTTTTTGTGTTTTCTAGTGGATTCAGTAATTGTCCTCAGTTATGCTACGGGAGGGAAGTGTATACTAAGTATGTCTGGAAAAAACCGCCCTCAGCTATGCCATCCTCTGAGATGTCCGTAGCTGCTAAAAGTCAAGTCAGCTATCATCTAGGGTAGTGTAGCTCAACGATAATCGGCAGCAACTGACAAAGAAAGTTGTTTTTCACAGATAGTTAACCAACAGGTGTGAAATTTTGCCCAACTAATTCACTTTGAGAACAGCAAATTTATAAAAAAAAGGTAAAGTTTATGGCGTTGAGATCAAGTAGTGCGATCGCCTATTTACAGTAGGTATAACCGAACAGTTCTCACCTTTATTTCCAAAACTTGAACTAAACGCTAAAATAGTCTGGGATTTTTAAGATTTACTTAATAGGGTCAATCCATAGGTTTTTTGATTTGCTACATAAATATCTCGTATTAAAATTGTCTAGTTTATTAATTTGCCCCTATTATCATAAAATGATTAATTGCACCTTTAGTGCTAAATCAAACGTTGTTATTTCATCTGAGATTGGCCAGAAATATCACTTTATGTGTGTATAAATGGCTCTCGGTTCAAAAACAGCGGGTAGAGTAAGTAACCTACCAGATTACAATTTCAGAGATTTGGGCAGGTTACTTCAATGCACAAACTTGTAACTCTGAAGCTATTTGACGTAAACCACGTCAGTGACAACCTCAGTAGTATGTTTTCCCCAGATGAAGAAATTAGTAAATGAATGTTAATTCTATGGAGAAATATTTCAAGTTTGTATGAAAGATTGAACAAAAATCACATGATGTTTTGTTTACTCTCTCTCAATGAAATCTGCTAAATCCCTGATGATAATATTGCCATGAACGCACTTCGAGGATCTGCTGTGCTCAGTTCTGCAACTTTACAGGTGCAGCCAGCTGCAACAGGAATGTCTGAAAATAATCGCCTGCGGCTGTTTTCTGGCTCTGCCAACGTACCACTTTCCCAAGAAGTAGCTCGTTACCTGGGTATGGACTTGGGACCCATGATTCGCAAAAGGTTTGCGGATGGAGAAATTTATATTCAAATCCAGGAATCGATTCGGGGTTGTGATGTCTATTTAATCCAACCATCTTGTCAACCCGTGAACGATCACTTAATGGAATTATTAATTATGGTTGATGCTTGTCGTCGGGCTTCCGCACGGCAAATCACCGCAGTAATTCCCTATTATGGTTATGCTCGTGCAGACCGAAAAACGGCAGGACGAGAATCTATCACTGCCAAGTTAGTTGCCAACTTGATTACTCAAGCAGGTGCTAATCGCGTTCTGGCAATGGATTTACACTCAGCACAAATTCAGGGTTATTTTGATATACCCTTTGATCATGTTTACGGCTCACCAGTGTTACTAGACTATCTCATCAGTAAAAAACTCCCTGATTTAGTCGTTGTCTCTCCTGATGTGGGTGGTGTGGCTAGGGCGAGAGCATTTGCCAAAAAGCTCAATGATGCTCCCTTGGCGATTATTGATAAGCGTCGTCAAGCCCATAATGTGGCTGAAGTGTTAAACGTCATCGGTGATGTCAGAGGCAAAACTGCTGTTTTGGTAGATGACATGATTGATACTGGTGGCACAATTGCTGAAGGTGCAAGACTACTCAGGCAGGAAGGGGCACGTCAAGTCTATGCCTGTGCTACCCATGCAGTATTTTCGCCACCAGCAGTAGAGCGTTTGTCCAGTGGCGTGTTTGAAGAAGTCATTGTCACTAATACAATTCCTATTCCTGAAAGCAAGCGTTTTCCACAATTGGTAGTGCTTTCTGTTGCTAATCTTCTAGGGGAAACTATCTGGCGTATTCACGAAGACAGTTCCGTAAGTAGTATGTTTCGCTAATTATAGCAGGTGACAGTGCTAAAAACCTTTGGGTGTCTAAGTTTTAGTTAATGTCCTGACTGCTTTGTTTACGGCTATAAAATTTGGGTTTTTCCAGAATTCCATTGTGAAGGATGAAGTGTCAAGTGTAGAATTTTGCAGCTTCAGTCCTTCATTTTTTATTTTTATTCCCCTTTAGCCTGTTCCAGTTGCTGCCTTGCTGCTGCTAGGATGATGCGTTGTTCAGCGCGAGCGATCACTCTATAGGTTCTCTCTACTGCTTCTGGTTCTACAGAAATAGAGGTGATTCCCCATTCAACTAATTTATCTATAATTTCTGGATACAAGGCTGGTGCTTGACCACAAATAGAACAGGGAATACCCCCTGCTTGAGCCATTTTAATTAATTGAGCGATAGCACTCATCACCGCTGGATGCCTTTCATCAAAGCTTTTAGCTAAATTGCCTTGTTCTCGATCTATGCCTAAAATTAATTGGGTCAAGTCATTTGTGCCAATGGAAATTCCTGCTGCGCCAGCTTTGATATATTCTGGCAATAAAAATAAGACGCTGGGAACTTCTGCCATCATCCATAGTTGAAACTGGGGTATTTGAGTTAGTCCAGCTTGTTCTACTTTCTGACGACAAAACTCAAATTCTTCTACAGTGCGGACAAAGGGTAGGAGCAAATTGATGTTGCTGTAACCTAAGGTTTGCAAATCTGCTAAGGCTTGGAGTTCTAATTCAAAAATTTCCGGGTTGCGGATATAACTAAAAACTCCCCGTTCACCTAGCATTGAGGTGGTGGCAGGTCGAGAACTATCATGGAAAGATGGCAATTCAGGCGATCGCCAATCTAAGGAACGATAAAATACTGGTCTAGGTGCAAAGCTACGGACAAATTGTAAAATCTGCTCAGATAAGGCTGTTAATAATTCTGCTTTTTTTCCGGCTAATAGCCAATCTACGGGATGTTTACCCTCCAGAATATTTAACATCATCAACTCTGAGCGTAACAATCCCACTCCATCTACAGGCAACTTTTGCGCTTGTTCAACTAAACTGGGTTGACTGAGATTTACTAATAGTTGAGTGGCAATAATTGGGAGTTGAGGTGAGATGGAAAATGAAGGAGGAGAAGATATTATTTCCTGTGTCTTTCCTACTAATGGTTCTTCCTCCATCCGATAGACTTCTCCCCTTTCCCCGTCAATTAACAGTTTCTCTCCTGGGTCTAATAATTTGGTGGCATCTGGCAAACTGACCACAGCAGGTATACCCAATTCCCTGGCCAAAATTGCCCCATGGCTAGTTAATCCGCCTTTTTCTGTAATAATTCCCCCTACATTCTGAAGCAAGGGAAACCAATCAGGAGTCACTGTTGGTGCCACCAAAATCACATCTTTGGGAATTTGAGTTGGTTTAGGTTGGGAGTCAAGAATAATATGGGCAGTGGATATGACCCTACCTCTAGCCGCACCAATACCTTTAATAAATTTTAAATTGGGAATAACAGGTTGGGGAGCATTAACTTGGGTAATGTAAAGTTGAGGGACTGGATTTGCTGCGGTGATTGTCCATTTCATTTGGAAATTTGTCCCCAATTCACCCATCAACCGATGGCCTAAGCCAATTACCTGTGATAAATATTCTGTTGATAGCGCCTGCTGTTTTTGTTGGGATTCTGCTAGGAGATAGGTAACTAAACAATTTTTTTCTACTGTTAATACTGACTGGGATGGAGATGAATCATCATCTAAACAATAAGCCAGCATTTTGTTGCCTAATTTCTTTTCTCTCACTAGTCCGTTGTCTGGTTGAACGGAGTGAATATCTGGCAAAACGTCGCCATTAGTAATGGCCAATCCTAATCCCCAAGCGGCTTGAATTTCCCACTCAGATAAATTAGCATTCAACACACCAGAAGCGATCGCATTTTCTACTGGTTGTACTAATACCGCTAAATTAATGGTATGTAGACTGATGCCTAGACTTTGCCAATACAATAGACTTCTGGCTCGAAATAACTGACTCCAGGTATGCTTGAGAGCATAAGCGATCGCTTCTTCATAACACCGACAAAACACAGATTCCAGTAACCCAGAAATATTTCCCACACTCTGAGTTCCAGTTGCTATGGACAATGTCGGTCGAAAAATCAAGCAATTTTTTTGCCATGTGCTTGCTGCTTGAAAAATACTATTCACCCATTCCTCAGGAACAGCAGCAGACACAATTTCTTGACGTAATTTGCTAGCTACTTGCTGGAGTTGTCGCCAGTTAGCTACATCCAAATGTAATGAAGAATCAGGTAAATCAGCTACTAACGACTCTGAACTATTGAGGTTTTCTAGAAATTGCCGCAAAACTCCTGCCGAAACTACAAAACCAGGCACTACTGGATAGCCTCGGTGGCTAATTCTACTTAACTGAAAAGCTTTTTCGCCTACTTGGGAGCGGTCTTGTAATTTAATTTGGTCAAGCCAGTAGAGTTGTTCCACTCAATTAGTAATGTGTGAGTTATTAGTTTTCTTTTATTTTTGTCCTTTGTCCTTTGTCAGTTTTCAATTCACTGACTAGCTGAGAAAATTCCCCCCCTTACATTAGCCCTCCTTATCAAAAAAATCACAGTTAATCATGACGACTCTCTTAAATTAAATTTAGCAGCATTCCCTTAATTATTAAGTTTATGATTAAATCTGGCAAATTACGATAAAATATAATGATTCTTTGATTTTTCCGAATGCAAGAGTTATAATTTTTTGTAACTATATTACCAATTAACTTGATTTTTCAAAATATTTATTTACCAACCATAACTTGATTAACTCAGACTATCTGACCAACAATAATTGGCTCAACATCTGTGTTCGACTATTATTTGCTCTATTAATTGGTGCAATGATTGGTTTAGAACGTCAACTGAAGCACAAACCAGCAGGTTTGCGAACTCACATGTTAGTCAGTTTGGGATCGGCTGTATTTACCTTGATTAATATCCAACTTAGTGGAGAGCAAGTCAATGTAGATGCTCTCAGTCGCGTTATTCAAGGCATTACTGCGGGAGTAGGATTTTTAGGTGCCGGAGAAATATTACGTTCTTCCTCACAGAAATCCCAATCATTAGAAATTCATGGCTTAACAACAGCAGCAGCTATTTGGGTGACAGCGGCCTTAGGAATTGCTGCGGGTTGTGGTTTGTGGAGTTTAGGACTAGCTGGTGCTGGTTTGACGCTGATTGTTCTCCACTTCTTAAAACGCTTGGAACGATTTGATGATTAATTGGTGAAATTAAGTTAGTGGATCTGCATGTGAAGCTACAGGGAATAATTGAACGCAGATAAACGCAGATACACACAGATAAAGATGTTTCAATTCACAGATTTTAGATTTTGTCCAGTCTCACATAAAATGGTGATGACTTAAATATGTAGGAGTTACGCACAATTCACAGAATAATGAACCACGTATCGCTAAAGCAAAAGTTTCGCTAATATAACACGTAGCGTCCCGTAGGGATAGGAAAGAGGGTTTGAGAGGTATTTTGCGTAAGTCCTGATATGGTAATTTTATGTAATCAAATTTTATATGATTAAAAATATCGCCTACATTATTTAAATAGGCGTAACACCTTAGCGAAAATTTCTTCTTCTGATCTGGTATCCAAAATAGATTTAACTAAATTAATAAATTCTAAATCACTAGCAGCATCATTAGCAACTGTTTTACTGGCTGCGTAAAAGCTCACATCGTCTATATTTAATTCATTGGTAACACCTGTTTGTAATGTTGGTTGTTGACTATGCCAAGAAACAGATTTACCACGCAAAGTAAATTGAAACCAGATAATTTCATTATGTTGTAATTCTAAAAAAACATCAAAATATGGTTCTCCTCCTTGTAACCAAATTCTTTCTATACCTTCATGTTGAGATTGTTTGAGCAGTTTTGGCTCAATTGTTCTTAATGAAGAACCTAATAAAGCAATCTCTTCAGCATTAAAAATTTGTTTACGTGGCAACATATAAATCATAAAATTTACATAAAATTTGAATAAATCACATATAGCAATCGCCCGTGACAAGTCTTTTCACATTGTTACCTGTTCTTCTTCAGCTGAAGCGGTAGTTGAGCATAGTTGAAACTCACTGCCAAGCCTGTCACCTGCTATAACCTAGATAAATTGCATATTTTCTATATAGCCGTATACAAGTTAGTTAGGACATTAACTACAGCTAAAACTAAGATACCCAAAGGCTTTTAGCTCTGTCACCCGTCACCTGCTATACTAGAAGACCAACTTTTAATAGAGTTTCCCATGTTTATATAATGCCCGTAAATTCTAATTTTATATCCAGCAATCTTACCGAAAATAGTCACAAAATGTAAGTCTGCTATGGTTAATGATTGATTTTTATCAGTAAATTCACTAATAAAATATCAGTTGAATTAACTAATAGCGGCTGGAAAAGAAATTTCCCCAGCTTTGACAAATAGAATTTGCGAAGATTTGAGCCACTGGGAATCAAAAGAACCTAAATGAGTGGTGGTAATCAAAGTTTGAAAGCGGTCTTGAATAGTATCTAGCAATTGGTTTTGACGGTAGGGGTCTAATTCCGCTAATACATCATCCAATAATAATAAGGGTGGTTCTTTGACAACTTCCTCAATTAATTGTAATTCTGCTAATTTCAATGCTAACACCAGTGTCCTTTGCTGACCTTGGGAACCATACTGACGTGCTGGTGTTTGATTAATGCTTAATTCGATTTCATCTCGATGAGGACCAACGAGAGTAGTTCCTTGATTTAACTCAGCAATAAACCGCTGTTGAATTTTGCCTAAAAAAGCTTGTTCTATCTCTCCTGGTTGATTTTCTTCCCCGGAGATATTAGGTGCATATTTAATTTCTAATACTTCTGTGCTACCACTAATACTGGCGTGCCAAGCGGCGGCAATGGGTGCTAGTCTTTGAATAGCGCGATCGCGTCTTCTAATCACCCTTGTGCCTGCGGTGACTAACTGAGCATCCCAAATCGCTAATTCTGATTGTAAGGACTTGGCAGGGGCTTCAAGATGGCGTTTTAAAAAGGCATTGCGTTGACGCAGAACTTGATGATATTGGTGAAGTAGGTGAGCATAGACAGGCTCAAGTTGAATCAGTAGAGTATCTAACCAATTACGACGACCATCAGGGCCACCACGCACCAATTCTAAATCTAAGCTGGAAAACTCGACGGCGTTGAGAATACCGAGAAAGTCCATTTGCCGACGGACTGTTTCTCCATTGATAGCGACGCTACGACGGGACTGACGACGTAGTGTCAGGGTTAACTCGCTTACACCACTAAATCGTTCTAGGGTGGCGTTAATTTGGGCTGTAGACTCCCCTTCTTTGACTAAATCGCGATCGCGTCCCATCCGGTGCGATCGCAATGTTGCCAATAATTCTACAGCCTCCAACAAATTTGATTTACCTTGAGCATTATTACCCACCAAAATTGTCTTGGCAGCAGCAAACTCAACCTTTTGGTCTTGGTAATTGCGAAATTGTCGGAGGTGTAGGGTTTTGAGGTACATATTCAACAATTAAAAATTAAAAATTAAAAATTAAAAACCGAAATTGGATTCTAATTTTCAATTTTCAATTCAGAAAGTAACAAAGAAAAAGCAGAAATTAACTTTTATTTTCTGCCGGAGGTAAGCAGGTTGATAGTTAAAATGGGATTGGCAAATTTTACTTTCTAGACACTTCTCTTACCCATTAATCGGAAGAAGATTTTTTCTCCTTCAATCCACACAAACATCAAAGCACTGAAGCCAATACAAATACCCAACTCATCTAAAGGCAGGTAGTGAGTACCAAAGAAATCTCGCAGGGGTGGAACATAAACTAACATCAATTGCAAAATCGTGGTGACAATTACAGCCCCTAACACATAGGGATTAGAAAGAGGATTCATTTCAATTGTCAGTTGATTATTAGAACGAATGGCAATAGCATGTCCCATTTGGGCAATACATAGAGAAGTAAACACCATTGTTTTCCATCTCTCTGGATCTAATCCTTCTCCTGTTACCGCTTTGGCATGAAAATATGCCCATTCCATCAGGATAATGCTAATGATAGCGAAAATAATCCCAATGCGAACCATGTAGGAACCTAAACCCCTAGCAAAAATACTCTCACGGGGGCTGAAGGGGGGACGTTTCATCACATCCGGTTCTGGGGGTTCTACTGCTAAGGCTAAAGCAGGTAAACCATCTGTCACCAAGTTCATCCAGAGA
This sequence comes from Richelia sinica FACHB-800, assembly GCF_014698825.1. Taxonomy (GTDB): domain Bacteria; phylum Cyanobacteriota; class Cyanobacteriia; order Cyanobacteriales; family Nostocaceae; genus FACHB-800. The sequence continues at coordinate 150,362 of NZ_JACJTT010000002.1, forward strand.
ATTTGCAAAGGAGTCAGAGGTACACCACCTAAGCCTAAAATTGGCGCAGCAGCAATGGTTAATACTTCCCCAATGTTACTACCCAGGATGTATTTAATAAAGCGGCGAATATTGGTGTAAACAACCCTACCTTCCTTGGTAGCGGCGACGATAGTGGCAAAGTTGTCATCTAGCAGTACCATATCGCTAGCTTCCTTGCTCACATCTGTACCGGTAATACCCATAGCAATACCAATATCTGCTTGCTTGAGGGCTGGTGCGTCGTTCACACCGTCGCCGGTCATAGCCACAAATCTACCGCGACGTTGTAGGGCTTGAACGATGCGTAGTTTGTGTTCTGGGGCAACTCTGGCGTAGATACTGACTAAATCAACTTGTGCCTCTAGTTCCTGGTCATTCATCCGTTGCAATTCTTGACCACTCAGGACTCTATCGTCAGGTTGGGCAATGCCTAAGTCTACAGCGATCGCTTTTGCTGTTAGTTGATGGTCTCCTGTAATCATGACTGGACGAATTCCCGCTTCCCGGCATTCTTGCACCGCATCCCGGACTTCTGGCCTTGGTGCATCCAGCATTCCCACCAATCCTAACCACACTAATTCAGTTTCTGATGCTTCGTCTTCACCTTCTGGGGGGATTGCCATCAGGGGTTTATAGGAAAAGCCAAGTACCCGTAAACCTTTACTGGCCATACTGTCGTTTTCTGCCAGAATTTGTCCTCTTTGTGCTTCAGTCAAAGGGACAGCTTGATTGTTTAACTGAATGCGAGTACAACGGGCCAAGATTAACTCTGGTGAACCCTTGGTAAACATTAAGTAGGGTTCGGAGTCCACAAAACTAGCGATCGCTGGGTCTACGGATGTCATCGATGGTTCACCAGTGGCAATGGCTTCCACCCGACATACCACACTCATCCGTTTGCGTTCTGAAGAAAAGGGATATTCAGAAACACGAGGTAATTTACTATTCCATTGGTCTTTTTCAATACCAGCTTTCCCCGCCAGGGTAACTAAAGCACCTTCTGTGGGGTCTCCTAAAATCACCCATTCCCCTTTTTCCTTTTGTAATACGGAATCGTTACAAGCAGCGCAGGCCACTAACAAGGAAGGAATGGCAGGATATTCTTCTACTTCAACTTTGTTTCCACTTAATTGGAACTCACCAACAGGGGCATAACCTTCTCCCGTGACCCGCAGGCTTTGATCATTGGTATACAAAGACTGCACCACCATTTTGTTCTGGGTTAAAGTCCCGGTTTTATCGGAACAAATGGTAGTGACAGACCCTAAAGTTTCCACCGCTGGCAGTTTGCGAATCAAGGCATTGTGGCGTACCATCCTCTGGGTTCCCAAGGCTAGAGTCACGGTAATTACTGCGGGTAAACCTTCAGGAACTACCGCCACCGCCATACTTAAGGACACTTCCAACAGGTCTTGTAGATTACTAAACCCTCTAGCTTGGATAATGCCACCAATCACGACAATAGCTACTAACACCAAAGAACCACTTACCAGCACATTCCCCAATTGAGTCATGCGTTGTTGTAAGGGAGTTGGTTCATTTTCCACCGACTGCAATAGGGCAGCAATTTTACCCAACTCTGTCCGCATTCCGGTGTTGGTGACGATCACTTTACCCCGTCCTTGGACGACTTCTGTACCTTGAAAAACTAGATTCAGGCGATCGCCTAAGGACGTATCTTCTGCTAATGTGATTGTTGACTGCTTATTTACTGCTTCTGCTTCCCCAGTCAGGGCTGACTCTCGCACTTGTAAATTAGATTGTTCTATTAGCCTGCCATCAGCCGCTATTTGTACCCCAGCTTCCAGCAGCATTATGTCTCCAGGTACAAGTTCCTTGGCTGCGACATCTAACATTTTGCCGTTGCGGATGACTCGCACTAAGGGAGAAGATAGTTTTTTCAGGGCTGCTAAGGCTTTTTCCGCACGGCTTTCTTGGACATAACCAAGGATGCCATTCAGAACCACAATCGCCATAATCGCGATGGTATCTTTAAATGGCACTTCACCGGGCTTTAAATTACCTGCTTGCCAAGCCATCAAATCTAGACCCCCAGAAATGAGTGCTACAGCAATTAACATCAAAAGCATGATGTTCTTGAATTGATCCAGCAGAATTTCCCAAGCACTACGGCCACCTTGTTCTTCCAATTCATTGGGGCCATATTTTTGGAAACGTTGTTCAACCGCTTGGGATGTTAAGCCACTCTCTGCATTGCTATCAAGCAGGTCTAGCGCTTTATCAACTTCTAAACTATGCCAAGCGGAGGCACCTTCAGGCAAAGAATGAGCAGACATCGTGTAGGTTACAGGAAAAGGTTACAAAATTCGATCATAATTGAGTGATGGCAGGAAAACCATTAACTCAAGTTACAGGTGGAAAATTCCACGTTGTAACAGTTTAGGTTTAATTACTGACATTTGCCAATTTATTCACCAATTTTGGATATGGGTTTTTGCTTAAAAAAGAGTCGTTTAGATGACATTAAAATGCCAAATATATCTCTTCTGGTCTCCCAATGGGATGACAGAAGTTGTGCGACAATAAAGTCTAGGTGTGCTAAACCATCGAACTAAATTATGCTGAATACGAGTTTTGCACTCCCCAGTTTGACCGCTAGCCAGATGATAGGGCCAAAAACAATCCGACCGCTTACAGCTGCTACCATTTATGGTATTGCCTTCCTCGACGGCAAACTCATTGCCATAGACACAATTAAGGGACATTTACTAGAAATTGACCCCCTCACGGATAACAGTAGAATTCTCAACCCGCACCAAGTCAGAGAATTTCAGGATGTCACTGGTTTAGCTATTGCTGGTGATACTTTGTGGTTAACTCGTGGCAACAGTGTTTATTTGTGCAAGCTTTCGTCCTTAGGTTTAGAACATTTTGTCACCTTACCTTATGCTGCTAATGGTGTAGCTGTTTGGGATTCTACAGTTTACGTCAGTTGTCAAAGACTGGGACAGATTTTAATTTTTGACCGTGATAGCCGCAAAGAAATAACCAGGTTTCCTGTCCCTGGTGTGGGGATAGAAAATTTAGCTGTTAGTCACGATACTCTGTGGGTGTGCGATCGCACCGAGCAAACAGTGTACTCTATGGATCGGGCCACTGGGGAAGTGATATTTAGCGTCCTCACACCTTTTCCTTCTCCCACAGGTATAGCAGTCTGCCCCCAAGATGACCAAGGTAAAGATAGTCTCTATATTGCCTATGCCTTTGAAGAACCATATATTCGTGACAACCCCAACGCTGACCCCAACCACGAGTTAACTTACCGTGACCTCACCTTTATTCATCCTCTGTATTATCATTACGAACCCAGTAAACGCTATGCCCTTTCTAACGGTTATCTGTTAGAAATGTCCTACGTTGAGGAAATTTCTCCCTTGGATGAAGTCTATTTATCCAATGTAGAATGGCGTATTGCCCTCCCCTCAGAAACCGAACGCCAAAAAGTTAAACAAGTTGATCCCATTGGAGTGCCATTTACAGAAGAAATAGTTGATGGTCAACGGGTAGCAGTTTTCAAATTTGACAGTCTTGCCCCCGGTGAACGCCACATTTTTGGCTGGAAAGCACTTTTGGAAGTGCGGGGTATCAAATATCGAATCACTCCAAAAGATACTGATGATCTGCCGGAACTATCAGCAGAATTCCAGAGTCGTTACCTAGTAGATGATGATGACTTGGCGATGGATACAGCCATTGTCAGACGTGCTGCCCGTGAAGCCGCAGGTTCAGAAACAAATTTATTGCGGAAAATGTACAACATCCGCAACTATGTGTATGACGAGTTATCCTATGGGATTAAGCCATATATTGACCCGCCAGACATAGTGTTAGAAAGAGGTGTTGGTTCTTGCGGTGAATACGTCGGTGTTCTCCTCGCCCTTTGTCGCTTAAACGGTATCCCCTGTCGCACTGTGGGACGGTATAAATGCCCCCCTTATGCTGAACAGCAAGGCGTACCCCTCCAACCAGACTTTAATCACGTATGGTTAGAGTTCTATATTCCCAACTTTGGTTGGTTGCCCATGGAATCTAACCCCGATGATGTGGGTGATGTGGGCCCTTATCCTACCCGTTTCTTTATGGGTTTATGCTGGTATCATATTGAAATTGGTAAAGGAATTACCTTTGAAACCTTAACCAGCAATGGATTACGGCTCAATAAGGAAGAGATATCCATTGGTGACTTGGCCATTAATCACATTCGGTTTACAATTCTTAAGGAATTACCGTCATTTTAGCTGCGGAATTGGCACAAGAGAATCAGTAGTTTAGTAATGGGGTGAAAGTAGCAACGAAGATAGTGGTTTTGACACCAGACAGACTCATAACTAAACCCTTGTGTTCCCCAAACCTATTGGCCTTAATCGAAAATTTAAAGTTTGGTGGCAAAGCTTTATTCCTACTTGATGATTAAGCCTAGGTAAATTGCTGAGTTGCTTAGTACAATAAAACTCAGAATATACTCTGAAAGAGATTACTACGGGACTCAGTTCGGTTTTTTAGGTCGAAGTTACACTGTTGACATAGCCAAATCTATGTTTGAAAACAAACGTAGACCCAGTTGTAAATGGTAATGAAAGGTGCATCATTGGATTGGTTCTGAATCAGATAAAACTCTCGAACAAACGCCCAGCGCCAAAATGCCAGGCGGTAGTCTCGACTCCTATCATAATCCTCATTCCTGCTACCATGAGGAACAGCAAATATACCAACATTTGCTGCATCTAGTGCAAAAAGAGTCCCCTGACCACATGATTGAGCGTTGTCGCGCTTTGTTTGTGGATGGTGCCGACTATCCAGAACATGAGGTTCTGTTGATATTAGATAAAATTACTGCTTCTAAGCAAGCAGCCAACGAGTTTCAGTTTTTCCTCAATCGGTGTTGTCATATTCTGATTAATCGTTGGCATATGCAGCCACAGTTGCATTATGCGATCGCTGATCTAATAGAATTATTCGAGACCCCATCTACAAGATCCAGAGTCACCAGTTTCCGTGCCAGAGAAATTAGACGCTTGCGGGAACTAGTCAAACATTTTACTCAAAGCGAACAATATTTAATTCTCAGAAGATTTATTCAGGTCATTGATCAGCATCCTACGTGGGGCAACAGACAGCATCAGCCCCTGATGAATCTAATACCTAGATATCCGTATTTATACGAGCATTGTTTAATTAGCGAAGACTCTACCTTTGAACAGCAGCAAACAGTCAAACATTTCCAAGCTAGAGTACAAAAGAAATTTGAAATTGATTTATCTCAATATATAACCTATAAACTTCGTCGGGTTCAGGTTCTCAGAAAATATTCTCCAGAGGAAGCAAATAGAATCTTGCGTCCTGTTAATAATCCTACTTTATTAACTGATAGTGAATTATATAGTACCCTCAAGCAGTTTTTAGGCAAACCTGAACAAGGTTGCACCTATAATGAATTAGCGCAGAAGTTCATCCAGTATAGTAGTCAAGCGCGGACTTTCCATGAATATAAAGATGATTTATATGAATATTTAATTACTTCTATTGATCATCAATATGGAAAACGACAATTTAATCAAAAACTATATACACATTTGCAAAACACCTTACCTCAAGCTGATTTTCAAAAGCCTGATGAATTTTTGGTGGTGAGAACTTGTAGTCAATTGCTGAACTTTTTAGTAGTCAATAGTCCAGCAGCACCACAGCATTTTACTTTCTTAGATTTAATTAGTAACCAAGGTACATTACCTACCATTGGCTTGCTGTTAAAAATAGTGTTGATATCCCGTAAAGTCAAACCATTTTTAGAAAAAAAAGTAGCAATTTTATTTAATCATTATGAATCAGCCACTACTGATTGTATTGGCTGGTTAGTCGGTACTTTGGAACAGTTAAATATTGCCTTAAGCATTCATTTTGGTAATGTTGATTTGTCCTTCTTTAAACGCTTCTGTTAATTTTATTCAGAAACTGGGGTGGGGGTATGTTGTTGGACAACCTTGGGCATAATTCCTGGTTTAAATTCTGAAAACTCGCAGATAGAGTTAAAAGGGCAAAATCGACAGTGGTTGCCTGGGTTGGGTGGGAAAATCTGGCTAAAATTGCGCGTTTCTGATTGATATTTGTGCAAATCTTGTTGATGTTTATGGGCTATATTCGCTAACTCATACTCTAAGGAAACGAATTCCTGATTGTTAATGGTAATTAATTCAGATTTTTTGCAGATTTCTAAATTATAAAAAGAAGCAACTGCTCTTTTACCAGGATATAGATAACGGGCAGCTAGTAGATAAACTAAAGCTTGTCTGCGGTCAAAGGCAGATTTACCAGTTTTAAAATCTAAAATATGTAAAGTGCTATCAGATTCGATAAATACACAATCCATCGCTGCATACAACCGAAAGCAATAATTATGCTGTTCAATCACAATTGGCTTGGGATAACCTTCATCTCCCGAAGTCAATTGCAGGATGCGTTTACCTAATAACAATGGTGTGTGATGATATCTTTGCAAAATTTGCAAGACTCTTTGTTTAACTACATCATGGGCATGGCTTAATCCTAATAAATGGGCAACTTTTTCTACACCATCAGATTGTGTTAACCAATGCAGGTGATGATGAAATTCATATACACCTTTTTGAGCTAGGATACCAATGCGCTGAGGTGGGGTAACTTTGGCTAATAAGGCTTTGACTTGGGGTTCATGTTGCCTGGCTTTGATAAATCCCCTTCTCATCTGGCAATGCCAATGTTCTTGTCCTTTAGCGGGGGCAACTAAAGACCAAAGGTGGTAACTGACAAAGGGTCGATCAGGGGTTGACATCGCTCAGAAGGAGTGAGAGAAAATACTTGAAGATACTTGCGGCTACGCACGCTTTGCGGGAAGCTTCCTAATAGTTAATGATGATGCACGGGAGAAAGTGGCAAATATGGGCGCTAGTAGCAGTTCCAGCAAGATAAAATTTGGTACAGACGGTTGGCGAGGGATCATTGCCGATGACTTTACTTTTCCTAACGTGCGGAAAGTAACTAGGGCGATCGCTCGTTATTTGGAAACAGCCTACAGTAAAGACAGACCAGTTCTTATTGCTTACGATACTCGATTTTTAGCTGATCAGTTTGCCCGTGCATCTGCCGAGGTTTTGGCAGATTTAGGGTGGAATGTGAAAATTACAGACCGGGATTGCCCAACTCCAGTAATTGCTTATAACGCCCGTCACCTGAATTCGGCTGGGGCGTTGATGTTTACTGCTAGCCATAATCCTGCACCTTATTGTGGAATTAAATATATCCCCGACTATGCGGGGCCTGCCACTCCAGAAATTACTGATACTATTGTGGCAAATATAGAAAGTGCATCTGATGAATTGCCAAGTGGCAAAGCATCAGGTTCAATTTCTACCTTTGATCCAAAACCAGATTATTTGCATTTTATCTACACCTTGCTGGATGTCGATAAAATTAAAAGCGCGAATTTAAAAGTTAAGTACGATGCCCTCTATTCTACCTCTCGCGGCTATCTGGATGAAGTTTTGCAACAATGCGGTACACAGTTAGAAAGTTTCCACACTTGGAGGGATGTACTTTTTGGCGGTGGAATGCCTGAACCCAAGGGAGAACAGTTAGTTGAGTTGGTAGAAGCGGTAAAAGCCGATAAAGCAGATTTGGGTTTAGCGACGGATGGGGATAGCGATCGCTTTGGTATTGTGGATGAACAGGGTAATGTTCTCACCCCCAATACTGTGCTGTTAGTTTTAGCAAGACATTTAATCAAAAATAAGGGTAAAAACGGGGCAATTGTCCGCACAGTAGCGACCACTCACCTACTGGATAACTTCGCTGCTAAATACGGCTTGCCAATTTATGAAACACCAGTTGGGTTTAAATACATTGGTGAAAAAATGCGGGAAACTGCGGTTTTAATTGGTGGAGAAGAATCTGGTGGTTTAAGTGTGATTGGGCATATTCCAGAAAAAGATGGCGTATTGGCTGATATGCTGGTAGCTGAAGCCATTGCCTATGAAGGGAAGCCCTTAAGTCAGTTAGTACAGGAAGCGATCGCCGAAGCAGATGGCCCCTTGTATAACAACCGCCTAGATTTACACCTGACCGAATCTCACAAGAATGCAGTGATTGATGCTTATACCCAAAATCCGCCTTCAACAGTGGCTGGAATTGCGGTCAAAGAAGTCGGCAGGAAGGATGGGATTAAATTGTATCTAGAAGAGGGTAGCTGGGTGTTGCTGCGTCCTTCTGGGACAGAACCATTGGTGAGGGTGTACATGGAAACTAACTCACCAGAAAAACTCAGTCAGATCGCCGCAACCATGGAAGCGGAAATTGCTAAGTTAGGTTAATCTCTCACTTGATGATGTAGAGGCGTTTCCGGTAACGTCTCTACCTTGGTGAGGAAGTTATATTTAAAGTTATGAAAAGTTTTGCAAATTTATTGATATCTCTAGTTATAGCTGTATGGGTAATAGCGATCGCTATTATCTCCGTCCAAAATGCCACACCCATATCATTAAGATTTTTGGGTTTTCAATCTATTCAAATTCCCTTTGGCTTGATATTAGCTTTTTGTGTGGCTGTGGGTGTACTTACTGTAGCGATTTTACAGCCTCTTTGGGGTTTGGGTGAGTCAAAATCTAGATTTGATGATGAGGCTGAGTTTTTTGTAGATGATGAAGATTTTTAAACTTTATCACAGTAGGTATCCCTCTATAAATTTACAATTCATAATCATCAAAAACAGATGGAAGATTACGACGACCACTCACTACTCGTAAAATTTCAATTCCATCATCCAGCACTCTATAAAAAATTATATAGCCTTCTAGGGGTAAACCTCGCAAATCAGCACGTATTCCTGAATAGCTTTTACCACTATTTGGAAAAGAAACCAATTGTTGACATTTACGATTAAATTCCTGAAAAAATTTTTCACCTGCTTCTAGGTTGTTGTGGGAGAAGTATTCAGCAATTTCATTTAAGTCACGACTAGCGAGAATATTAATAACGTAACGATTCATCTTTCTGCCTGTCGCTGTTGCTCAAAACGATCTAAAATTTGATTTACAAATGTTTCACCATCAATAGGTGCTGTATGCTCCGAAATTGCGATCGCAGCATCAATTTTTTCGCCCACTTCCTTAGCCCATTCTGACTCAGCGCGATCATACTCATCCAGCAATTGGAGGGCGATTTCTAGAACTTCTTCTACAGAGTTGTATTTCCCAGTTTGCAGTTTTGTTTGAATAAAGTGTTCTTGCTTAGGTGTGAGACCGATACTCATAATTATTTTGGTTACGTTGGTTGTATATCAAAATTATTATAATGTAGGTCAAAAATTTTATCAAAAATGCGTTAGTGTGGCGCACTGTAGGTATTGCTCTCATGCTAAATTAAACACAGGCTATGCACTCTACAATAACCATTTCAATTTACTATTTAAACTGTTACTGTTGATTTTGCTAAATCACGAGATGTTGGCTCAAAATGCAAAACCATAATTTGCTCTAAAGTTAAAGCAACAAATTCGTATACTTGTCCATTACTATCACTAAATTCTACTTCAAATACAGTACCATCGGCTAGTAATTCAACTATTGTACCAACTTGACCACGTAATAAGTTATATTCAGGTAAATCAACTGTAAGTGCTACTACATCTAGTAACTTTGGTTCAATTTTACTCATTTTTTACAACCTTCAAATATTACCATTTAATATAGCAACTTGTTAATTTTGGAAAATCAGCACCAGGCTCGATAATCCAACAACTACGAATGGTTGCACTTCTATTTTGCCTATTCAAAGTAAAATCTACATAGTAACGTTGTCCATGTTGATCACTTTTATTCAGGCAAGCTTCTTGAATTTTAACTTGTTCCAAAATAATTTGGCGTAATTCTTCAGCATTTTCAGCAGTCATGCCTAAAATTGATGAAAACAGACGAGCTTTATCCTTTCCTGTGGGATGATCTCGATTAAGGGAGTAGTCACGTAGTTTACGAATGTCAATAACTCCCTTCTCTGCATTTGGGATTATATTTGTTGAATTAGAGCCTTCCATATATTTGTAGATGCGTATATGAATCCAGCCGTAGATATCGCTGTCATTCTAAATCAATGTTAAAATAAAAAATATCACTTGAACATATAAAAAACCATGTCTAGCAATACTTCAATTATTAGCGTTTCTCCTGAAGTTATGAGTGGTACTCCAGTTTTTACCGGAACAAGAGTTCCTATCCAAACACTTTTAGATTATTTAAAAGCAGGAGATTCAATAGATGATTTTTTAGATGGTTTTCCTACGGTTACTAAAGATCAAATCATTACATTTTTGGAGGAAGTTGAAAAAGCAATGATTAGTAAGGTAGCATAAAATGAAATTGATTTTAGATGAATGTATTGATCGCAGGTTAACTAAAGAATTTATAGGTTATGAAATCAAAACTGTTCCCCAGATGGGATGGGAGGGAACTAAAAATGGTAAATTACTGGCTTTAATAGAAAAAGAATTTGATATTTTTATTACTGTTGATAGGAATTTATCTTTTCAGCAAAATTTATCTCAGTTCAATATCGCTGTAGTTGTTTTGCAAGCAAAGTCTAATAGATTAATGGATCTTAAACCTTTAGTTCCAAAGATTTTGGATATTTTATCTACAGTAGTGAAAGGTCAAGCTGTCGTTATTAGTCTTGAATGATAAGGCGATCGCTCTCAACTCTACATCAATAATGCGATTGCTGTTTACTCTATATCTATAAAATGCGATCGCTATTTACTCTACATTAGATAATATGTAGTATCTCGGAAAGAAAGTATCTCTTTTATCTTACAAGAGGTATCTACCCTTCATCCAAAACATACAAAAAAAATCTTCTTAAATGTTCCTCCATTTTTTTCTTTCCTCGTTGTTCTACAACTACAATTTGTTCCATATACATTTCTTCCATTTCATCCATTGTATGACTAGCATACTCTTCGTGTTTTTTCATCATTTCGGTAAGAAATTTTTTTCTTTCTTCCTTGAAATATTTCCTTCTGTTCAACACCTCTTGATCACATATTTTGATACTTGTAAAATAATCCAAGTCTGTCGGAATATCATAGATTATCTTAACAAAATCATTCTTTTTTACAAGAATAAAATCTTGAGCATAAATAAAACCTCGCTTATAGTCATCTTCTAAATATTCATATTCTAATAATTCTTTCTTTGACAGTTGCTTGCGATGTCCCCACTTGTGAGAGTACATTGTTCTAGTCATTTCGTATGTAATTTTTTCCAAAGGACAAGCAATATATTCACCTAAATCAATAAAAGTAGGATATTCAGGGTTAATGACAAGACCTATAGGTAATCCCTTTTTACCAATATTACGAATTAAAGGAATATAAACATAACCTTCTAACTCAAAATAAATATTACTCTCCTTATCTACTATAAAAATAGTCCTTATATTTTCTGGACATAAATATTTTTTCCATTGTTCAAATACTCGATTATTGGTAGCATCAATAATCCAAATAATTTTATTAGCATCACTACTATAAAACAATTCTCTTTCTCTGACGTTCTCGTTGCTTAAATTGGAATGCTGAAATTCAATAATTAAGTTTCCAATTTTTACATCTGCACGATGTATTTCTTTATTTTTTTGCATAACTACTTCCCTACATTCAAGAGGGAATAACTCTTGCCATTTTAAATGCCAAGGAGTCATTTCATACCACTCATCACAATGTGAATCAGAGGTATTTTTGTGCCTCCAATGATGTTGTATTATCTTGCCACAAGCAGCATATACTTCAGTTCCACAGCAAGGACAGGTAGCTTTTACCTTTGGAGTAGGTGGTATTTTATTACCTTCTTCATCTAAAGCATAATAGAAAGATCCCTTGTTTTCTGTAGTCATAATTCTACCTTTGTAAATTACAGCGTATTTGATAAGTGAAATAATAACGTATTTACAGTTATTATATTATTTGAATAGATATCTAACTCACAGCAAACTCCGTATATTTCCTAACTTCAGGCGCTTTAAACCCTAAAATAATATGTGATTTTGATATTCCCGCAGCAACCAAATCATTAGCAACCCCTTCCTCAGTTCCATCATGTTGAATCCAAACCTTACCATCAATTAAATCAAAATGTAATAAACATCCATAAATCCGATAACCATTTTCCCAACCAGTTTCTACTAATAAATAATGATCATTTTTTTCATCTAACACCACTTCTAGCTTCACCTGTGCATCATTACCAAAAAAATCCGCATATTCTACAAGAACATTTTTAATAATTTGACGATATTGAATAGTTAAGGAATCCATTTTACAATTACCTCCTGTTCAGCATCAAAACTAAATCAAAAAATCACACTATCTTCAATTAAATTTTTAACGAGATTATTCATTAAAAACTGCTTGATAATTACTTTGCCCAGTCAAATAAGAATTCATCTAACTCTTCAAAGACCGAAGTAAAGTAGTAGGACGAACAGTTTTTATAAATTCATACAAATGAGGATAATTTACAAAAATATAACGTTCATATTCGTACCAGTGCATTTCACCCTTTTCCTGGTTACAGTCTCGACAAATTACCCACAAGTTATTGAATTCCATTGATAGCCAAGGGTATTGTGAGCGAGGTAATTTATGATCAATAGTCTTACCACCCCTCTCAGAGTATTTATATCCACAAATTGGACAATACCAATCTGAATTCTTTCTCACCCATTCTTTACTCTCCTCAGTTGTTCCGCATTCTGCATCACCATTTACGTATCGCCAGATATCGAATTTTTTATAATTATCAAAATCATTGTCGGTGAGTTTGTGATATCGAGTTTTTCCTACTTTATCAATAAGTTTAAATAATTCGCCTAGTTGTTTATTTCCTAAATCCATACAATTTATATTTTGCTAGTTTTATATATTTTTTGATTTTTTGTTTTATGTTTACGTTTAAGCTGGTTATTACTCGAAAAATCAATTATTTCAATTTCCGTATCAGGAAAATGTTTATCTATTTCCTCGGCAATTTCATTGACTTCTTTCGCTAATTTACTATGAAAATCTTGTATCTCTTGATTACTAAAATATTTATTACCAATACGATCAGCTTCTAAAAATAATTCTTCAAGCGTAAGTTCTTTTAACTCACCCTTATCTAAAAAATCTTGGATTTTTTGGTACAGATTTATAACATTATCCCATCCAATATTTTTATAACCATTATTTTTTAACCAGATTTTATCGTGGGTATTTAATTTATTTTTTTTTTCTGAGTTATTACATTGAATTTGTCGATAACTCATTCCTTGAAATGTTTTCTTTTGTTTTTGGTGATGCATAAAATTAGTCACTTAGCCTAATGTTGCTTTAAATAGCTTAATAATACCCTTACGAATTTCACTATCTTCTAATTTCAATAATCCTTTCATCTCAATTGCTAACTTGAGCCTAACTTCATCAACTATATTTTTCAAAAGTTTATTCTCTTTTTGCAATTGTTGATTAGCATCATTTAATTGTTTATTATTAGAATTCAATGTAGATACTTTGGTTTTTAAAGTTTCTACTTCTGATGCGAAGTTTTTAATTTCTAGCTCAAGTGTATTCCTTTCTTCTTCTAATTGCTTCTTTCTAGATTCCATTGAAACTTTGGATAACTCCAAATTTTTAATGGCTGCTTCTAAGTCTAAATATTCAGATTTTAGTTTTAACAGCTTCTTTTCTGCTTGACTACGCAACCTGCCCAAAGAAGCATTATTTTGACCAAGATGAGAATTCTTTTGAGCGAATGATTCAACTAATTTGACTGCTATAGGCTCTATTTCCAGCAGATTCAGCAATCTTTCGCATTCATTTTGATCTAGTGCCTGACTGATATTCTTATTAATGCCATACTTTTCCTTTAGTGTAGTTTGTAGTTGGTCTTTTGATGCCATAAGTTATCCTCAATAATTAATCAACGCGATAATTTTCAACATTGATGCCCTATTACGGTATAATTTAGTGCCTTATTGTTATATTCAAAAGTGTGTAATCAAATTAATTTTAAGTAATATATGTATACAGTAGTTATATTTATAAGAGCGTTGCAACTGTATTAATACTGATTCATAAATTATTAACCAAGACTGCGTGGATAAAAACCTCATCCTTTCATCTCATCACCCAGAAAAATAAAGCATAATTAACCTTTATAACCATCAGCCAACACAGTAAATACACTATGAACACACAAACCAAGAACCAACCTATCCGCGTCGGAGTATTGGGTTTTGGTGGACTCGGCCAAGCAGCTGCTAAACTTCTCTCCAGTAAAAGAGAAATGATATTAGTTGCAGCCGCAGACCAAAAAGGCTACGCATACTCCACAGAAGGTTTAAATACAGATGCTTGCATCACCACTTACCAAAAACAAGGTTCCCTTGGCTATCTAGAACCAGTCGGCACATTAAGCAACAACAGCATTCAAGACTTAATTCAAGCCACTGGTGACGCTGTAGATGGCTATTTCCTGGCTTTACCCAACCTCCCCAACGACTTTATCCCCAATGTCGCTAAACAATTCATCCAAGCTGGTTGGAAGGGTGTGCTGGTGGATGCCATTAAACGCACCAGTGCAGTGGAACAACTTTTAGCCATGAAAGATGAACTGCAAGCAGCGGGAATTACATATATGACAGGCTGTGGTGCTACTCCTGGACTGTTAACTGCGGCTGCGGCTTTAGCTGCCCAAAGCTATGCCGAAATTCACAAAGTGGAAATTACCTTTGGTGTGGGTATTGCTAACTGGGAAGCTTACCGGGCTACTGTGCGGGAAGATATTGGACATATGCCTGGCTATACTGTAGAAGCTGCTAGAGCTATGACCGATGCAGAGGTAGAAGCATTACTAGATAAAACTAATGGTGTGCTGACCCTGGAAAATATGGAACACGCTGATGATGTGATGCTAGAAATAGCAGGAATTGTTGGACGGGACAGAGTGACTGTTGGTGGTGTAGTTGATACCCGCAACCCCAAAAAGCCCTTGAGTACCAATGTGAAGGTGACTGGACGCACTTTTGAAGGCAAAATTTCTACCCACACCTTTACTTTAGGAGATGAAACCAGTATGGCAGCTAATGTCTGCGGTCCTGCCTTTGGTTATCTCAAAGCTGGTCAAGAATTGCATCAACGGGGTATTCGTGGCTTATTCACTGCGGCGGAAATTATGCCGAAATTTGTCCGCTAGGTGACAGATGACAGGTGACAGGTGACAGGATGGATATATCTTTTAGCTTCTCTGTTCTCCTGCTCCCCTGCTGTTGTTATGCTGCCTAAGCTGGAGGAGTTTCTGAAGAGTAGGAATCGATAGAACTATCCTCTGACAAAACCATAGGTGTTTGCATCACAAAAGGCAAATCTGCACCACTCAAACCTCTTTGAATTCGTTCGGAGGTTTCTGGGAAAATGATAAATAGGGGGTAAATAGTTTCTGCACCTTCGCTAAAAATATGACTGTGACGGGGGTGCATGAGCCATTCATAATCTTTATCTAAACACACTTGGGTTTCTCGCCAACGCCCTAACAAATCGGAAAAGTCTTCATGGGGACGGTGAATAAACAGGAGAATTTCCACCCCTGTTTTGATTTTCCATTCAGGGTCACACATTAAAATGGCGATATCACAGGGTAAGCGGTGACTGTGGATGGTTTTGGTTTCCAAATCCCGTAAGCGGATAATGGGTAGAGGGATAGTAATGACGCTTTCATAGGGACGACGGAGACTAGGAATCATCTCTAGGTAGGGGCGGTGTTGCTTGAGGAGTGCGATCGCTGCCATATTATTGCTATACTCAGCCAAGCACGCTTCATAAAAGGATTTTTGTACAGGCATAATTCTTGATTTTTCAAAATATGATTCATATCTAAGTTATTAGTTATCAATCAGTCGCTGATAACTAATAACTTTATTTTTAGCCCAACTTTTCAAATACTTTAAACATGGGCAAGTACATCGCTAGTAGAATGGTTCCTACCATACCCCCTAGCACCACAATCATCAGTGGTTCTAACACACTAGTGAGAGATTTCACCGCCTGTTCTACTTCATCTTCATAGAAATCAGCTACTTTCATCAACATCGCATCTAACTCTCCAGTTTCCTCACCGATGCTAATCATCTGAATTGCCATCGGTGGAAAAACTTGCTCTTTCTGCAATGCCAAACTTATTACGCCACCTTGCTGCACTTCCATTTTCGCCGCATCAATGGCATTAGCAACCACTTGGTTACCAGATGTATCTCGGACAATTTCTAACGAAGTTAAAATTGGTACTCCAGAACGGGAAAGTGCACCAAAAGTCCGACTAAACCGAGCAACCGCAGATTTTTGAATCAAGTCACCAAACAAAGGCATTTTCAGAGATAGACGGTCAATTGTTTGCTTACCAACTGGAGTTTTGTAATATTGTTTGTAAGCAAAAATAAATACCATAATGCCAGCAATAATTACTAAAGACCACCAACTGCGTAATATTTGACTACAGGTCATCAAAAATTGTGTTAGTGCTGGTAATTCTGTTCCCAATTCTGTGAATATTTTCGCAAAAATGGGAATAAGAAAAACTGTCATCCCCACAAAAATTGCAGTTGCTAAAAAACCTACAACCATGGGATAAGACAAAGCCGATTTAATTTGGTTCTGTAACCTGGCAACGTCTTCCAACAACTTCGCTAGACGATTCAAAACTTCATCTAAAACCCCACCGATTTCTCCAGCTTGTACCATACTTACATACAAGCCATCAAAACAGTCGGGATGCTTCCGCATAGCATCCGATAGGTTAATCCCATTCTGAACATCAACACCGATTTCAATTAAAGCTTGCTTCAGTTTAGGATTACTGCATTGTTCACCCAGTACACCTAAACTTCTCACAATCGCTACACCTGCATTGACCAAGGCAGCAAATTGACGAGAAAAAACCGCTTTGTCTTTAACAGAAACCTTAACTAAAGAAGTTTGAAATTTTTGAAAATCAAACTTCGAGGCAAAACTCTGGGCTTCTTTCAGTTCTTGGACAACAAGACCTTGATCTCTGAGATTAGTACGAGCTTGGACAAGGGAATCAGCTGTCAATGTTTCTCTGCGAGATTTTCCTTGTGAGTCCCGGACACGAGCAACGTAGGTTGGCATAGATTAATAAATTCAAAATTCACAATTTCACAATTATTTAATGGGTGATTGGTAATGGGCAATTGGCAAAATTTTTGCCAAATCCCAATCCCTATTCACCTAAATTTAAAAATTTAATGTGCTCTGGATGCTGCACCAGATTTTGCTGCTGCCGGAGGAGCCGCAGAACCAATTAAGCGTTGGACTTCATCAGGTTTAGAAGTCTTAGACATTGCTGCTTCAAAAGATATAGAGCCATTTTTATACAAATCTGCTAACACTTTCTCCAAAGTTTGCATCCCTAATTTAGCTCCAGTTTGGATAGCTGAGTAAATTTGTGATGTTTTACCTTCACGAATCAGGTTAGAAATAGCAGGAGTGATTACCATGATTTCTTGAGCCATGACTCGACCATATTCCCCTGGTTTGGGGTTTTTCTTCGGTACTAGGGTTTGGCTGAATACTGCCACAAGGGAGTTAGACAACTGCACCCTAACTTGGGTTTGTTTTTCATGGGGGAAAACGTCAATAATCCGGTCAACAGTTTGGGCTGCCGAACTAGTGTGTAATGTACCAAATACTAAGTGACCTGTTTCTGCCGCAGAAATAGCCAAGGAAATTGTTTCTAAATCCCGCATTTCCCCTACCAGAATAATATCTGGGTCTTCCCGTAAAGCCGCTTTTAAAGCATTAGCAAAACTCTTAGTATCTTCACCCAGTTGACGTTGGTGAACTAGGCTTTTAATGGGTTCGTAAACAAATTCAATTGGGTCTTCTACCGTGAGAATATGTTCGGCTCTTGTGCGGTTAATTAAATCAATCATGGCCGCCAAGGTAGTGGTTTTTCCTGAGCCTGTGGGGCCAGTGACGAGAATTAAGCCTCTAGGCTTTTCCGACATTTCCCGTACTACATCCGGTAGACCTAGTTTTTCAAAGTTAGGAATTTTAGAACTTAATGCTCGTAAACAAGCTGCATATGTGCCACGTTCTTTATAGACGTTCACCCGAAAGCGAGCTAATCCTTTCACACCATAGGAACAATCTAATTCCCAGGTTTGTTCTAAGGTTTTACGCTGGGTGTTGTTGAGCATACTAAAAATCAGTCTTTGGCATTGATCAGCAGTGAGGGGTTGATCACCAATGGGAGTTAATTTACCACTAATCCGAAAATAGGGGGGCAATCCTGCGGATAGATGTAAGTCAGAACCACCCATTTCAATCAACTGCTCCATCAAATCTTCAATCATCAATTCCATAGTGTGGCTCCTGGTTAAGTGAATTGAGAATTTAAAATCTACTATCCGAAATAGGATGATTAGTCTGTAAATCGAGGTGTCAGACAGTAGGGACAATCTAACCACTCTGGTTTTAATTCGGCACTACAAGTCCGACATGTCAAGCCGCTTTTACGTCTGGCTTTTAATTCAGCTTCCAAACCGGTATCAGTGAATGTTACCCGTTCTACTTCTTCTAAGGTGGTAGAACCTTGACGAACTAAATCCAGACTGTAAGCCAACAAGGTTTTCATCCCTTCTTCAACGGCTACTTCCTTGATGCGTTCTGTGGGTGCTTCTTGGTTAATCAAGGTTTGGAGGTTTTCGGTGATCCGCATTACTTCATACACACCGCAACGTCCCTTATAACCAACTCCTCCGCAAGTTTGACAAACTTGATTTCTGGATTTAGCTTCTGCTAAGGACTCTGGTGGCACAACATTAGCTTTGTAAAAAGTAACACTTGTTTCTTGGGCAGCAGTGAGACCGTAGCGAGCTAGTTCTTCTGTAGTGGGAGTATAGGGGATACGACAATCAGAACATACACGACGCACCAGACGTTGTGCTAATACACCAATCAGAGAACTGGAAACCATGAAAGGCTCAATTCCCATTTCTCCCAAGCGAGCGATCGCGCCTGGAGCATCATTAGTGTGTAAAGTTGTTAATACTAAGTGTCCTGTAAGCGCAGCTTCAATCGCAGTTTTGGCGGTTTCCTTATCCCGTGTTTCACCCACCAGTAGCACATCTGGATCTTGTCGTAAGAATGCCCTTAATGCTGTTGCAAAATCCAACCCTTTTTCCCGAATTACTTGTACTTGAGTAATCCCCGGCAAACTATACTCAATTGGGTCTTCTACCGTACTGATGTTAATGCCTGGGTCGTTCTTTTCTGCCAATGCAGAATACAAAGAAGTGGTTTTACCAGAACCAGTAGGGCCTGTGACGAGAATCAACCCGAATGGTTTACTAACCATATCTTTGACTATTTGCAAAGTTTCTGGATCAGTAATTAACTTATTCAACCCTAATTGAGTAGAGGAATTATCCAAAATCCGCAAACATACCTTTTCCCCGTAGCGACTGGGTAAGGTATTGACCCGAAAGTCTACCTTTCTGCCTTCATACAGACGGCGAATACGTCCATCCTGAGGTAAACGTCGTTCTGCAATGTCTAGGTTAGAAATAATTTTAAATCGGGCTGTAACTGCGGGAATAACCTTTTTGGGTACAGGGGGAAAAGCTTCACGCAATACCCCATCTTTGCGAAAGCGAATACGTAAGTTTTCTTCTTGTGGTTCGATATGAATATCTGACACCTTATCTTGCAGGGCTTTAGCTAAGATGCGATTGACCAGACTGATGATGGGTGCATCTTCTGCATCCTTCATCGCTGCGGTCAGATCAACATCCATATCCTCCCCACTATCGTCCATGTCCAGACTTTCCAGATTCTCTAAATCTTGTTGAATGTCTGTGAACTTTTCCTGCTCTAGTTGTTTTTGGCGGACTGCTAACTCATCTAGATATTGATTAATTAGTTTTTGGTAATCCTCCTGGGTGATGACCATCCTTTGCAAAGCTAGGCCTTGAGGACGCAAAATCCGATTCAAATCATCAGAGGCTTCCAAGTTATCTGGATCAACCATCGCCACCAACACAGAAGGTGGGTTTTGGTCTTCATGCTTGGATAATGGCACCAAGCGATGACGACGACAGATATCCACAGGAATGAGGGTTTCAATCAAAGTCATCACCATTGCCGTGCCGACTTGATTGACTTCTGGGTCAAGGGACTCAACCCCGTAGAGGATTTTGAGTTCAAATAAATGCTGTTTTTTGTATTCCCTCAGAAACTCTGGTGAGAGTTGTCTGCCAGTAATAGACTCTAATACATCTGTCAACGGCCTACCAGATTTACGGCTTTCTATCAGTGCTTGCCGCATCTGTTCGTTATTGACATAGCCAGATTGAACTAGCTTATTACCGAAGGGAGAAAACTCTGTTCGTGTGGTTAGAGCGGTGCTGCGCCTTGGTTGTGACGAGTAAGTCATAAGCAATGGGTAGGGAAACCTCTTGTTACAGTATTCCCAAACTGGGGTATATATTACTCATTGATACTGTATAAAATTAAAGTTAAAAAGTATCTGATGTAAAAATTTTTATCTCCAGGAACAAAAAAGTCCCCAGATTAGACTTTCTACTCCTTCATACCGTAAAAGTGGCCAGTAAATTTCCCCAGACCCTGTGCCTTGTGACTCCTTACCGATACAAAGGCTAAAATTGGTAACTTTCAGTAGTCATTAGTTAAAAAACTGACTTATCATTTAGGACGATGGCTCTCCAACTGCTGACAAAATAATTTTTGTCCCAGTTGGAAAAGCGGATGGGGAATATACGGTAGGCGTTAGATACCCGATCGCTTGATTAATCCTTCAGCCATTTGTCCATGAGCGCAAGTTCCTGGAAATGTTGATTATCGTTCGGTTTACCGCCCTGAGATATTTGGCGCTAATATGTTCACCATTTGTCAAAATAGGAAAACGGTGATATTACTTCCAGGAAAATATCGGCATTCCTTCGAGTTGCCTCTACAAAACGTAACCAGTAACGGTTGCCAGATGTGGTGACACTCTGCCATCAACAGCACCTGGAATGAGTAGATAATCATGGATGAAAATAAACAGGTAAACAATACAAGCCAACAATTGGGTGAACCAATAGAGGTACAGCAAGCAATGAATAGCGACTCCCCAGCCGAAATAAACTCTAACGAATTTGGCAGCGAGGTGACTGAGCCAGTGTCAGATCCAACCAATGTAGTGGGAGAAACTACACTCACACCAGAAAGCGAAGTCGCTGCGGTCGAAACAAACGAAGTAGATACGGCGGCTATAGCAGAATTAACTCAACAGGTTGAGTCGCTCAGAGCACAACTAGATGAGCGTAACTCTCTGTATATGCGAATTGCCGCAGATTTCGAGAACTACCGTAAACGCACACAAAAAGAAAAAGAAGAAACTGAACAACAGGTAAAACGCAACACAATCAATGAGTTATTACCTGTAGTAGATAATTTCGAGCGTGCGCGCGCCCATCTCAAGCCCCAAACCGATAGTGAGATGACAATTCACAAAAGCTATCAAGGGGTTTATAAACAATTAGTAGATAGTTTAAAAAGATTAGGTGTTTCCCCCATGCGTCCTGAAGGTCAGGAATTTGACCCCAACCTCCATGAAGCTGTTTTACGGGAACCCACAGACGAACATCCAGAGGGAACGGTGCTAGAAGAATTAGTCCGTGGCTATTATTTAGGCGATCGCGTACTGCGTCATGCCATGGTCAAGGTAGCAGCACCCAAAGAAGACACACCTCCCACCTCAGACCAAGAGTTGAGTCAGGACAACAGTTAAACTGTGATCGACTTTTGAACAGCATAGGCTGAGTCCTACTCTAGTTCCAGGGAAAATCGCACGCATATCTCAAGGATAGGGCTGTTGACGGTTTGCTAAAGTTTAGCAGCCCCCCTTCGGTAGTAGAAGCCAAAAGCATAACATCATAAATTTACAAATTTAAGGTAACAATTATGCTAAAGACAGTATATTTTCACTGCTATGAAACGCTATGATTGATACAATACTTATATTCCGCTTCTAGACGAACATAAAGAAAAGATATTCTGCGAAACATCACGGTAAAAGCACTCAATATTTAAGACATTGAAGTTATGGGAAAAGTTATCGGGATCGACTTAGGCACCACTAACAGT
This sequence comes from Richelia sinica FACHB-800, assembly GCF_014698825.1. GTDB lineage: Bacteria > Cyanobacteriota > Cyanobacteriia > Cyanobacteriales > Nostocaceae > FACHB-800. The sequence goes on from NZ_JACJTT010000002.1 coordinate 172,626, forward strand.
TGTGTCGCAGTTTTAGAAGCTGGTCAACCAATAGTGATTGCCAATTCTGAAGGAGGACGTACCACTCCCAGTATTGTCGGATTTGGCAAAAGCGGTGAGCGCCTAGTTGGTCAACTAGCCAAACGACAAGCGGTTACTAATGCAGAAAACACAGTTTACAGTATTAAACGCTTTATTGGTCGTAGATGGGAAGATACTGAAATAGAACGTAGCCGTGTTCCCTATAACTGTGTCAAAGGTCGCGACGATACCGTTGATGTGCAGATTCGCGGTAAAAACTTTACACCCCAAGAAATATCCGCCATGATCCTGCAAAAACTCAAACAGGATGCGGAAAGTTTTTTAGGCGAAGCAGTTACCCAAGCAGTGATTACCGTACCAGCCTATTTTACAGATGCCCAAAGACAAGCTACCAAAGACGCTGGCACCATAGCTGGGCTGGAAGTTCTACGGATTATCAATGAACCCACCGCGGCTGCCTTAGCCTTCGGTTTAGAAAAACAAGACCAAGAACAAATAATTTTAGTGTTTGACCTTGGTGGTGGCACCTTTGATGTTTCCATTCTCCAACTAGGAGATGGTGTTTTTGAAGTCAAAGCTACCTGTGGGAACAACCACCTGGGTGGAGATGACTTTGACAACTGTATTGTGTGTTGGATGGTCGATAACTTTAAAGACCAGGAAAATATCGACATATCCCAAGACAAAATGGCCCTACAGCGCCTGCGCGAGGCAGCAGAAAAGGCCAAAATCGAACTCTCCAGCATGATCAGTACCTCCATTAACTTGCCCTTTATTACCGCTGATGCCACAGGTCCCAAGCATCTAGAAATGGAACTGAGCCGTGCCAAATTTGAAGAACTCACAAAACATTTAATTGCTGGCACCATCGAACCGATGATCCAAGCCCTCAAAGATGCAGACTTAAAACCGCAAAATATCGACAGAATTATTTTAGTTGGTGGTTCTACTCGCATTCCTGCTGTTCAAAATGCCTTAATTAAGTTCTTCAATGGCAAAACCCCTGACCGTTCCGTTAACCCTGATGAAGCGGTAGCATTAGGTGCAGCCATTCAAGCTGGGGTATTGGGTGGAGAAGTAGATACCCTACTGTTATTAGATGTTACTCCTCTATCTTTAGGAGTAGAAACCTTAGGGGAAGTATTCACCAAAATTATTGAGCGCAACACCACCATTCCCACCAGTGGCTCGAAAATCTTTTCCACTGCTGTTGATGGACAATCTTCCGTGGAAATTCATGTGCTTCAGGGAGAACGTGCCATGGCTAGGGATAACAAAAGCCTGGGTAGGTTTTTCCTCACAGGTATTCCCCCAGCACCACGTAACGTGCCGCAAATTGAAGTGATATTTGAAATAGACGTAAATGGAATTTTGAAGGTCTCTGCCCAAGATAAAGGCACAGGTAGAGAGCAAAGTATCCGCATTACTAGTACAGGCGGTTTAAGTTCTAATGAAGTAGAACGGATGCGCCAACAAGCAGAATTATTTGCAGAAGAAGATAAAAAACGTAAAGAACAGGTGGAACTGAAAAACCAAGCAGACAACCTGTTGTTGAGTTATGCTTCTACATTAAAAAGTAATGGCAATTTAATTAGTGAAACCCTAAAAACCTTAGCCGATGAAAAAGCTGCTCAATTACAAGCAGCAATGGAAAGTCCCTCTTTGTCCACAGCCTTCTTTAAACAGTTATTAGATGATTTCCAACAAACCTTATTTGCCATTGGTGCAGATGTTTATAAACGAGTTAGTAATCAATCAGCAGAGGAAGAATCGATAGAAATAGAGGAATCTGGGGATCTTTCCTTTACGCCCGAACAAATAGAAGAGGATGAAGAGGACGCGGCGATGAATGGCACCCTAATTCCCCAATTTAACTTCGATTTTGATGGAGACAGCACTGCACAGGCTGATTATGAAGCTATAGACTGAAGAAGAAAGAAGCTATAAACCAAGACTTCTCTCACATTTTTTGTTAAATTGTAAAGGCAAATGAAGTGATTGTAAAAAATCTGTTATCACAGATGCACCCAAAATGGCATGGGTGGGTTTCCACACCTAATTAGACGGCTAGTCCCTCTGGTTGATAGGCGTGGTTTTGATCACCTAAGTAGCACAATTGTAAAAGAGATAGCCTCAATTAGTGAAAAATCTATAGACTACAAAGCGGCTACCCGTCAGGGTGGGTTTACCTGCTGCTCATGATACTTCTGCTTTCTTCCTTCTAACTTTTACCCTTGCTATATGGCCCGCGACTATTATGAAACTCTGGGTGTCTCTCGTGACGCCGACAAAGAAGAAATTAAACAAGCATACCGTCGATTAGCCCGGAAGTATCACCCAGATGTGAACAAAGAACCGGGGGCGGAAGAGCGGTTTAAGGAAATCAACCGCGCCTATGAAGTTCTGTCTGAGCCAGAAACCCGTGCTCGTTATGATCGCTTTGGTGAAGCTGGTGTGTCTGGTGCCGCTGGTGCAGGTTTCCAAGATATGGGTGACATGGGTGGTTTTGCCGATATCTTTGAAAGCATTTTCAGTGGCTTTGCTGGCGGTGGTATGGGTGGACAAACTCAGCAAAGACGACGCAGTGGGCCAGTCCGGGGTGATGACCTCAGACTAGATTTAAAATTAGACTTTCGGGAAGCAGTATTTGGTGGAGAAAAGGAAATTCGCATTTCCCATTTAGAAACCTGTGAAGTTTGCAACGGTTCTGGTGCTAAACCAGGAACTCGCCCCAAAACCTGTGCAACTTGTAGTGGTTCTGGTCAGGTGAGACGTGTCACCAGAACTCCTTTTGGTAGCTTTACCCAAGTTTCCACCTGTCCCACCTGTAACGGTACAGGCACAGTAGTGGAAGATAAATGTGATGCTTGTGATGGTAAAGGTGCTAATCAAGTTACCAAGAAATTGAAAATCACCATTCCGGCTGGTGTGGACAACGGCACAAGACTACGCATTTCCCAAGAAGGAGATGCGGGTCAACGGGGAGGTCCACCAGGTGATTTGTATGTCTACCTATTTGTCAATGAAGACGAAGAATTCCACCGCGATGGAATTAATGTCCTTTCGGAAATTAAAATCAGCTATCTCCAAGCGATTTTAGGTTGCCGTTTGGAAGTAGAAACGGTAGATGGGCCAGTAGAACTCATTATTCCTGCTGGTACACAACCCAATACAGTGATGAAGTTGGAAAATCGCGGTGTACCCCGATTAGGTAACCCTGTCAGCCGGGGTGACCATTTGTTGACCGTGTTAATTGATATTCCCACCAAAATCTTACCGGAGGAAAGAGAACTGCTGGAGAAGCTAGCTAAAATTAAGGGAGACCGCACTGGTAAAGGTGGAATAGAAGGTTTTTTGGGAAATTTATTTAAGTAATGAGTGTATCTTCCTTATCAACTCCCGATGGCCAGCTAGACTTACGTGGCACTCCTTGTCCAATTAATTTTGTGCGGACAAAATTACGGTTGGAAAAGATGCCACCGGGTAGTCTATTAGAAGTTTGGTTAGATGCAGGGGAGCCAATTGAACAAGTCCCTGATAGCCTGAAAATGGCAGGTTATCAGGTAGAAAACATTGCTGACTGCTCTGGTTATTTTTCCCTATTAGTCCGTCGTCCATCTGCATGAAAGGGGAAATTACTGCTACTAACGGACAGTTATTGGGGACAGTCTTAGCTGTACAGGCGAATTTCTATCGAGTACAACTAGATACATTAGGGGTTGATAACGAGTTACATTCCCCGATGCTTCTGTGTACCCGCAGAACTCGCCTGAAAAAAATTGGTCAGCAAGTGATGGTGGGCGATCGCGTGGTGGTGGAAGAACCAGACTGGTTGGGGGGTAGGGGTGCAGTTGCTGATGTTTTACCTCGTCGCAGTCAATTAGACCGTCCAGCGATCGCTAATGTGAATCAGATTCTCCTGGTCTTTGCTGTGGCTGACCCACCCCTAGAACCTTTCCAGTTGAGCAGATTTTTAATTAAGGCCGAGTCCACTGGTTTGGATGTGGTTCTGTGCTTGAATAAAAGTGATTTGATTAGCCCCCAGGCACAACAGGAAATTAGCGATCGCCTCGGTGTTTGGGGTTATCAACCTCTGTTTATTAGTGTCCAGCAAGGGTTGAATGTTCAACCCATTGGCGATTATTTGCAGCAAAAAATTACAGTTATTGCTGGTCCTTCCGGTGTGGGAAAATCCAGCTTGATTAACTTGCTGATTCCTGACGCTAACCTGCGGGTAGGAGAGGTGTCTGGGAAATTAGCTCGTGGTCGCCATACCACCCGCCATGTAGAATTATTTGAATTACCGAGTGGGGGTTTGCTAGCAGATACTCCTGGCTTCAATCAACCAGATTTAGACTGCGACCCAGAAGAATTAGTACATTATTTCCCAGAAGCGCGAGCAAGGCTAGCTGAGGGTAGTTGTCGGTTTACTGATTGTTTGCATCGGGATGAGCCTGATTGCGTCGTCAGAGGCGATTGGGAACGCTATGAACATTATCTAGAGTTTTTGGAACAGGCGATCGCTAGGCAAACACTTCTTAATCAACAAGCAGACCCAGAATCTAGCCTCAAATTAAAAACTAAGGGCAAAGGGGAAAATAAATACGAACCTAAACTAGAAACTAAAAAATATCGTCGCGTTTCCCGTCGTTCCCAAGTTCAGAGTGTACGTAACTGGGACGAGGAAAGTGAAGATGAATAAATTTAAAGCTAAATATTAACAATTAAAAAATCAAGTTGGCAGAAAATTTCCTCCTGTGAGTAGAAGCGAATGAACACTAAAAGGTAGATGAGTAAAGGAAATGCTTGTGTGTAGAAGGTATAGAAGTGAAAGAGGAATTCAGAACAACCACGGCCAAATTAAATAAACTAACTTCACAAAACCGATATCATCTTAAAATATTGTTAATTTCCCCAACTCCTTGACCTGCAAATCTACCAATAAAAAACTACAATTATGTCTATAGGCTACGTCGCGCTTGTACTCCACGCACACCTGCCCTTCGTTCGTCACCCAGAAAGTGATTATGTGCTGGAAGAGGAATGGCTCTATGAAGCCATTACGGAAACGTATATTCCTTTACTGAAAGTATTTGAGGGTTTAAAGCGAGACGGCATTGATTTTAAAATCACGATGAGTATGACACCACCCCTCGTGTCTATGCTGCGTGACCCCTTGCTGCAAGAGCGTTATGATGCTCACTTGGCTCAATTAGAAGAACTGATAGAATTAGAAGCAGAGCGAAATATCCATAATGGGCATCTTCGTTATTTAGCAGAGCATTACGCAACTGAATTTAATGAAGCACGGGAGTTATGGGAACGTTATAACGGTGATTTAGTAACAGCTTTTAAACAATTTCAAGATACCAATAACTTAGAAATTATTACTTGCGGTGCCACTCACGGTTATTTACCGTTGATGAAAATGTATCCCCAAGCCGTTTGGGCGCAAATCCAGGTAGCATGTGAACATTATCAGGAAACATTTGGTCAAGCACCAAGAGGGATTTGGCTACCAGAATGTGCCTATTATGAGGGTTTAGAGCGGATGCTGGCGGATGCTGGCTTACGCTATTTCCTCACTGATGGTCATGGTATTCTCTATGCCCGTCCCCGTCCTCGTTTTGGTACTTATGCCCCCATTTTTACAGAAACTGGTGTAGCAGCCTTTGGTCGCGACCACGAATCTTCTCAACAGGTATGGTCTTCTGAGGTTGGTTATCCTGGTGCGGCAGAATATCGGGAATTTTACAAGGACTTGGGTTGGGAAGCTGAGTATGAGTACATTAAGCCCTACATTATGCCCAATGGACAGCGTAAAAATACGGGAATCAAGTATCATAAAATCACAGGTCGTGGTTTAGGGCTGTCTGATAAAGCCCTCTATGACCCTTATTGGGCAAGGGAGAAGGCGGCAGAACATGCTGCCAACTTCATGTATAATCGAGAACGACAATCTGAGCATTTACATGGGATTATGGGAAGACCACCTGTAATTGTTTCTCCCTATGATGCGGAATTATTTGGTCATTGGTGGTATGAGGGCCCTTGGTTTATCGATTACCTGTTCCGTAAGTCTTGGTATGACCAAAAAACATATCAAATGACCCATTTAGCAGATTATTTACGGGAGAACCCAACTCAGCAGGTTTGTCGTCCTTCCCAGTCGAGTTGGGGTTACAAAGGCTTCCATGAATATTGGTTAAATGATACCAATGCTTGGATTTATCCTCATTTGCACAAAGCTGCGGAACGGATGATTGAAATTTCTCAGTTAGAACCGGAGGATGAGTTGCAGTGGAAGGCTTTAAATCAAGCAGCAAGGGAGTTGCTTTTAGCACAATCTTCTGACTGGGCTTTTATTATGCGGACAGGAACAATGGTTCCCTATGCGGTGAGAAGAACGCGATCGCACTTAATGCGGTTTAATAAAATCTATGAAGATGTGAAAGTGGGTAAAGTGGATAGCGGGTGGTTGGAAAAAGTCGAGTTAATGGATAATATTTTCCCCAATATTAACTATCGGGTTTATCGTCCTTTATAGTCTGGTGATGGGTGGGGATAGATTCAAATATCTCCAGAAATTAAATATGCGTTTCCCATAACCCTGGTAGAGACGTTACATGTAACGTCTCTACCAGATGTCTAATATTTTTCACTTCCAGCTTGGATAACTGCATCTACTGGTGAAGAAACTGTGATAGATTCGGAGCGATCGTATTTTTTTTCCTTGTCATCGACTTTCCAAGTGCTATTTTTTTCAGCTTTAACCACAAATTTAAAACTGGGATATGATGTAGCTTTATGGACACGATATCTATAGGGTATTTGAATTAAATAAGTTTCTGTCACACCATTTTCACATTGCCGATAATCAGGCTTGTTAGGAATTTGTTGACAATAAGCACCAAATTGGTCTTCTCCATCAATTAATATTATTTGCAAATCAGCCACAGTTAAAGTTTTGGGAATCACTCCTCGTTGATTTCTCCCATCTGTCATTTCTTGATTTAACTGTAATAATTTTTGGTGAAACTTTGATTTAGGGTCGTTAGCTTGCTGCAAAAAAGCCTTGATTACGTTTTGTTTTAAGGAATTTACCCCTGCTACTATAGTTGATTGATTTCCTTGTACAGGTAAGCAATTAGTCAACCACAACAGTGAAGATGTACCTACGAGGAGAGAAAAAAGCTGATTCTGCATAGATTACAACTAAAGGGATTTCATGTAAATGCGATCGCACCTTTTTGTTTCTACACCTGTAGCGGGTATATAACCATTGTTTTCATACAATTTAACCGCTGCTGTTAACACACTGGCAGTTTCAATCCAAATTTGCTCAAAACCACGTTTAGCTATAGCTAATTCTAGTTGTTGTAATAAATACTTGCCTAGACCACAACCCCGCGCAATTGGTAAAAGATACATTTTACGAATTTCTACAGCGTTTTGACCGCGATGAATAGGATAATATGCACTAGTACCAACTACTTGGTTTTTGTGTTCAATCACCCAAAATTCACCCCCTGTATTTAAGTAATATTTTTCTACTTCTAATACATCTTGATCAGCCCCCTCAGGTTCCCAACTTAAACCATATTCTGAAAGTACAGAACTAATTACGGCTGCGGCTTGGTGGCGATTTTCTGCCTGCCAATTCCGAATTAAAAAATCTTGATAATATTGGTTCATCTTTTGTATAACAAATATCTTTACTAATTCTTTAAAAATGTATTCTGATTGATAAAGATTAAGTAAAGCTGGACATAGATTTATTGGTATTTATGCTTGTATATGCTTTTATTGTATCAATAATAAAATAACATAAACTTATGTTAGTTTTACCTAGACTTCAATCTATAAATGAATATAATCAGGATTTATTTACAGCTAATCACTCATCTTGGCAAGCGGGAATTTGTTTAATTAGCTATGGTGTACGTATTGGTATCCGTGTAAATGTACCAAAAATATTAGAACGTCTGATAGAATACCTTCCACCAGGATGGGAATCATCACCATCGTCTGAAGTCGATAAGCTTTATTCACTAATTGTTTACCAAGAAACTAATAATTCTGATTCTCTACTTTACTACAAACTTTATTTTGACCAGGAAGAGTTAATTAACACTACAGACATTGAAGATGTCTTTGAAACCTTAGACTCTGAATTGCGTTTGCAAGTAGGTATTGCAGTTAAAGATTGGCTTTTTGTTCATGCAGGTGTAGTAGGTTGGCGTGGTAAAGCCATAGTTATTCCTGGACGCAGTTTCAGTGGCAAAACCACTTTGGTAGCTGCGTTGGTAAAAGCAGGTGCAAGTTACTACTCTGATGAATATGCGGTATTGGATGCTAATGGACTTGTTCATCCCTATCCGAGACGTTTATCTATAAGGCAAGGAGAAGGTGAGCGAGTAAAACGGTGTTCAGTAGAAGAACTGAAAGGTACAGCAGGAACAGAACCTTTACCAGTAGGTTTAATTGTTCATGTTCAGTATCAATCAGGGGTGCAGTGGTGTCCAAAACCGATGTCTTCAGGACATGGGGTACTGGCACTGTTGGATAACACAATTGTTGCAAGTCTTCGTCCTGATTTTGCCCTGCCTATTTTGGCAAGTGCTGTTTCTGGTGCTTTATGTCTGGAAGGGACACGGGGGGAAGCAGAAGATGTAGCTATGGCATTATTGCAACAATTAGAAGATTAATTTTTTGTCAGCTTTAAAAATTCATTTATTAACTTAGGAGAAAAACCATGATACCTGTTGCTAGAACAGAAAACCTATTGCTTCAAGATATAGGTAATGAGTTAATTATTTATGATCAAAAAAATAATTCTTCCCATTGTTTAACACCAATAGCAGCGAGAGTATGGGAATTATCTAATGGTCAAAATACGGTGAATGAGATTGCCAATAAACTGGAAAAAGAGTTTGATTTGCCTACGAATAGTGATGTAGATGTGCGGGGGTTAGTGTGGTTAACCTTGGAAGAATTAGAACGCTATTCCCTGATTAAAGAATATTTGAAGCAACCAACGACAGTCGAAATTGCAGGTATGTCGCGCCGGAAGGTGATTAAGACGGCTACTTTGGTGGGTGGGTTTGCGATCGGTTCTATGTTTCCTTTAGTGAAGTCTATTGTTGCTCCTGAACCTGCGATGGCGGGTTCTTGTCAAGGCAAGAGAAATATACTCTTCTGCGCTGGATCTAGCAATAATCAAAAAGACAAAGATAAAGCTGTCAGTGAAGCAATCAAAAATTGCAAAGATACGAAATCTCCCACTGCCAAGTGTCCAGAGACTTGCCCTCCTGGATGTGGTACTTTTGAAGCCTTTAACCCCACCAGTACAACACAAAACCAGGATGGAACTTGGAATGCCAAAGTAGAAGGATTTTGTGGTTGCCAATAGGCATATTTTGGAAAACTTAATCACTAGGGAGAAAAACCATGATACCTGTTGCCAGAACAGAAAACCTATTGCTTCAAGATGTAGGTAATGAGTTGATTATTTATGATCAAAAAAATAATTCTTCCCATTGTTTAACACCAATAGCAGTGAGAGTGTGGGAATTATCCAATGGTCAAAATACGGTGAATGAGATTGCTAACAAACTGGAAAAAGAGTTTGATTTGTCTACGAATAGTGATGTAGATGTGCGGGGGTTGGTTTGGCTAACATTGGAAGAATTAGAATGCTATTCCCTGATTAAAGAGTATTTGAAGCAACCAGCTACAGAGGAAATTTTCGGTATTTCACGCCGTCAGGTGATTAAGACGGCTACTTTGGTGGGTGGGTTTGCTATTGGTTCGATGTTTCCTTTGGTGAAATCTATTATTGCTCCTGAACCTGCAATGGCTCGGTCTTGTCCTAGCTATTTATTTAAAGTCACTAGTACCTGTATAGATGGGCAGGGCGACGATGCAATAGTACGTTCAAGAGATTTTTGCTGCAAGAAAAAAAAGGCTGAGCCTATCTGTAAAAACGAAATTGTAGTAATCCAGGATAAACCAACAAAAATTCTTGTACCATCAGTGAAAAACTGTATTTGAACCATTAAATTAGGTTTATTATAAAATAATAATGCCATATTTCTTTACATTAATTATAGGCTCTGTCTTCCTAATCACTGGAATCACTAAAGCCCTCAGTTCAGAACAATTCATCCATCACAATTACAGATATGGTCTGCTACCCCCAAGAATTGTCCCACAGGTAGCCATCACCTTCATCGGTCTAGAATCAGCATTAGGATTAGCTCTAATTCTCCATCAATTCTCTCAATGGCTCATCCCTATATCAATCATTTTCTTAATAGGTTCATCAGCTTTAATTCTTTGGTCTACATCCTCCGGTAAAACTGAAGATTGCGGTTGTTATGGGGGTATTGTTATCATTACTCCCAAACAAAGTATCCTGTTGAATATTGGATATATCCTGTTGCTAGGAATTGCTTTGTTTTATCCAGTAGCAGACCATCATACCCAAACTTGGCAATGGGTACTCGCTTTAATCATTGGTGTTTCTGCCAGTATCCTTGGTTGGCAGTCTCAACACAAACCTTTAATCAACTTCTCTCGTCTAAAAATCGGCAATACTTGGAAACGCCGTTGGTTAAAAAATAGCCCCAATGACTTACAAAATGGTACTCATTTTATTGTCTTCCTCAGCAAAGATTGTCCCTACTGTAAAAGATGGGTTCCTTTCCTGAACATGATGAATACCCAAAAAGATTTACCGCAAGTCATGGGTATTATGTCTCTTACTCCAGAAGAATTAGAAACCTTTACGGATGAACAGATGGTGCGCTTCCCTTTGGTTTCAATGGATAAGTTGTTATTCGGTTATATGGCTGATGCCTATCCCACTGCTGTTTTAATTGAAGGTGGAGTTATTACTCAAAAATGGGTTGGGGAGCTTCCAGAACCCTATTTAGACCGCATTAAACAGATGTATGAGAAAGTTCTGTTTAAGAAAACAGAACCCGTATCATTGTGAATCCCGACAACTTCTAAGTGAGGGCTTTATGACCACCTTAACTCCCATCTTTGCTCAGTTACCAAGAGTGCGGACTTGTGCAGAAAACGAAATGTTGCTGTGCTGTAGCCGTACTGAAATGACTCATCAAGATATAGAAAGGCTAAATGGTCTCCTTAAGCAACAGATTAACTGGAATTATCTGATCCAAACAGCAACTCGTCACGGAGTGATGCCGCTTCTGTATTGGAATCTCAGCAATTCCTGCCCTGATGCTGTTCCCCAGACTATACTGGCTGAGTTAAGAGATAGTTTTCAAGCAAATGCCGGGTTGAATCTAGCCCTCTCAAGTGAACTTCTCAATCTTCTGCCTTTATTTGAAAAAGAGGGAATATCAGTAATTCCCTATAAAGGAGCTACTCTAACAGCTTTAGCTTATGGCAACTTGACCCTCAGACAATTCAGTGATTTAGATATTTTAGTTCACCAGCAACATATTTTGAAAGCTGAGGATTTGCTCATTGCTCATGGATATAGACCTTCAGCTGATTTAGGTTGGGAGCATCAACTGGTGTCAAAAGATGGTAGAGTTTCTGTGGATCTTCACCACCGATTGACACCATGGGATTTTTCCGTAAAACTTAATTTTGATCAATTGTGGAAACGTTGTCAGCCAGTTACTCTTGCTGGTAAAAAAGCACTCAGTTTCTCTCCAGAAGATTTACTATTGATTCTCTGTATCTATGTTGCAAGGGACTGTTGGTACGAACGGGTGAGACTGGTTGAAATTTGCGATATTGCAGAAGTGATCCGTGTTCATAGAAACATAGATTGGGACTGGATTATGGAAGAAGCTCGTCAGATTGGCACTCAAAGAATACTTTTCCTTGGTCTATTTCTGGCACACGAACTTCTAGCAACAGAACTTCCTCAAAACGTTTTACAAAAAATACAAAAAGAACAAGTTATTAATCTGCTGGCAAGACAGGTTTGTCAATGGCTTTTTTCGGACTTATCTGAGGTAAATAACTCTGCCAAAACCGATGAAAGAAAAGCTTTCTATTTTAATGTGAGAGAGCGCAAACGGGATATTATTCCCCTCTTAACTTATCGTATATATATGTTGCTTGCCCCCAACAAAGCTGATAGGAGGTTTATATCACTGCCTAATTCTCTTTCTTTTCTCTACTATTTAGTTCGACCTATTCGGCTGATTACAAAGCAGTTATTTCGTGCTGTAAAATTACTTAAAAGGCGAATTAGGGCAAGAAAGTTAGGAATTACATTTAAACGCTGTGCAACTTTTCAAGTACCAGATCAGATAATCTTTAGGGGGAGAATTGAGCAAGTTAGTTTTCCTGAAGAGCGGGGATTGAAATCAGAATTTATAGATAATTTACTGGATGATTGCTATCAGTTGGAGAAGTTATCTCAACCGATTTTAAAAATTCTAGATATTGGTGGCCATGTAGGGCTGTTTTCTCTGGCAGCTAGGAATGTATTCCCCCAAGCAATTATTCATGCCTATGAACCCAATCCATCGATGCAAAAGTATATCAAAAATCAAATTCAAATTGCTAAATTTGAATACTTTATGGAAGCAGTAGGTTCAAAACCTGGAAAAGTATTCCTTAATTATGATGTGGAATCAAGTAGAACTCGCTCCCAATTTAGTGAAAAAGGTGATATACCTGTGGTATCTTTATATCAGGCTATCACGCGATTAGGAGGTGATGTTGACTTGCTTAAGTTGGACTGTGAGGGTGCAGAGTGGTCAATCTTTGAAGACAAAGAAGCTTGGCAGTCAGTGAAGAACCTAACGATGGAATATCATTTATGGCCAGATCACACAGAAGAAGAGATTAGATCAGTCATCGAAAACTTAGGGTTTAAGATTAAAAGTCAGATTCCGAGAAGTGATCGGACTATTGGTTTAATCTTCGCATCTCGCTAGTACATTTCCAAAATCAGAAAATCAAATAACAGTCTTACTAGTTGTCTGCTGGTACAAGCTACGTTATCTCTGTCTCTGCGTGAGAGAAAATTCTTTCTTCTTTCTAGTTGCGCAACTGTAAATAATTGATACACTTGTTTTTTGATCATCGGTAACAGGTGAACTAGCGCCAATATGGTGCATATCAAGCGCGTAGAACTTACTAATTTCAAATCCTTCGGCGGTACTACCTCTGTCCCATTATTGCCGGGGTTCACTGTCATATCTGGGCCTAACGGTTCTGGTAAATCGAATATTCTGGATGCTTTGTTGTTTTGCTTAGGACTGGCTAGTTCTAAGGGAATGCGGGCTGATAGGTTGCCAGATTTGGTGAATAATAATCAAACCGCTAAAGGGCGTTCGTCTATTGAAGCTAGTGTGACGGTGACGTTTGATTTATCGGATATTGTCTCACGCAGAGGCGCAGAGGCGCAGAGTGAGGAAGCAGAGGAAGATGAGGGGGAAAACGGGCAGTCGAAAATTTCTAGTTTGGATGGGACTGAGTGGAGTGTGACGAGGAAGTTGCGGGTGACTTCTCAGGGCACTTATACGTCGAATTATTATATTAATGGGGTTTCCTGTACGCTGACGGAGTTGCATGAGGAGTTGGAGAATCTGCGGATTTATCCAGAGGGATACAATGTGGTGTTACAGGGGGATGTGACGAGTATTATCTCGATGAATGCGCGGGAACGTCGGGAAATTATTGATGAGTTGGCTGGGGTGGCAGCTTTTGACCGGAAGATTAATCAAGCGAAGGAGACTTTAGGGGAAGTTAAGGATAAGGAAGACAGTTGTCGGATTATTGAGGGTGAGTTAACTATACAGCGCGATCGCCTTTATCAGGACAAGTTGAAGGCAGAAAAGTATCGTCAACTGCGAAAGGAGTTTCAAGAAAAGCAATCTTGGGAAGCTGTGTTATCTTGGCGTTCTTTTCAAGCACAGCAAGAAAAGTTAGCGACGGAAATTCAAGCTGGTGAACAGTCTTTTAGTCAGCTTTCGACACAGTTAACTGCTGTGAATAGTGATATTGATGAAAAAACTACTGCTCTTGACGCGCTCAATGCCCGTGTGAAAGCATTGGGTGAGGAGGAGTTATTGGCGGTACAGTCTAATTTAGCGACTCAAGAAGCAGAAAGAAAGCAACTCCAACGTCAGCAGCGTGAGTTAGAAACAGCTTTGCAGGAAAGTGGAAGGCGTTTAACTCAAACTCAACAGGAAATTCAGCAGCATCAAGAGGCTTTAGCCCAAGCTGCACAACAACAAGTTGTGGAAACTTCTCAGGTTAGTTCTCTTCAAGTTGAACGTGACCAAGCTAGACAAGATTTGGAAGCTTCTCGTCAAGCTGCGGCGGAAATTGCTTCAGCTTCGGAGGCTTGGGTACAGCAACAAACTGCCCTCAACCGACAAATTGAAACTTTACTCCAAAGTCTGGAACCGCAACGCACTGAACAAGCCCAACTCAGGGAACGCAACACCCAATTACAGGAATTAATAGCAGAACAATCTCAGTTGCTGGCTAATTTAGAACCTCAATTAGCAGAGAAGCAAGGGGAATGTGAACAGTTAGAAACGGCATTTACTACCGCTAGTGAACCTATTCAAGCTTTAGCAGAAAATTTAGCGGCCACAGAACAGGAATTACAAATTCAGCAAGACACCCAAAAGCGTTTACTCCAAGAACAGCGAGAAAAACAACGTCAGTTAGATAAATTAGAAGCACAGGCCCAAGCACAGCAGGAAGTACAGGGAACCCAAGCTAGTAAGGTGATTTTACAGTCGGGAATGCCTGGTTTATGCGGATTGGTAGTTAATTTAGGCAGAGTAGAACCCCGCTATCAGTTGGCGTTGGAAATTTCCGCCGGGGCACGGTTGGGACATATTGTGGTGGAAGATGATAGTATTGCGGCAGCAGGAATAGAATTATTAAAACAAAAACGGGCGGGTCGGGCGACTTTTTTACCGTTAAATAAAATTCATGCACCTAAGTTTACCCAAGACGCAACTTTGCGATTTGCTGATGGGTTTGTCAATTATGCGGTGAATTTGGTAGAGTGCGATCGCCGTTATCGAGATGTGTTTAATTATGTCTTTGGTAATACCGTGGTTTTCGCGACTTTGGCTCAAGCCAGAAAGCAATTAGGTTTATATCGCATCGTCACCCTAGATGGGGAATTATTGGAAACCAGTGGGGCTATGACTGGTGGTAGCAATACCCAACGTTCTGCCTTAAGATTTGGTACAGGGGAAGCCGCAGAATCAGAAGAAGTCAGCAATTTAAAAAGTCGGTTGGCAGATATAGACCGAATTTTAGACCGTTGCACAGAAGCAATTACTAATTTGTCTACCCGCAGTAAACAATTGTCTCATGAACTCACAGAGGCGCGTCAAGGGCGACGGGAACAGCAATTACAATTAGAACAGTTAAAGAAGGAAATCAAGGCTTTAACGGGGCAATTAGAAACAACTGGTTCTCAACTAACTCAAAATCGCGAAAAATTTACCACTGCCCAAACTCGATTGGAAGTTTTAGATCGGGAATTACCAGTACAGGAAGCCCAACTGCAACAATTAAGACAGACTTTAGCTGAGTTGGAAGCCTCCCAAACTCCCAGTGAATGGCAACAAATTCAAGCTACCATTAAATCTCAAGAGCAACAATTACAACAACGGGAAACGACTTTACGGGATGGGGAACAGCAATTAAAAAATCTCGAAAGTCAACAACAGCGATTACAGGAAAGAATTCAAGCAGCAGAAGCGAGAATTCTGGAGTTGGCACAAGAACAATCTAGTATTAACAACCAACAAACGGTAGTTAACAATCAATTGGTGGAGCTAAATCAGCAAATTTTGGCAATTCAAGCCAATTTACACCAACTAGAACAGAATTTAGGGGAAGAGAAAAAGAAACGGGATGTAACAGAACAGGAAGTGCGATCGCTTCTTCTCCGACAACAGCAACTACAATGGGAATTAGAGAAACTAGACCAAACCCAACAAAAGCGTCGGGAAGATTTAACTGCCCTGCAAACTCAACTGCAAAACCTCAGCGCAGAATTGCCCAACCCCCTACCTGAAGTACCAGAAAAAGTTGATTTAGATGACTTGCAAAAAGAATTACGCAGTCTCTCCAAACGCCTACAGGCAATGGAACCTGTAAACATGCTGGCACTTACAGACTATGAAAAAGTTGAAACTCGTTTGCAAGAACTCACCCAAAAATTAGAAACATTAGAAGCAGAACGGACAGAATTACTCTTACGCATCGAAAACTTCACCACCTTACGCCAAATTGCCTTTAAAGAAGCCTTTGATGCTGTCAACGAAAACTTCCAATCTATCTTTGCTACCCTTTCCGATGGTGATGGTTATTTACAACTAGATAACCCAGAAGACCCCTTTAACAGTGGCTTAAATTTAGTTGCACACCCCAAAGGAAAACCTGTACAACGTTTAGCTTCCATGTCTGGGGGAGAAAAATCCTTAACTGCATTAAGTTTTATTTTTTCCTTGCAACGCTATCGTCCATCCCCCTTTTATGCCTTTGACGAAGTTGATATGTTTTTAGATGGGGCAAACGTGGAACGATTAGCGAGAATGATTAAACAACAGGCACAACAGGCACAATTCATTGTTGTGAGTCTACGTCGTCCGATGATAGAATCAGCCGAACGCACAATTGGCGTTACTCAAGCGAGAGGTGCTTATACTCAGGTTTTGGGGATTAAATTGAAATCATCTGACCATTGAATTATTAATAGTAGTTTATAAAGATTAAATTATTAGCATAACGATTTATTTACCATTGAATTAGCTTCTTTGAGTGTTGTTCCATAAAATAATATCCATAAGATTTTCGTTTAATATCTCAGCTTTGGCATTTGATAGAAAAATTGTGGATATAAGCGAGAAATAAGCTCAAACTACTGTATTTACCTAGAAACTCAGATGAACAGGCCGAAGTATTCTGTGTAATACCTGGATATTGACGATATCCAGAATTTTTCCTGCTATTATCTAAGTGTTATGATACGCTGTGGTGGCCACTAATTTTTTCACACCTCACTTAATCTCAACATAACCCGCTTAATATCTAGGTATGTTAGACGGAAATTTTCCTTCAAATAACCAGTTAGGCACTCAAAAATCATAGTATTGGAGTAAGTATTTGTGAGAGAGGCAGTCAGAAAAGAATCTGAGATTTTTTCGGAGTTAGCTGAAATATGTACTTCTCCAGGATACGTTCATGCAATTGCGAGCCTTTGCTATCAGAACAACATACTTATATATGCTGATAAATTAACTCCAGAGGATATGCTTCAGCAGTTCGCGAGGGATATTTTGGTGAGGACTGAAGTATCAACTCTTATAGGACTTGCTTGCAAAAAACAACTCAATATAGACTTGCCATCGCCTGAAGTAATCCAAAGATACATTGACAAGACTGATTCTTTGCTGAAAGAAATTCATCAGTCTATGATGCTGCCAATGGAATACATATTTGATTCAAATGAAGTTAGTGATCATAATTTCAATCCGTTTAGAGATGGCTTAGTCTTGAGGGAACCTATTTTTTATAGCGGAGAGAGTGCCTATTATTTTCAATACAGAGACCTTTCAAAGATAAAATATGAAAAAGATAACGATTGGTTCTTGAGGAATAAAGGATTTTCTATTCAACAAGTTATTGATGTGGTGATGTCAATACAATCGCTACAAAACGATAAAGCAAAGAACGTATTGCGAGGACTCTTTGATAAAAATCCTAGCGAATGGACTGTCCTTTCAGCATATAAGTTTACGGCTAAAGAAGTCAGTGACATCTCAAATATTGAAATTGATACTGTAAGACTGGTCATCGAGTCATTTGTATCATCTATTGGCATGGATGAATTCAACTCTTTAGATGATTTTAATCCTAAAAATGCTTATCCAATTATTCAGCTTCCAGAAGATGAATATTTATTATTTCAAATTTATAGTTTGACACAGGCATTATATGAAACACCGTTTTTCTGGTTTAACGATGATAAAGCCTATAAAAATATTGCGAACCAGCATAGAGGTGAATTTACTGAAAACTTTTCTGCTGAGAGATTGAAACTTGTATTTGGCGAAGAGCGCGTATTTTCAAACATTGATATCTACAATTCTAAAGATCAGGTTGGTGAAATTGATGTATTGGTCGTTTTCGCCGACAGAGCAATAATTCTACAGGCGAAGTCAAAGAAGCTGACTATTACTTCACGTAAAGGTAACGATAACAGCTTACAGTCTGATTTTAAGAAAGCTATTCAGGAGGCTTACGATCAAGCTTATTTGTGCGCCACGCTATTAAACGATAAAAAATATAAGCTTGTTGATAAGAGTGGAAAAGAGCTAAATATTAATCGAGAGTATAAGGAAATTTATCCTTTTTGTGTGATTTCTGAGCATTATCCAGCTCTTTCGTTCCAAGCAAGGCAGTTTTTAAAATTCCAGGAAACTAAAAATATAAAACCTCCATTTGTAATGGATGTTTTTTTGCTTGATGTAATGACAGAAATGTTGCAGTCGCCCTTACATTTCTTGAGTTATGTAAATAGGCGGACATCTTACGGTGACAAAATTCTCTCGACTCATGAGTTAACCATTCTTTCTTATCATCTGAAACAGAATTTGTGGATAGATAATAAGTATGCAATGATGCAAATTGAGGATGAAATATGTGTTGATCTTGATCTTGCGATGCTAACAAGACGAGATGGCGCTCCAGGTTCAGATACTCCAGAGGGAATTTTAACAAAATACAAAGGGACGGTATTCGATCAAATAATAAGAAATATAGATAAGCTTGAGCATTCTGAAATAATTAGTCTTGGATTTACATTGCTCTCGATGAGCAGCAATGCCATTGAGATGATAAACAATGGTATCTCTGAATTAATTAAGCGAGGCAGAAAAGATGGTCAGCACCATGATCTAACTCTTGAAATAAGTGAGGGGGGATTAGGTTTGACTATCCATTGTAACGATGATCATGAATCTATATCCAGACCTCGTTTAGAAAATCACTGTGAACTAAGAAAGTACACACAAAAAGCACGCTCATGGTTCGGAATTTGTATTGGACAAAAAGTTCCGAGGCTAAGATTTGGCGTAAATAAAGAATACGACTGGGTTCAGTCTAATGAAATGGATGAATTAGTGCAAGATTTGCCCAAGCCTCAGAACCTTGAAGGAAAAAATAAAATTAATTTTGCCCCTGCAACTAGACAATCTAAGAAAGTAGGGCGCAATGAAAAATGTCCATGTGGGAGCGGTAAAAAATACAAGAAGTGCTGCCTGAAACAAGAGTGGAGAATGTGAGTTCGCCTTACACGTCCAGACGGACAGATGAAAACCCTCGGTGCTGAGTTTGGGGTTATCTGCCACCGCTACGTTTTACCGTTAGGCGATCTTTTATAGGTTAGGTTGACCAAAGGAAACCCAACCACTTGACATCAAATTAATTTGATATATTTATTCTTGTACAAATATTATCAGAATGGTTGAAGCTCAAATTTGAGTTTGATGTCTATTAATGGTATCTGCGTCCATCACAACACCAGCATCCACAAAAAAAGATATCTCCTTCAGGCGCAGCCACACCTAAGCTCATTTTACGCCTTTGACGAAGTTGATAGATTTTTAGATGGGGCAAACGTAGAACGATTAGCTAGAATAATTAAACAACAGGCACAACAAGCACAATTCATTGTTGTGAGTTTGCGTCGTCCAATGATAGAATCAGCCGAACGCAAAATTGGCGTTACTCAAGCATGAGTACCTTCACACTCAAGTTCTGAGGATTAACTTATCATCCTCCTGGTTAAGCGACAGGTAATCAGGTCAGAGAAGAGGTTTATATTTCTCCTCGTCTACCTGACCCCAAACGCCAAAACACCAATCGACTTGAGTTTTTGTTAAAAATAGTTTATATATAAACCGGATTCGAGATCAGGACTCCGTATAGAATGACCTCCGAACAAATTATTAGGCGTTCCGATATATTAAACACTCAGGTGATTACCCGCGATAACGGCAAGCGGCTAGGTATCGTGAGTCAAGTCTGGGTAGATATTGACCAAAGAGAGGTTGTGGCTCTTGGCTTACGAGACAGCCTGATCTCTATCTCCAGTCTTCCTCGTTATATGTACCTCAACAGTATCAACCAGATCGGTGACGTTATCTTGGTAGATAATGAGGACGTAATCGAAGATATTGAGGTGGAATCCCTCAGCAATCTGATGAACTGGGAAGTCATCACGGAAACAGGTGAAGTCTTAGGTAGAGTCAGAGGCTTTAAATTCAATGGCGAAACTGGGAAAATTTACTCCATTGTCATTGCTTCCTTGGGTGTTCCCCAAATTCCCGACCAGTTTTTGAGTACCTACGAAATATCTATCGAAGAAATTGTCAGCACTGGCCCTAGTCGGTTGATTGTTTTTGAAGGTGCTGAAGAAAGAGTAAATCAATTAACAGTTGGTGTGCTGGAAAGGCTGGGTATTGGTAAAGCCCCCTGGGAACGAGATGCAGATGAAGAGTATGGTTATTCTACGCCCCGTGCCGTTGCACCAAGTAACCAGCTACCTAGCGGTGTACCTTTGCAACCACCTAAACCCAAAGTTCGTACCCCTGAACCTGTAGCCAGGGAGGAAGAGGAATGGACTGAGGACTATATAGAAGAAGAAAGGCCACAACGTCAAGTTATGCAAGCTCGTTCCTACGAATCCATTCAATACGAAGAAGAGGAAGATAACTGGAGTGAGGCGACTGGTAGAGATAGATATCAAGAAGCGCCGAAATACGAAACTCCAACCTACAGAAAGACCTACGCTGATGATTACGATGATTATGATGACGTAGAAGGTGATGCTTGGGATGATGCACCAAAACCTGTGAATATTCCCAAGAAGGTGAAGGAAAGACAGCCTGAATACGAAGAAGAAGGCGGTTATTAACCAACTTTCTGTGAGGAAAAATCAGAATTAATCATTTGCTATTAGGTGCATTCACATCGTGTAATGCACCTTTTTTGTGGAGGTTAATTAACAGTAAGCCAAAAGCTAACAATTACTAACAATTGCTTACTTATGCTCCCAGTTAAAGTCATCGGCTCTTGTTATGTGTGCTTCTTTGGCTGTAAAATACAATGATGCTACTAGGATTCAAGACAGAACTGAAGGTAAGCCAGCAACAAAGACTACTACTGGCACAACACGCAGGAGTAGCTAGACACGCTTGGAATCAAGGTTTAGCATTATGTCAACAGGTTCTCATACATAACAAACTTAATCCTGAAGACAAAATTAAATTTCCCACAGCCATAGATTTACACAAATTGTTAGTAGCAGCCATTAAATCTACCCATCCTTGGTACTAGGAAGTGTCTAAATGCGCCCCTCAATACGCATTAAGATATTTGTCAAATGCCTTTAAATCCTTCTTCAAAAAAACTCAAGGGTTTCCTAAGTTTAAGAAAAAAGGCCAACATGATTCTTTTACCTTAGATGGTGCAATTCATATTGAATACAGAAAAATCAAAGTCCCCGTAATTGGTAGGATAAAAACTTATGAAATTCTCCCTACAGGATATAAACCTAAATCTGTCACCATCAGTAAACAAGCTGATAAGTGGTTTATCTCTTGGAAAATAGACGCAGAAGCTACTCAAACCGAGAAAAAACAAGAGTTTGTAGGAGTTGATTTAGGAATAAATCATCTAGCAACATTATCAACAGTAGAAATATTTAATGGCGTAAAAAGCTATAAAAAGTATGAATCTAAATTAGGAAGAATGCAATATTTGAACCGTCATAAACTCAGAGGTTCAAATAACTACAGAAAAGCACAAATCAAAATAGCGAGATTACACCAAAAAATAGCCAACATCAGAAAAGATACATTACACAAAATCACGACTTATATCAGCAAAAACCACGCGGTTATAGGGATAGAAGATTTGAATGTATCAGGGATGTTAGCAAATGGGAAATTATCAAAAGCTATATCAGATATGGGCTTTTATGAATTTAGAAGGCAGCTAGAATATAAAACACAACTTTATGGCAGTAAGTTAGTAATTGTGGGTAGATATTATCCCAGTAGTAAGACTTGCTCTCAATGTGGTGCGAAAAAATCATCATTGTCATTGTCTCAAAGATTTTTCCAGTGTGATCATTGTGGTTTTGAGTGTGACAGAGATGTAAATGCTGCGATTAACTTAAAACAAGAAGCGGTCAGATTGACCGTGTTAGCCTGTGGACTAGATAGTGCCGACACTTTTAGGATGAAGCAGGAAGAAAAAGCTGGCTCTTGTTAGCATTAGTTAGCTTTTTTGTATCGGAAAATAAGCAACTATCATACCCACCTGCGGATGATTACGAGCGATCGCACTGGGAACACTGCCTAAGAGGGAAAATATTTGGTTTTTATGTTCCACTGCACCATTGAACAGCAGCAAATCATTAGGTTTGAGCAGTTGGGAAACTTGACGGACAAAATTACCCCGCACATTTTGAATTACTGTATCCTCAGCTAGCCCTACTTCTGCTAAATTGATTTCTACTGCTTTTGCTGTCACCACCTGCAACAACCGTAAAGATGCTTTCAGTTCTGTGGCTAAACCTTGAGCTAATCGGAGACTTTGCCCAAAGGAACTAGCGTAAGCTTGTTGACTGGTAAAGGCTAGAAAAACCCTTGATGTGTGTTCAATTGGTAAAGGAAACCGCGTCAACAACACAGGAACAAAACTACGATATACCAATTTATCAATCACACCACCAAAGAAATTTTCTTGGTAGGTGGAGTAACCTTTCCAGCCACAGACAATCACACTAGCTTGCTGTTCCACTGCCACATGGGCAATTCCCTGATCAATAGTTTCGTCAATTCTGCTAATAGGTGTAACTTTAGTTACGGCAGCATGGGCTATCATTTCTGCGGTAGAAAGTAATTGAGTCTGCCTAGCCTTGGCAGAGGCGGAAATGGGAGAACCATCGTTAATTAAGATATGCAGTGGTAACAGTGTTCCTGACACAGATTTTGTCAAAATAATTGCTAATTTTAATAAGTTATCCTCAGTATTGGGATTAGCAACAGGAACTAAAACGCGATCGCCTAAATTGCCAGCGGTAGAATTAACGCTTTTTTGGTCTGCGGGGTGAAGATTTTGCCCCCACCTCGCCGTTACCCAAGGAGAGGCGATACAGGTGACTAAAATCATCGCAATGGTGCCGTTGACCGTTAATTGGTCTACCAACTTGATATTGTAAGCTACAGTGATTGCTGCTAAGGTAGAAGCCGCTTGAGCCACAGATAAGCCGAACATCACCATTACATGGTCAAAATTGAAAGCAAATAACTTACCCGTAGCCCAAGCAGGTACATATTTAGCAACGAGTGCCACCGCTACCATCACACCAGAAACTAAAAGCGATCGCGGTTCTTGCCATAAAATCTTGGGGTTAACCAGCATCCCCACAGAAATCAAGAAAAATGGCACAAATAAAGTATTACCAATAAATTGAAGGCGATTCATCAACGGACTGAGTTGGGGGATAAGTTGGGTAATGGCCACTCCTGCCAAAAAAGCGCCAATAATCGGTTCAATTTGCACCAATTCTGCCCCATAGGACACCACAAACAGGGTAGCTAGGACAAAAGTAAATTCTGCTCCTTCATCATGTCCGAACTGCTGAAAAAACCACTTACCGAGACGAGGTACACCCCAAAGGGTGAGAAAGGTGTAGAGAATGAGCGAGGGAATGAGAAATAACCAAAAACTTAGCGTTAAATTACCTTGATGGGCCCTGACCACCACAGCTAAAACTAAGAGGGCCAAAATATTGGTAATTAAAGTTCCACCTAAAGTGGTAGTTAAAACTGGCGATCGCATAATCCCTAATTTACTGGCCACAGGTAAAGCCAGCAAAGTATGGGATGCAAAACAAGAAGCCACCAAAATTGCAGGTAAAAAACCATAACCAATACCTAACATGGCCCCTGTGCCCAAAATCATGGGTACAGCAAAGGTGGCTAATCCAAATATCACTGCCTTATCTGCGTTGTATTTCAGGTCATCCAAGCTTGTTTCTAGACCTGCCATGAACATGAGAAACAACAATCCCACAGTACCTAACAGCACAATGGTGTTATCCCGTGCCAACAAACCCAAACCATGTGGCCCAACTATTACCCCCGCCAAAATTAATCCCACGATGCCTGGTAGACGGATTTTTTCAAAAATTAGAGGTGCAATCAGCATCATCCCTAATATCGTCAAAAAAACAGGTACAGGTTCCTTAATCGGTGCAGACACAATAGCAGGGAACAGAAAAGCACAGGAATTTAAGTTCATAGACGATTCAGGTACTATTTGGCATTGCCAGAAAATATCAGCGTTGCTGACACCTACTCTTTAGTACCTTCTCAACTTCATCTGGTTTTGGTAACTATTGATAGATAGATTTTTTCAACTAAATTTGGTCTTTTTCGACTTAAACAAGGTTCAAATTGACCCTCCAAGCTGATGGTTGAAGTCAAATCAATTTTTGATAGACCTTGCCCTGACACATCTCTACCATAAACAATCAAAGGTATTTATCTTGACATTCAACCAACCATCTGATGCTATAGTTATTCATTGACATTGGGGTCAAGATTACAGGAATTGTTAAATACTTCTAAAATTTGTTGACAAATCTTTTTCAGCTTTTCTGCCACAGAAGAAGCAGGTAGAGACTCACCCACAAAACTCCATTTTTCGATAGTCGAAAGTCGCCAAACTTCTCCTCGATGGTCAAATCCTGAAGCTTCTATCCCTATTGCCCGTCGTACATTGGTGATGGGATCTTCATAAAAACGGATTTGAATTAATACGCTACGACTACGCCAAGATTTACTGATCCCCGGAAAATGAAACCCGATGTCAATGGAATCTGGATCTACCAACTCTCTGGTTTCCGGGTCATTCTTCCAGGGTTTGAGATCCGATTTAGCATCAGGAAACTCCGTTTTAAACAAATTAACTACCGTAGCAATCTTGCTGGCGAGTTCAACATTGGTTGCCTGTTCAGCTGCGTTCACGAAACAACACTCCTATCTTAGGTCGGCCTATGGGGATGTGAAAACAGAAAAACCGCCAGAAGGCTAATCTTATCAGTGTTTCAGCTTATCAATACTGATGATATTTCGCAACTCTAGATTATGCTTTCATTACAATTCATCAGCAAGGGATCAACTTATTCCCACCCACTTCATGCCGATAGAGCTAGCAAATGGGTAGTTTAAGACTTTGTTAAGATAAATAAATAAGGTGCGTTACACTTCGTTAACACACCTGAAAAGTTGAATATATTGTTTTTACTATCCAGTATGAGGTAAACGAGGATGATTTGATTCTGCATCAATTCCATTGTCATGATTTTTAGCCGAAACAAATCCTAAGGTGACTCGTTTCATCAGTAAGTGCAAAGCAAGCAAAATAACAAAAGTGATAGCAATAATCACTAAAGGTTGTTTACCCAGAATTTCTTCCACACCTCTAGTCAGAATGGCATCTGGTTGAGTAATAAAATCCCAACTATTGAAGCGTAAAAACCTACCCCAATAAATGCCCACAGCACAAAGGGCATGGGTGATAATTTCCATCTTGAAAATCCAGTTACTCTTGCCAATGCGGTGTAAATAATAGCCCCAATTAATTAAGGATATAACATAGGCTTCAAATCCAGCTAGGATCACTAATAGATACACGGGAATTAACACTAGTGTAATCACCCACACAGATTGAATTTGACGAATGTCATCAATCAGGTGAATCACATCTGTTAATAAATAAGGTGCATTGGGTAAAAAAGCATAAAAAACTGTAAATCCTAACCACCAAACCCAAGAGCGTCCCTTTTTCGTCCGAAATAACCAAACACTTAAAACTAAAGGGATAAAAGCCAGAAATAAATTCCAAGTCATCCACCGCATATTAATTTGTAAAACCTGGAGAACCCTGGCTATCAATTCAATCGCTTCTGCTTTCATAGTTATTCAAGGAGTTGAACAGTATCTTGTCCACCAAGGACACTGCTAGAATCTACTTGTAAATTAGACTGGGTTTTTCATGTCCTTGGTTCTATTTTGTGGTTATTGAGATTGACTACAATACTTATTCAGCTGATTACTTAAATTATCAGATTCTTTACCAGCCGTTTTAGCGGCTGCTGTCAGTGCAGAATCAATATCAGTACGAGCCTTTTGAATTTTTTCTCTACCAGATGGCGTTGCTTCCGCTGTCTTAGCTGTATTGAGAGCTTGAGCAGCTTTGGCTATAGCTTGACTTAAATTTTGAAAAACTTTGACAAAATCACCTTGAAATTCCTCCAGCTTGGGGTCTGTAAATTTCAGTTCTGCGAGAGATTTGGTCACATCTTTTAAATCTTTAGATAATTGTAAGCTAGTGTTAGCTTGTTTACCTTTGTTATTATCAATCAAAGATATGCCTTGATTGACAACTTGAATTAATCGCTGACACTGTGAAACTTTACTTTCACTACAACCAGTAATCAAGAGGCTGATACTTAGACTAATCGGCACAAAAAATCTAATCTTAAACACAGAAAAAATCATCCATATCCCAACAGCAATAGACCTGTCCGCAATATAAATTTCGGGACTAAAAAATGGTAGAAGTTAGGTTTGAGAGTCTACCATGATTAAAAATCCACTTCATTATATTCAAAAATATCATCATCGGACAAAGTAAATATTGGGTATCAGTTATCAACTGTATTCTGGATTAATTCTCTATGTGAATTAAGACATATATGAATTAAAAATTAAAAATTGAAAGGGTATAAATTATCATCTTGTTTACGTGAAAACAAGAAATGAGTTGATATTTTCATTAAAAAACTCTCACTCAATGAATAAATAATAGAAGGCAGTTTCTAGCCTACAAGTTTCACCTTCAAGATGTAAAAATGTCTGGCTTTCCCTGCCTCCCCTGGTTGATATATTTTTCTTGGTGCTACAAACCTTCGCTATTTGGTGTCGGTTCCGATGTTGAAGGTGTG
Organism: Richelia sinica FACHB-800; assembly: GCF_014698825.1. Lineage (GTDB taxonomy): Bacteria > Cyanobacteriota > Cyanobacteriia > Cyanobacteriales > Nostocaceae > FACHB-800. The sequence goes on from NZ_JACJTT010000002.1 coordinate 199,711, forward strand.
GCGGGAGGATTAAGAAACTGTTGCCAAGTGTTAATTTGGGCTTGAGCATCTGCATAAGCAGAACTGCCACGGGGAATTAACTTAGCAGTATTAATTGCTGTGGGAATGTCAGATTCTCCTTGAGAGCGAGCTATCTGTAACAATTGTTGACTCCATCCATCAATAGCGACATTAGCATCCATCCGTAAGATGTTATTTGTCGAAATACGATTAGCTAGCCTAATGGCGCTGGCTAAAGCTTCCGGTGTGCCAATGCTAGCGTTTTCCTGGGCTTTGCGCCAGTTATCTTTGGCGCTGAGTTGTTCTTCCCAACCATTAATAGCTGTTTGTGCTTCCCCTGCTAAGACTCTACCTGAACCAGCAATGCTTCTGGCGGCATTAATCGCACCACTTAAGTCTCCACTATCAGCTAGTGCATTGGCATTATCTAAAATTGGTCGGTCTTGAATTAACTGCATTTTAGCTGTCCATTGGCGGATTTTGCGCCTAGCTTCTGGATATAATGCGCGACCAGAACGAATTTGTCTAGCTTCTGCGATCGCTGCTTGGAGTGAATTGATATCCTCCATCATGGCGATTTGGTCTGCTCTATCTAAATAAGGCCTATCTTCAATGGACTCTACTTGATAACGCCACCGTCCCATTTCTTGTTGAGCTTCTTGGCCACGGGGGTTTTGAGAAGGAATCTGTTCAGCTTCAGAAATTGCGGCGGTTAAATCGTTAATTGTTCCTTGACTAGCCAGTGTCCGCGCTTTTTCTAGCCGACCCACGTCACCAATTTCTAATTGCCAACGGGCGATTAATTGTTGTGCTTTATCATAGATATCCCTGGAAGCATCAATTTGTTGTGCTTGGGAAATTGCTGCTTCTAAACCAGCAACTGTGCCAATAAATGCACTTCTTTGAGCTTCACCTAAAACAATAAAATCATCAATTTGTGCTTGTAGGGAAGGGATAGGAGGTATTTTCCGCACAATATCTAATGCTGTATCCGCATCACGCTGATCCATCCTAGCTTGGGCAAGTTTGAGCATTTTGCTGCCAAATTTAGGAATCAATTCTTGCGCTTTTTGATACATGTAGCTATCGCGTTGAATTGATTCAGCTATTTTCATGGCTTTCAGGACATTTTCCACTGAGCCACTGCCAGCTAAATTTTCAGCCTTGTAAAGCTTATCCCCATCTTCCCTGGCTGTGACAATAATTCGGTTTAGTTGATCATATTTTGTACTAGACCAATATTTATTGTTCACGCGCAACAATTTAGCCGTCAGCATAAAAGCTGATTGCCAATTTCTTTGCCGCAGTTCATTTTCTGCATCTTGGTAGATTTTTTCTGCTCTTGTCCAGATTCTTTGCCATTTGGCAATTTGTACGTCTACTAGTTCGTGAGCTTTTAAATCTTCTGGCACTTGACGAGCAGTAGCGATCGCTTCTTCTAAATTACCAGCTTGGAAACTTTCGTCCGCTAACTGTAAAATATCCCGTGACCAATCTTCTAACAATCCATCAATTTGTGTGCGTAATGGATGATTAGATGGTAGTTCCTTCACCAGTGCGATCGCTTGTAACAAATCACTGACCGTCTGCTTAGAAGCTGCTAATTGAGCACAGTGTAACCGTACAGACGCGCTTGCCAAGGGCCAAAAAATTTCTGGGCAATTAGGAGCAGAAGGTAACTTCAACAGCATCGACACAGCCAGAAAGGCAGTGCTACCAGGAATTAAAGTCAGTATCACTGACCATAACACCCAGCTTTTCATCCACCTTGGCATCTTCTCAGCTAACTGATTAAATGCAGCCGTTACTTTGGAATCCTTACTTATAAATCCTGACGTATCTTTTTTTTTCCTTTTTTTTACTGACTTAGAGGTAGAGCCAGTAGCAGCACCATCCAAGGGTAAATTGCCTTGATGATTGGACTCTCTAGCTCTACCTGGGGACCAATTGTCTGGAATATCCCGCTCTGTCATTTCTCACACCAAAGTAATTTCTTAACGATCTCTATATGATCGATTTTGATAATTTTGTTTTTGTTATCCTATACTTTCTCCCGATAAAAAATCTATCCTTATCATTTTTCACCTCCAAACTTATCATTTGCTTAAATTTGTTGCCGTTTAACTAACTACATTAGCCAGACGCAGAAGATTCAGCTTGTAAATCAACAATTAATTGAGCCAGATGATCGCTACTAGCTTGATAAACTTGCCCACAAAAATCGCAAGTTGCTTCTGCACCATCATCCTTGACAATCATGTCTTGTAATTCCGCTTCTCCTAACATCTTTAGTGCTCCTAGCACCCGATCAAAAGAGCAACCACAATGGAAGCGTAGCATGTGAGTTTCTGGAAATATGTTCAGTTCCATATCTCCTAGCAAATCAGTCAAGATTTCAATTAAATTCTTTCCAGCTTGTAGCAGAGGCGTAAACCCCGATAGAGCAGAAACCCTTGATTCCAACTTGGCTACTAACGCTTCATCTCTAGCAGCCTTTGGCAATACCTGCACCAATATCCCCCCTGCTGCTGTCACTCCTTGTGCTCCCACAAAAACACCCAATACTAAAGCTGAAGGTGTTTGTTCTGAACTCACAAGGTAATGAGCCACATCATCACCAATTTCACCAGATACTAACTCAACTGTACTAGAGTAAGGATAACCATAGCCAATATCTCTCACAACATAGAGATAGCCCTTACCCACAGCACCACCAACATCCAGTTTACCTTTGGCATTCGGAGGTAATTCTATAGATGGGTTGCCAACATAGCCACGAACAGTCCCATCCAAACCAGCATCTACCAATATACCACCCAAAGGCCCATCGCCCTTAATTCGGACATTCACCCTCGAACCAGTACGCTTCATATTGGAAGCCATCAGCAACCCTGCTGTCATGGTTCTGCCTAAAGCTGCTGTTGCCACATAAGAAAGCTTATGACGTACCCTTGCTTCCTCTGTTAAGCGTGTGGTGATCACACCAACTGCACGAATTCCCCCATCCGCTGCTGTCGCGCGAATCAATTGATCAGCCATGAAAAACCTTACAATTCTTAACAAGTCTACTTTTCTATTCTAAGTTCTCCCCTGCCCCAAAAGTGACTTCGGTATAACATAAAAAGCAGCAACCAAGGGAAATCACCAACCACTAATCACTATGCTAGGTAATTTTCAACAAAGCCAACTGCGAATTGAAATAGCAGCATCATCTGAAGCTATTCACGATAGTCTATTACGTCCAGATAACCTGAAACAATGGTTATTAGCACAAAAATTTGCTTCAGGAATGCCAGAAAAACTAACTTCAGGATTTCAATTTACAACCTGGACTGGGCCTATCCCAATTCACCATCAAGTCGATGTGGTGAAAAGTAACTGTGTACGCTTACTACTGAGTGGAGGCATCGATGGATTTCACGAATGGTATTGGGGTGAAGGTTGGGTACAGTCACGTCTAGAAGGAGTGTCTATGTTACCTCTGAATTTAGGCCAAACTCTGAGTTTATTGAGTTTAAGGGAGTTTTTAAGAAATAAAAGAAAGTAGAAGAGTTGTTAGTGCAGAGGTTCGCTGAGGACGCAAAGAATTCAAGAGGCTAAACTTTTCTCAACCTACCTGTAGGACTCTCTAGTTGAATCTGGAGTGTCAAACTGCATTTTGGGCAACTTTATATTTATCTCTCTCGTCAAAGTGAAAGTTAGTTGATTGAATCAGTAGACAAAAATTGTATGCGTTTACCCATTGCTATTTGTACAGGATTAATAATTGCCTTAAGTTTCAACACTTCTGTACTATCTAAAAAACCACCTGTCCAACTTACACCCACTCAACAAGTCAAATTAGACAAGGCTCAATTAAAAGTTTTTAGTCGGTTATGGAAAGAGAAAGATGTTAAAAATTATCGTTATAGACTCAGTAAAAGTTGCTTTTGTGCTCCCGCAGCAAGAGGCCCAGTGCTCATTGTTGTTAAAGATGGGGTAACTACTTCAGTTACTTCTGAAGAAACAGGACAGGCAGTAGACCCAGAACTGTTTAAACAATATGACAGTGTACCCAAATTATTTGCTGTAATTCAGGATGCAATTGACCGTAAAGCTGCTAGCTTAAATGTCAAATATGACGCGAAACTTGGTTATCCTACTCAAATTAATATTGATTACGATACTCAAATAGCTGATGAAGAATTGTATTTAACAATTGACAAGTTTGAAATTATTAAATAGACATCTGGTGAAATTAAATATGCGTTGTCTATTATCCTTCTAAAGAAGTTCCATGGAATATCCAATTATTTCATAGGGTATGTGTGGTCTGCCACTGGGTAGACCACTTAAAAATGTGAGTATAGAAAAAAAGAAACAAGCTTTAGAAAACGAGAAAATTAGGACAAGGCAAAGGAAGATTTAGCTTGGTTAGCATCATGGCTAAACTGCGTGTAGATGGTGTTGAAATATATATAAGTAACTAGCCGCACTTATTTTGATAAAAGTTGCTGAATCGTAATTGCAAGTTGTTTAAGTCTGACAGGTTTAGATAAATATTCATTTGCTCCTGCTGCTAAACAACTTTCCATATCCCCTGGCATAGCTAGAGCGGTTAGGGCAATAATTGGTATATCGGTCAATTGTAGATCATTGCGTATGCGTCGAATTGCCTCAAGTCCATCCATTTGGGGCATTTGAATATCCATTAAAATTAAGTCGGGGCGTTGAGTTGCAGTAATATCCAGTGCTTGCTGACCATTGTTGGCTGTAATCAGACGATATCCGTGACTTTCCAGATAGTCAAACATCATATCAATATTTACCTGATTATCTTCCACTATCAAAATTAAGGGAGATTCTAAAGATGGTGGTGATAATTCAATTTCAGTAGGTGAGGGAATATTTACCTTTGTTGTTAAGCTTTCATTGCTGCTATGGTAAGGAATACGAATAGTAAAACAACTGCCTTTTCCCACTTCACTGCTAACTGAAACCGTTCCCCCATGTAGTTCCACAATTTGCTTCACCAGTGCTAGTCCTAAACCAGTGCCTTCATATTCGTGGCTAAGGCTGCTATTAACTTGCATAAAAGCTTGAAACAACTTACTAATATCTTCTTGGTTAATACCGATACCTGTATCTGTAACAGAAAAACAAAGGAAAGGAGAAGACAAAGCAGAATTGACTGTAGCTGTAGATTCTACTCCCCCTGGTTCTTCCAACCAGACTTTTAGGGATACAGAACCGTTTTCTTTTGTGAATTTGACAGCGTTATTTAGTAGGTTGATCAGTACCTGACGCATCCGGCGTTCATCTATCTGAAGGCTGCCAAGGTTGTTGGCAATATGGGATTTGAGGGCAATATTTTTTTTCAATGCTATCTGTCGGATGAAGACTAAACTAGAATCACAGAGGCTTTGAACTGAAACATCACTCAGGTCTAGTTCTAGTTTGCCAGATTCGATTTTTGATAAATCAAGAATATCGTTGATTAGTTCTAACAAATGTCTACCGCTACGCTCGATGGTAGAAATGGCTCTTAGTTGTCGTTCATTGATAGCTCCAAACACATCATCCTGTAAGCCTTCCGACATTCCCAAAATCGCATTGAGAGGTGTTCGTAATTCATGGCTCATGTTCGCCAGAAATTCATCTTTGAGGCGAGTAGCGTGTGCTAGTTCACTATTAGTTTTATTAAGTTCCTGATTGAAATACAACAGTTGTGCTTCTGCTTGTTTGCGCTCGGTGATATCAGTCAATGTCCCAACATAGCCGATAATGCTACCATCGGTATTGGTTTCTGCTATGACATAGCTGTAGAACCAAGTAATGCTGCCATCTGGTAGCAGATGTCTACCTTCGTTAGAAAAGAGTTCTCCTGTCTGGGCAGTTTGAGACCATTGAACCCATTTTTGCGACAAGCGATCGCGGTCTTCTGGATGCAAAGTTTCTATCCATCCCTGACCCAAAGCTGCTTGTGTCGGTCTACCTGTCATCTGACTCCAGGATTCATTGACATAGAGACAATTACCAATGGTATCCAGCCGGAAAATACCAACAGGAACCGCTTGTGTTAAAGCTGCATAGCGGCGTTCACTTTCTCGCAGGGCTAATTCTATTGTTTTGCGCTCTGTAATATCAGAGTTAATACCTACCATCCGTATGGGTTCGCCCTGGTGATTGCGTTGAACTATGGCAGCAGCTTTAATAAAGTGAATGCTGCCATCTGGATGAACAATGCGAAATTCTGTATCAAAGTCTTTTTCACCTCTGATAGCAGCTGCAAGGGCAGCATCAATTTCAGGAAGATCATCTGGATAAAGGGCATTTCGCCAAGTCTCATAAGTGGATTTAATCTGGGATTTTTGCACACCATACAGTTCATACATTCGGTCATCGCATACTGGGTCTTGAACCATATCCCAGTCCCAAGTGCCAATTGCTCCTGCTTGCAGTGCCAATGTCAGTCTGTCAGAAAGATTCCGTAACTGTTCCTTCTTTTGTTTGCGTTCAGTAATATCAGTTTCTGAACCACTCATGCGAATGACACTACCTGCGTCGTCCCATAAAGCTTGACCCCGGTCTAATATCCATAGATAGGAGCCATCTTTGTGCTTGACTCGGTATTCTTCTTGGAAAAAAGGTGTCTTTTGGGCAAAATGGTCAGCCACTGCTTGCATCACCCGTTCATAATCGTCGGGATGGATGCGACTTGACCATTCTTCTACGTTGTGGCTAATTTCATCCTCGCTAAAGCCTCGCATTTGTTTCCAACGAGTGGAAAAGAAAACTTGATTCGTTCTAGTATCCCAATCCCAAATTCCATCATTAGTACCACGCAATATTAGTTGCCAACGCTCTTCACTTGCCTGTAAAGCTGCTGTACGCTGTTCTACTCTAGTTTCTAATTCCTGATTCAGTGCTTGTAATGCTATTTCTACTTGTTTGCGTTCAGTAATATCTTTGGCTGAGGCAATAGTACGATAAACTTTGCCAGAATCATCAAAAACTGGAAATGCTTGGACGTAAATCCAGCGTAATTCTCCACTGGGTCTAAAAATGCGGTACTCGGTTTGGCATTTCTGACCAGACATCACTTGCTGCATTTCTATTTGTAACCGACTTATATCTTCTGGATAAACAGATTCCAGCCACACCATCGGATTTTTGTACATTTCTGCACAAGGCCGCTGCCAGATGCGTTCATATCCCGAACTAAGATAAATTGTTTTACTAAAGTCAGCATTTTGGATCAGAAATACTTCCTCCACCGCTGTTGCTAGTTGGCGAAAATTTTCTTCGTTCTCTTGGAGAGTCTTTTGTATCCGTTGGCGTTCTGCTAATTCTGCCTGTGCCTGTTGATATGCGCTAGATTGTTGAATGGCGATCGCAATTTGCACGGAAAGTTGATCTAATAATTCCAGTTCCTGTGCTTCCCAGTGACGTGGTGCAGAACATTGATGAGCAATTAATAATCCCCATAATTGCCCTGTGACAATAATCGGCACTACCAAGTTGGCTTGGACTTGAAATTGTTCTAGTAACTGCAAATGGCAGTCTGTTAAATCCGCTTGATAAATATCATCAATTGCCCGTTTTTTTCCCTGATGATAGTCTTGACCTGCACCTTCTTGAAAACAAGTGTCTTGAATCTGCACCCCCAAAGATGCTCTCCAATTTGGCAGCACCGACTCCGCGACAATAGTACCACTCATATCTGGATTAAATTGATACACCAATACTCTGTCTGCCTTAAGAAACTGGCGTACTTCTGTTGTTGTTGTCTGTAAAACTTCTTCTAATTGAAGAGACTGATGAATCCGTAAAGCTGCTGCCGCAATTATTTTTTGTTTTTGCCGGCTTTGTTCTAGCTGTCTAGTCAGGTTCATCCGTTCAACTGCTTGATGAATTGCCCGGTGCAGAATGTTAGGAGTAAGTTGGTCTTTGACGAGATAATCCTGACAACCACTTTTCATCGCACGGACAGCAATCATTTCGTTTCCCTGTCCTGTCAGCAGGATAACTGAAGTGTGACTGTTGGTAAAGTATTGCTTCAATTTCTCCAGCACCTCTAGCCCATCTTCATCTGGCAATTTATAATCCAGCAAAATGATATCTGGTGTCTCCTGCTGACAATATTTCATTGTCTCTGTTACTGTTTCACTCTCCACAATCTGATAGATATACAGGCTATCTTGTAGCAAAAAGCGACTGTATAAGTACCTGTCTTCGGGGCAATCATCAATTAGCAGAACAGTGAGGGGGAGACGATGGCTCATAAATCATGAAATAACAATAGAATTTCAGTTCCTAGTAAGAGGCTGTTTTAAACAATAAACATAGGAACTTTCATCTCTATTCACAAAAGTGGAGTCTGAATACCCTATAGAGATTTTTGTCAGCCAGAAAATTAGAGCATAACTCTGGGATTAAACCAGTTATGTAATTTTTAGTTTATAAGCTTATTGAGCCTGCCTGATCAATTTTCTTAATTCATAAAATTACAATTTATGTCAATTAAGTATCAAGAGTATAAATATACAATGTAAAAGCATATATTCATGCTTATAAATACTATAATAAAGGTTTTATACCTATATAACATCCGTAATCTAATATTTTGCACCAACAAAATAAACACAGAAGCTAAAAATATACAGTGTAAGAAAGTGATGCCAGATGCAAGAATAAGTTTACGGTTTAATATGTAATATTCATAATTGAGAATACAGACTAGGTTTCGTTCCCCTCCAAACTTTGATAATTGCCAAAACCCTCACAACTTTCTCACAATCTAGCTTTAAATTCAGAACATAAATCGCTAGGTTGGCACGATCGCCCAAAATCCTAACGGTGGTTAGCGGATGAGGTGGTTATGGTTGCGTCGTCATTTCCCCCAGGACAAAGCTTTTCGGCAATTTATGGCCCAGTTAAATCATGGCGCTATGGGCGATCGCTTGGCATCGATCCTATCGGCATTATTTCCACCTGCTCTTTCAATTGTGTCTATTGCCAACTGGGTAATATTCAGCAGCGAACGAGTGAACGGCAAATTTTTGTCCCCACAGAGCAAATTATCTGTGAATTGCAAGCCATTCCCACCGCGGGATATCTAGATATAGATGTAGTCACATTTAGTGGTAGTGGCGAACCTACCCTAGCACTGAATTTAGGGGAAATGCTAGCAATAGCCAAAAAAATAACCAATCGAGCGATCGTTGTTTTAACTAATAGTAGCAAGTTAGATGATCCTGCTGTCCGCCAAGCATTAACAACAGCTGATATTGTCGCCGTTAAATTAGATGCTATTTCGTCAAATCAACTACGGCACATTAATCAGCCTACAGAGACAATTGATTTACCACAAATTCTCGCTGGTATTGAGCAATTTCGTCGCGAATATTCAGGAATCTTAGCCATTCAAACAATGGTTTTAGCTAATTGGACAGCAGATATTCAAAACAACTACATCCGCTTTCTAGAAAGAATAAAACCTGACGAAATTCAATTTAATACCCCCTCTCGTCCCCGGATTTTAACTAGAACCTTAGAATCTAGAGGTAATGAACACAGTGAAAATCGTTCTTCCTCTTACCAGTATTTCAAGTGTATAACTGCTGACAAGTTAACTGCTTTGGCTGAAAAAATTAATAATCTTACCAAGATTCCCGTGCGTTATGCCTCTAGAACCTAGCTATATTAACGATTAACAGGTAAAACTGCTAAGGAGACACCAATGCAAACACAGCCCTCCACACAAACCGTACAACTCCCAGAAATACCCCCTGGACATCTCAACATTATGGGTTATGTTGATCAATCAGAAGTTAATGGCCCTGGTTGTCGTGCCGTGGTGTGGGTGCAAGGTTGTCCCCGTGAGTGTCCTGGTTGCTTTAATCCTGAGTCCTGGTCATTTGCAGTTAATCAGTTAATTTCCGTGGATAGTCTAGCAGCTAGTATTCTCAGTAATCCAAATAATACAGGGGTGACTTTCTCTGGTGGTGAACCTTTTTGGCAAGCACCTGCATTGGCAGCTTTGGCGAAAAAGTTAAAAGCCGCAGGTTTAAATGTCATGTCATTTACTGGTTTTACCCTCCCACAACTCCAATCAGAATCAGCCCCTCCCGGTGCTCAAGAATTGTTAGAACAATTAGACATTTTAATTGACGGGCCCTTTGTCAAATCCTTAGCTATTAATTCGCCTAATTCTCCAGTTTCCTCTAAAAATCAAAAGGTGCGGATATTAAACCCAGAATTTGCAGATAAAATTACCTGGGCCAGTGACCAAATTGAAGTGCATATCCTCAAAGATGGTAGTCGGATTGTCACTGGATATCAAGGCTGGTTAGAACTCACTTAACAACTTCCCTATTCATAATCTTACTTTGTTCGGATGCGTCATGACGACGCATCCTACTGTTATTTGTCATCAATTAGTGAGTCCGAAAACTTTGCCATTGGGTCGTTGAATAATCGTCTCTACCACTCGACGTTTAGCTTTTGGATCAATTCCCACTAACCTTACATATTCACCACTATATTGCAGTAAGCAAGATTCCAAGGTGGAGATTGCATCTGCTTCCCCATCTATATGCACAGTGCCGCAACTTTGCCAGGAACCAGTGCGAAAACGCCGTTCGTCAACATGTTCAATGCCAATTTTGTAACCTTGGGATAAAATTTGGCGAATTTGAGCTTGAGTTTCTAAACTTAAATGGGTTTTCGATGGGGATTGATTCAAGTATTGATGATTAACAGGTTGATTAATAGATACTTCGGGAATTGGAGGTGCAGCTTGATAACTTCTACCACGATTTAATCGATTATATTCATCTACTAAATGGGAAGTTTCCACCCGTTGTTGTTCCTTGATCATGAATTGACCAGATTCAATTAAATGGGATAAGGTGAAATCTGGTTTTTTAAATTCTGGTGGTGGTTCTACACTATTAACAACTCGCATAGAGATTTTTTCAAAGCCGATTTGATGAATAAAATCGCGAATTTGTTCATCATAAATGCGAGAACGTAAGGCACTAAAGAAATCTATTGATTGATGGGGGAAAGTATCTACTAATCGTTCTATTTCTGTTGGAGATAATCCATCTGGACTAAAAATACCTGCCACAATTCCCACTTTATCATCGCGGCTTGGTTCCCAGTAAAATTTCTCCATCCGTCCATCACGAATTAATGGTGCATAGAGTGTGGAAAAATCATTACCTGTGACAATAATAGGCACACGACGAATGGGGTTAGAGTCATAACTACCAGGTAATTGCACATCTGTAGGATTATCAGCAATATTCATTAATGTGGCATTTACCAATTGGGTGTTGACGGTATATTGAGTACCTTCATCAAAGCGTCCTGCACCTGCATCCAAATCATTAATCATGAGTACGCACATTTTGCCACGCACTTTGATTAATTCGGCTGTTTCTCGATAACGCAAGCGAATTAATCTTGCTGGGTCTCCTGCATCTGGACTTTCTAATTCTCCTCCAGAGATGAGTGTTACTTCCACACCCATTTTTTCAAAGACTAGTTCGCATTGAAATGACTTACCTTCACCTTTACGTCCATGAATACCTAAAATTAGGGGGACTCTGACTCCAGGAAGATTCAGGAAATTTTTGGTAATATGGACGGCTAGTTTATCTAAAAAGCGGGGAGCAATGTAATAACTCATATATTTATCTCTAGGCTTGGTCTTTATGGTGATGTTTGATAGTTAATAGCTATGTGCAGTGACAAAAATTTTACTATTCCAGAGCATAGATGAAAACTATATCCATGGAAGTAAATCTTATACTAGGGGTAAAAGTATTTCAAATTCTGTGCCTACATTTAATTCCGATTGGAATGATAATTTGCCCCCATGTCTAACAGTTATAATACGATAGCTCACTGCTAAACTAGTTTCTTTGTCTGCATTTTTTTCTGTGGAAAAAGTTTCTGTAATTTGTTTTTTTAATTCGGGAGACATACCAGGGCCATTATCAGCAATGCGGATAGAAACCCAGCGTGAGTCAGGGTCATTAGGTTGGGTTGCTGGTTGAGAAATAACACTTGTCTTAATATTAATGCGTGGCTTAGGTTTAGTATTGGTAGATTCTGGATATAATTTGCGCTGCCAAGAAGAATTTAATAATACATCTACTGCTTGACTCAAAATATTCATAAATACCTGATTTAATTGTCCCATGAAGCAGAAAACTGGCGGTAAATGTCCGTAGTTTCTGACTATTTCGATTTCTCCTTTAATCCGGCTATTAATAAGCAGGACAATACTATCTAGGCAGGCGTGTATATCTGCTGGTTTAGGGTGAACTTCATCAATATGACAAAAGTTTTGCAGACTAGAAACCAATTTTTTTAATCTTTCGGCTCCGGTGCGGATACTATTGAGAGTTTGGATTAAGTCTTGTTCTAAAAAATCAAATTCTATATCTTCTTTACAAGCAATTATTTCTTGATTAATTTGAGATAGTTGTTGCTCATAAACAGCAATGAGTTTGAGTAAATCCTGACTGTATTTAGTCACATAGGTTAAATTGCCCCAAATAAAACCTACAGGGTCAAGAATTTCATGTACTACACCATCTACTAACCTGCCTAAGCTAGCCATTTTATCATTTTGAATCATTTTGGCTTGGCTGCGTTCGTACTTTAATTGAGTTTCAATGCTGCGAATTTGCCAAGCAGCTATATTTAATTCCTGTTGATCTAATAATTGATAATGATTATCTGTACTTTGCACGACAATGGGTTCTGCTAGCAGGTCTGGGGAACGGGTTAAGCTGGATTGCATTGCCGACAAAATGGAAGTTTGCTCGCTTAAATATAAAATTGGTTTTCTCAAATAACTGTAAAGAACACTTAAGCTTTCTTTTAGTAACATTTTGTGTCCATGGGGACGAATTGCTAATTCTAGCAGTTGTTTTCTGGAGATCATGCCCCAGTGTTTTCCCTGTTCTAATAAAATAATTCCTGGTAATTGGGGATATTGTTCTAAATATTTAATAATTTCTCTGCCAGTACAAGTATTCTCTGCCTGAAAACTATACATTGGCAGTTCGTTGAGGGTGGAATCTATATGCAGATCGCGATCGCTACCTACTGATAAAGACGGCCCTGATATTTGAGAACTAAACTCTTGTGACACCGAACACACCAATTTTTACGAAAACGAGAAATCCCTTACCTAATATTCTACCTGCTACCTCAACATTCATAATTTTTGTTAGATTGATCATCTTTGTCTGCGGGTAACGCTGGTCATAGGAATTTATCTCTATCAGCATCTGGTATCTGGTTGAATTGGTAAATTCTGAAAATTAGGGTACAAGAAGCAATCACAAGCATAACAAGCTAAATAAATGTATCATCAGCTTTTTCCTCAGGTTGGTCTAACTATTAATTAGGTGCGATCGCCCGCATTCTGCAAAATAACTGTTTATAATATGGTTTACTTTCTGTGTTCTGTCCTTGATCCCCATTGCCGTAACATGTCTAGGAACAATCCACAAACTCAACACCGCTTGTGACTGCGACACCCATGAATCAATTACACAATGGCTTTACTCTGTTCTTGAGTCTGCTAGTCGAGGCGATTCCTTTTTTGTTAATTGGGGTGTTATTCTCCAGTTTGCTGTTGTTTTTTATCGATGAACGCAAATTAGTCGATAAAATGCCTACCAACCCCTTTCTGGGAGCTTTATTCGGGAGTTTAATTGGTTTCTTATTTCCTGTCTGTGAGTGCGGTAATGTCCCAGTAGCACGACGATTATTAATGCAAGGCGTTCCTTCATCAGTTGCTATTGGCTTTTTACTGGCTGCACCTACCATTAACCCAATTGTCATTTGGTCAACTTGGAAGGCCTTCCGAGATCAGCCGGAAATTGTGATATTACGCGTTATATTGTCTTTAGCGATTGCCACAATCATTGGTTTCATCTTTAGTTTTCAAAAAGACTTAAGTCCAATTTTGCAACCAGCGATCGCTCGCTATCTGAAATTTAACCCACCACCTAAATCAGAAAAGCGCCGTGGGAAAAGGTTTTCGCTCCCAACAGACCAATCAACACCAAATTTTTTACAATCAGGAACTTATATCCTGGGTGGCAAAGCAGGAATACCCACTCGATTAGATAGTTCTCTCCCCATTTCTAGCAACCCCAGCCCCACAAAGAAATCCGTAGTTGAGAAACTGCCTTTGGTTTTAGAGAATGTCATCCAAGAACTGCGGGAATTAGGCGGGGTAATGGTGCTAGGTAGTGCTGTAGCCGCAGCTATTCAAGTTTTAGCTCCCCGTGATTTCATTATTGGTTTAGGTGCAGGCCCCATTAGCTCTATTATCGCCATGTTAATCTTAGCGGCGGTAGTATCTATTTGTTCTACAGTCGATTCGTTTTTTGCCCTCTCATTTGCTTCCACCTTTACTAGTGGTTCTTTATTAGCATTCTTGGTATTTGGGCCAATGATTGACATTAAAGGTGTAGGTTTGATGTTATCAATTTTCAAAACCAGAGCCTTATTTTATCTGTTTGCTTTAGCCGGATTATTAACACTTTTGTCTACCTTATTTTTGAACCTATACGTCATCTAATGTCTGTCAGTTGCATTTGACAAAAGACCAATGACTAAACCCAAAACAGCAAATCCTTTACTTCCTTGGCTAGATGTCGTCGCCATAGCGGCATGGGGAATTTTAATTTTGAAATATTGGCTGACAGAAAAACTCAGTCTATTAATTCATCCTGATTACTTTTGGTTAGCCATAGTGGGTAGCATTGTGTTACTGATGATTGCTCTAGCCAAAGCTTGGCAACTAAAGCAACGCCACCCCCGTCAAGATATTCCCAGCGGCCAACATATCAGCGTTTTTCCACCTGGTTGGGGTAGTATCTTACTATTAACAGCAGCTATTTTAGGGTTGATGATTACACCCCGCGTCTTTGCCAGCCAGACAGCATTAAACCGTGGTGTCAGTGACTTACTGGGAGGTGTTCGCGCTCAACCACAGGCATTTAGAGCTACCATTCGTCCAGAAGAGCGATCGCTCATTGATTGGGTACGCACACTCAATGTCTACCCAGAACCTGATGCTTATACAGGGCAAAAAGTCAAGGTACAAGGTTTTGTTATTCATCCTCCTGAACTCGGAAAAGAACATTTATTTTTAGCTAGATTCGTCATTACCTGTTGTGCCGCAGATGCTTATCCCATCGGCCTACCTGTAAAATTGCCAGGAACCCGTGACCAATATCCACCAGACACCTGGCTAGAAGTAGAAGGACAAATGACGACCGAAACCCATGTCGGTAAACGCCAACTCACAATTAACGCCACATCTCTAAAGAAAATTCCCCAACCCAAGAATCCTTATAGCTATTAACAAAATCGGGAAGAAGGGGAAGAAAGGGAAAAATCTAGGACTTACATAAGAATCACAACAGAATGACCCCCGAATCAATCAAGAATTAGTTCGTGCAGCATATCTAGAGAGATAGGAAAGAGGGTTTGAGAGATATTGTGAGTAAGTCCTAAAATAATTCACTCCTGTTCGCGCAGCGTGGCGCAGCCATACTTCTGAACTTCTGTAACTTCTATTCAAAATGATTAAATCTTCTAAATCTATTCAACCATTAGACCGAGTAGCGATCGCTGTCATACTCTTGCTGAGTCTACTGATTGGGTTGATGATCTGGCAAGGTGATGCAGTCAAGCCGAAAGTAAGGGACTTTACCTGGCAAAATCAGCAAATAGGTGCTGACGATACCTCTTTTACGATGACTTTTAGCCGACCAATGGATACTAAAAGCGTCGAGGACAACTTAAAAGTTGACCCACCGCTAGCAGGTAAAATTAGTTGGGCGGGACGGAGAATGGTGTACACACTGTTAACACCAGCACCTTACGGCTCAAATTATAAGGTGCAGTTACAGGGAGCGATCGATAAATTTTCTCGCATCGAAGGTAAAAAAAGGCTAATTCACCCTTTTACAGGTAGTTTCAGCACACGCAACCGAGCGATTATTTATGTAGGAGCTAACCCTCAAGAACAAGGGCAATTAGTAGTTTATAACTTAACCCAAGAACAAAAGAAGGTACTCACACCTAAAGATTTATTAGTGATGGATTTTGAGCCATTTCCTGATGGAGAGAAAATATTATTCTCTGCCCGTTCTTCCCAAAATCCAGATATTCTCTCTGCCCAAATCTATACAGTCACAACAGGTATTCCTAGCAAGGTTGGTAAACAGACAGAACCAGCAGGTAAAGTTAATCTCATTTTAGATAATAAGGAATACCAAAACCTCAAATTTGACCTTTCTCCTGATGGAAAAACTGTAGTTATTCAACGGGGAAAAAGAGATAATCCTAGTGACTTTGGATTATGGTACTTACACCTCAATAGTGATAATTATGGAGAAAAAACCACGCCTCAAAAACTCCAAAGTCAGCCACCAGGAGACTTTCTAATCACACCAGATAGTAAAGCAGTAGCAGTAGCCCAAGGTCAAGGAACAGCGATTTTATCTTTAGAAACCAATGCTAGTAAACCTTTAGATTTTCTGCCCCAATTTGGTTTAGTTAAGGCTTTTTCTAAAGACGGATCGCAAGCCGCAATGGTCAAGTTTAACACTGACTACACTCGCGACTTATTTTTAGTCACTAATCAAGGTGTGCAAAAACAACTATTAAAAACTACAGGCTCAATTCTTAGTTGTAACTTTGATACAGCCTCACCCACTATTTACTGTTTACTTACACAATTAGTCTCCAAAGACCAATATATTGAACAGCCCTATCTAGTAGCCATTAACTTAAAAACAGGGGAACAAAAACCACTGCTGTTACTACCTCCAGCCCAAAGAAATGTACAAATGAATTTAGCACCGGATGGTTTAGGCTTGTTATTTGACCAAGTAGTTCCCTTTGCAGATAATGTCATACCACCAACTAATAGTTTGAAAACTGAGGAAGGAGAACCAATTTCTACCAGTAGTTTGTGGTTAATGCCCCTATTACCTATCGTTGATAATCCCAACATTGAAATCAAACCAGAACAACTTCCCCTAGTTGGTTATCACCCTAATTGGTTGCCATAGGTTTATTACATGAATAAGTTGTGTATGGGTAGTGAGTAGAAATTATCATTTGATGCCCTACATTTCCAGAATCCCAGACATTATTATCTCTACTACCTAGCATAATTACCATAGATGATTGATTTCTAATCAGGTAAAACAGACAAGTCAAACCAATATTTAATCACAGTATTCAGGGTTTCAGTCAATGCTGATAACCCCATTGGCTTTAATATATAGTTATTTACACCATGTTTATAACAGAAGTTTACATCTTTATGATTGAATGATGTCGTAAAAACAACAATAGGAATTGATTTTAATTCTTCATTTTTTTTAATAGTTTCTAATACCTCTCTACCATCAGTTCCCGGTAAATTCAAATCTAAAAGAATTAAATTAGGACGAGGCACAGTGTTTGATTGAGAAAATTCTCCTTCATGAAACAAAAAATCTAAAGCAGCATCTCCATCAATACATCGATAAATGGGAAAGGAAAAATTTAAAGATTTAATCACCCTGTTGAAGGATTCAAAATCTTCATCACTATCTTCCACTACTAATAAACTTATAGATTTATCCTCAATTTTCATTTGATTTGGCAAGCGTAAAATAAAATGTTGTTCCTTCCATTAATTTTGATTCTACCCAAATTTGTCCTCCATGTCTTTCTACAATTTTCTTGACAATTGTCAATCCTGCACCAGTGCCACCACCATATTGGCTTCGTCCATGCAAGCGTTTAAAAATGCGAAAAATACTTTCAAAATGTTTTTCTCTAATGCCAATTCCATTATCCTTTACGTAAAAAACTGGGACATCTTGGTGAAAGCACTGATGATCTATTAATGCCCAATGTGGTTTACCGATAGTCCAACCAATTTCTATTTCTTTTTCTGGTTTTTCATTGTACTTAATTGCATTACTCATTAAGTTAGTGTAAATTTCTTCTACTAAAATTCTATCAGCTTGCACCAGTGGAAAATCATCAGCAATTTCCACATTTATTTGATGTTCAGATTGGCTAATTTTGAGCACATTCAAGACATTATTTGCTAAGTCATTGAGACGAATATCAGTTCGATACAATTCAGTTCGAGATAATCGAGAAAAATGTAATAGTGCATTAATTAAATTCTCCATACGATTTGTTAATTGCATTAAGGTGTCTAATTTATGGACACCATCTTCATCCAATTGATGTCGATAATCTTCTAACAGAAAACTAGCATAATTATGAATACCTCTTAATGGTTCTTTCAAATCATGGGAAGCAATATAAGCAAAGGCATCTAATTCATTATTACTTTCTTGCAACTGTTCATTAATTACAGCTAATTCGTCAGCTTTTTTGAGAATGATACCAACAATCACACTACGCAATTCAATGACTGCTTCGATTTCATATTTTTGCCAAGGTAAGCTTTTTAATTGGACAATTTCCTGCCATTTTTCAAAAGATTTACGTGGTGAAAGAATTAAATTACCCTTCTCATCAATATTTTTTTGTTTTTCAGGATTACCTCCCCAATCTACCGTTTGAATGACTTCAGGACGAAACCAGATAATTAAATTGCGGTGGGTTTTGGTAATGGAAATGGCAATAATTCCACTACTTAATTCTTTAAATTGTTCTGCTGGTGAATAAACCTGAGGTAAAGCATTAGTATAATAAAGATTATTTTGTAAATTAGGAATTATCCAGTCTATTAATTCCTGAACTTGATTTTCTAGGGGAGTTCTTCCTAATAACATAATTACATTATTAGAAATAACTGCGGCACCACTGGCATTAACTAATTGTAATAACCTTGATTTATTTTGAGATAAAACATCAATAAAGTCTTCTGATTCAGATATACTTTCGACAAAATGAGAAAGCAAATTCTTTAATGTAATTTTATCGTTTAAATTTTCCTGATCTTCTTTGTTGCTCAATTCAATAGACATTAACTGCCCAATCAACTCACAAAATGTACGAACATGATAGGAAATATATTTTGATGATTGATGATGACAAGCAATTAATCCCCATAAACGATTATTTTTTAATATAGAAATAGACATGGATGCACCTACTTGCATATTTTGTAAATATTCAATATGCAATGGTGATACACTCCGTAAAACAGACAAACTTAAATCTGGTGACTTTTGAGTGACAGGAGAAAGGTTAGGAATTAAAGCAGCAGGTTGATAATTAACATTAGGAATTAAACGTAATTTATTTAAACGATATAATTCCTTAGCTTGTTTGGGAATATCGCTATCAGGGTAGCGTAAACCTAAATAGGTATGTAAATCTGGTTGTTTAGCTTCGGCAATGACTTCTCCTGAACCATCTAAATCAAAACGATAGACCATTACCCGATCGAAGTTAGTAATTTCTCTAATTTCTTCTGCAATTAACTGGCTTAAAATACTGACATTAGAAGCATGTTTAATTTTTGCCAGCAACTGACGAGTTAATTGATAAAATCCTAAAAAATCATAGGTTTCTTTTTGATGAACTGGTTCAAGCTCTAAAATTATTAAATTTTCTAAAGAGCGGTGAACAATCCCAGAGAAATTAATTGTTTCTTGGGCTGCATTACAAACTTTTAAATTTAGGGGATTAATTGCTTCAAAATCCCGATCTAAACAGTGAGTGATAGCATCTATGTCTTCTGTGGAGAGAATTTTACTTAAACTTTGGTTGAGTAATTCTTGGGGTGAATAACCAAGAATTGAGTCAGTGTTATCACTGACTAGCGTAATCTGCCAATTGTCTTCGTTAAAAATCAATAAGACACCATGGGGTTGAATTGCGTTAGGAATATGAATAGGTTCGCGATCGCAATTAGTGAGAGTAATAGGTTGATGAAATATATAGTCAGAAAAATTCATCGCTCTTATTCCCAGTTTCTGTAAACTTTTATAAAATCAATTGCCTAGAGACTTGACCGACCATAGACCATATCTCTAGAGTCATCAATGTTACTGGGAATAAGATACCATCACGCGTAGTAAGTGAGTCCTGAGACAATTACTGAAAAAGTTATGTAACCTGTTTCATCACCTTGTTTTTTGGTCAAGATATCTGCACAGGACAAACTCTTCTCAACCCCAACATCACAGCACGTCTTTCTGTGCTTCAGAGTAATGATGGATTTTACCAAAGTGGTTGAGACAGCGATCGCCCATTTCACAATCTCATTGACCATGATTCCAGGTGAAACGGTTAATTTAATTGCTGCTTATTAGCTTTACATTCAATAATCCTGCTGTGAATTAGCTACTTGTTATTTTCAATAGAGCAAATTTTAATTGAGCAATCTTCTGGACTTTTCGTGACTATCAAATTCACATTCAATAATTGGAAATACCTGGGAATAATTTACTGAGATTGCTCTGATGTTAGTCAATATCAAAACCTATTTACTTAAATTTCATAGTACCAAACTTCCTCTTCTCGTAACACAATGCGATGTAGGGATAACCTATCAATTAAGCCTTCCTGCTCTAATTGACCAAGAATACGAGTAATTGTCACGCGAGTTGAACCAATCATTTCCGCTAAATCTTCATGGGTAAGACGCATATCAATTAAACGTCCTTTTTCCACTTCTGACCCGAATTTTTTAGACAACCATGCCAACAATTTAATTAACATAGTTTCTACTTTTTTATAACTACGAATTATCATTAATTCTTCGGCTTGTTGAATATGATGAAGTAGAGTTTGTGCAATTTCGCTGTATTCTCCTAAGGGGATAAGATTTACCTCAACTTTGGTCAAGCATTCTATTTGATATGGCTTAACCTGAGAAAAAGCAGTACCAACCATATCACCAGGCCCCCATAATCCCAGGGCCACCGTAGTACCGTCTTCTAGATAAGTAAAAGTCCTCACAAAGCCTGTTTCTATTTGCCAAATTGTATTTTTCTGATCTGGTAAGAGCGATCGCCTGGCAAAATATTGGCGAGTATCTTTGATGGGTAACTGTGTCAGACCTGGGTATAGAGACATCTGCATATATAACTCTTTTCCGACTGATTAACCGTAGTATACCTAATTCAGTTACAAAAACTCCATCGCCATTTTGTGAACCAGTGATTTTGGATTTACTTGATGCAGTTAATCAATTCATCCTAGCAATACCGTAACTTTGGCTACAGTATGAGTCCCTGAGCCAAGGATACAATCTGCTTTTAAACAACTTAGTTGGTAAATTTAGCGGTAAATATCCAAATATTACTAAGTTTGTTGGTATTTATTGGGTAAAGTTGGTATTCTGTAAATAATTATCAATTGTGTCTCAGCCAAATTCTCTCTGAGTTGTTTACCAATGAAACGCAGAAAAATCTTCGTCTATTTTGCTAACTTAATTTTTGGATTTCTGTTATCAGTTGGCTTACCAACCATCCACTCTTCACCCGTCGTTGCTCAATCCAACACCAGCTTACTCGTATCCGCTGCTGCCAGTTTAAAAGAATCCCTAGAAGAAATTAAAAATCTTTACCAAAGTAATAACCCAGGAGTCAGTGTTCGTTATAACTTTGGGGCATCAGGTGCACTACAACAGCAAATTGAGCAAGGTGCACCTGCGGATATATTTATCTCTGCGGCAAAAAGGCAAGTAGATGCTTTAGAACAAAAAGGTTTTTTAAGTGCTAATACTCGCAGCATTATCGCTAAAAACCGTCTAGTATTAGTTGTCCCGAAAAATGTTAATGGCATTACCAGTTTCTATCACTTAAAAGACTCCAAGATTAAGAAAATTGCCATTGGTGAACCGAGAAGCGTACCCGCAGGACAATATGCACAGCAAGTATTAGAACAATTAAAAATCTGGCCTCAGGTGAAATCTAAACTTGTGTTCGCTAATAATGTACGTCAGGTGCTGGCATCTGTGGAAAGTGGTAATGCTGATGCTGGTTTAGTTTATATCACTGATGCCAAGATTTCCAGAAATATCAAAGTGGTAGTTGCGGCTGATGAAAAATATCATTCACCCATTATTTATCCTTTGGCAGTCGTCAAGCGCAGCAAGAATATTGATGCTGCTAAAGATTTTGCCCGTTTTCTCTCCAGTCCAGAAGCTAGGGCTGTATTCAAGAAATATGGGTTTATTTTGCCCTAACAACTACTTTCTCCCCCATTTCTCCCCTTTTGCTACCTAAACTTGTAGCTGATGAATTAAGGAAACTAAATACAGCCTTGGCAGGTGCCGAGGCTTTTTACTATAAGGTCATTTGGTATACATGAAGTAACTACTAGCACATCATTAAACCCAGTAGACAACTTCTCATTAGTTACACTTATCCCCTGCTGATTACCGAAAACAGTATTTTGGCGAACAAATTGGACTCCTAACATGATATTGGTATTACAGCGACTCAATCTCTATCTATCACTTAACAAGCTTTATGGGTTTTCCAGACCTAAAGACCGCAGAGATAGAGCCAGACCATAGCATAACTGTGGGGCCTGAGTTATCTCTGTCTAAACTATTCTTAATTGCTTGTCAGTACCATAAGACCCATTTGGCGTTAGGTTGTGCCCAGGCAATTAAGTCCCAATTATTTTTGGCAACGCACCCAAGAAGTAGTTATGACTTGATGGGTGCTAATGGCTACTAGCAAAAAAATTAGCCATCAGCAATTAGCAAACGTTGGAGATTGAGTATCGCTACTTTAGCTGTGTTGAGCATCAAAATCTTTAAGGGGAAACATGTTTAGAAGAATATTTGGCGTTGTTGTGGCTACTGTGTTGCTGACGTTTCAGCTATTCATCAATGCTGCAAGCGCTCTAGAACTGGATGAAGCTACCCGGACAGTTCGATTAAATGAGCAAGGTGATACCGTTGTTTTGAGTCTAAAGCAAGTTAAAGAAGGTAAAACTTTATTTCAATATGCTTGCGCTCAATGCCATGTTGGTGGTGTGACCAAAACCAATCAAAATGTGGGCTTAGAACCAGAAGCTTTAGCACTAGCTACACCTAAGCGAGATAACATTGAAGGTCTGGTTGACTACATGAAGAATCCTACCACCTACGATGGTGAACAGGAAATTTCTGAACTACACCCCAGTCTCAAGAGTGCGGATATCTTTACAGAAATGCGAAATCTGACTGAAGATGACTTAGTAGCGATCGCTGGTCATATTCTCCTACAACCAAAAGTAGTTGGCACCAGATGGGGTGGCGGTAAGATTTATTACTAAGGTCACAAAGATACTTGTCTGTAGGGAATTAATGTAGGGGCAGTTTTGCCCTTACTGTCTGGGGTAAGTGAGTTCTTGGTTCTGACACTTGGGTGCGCCAGTTTTAGCAAGATTAATTGCGCTAAATCAAAGAAATGCTCTCTGGTATCAGGGCTAGGAACTCCAGATATTCAAGGGTAAACCCAGGACAACAGCAAAATGTGGGCAGATATGACTATTTTTCATTTATTTAAAAAGTATATATGACAGATTGTCATATTTAGGGTTAATCTTATTTAAAATAAGAAAAGAAAAATCAAACTAGTCGTTAGGAGAGAGCAATGAAATTTATTGCTGCCACATGGAAACGTTTTGGATTAGCTGTGTTAACAGTGCTGTTGGTGATTAGCAGCTTTGCAATTGTCGCTCCCACTGCTGCTGCTGAAACCTACACAGTGAAGCTGGGAACTGATCAAGGCATGTTAGGATTTCAACCCAAAAAACTCACTGTTAAACCAGGGGACACAATTAAATGGGTAAATAATAAAGTTCCTCCCCATAACGTAGTTTTTGATGCTGCTCTCAACCCTGCTAAAAGTGCTGATTTAGCTAAGTCTTTGTCTCATAAAAAGTTGCTGATGAATCCTGGTCAATCGCAAGAGACTGTGATCCCCGCAGATGCAGCACCTGGTGACTACACCTTCTACTGCGAACCCCATCGTGGTGCTGGTATGGTTGGTAAAATCACTGTTCAAGGTTAAAAATACCGGGAACAGGGAACAGGGGGAATGGGAACTACAATTACAAGATTTTGCCAATAGTCTCTCACAGTAGCTAGAGCTAGAGGGTAACAAATTTAAACTCTTTCCCTGTTACCCCTATTTCCCCCATCAAGGAATGATTCACCCCACCCGCCCACAGCTAAAATGAGAGACCTGTATTAGGCTATACATAGCAGCTAAAAATTATAGATGTAAATCAATTCCTCAGGTGGCTATCAGCCATAGAATAGTTACTGAAGAAAGTTTTTCAGTTGCTGGATGGTTGTTGCGAGGAAAATCTCTTGAGCAGAATATTATTGATTTTAGTATGGGCGATCGCTCTATTTAACCTTATATTTATTCATCCAGCTATAGCCGCAGAAACATCGAACGGAAGCAAAATATTTAACTCTAACTGTGCTGCGTGTCACATAGGCGGGGCAAATATCCTGATTGAACAGAAAACTTTGCACAAAGAAGCATTATCAAAATACTTAGAAAATTATCAACAGGAGCCGTTACAGGCTATTATTCATCAAGTCCAAAATGGTAAAGGGGCAATGCCTGCTTTCAAAGATAAGTTAACTGCCCAAGAAATTTTAGAAGTAGCAGGTTACGTGTTTCAGAAATCAGAAACAGGTTGGTAGCCACTTTTTCTACCATCTAAGTTGCAGGCAATAGTTTTAGGTTCTACTGAGATGTCGATTAAAATATGAGCATCTGTTGAGCAGATTGCGCCAACATTTATTAACTTGATAGATGCTCTAAATTGATCAAGGCAATTTGCAATTTTTTGAGCATTAATTAAAGTAGTAGAAGCTAAACACATTGATTTATGGTACTCCCACAGGAATTTCATATTTCCGTAACCCTGGTAGGACAAAATGACTACTTGGTGCGGACGGAACAAGTCGCACCTGGGGTGCCATTGGCAGAGGAATTGGTAACTTGGCCTGTGGCTGAGTGGTTAGCGACGGCAGGAAATTTAATCAATGACCCATTGCAATCAGTATTGCAGGGAGACATGTTTGCCATTAACTCAGTCAATTTGGTCGCGTTAGGTCAGCAATTATATAACGCCCTATTTCAAGGGACTCTCAGGGATAGTTGGATTACCGCCCAAGGAATTGCTCAAAATCAACAACAGGTACTGCGGTTGCGGCTAGGGCTAAAGGATACTCGTTTAGCTAGTTTACCTTGGGAAGTGATGCACGCAGGAGATCGCCCCCTCGCTACCGGTCCCTATATCGCTTTCTCTCGCTATCAAAGTGGAATACCAGCAGCTTCTCTACCCACCCATAAAACCCCAACTTCCCAGGACACAAAAGGGGTCAAGGTCTTGATGGTGATTTCTGCACCCACTGATCAAGTCCGACTAGATTTACTTAAACAAGAAGCTATTAACCTGCAAGCAGAATTGCATCGACAACCCTCTAGATTAGGGACAGACAACCAGTATGTACCGGAAATCGAATTGACAGTTCTTGACCAACCAGGGCGGGAAGAACTCACCCAAGCCTTAGAACAGGGAAGATATCATATTCTCCATTACTCTGGCCATAGCAATGTGGGGGCCAATGGAGGGGAAATTTATCTAGTTAGTCGCAAAACTGGTCTGACAGAAATCCTGAGTGGCGACGATTTGGCAGGGTTGTTAGTCAATAACAATATCCAGATGGCAGTGTTTAATTCCTGCTTAGGGGCTTATAGTGCTAAATCTGATGGGGCTGGAGATACAGCGGAAAGGAACCTGACAGAAAGTTTGGTCAAACGAGGTATTAGAAGTGTCTTGGCCATGTCAGAAAGAATTCCTGATGAAGTAGCACTGACATTAACACAACTGTTTTACCGGAACCTAAACCAAGGGTATTCATTAGATTTGTGTGTGAGTAGAGTCAGACAGGGGTTAATTTCTGCCTATGGTTCTCACCAAATGTACTGGGCATTACCAGTATTGTACTTGCAAAGGGAGTTTGACGGCTTTTTGACCGCCCAAGGAAGTGGATCTGGTCATGGTGAGTTACTGAATGAATATCAGATACCTGTAGTATCAACAACCAATTCCTTCTATTCTCCTTTGGTTGATGACATCGAGATGACGGCTAGTTTTGATAGCGACCCTTTGGGGTTAGATTGGGTGGGTGAAGATGCTTGGGATGATTTAGGCAATGACATCGAATATGATGAATCCAGTTATGACGAAGATTCTGCTATTGTTTCCGATTTATTACGCCAATTAAATCACCCCTCAGAGGTCACTGACAGCACCTTGACGGCAGAGTTATTACAGCCCCAGGATGATGAGGAGGATATGCAGGTGATGAAGGTGGAAGAGGCTTTAAGTTTGTGGGGTGAAACTCCCGCTTCCGCAGCACCTACGGTTTTAGATTTAGAAACGCCACCTCTTACTTCTTCCTTGCCGCCATCAAACCGTCCCAAAAGACCGAAAAAAAGACCTATATGGAAAATTATCGGTGTTGTGGGTAGTAGTGCGATCGCCCTAACTTTAGTTATTAGTTGGTGGCAATATCGAAATTCGGGAATCATCGCCGATATTCCTACCATTCCCACAGAAAATTTAGCCCAACAGAACCATAAACCCATCAATTTACAAACATCCCCAACGGGAATGGTAACAGCATCTGCCACAGCACTGTTGAGTCAAGGCAATTTACAAGCAGGACTAGAAGCCGTAGATGCGCTACTCAGTCGTGGCGCTTTAGCCGATGCAGAAACAGCCTTAGATTTAATTCCTCCACGATTACGTCAAGATGCGGAAGTCAACTTTTTGCGGGGCCGTTTGGCTTGGCAATTAGTCCAGAAAGGAGAAGAAAAATATAGTATTGATGATGCCCGTCGTTACTGGGAAGTGGCAGTACGAGACCGACCAGATTCGGTTGTGTATAACAATGCTTTGGGTTTTGCTTATTATGCGGAAGGAAACTTAAATCGGGCGAATGATGCCTGGTTCAAAGCCTTGAATTTAGCCCTCAACTCCCAGCAAAATACTAGTTCTAGTACAGCCAGCCAAATTGAAATTCCCTCGGAAGCATTAACTGCCTATGCTGGATTAGCCTTGGGTTTGTATAAATCAGCTAATAATCAAGATAGTAGCAAGCAACAACAATATATTAATGAAGCGATTAAGCTCAGACAAATGGTGATTCAGAAAGAGCCAGTAAATTTTACCGTAGACAAATTATCTCATAATTGGCTGTGGACTGAACAGGCGATCGCTGATTGGCGTTCTTTATTACAAACAAATCAATAGAAATTCTTCAACTATTGGCAATCAAATTTTCTGCACCTCAACCACGACAAAATCAATTGACCTCAACGGTATCGACCAATATCTTCCCTTCCCAGTGTATCCTATTCAACTGAAAGGTTCCTTCTAGCTGTATAACTCTCTATTAAGTAGTGCTGTAGTTACAGCGTTAGACAACGAATCTGGTTAGATAGATAAACGACGCTATTAAAAGTCAGGAATCAAAATCAATGAAAAAAGTAGAAGCCATTATCCGTCCATTTAAGCTAGATGAAGTGAAGATTGCCTTGGTAAATGCTGGTATTGTCGGTATGACTGTTTCCGAGGTGCGGGGTTTTGGTCGCCAAAAAGGTCAAACTGAACGGTATCGTGGTTCAGAATATACAGTGGAGTTTCTACAAAAACTGAAAGTAGAAATTGTGGTTGAAGATGCTCAAGTTGATATGGTAGTAGACAAGATTATTGCTGCTGCTAGAACAGGTGAAATTGGTGATGGTAAAATTTTCATCTCTCCTGTTGAACAAGTTGTCCGTATTCGTACTGGCGAAAAAAACACAGAAGCAGTGTAAATCCTACAGCAGGTAACAGGCAAGAAGAAACAGAAAAATGGAAAATCTCTTGGTACATAGATTTGTTCTTAAATTTCTTGCCTCATTTACCTAAAATTTGCTGTCGGGTCTATCTGCTATTATCTGATTTGGCGTTGCTGAACGGTAATTGTGGGAAATCAGCAGCGCCTTTATAGATACAGCAGGTGACACTATCGCTAATGCTGCACGAACGGTTTAGCGATCAGACTCCACGGTTATCAAGTTTCAACTACGCTTAACTACCGCGTAGTTGATATACAGTGCATCCCAGGGTACAGGAGACAGTGTCAACAGACTTTGGGTATCTAAGTTTTAGTTAATGTCCCAACTGCCTTGTCCACAGCTATCAATGATCAGTTGAGTAATTTTCATAATTGCACAATTGCAAATTTACCTATATATCTGCTGTTTCTCATTAAACTCAATTATTGATCAAAAACTGGCGACTTGATAGACTATTGTTGATTTTCATCGCGGTACAAGCTTTTTGAATACTGAATTTTTAAGTTTGACCATATGTTGAGGTTGATACGGCAAAAATAGCAATTATTACTTATAGTCATTCTCCATAATTTATGAGAGGATATGTTGCTAATTATCTAAATAACCGATACAACAAATTTTTAAATTAAATTTGATTAATATACATTAATTTACAATCATTATTGTCCGAAAAATTAACCTCTGCAACTGTAATTAATATCTATGCTCATGGGAAAAATAATTGTAGGAGTCTAATAGTTGTTACTATGACAGCCTAGTCCAGGAGACTAATTGAGGAGTAACTAAAATTATTATGTCTAATTTTTATTCAGGCTCAACTATGCACGGTGGGGATATGGTTGGGAGTCAAAACAAACAGCAGTTGCTCGTACAGGGAGAAGTTTTAGTAGAAACGCGATCGCATAATACCTGGGGTGGTGCAGTCACAGCTTGGATATATTTACCCCTAGTTCGCTCCCATGTATGGCAAAAACTTACAGATTACCCTCGATGGGTACAGTATTTTCCCGATGTCACCAAAAGTGAAATTATATCCAAGGGAGATGGGAAATATCTGTATCAAGTAGGTCAAAAAGCCTTTTTATTTTTTACTGCTCAAGTAGAAATTTACCTCAACGTTGTCGAAGTGCTAGGACAGCAAATCCAATTCCGCTTCTTAAAAGGCTCTTTTGAAGACTTTAACGCCCATTTAGAGTTAAAAGACATGGGAAATGGGACTTTGATCACCTATAAAGTTCAAGCTACACCGAATATTCCTATCCCCTCAATTTTTATTCAACAATCTATGAATCACGAGTTACCAGCTAACCTCCGCAAAATGCGACAGGTGCTTTGTAACGAATCGGGTTCATAAAAGAAGAAGACAGGAGTTCAGGAGTATGCCTACGGCACGCTGCGCGAACAGAAGTTCTAAACTGAAAATTTCGGCTTTTGGTCTATCTGCATGGGATGATCTGTATTTTGAGATTATCCTTCCCAGATTATGACCAACAATACAGATTTTCGCATTGAACGAGACTCGATGGGTGATCGCTCTATTCCTAGTAACGTTTATTACGGTATTCAAACCCTAAGAGCCATTGAAAACTTCGCCATCAGTGGATTAAAGCCATTACCTACTTACGTAAATGCTTGTTTATATATTAAAAAAGCTACAGCTATTGTCAATGGTGAATTAGGCTGTATTCCCCAAGATATCAGTCAGGCTATTATCCAAGCGACCGATGAAATCTTGGCAGGAAATTTACGGGATCAGTTTGTGGTGGATGTCTATCAAGCAGGTGCAGGAACTTCCCACCACATGAACGTCAACGAAGTTCTAGCCAACCGGGCCCTAGAAATTCTCGGTGATGAAAAAGGCAACTATAAACGAGTCAGTCCTAACGACCATGTAAACTATGGACAGTCCACCAATGATGTAATTCCTACAGCCATTCGCATCGGTGGTTTATTAGCCTTGACCAACACTCTCCATCCAGCTTTAGAAGCAGCTATTTTAGCCCTGGAAGCCAAAGCCAACGAATTTCAAGATATCGTCAAATCTGGTAGAACTCACCTCCAGGACGCTGTACCTGTGCGCTTAGGTGAAAATTTCCGGGCCTGGGCTTACATCCTCACCGAACATCAAAACCGTATTTATACCGCCTCCGGGGATTTGATGGTGCTGGGTTTAGGTGGAAGTGCAGCGGGAACTGGTTTAAATACCCATCCTCAATATCGTGGCCGTGTAGTGGAGGTACTTTCCGAATTACTCAACATTCCTCTGGAACCTACACCCCATCTCATGGCTGCCATGCAAAGTATGGCCCCTTTTGTCAATGTTTCCGGTGCTATTCGTAACTTAGCTCAAGATTTAGTGAAAATATCCCATGACCTACGGTTGATGGACTCTGGCCCCAAAACTGGATTTAAAGAAATTCAATTACCACCTGTTCAGCCTGGTTCGTCCATAATGCCAGGGAAATATAACCCAGTCATGGCAGAGATGACATCAATGGTTTGTTTTCAAGTCATGGGTTACGACAATGCGATCGCCCTAGCTGCCCAAGCTGGACAATTAGAATTAAATGTGATGATGCCCCTCATTGCCTACGACCTCATTCACAGCATCGAAATCCTGGGTAATACCATTTCCTCCCTGACCCAACGCTGTATCCAAGGCATTACTGCTAACCAAGAACGGTGTGTAGCCTATGCGGAAGGTAGTTTAGCCCTAGTCACTGCCCTCAATACCCATATTGGTTATCTCAATGCTGCCGCTGTGGCGAAAGAATCTTTAGAAACCGGCAAATCATTGCGACAGATAGTTTTAGAAAAAGGGTTAATGACCGAGGCAGACTTAGCCACTGTGTTAGATTTAGAACAAATGAGCGCTATTCTGCCCCTAAGTTAGTTATTAGCAATAATTGCCATTTTTTCTATGCAGACGCAAAAACCTTCCGTTAGTCTGATTCGGGCTACATCCTACGCACAAGATGCTTTAAGAGAATCTCTGACAACGCTGCTGGAACCTTTAGGAGGAATGGCAGCTTTCGTGAAACCAGGCGATCGCGTCCTGCTGAAACCCAACCTACTCACAGGTTCTCGCCCTACTAAAGAATGTACTACCCGCCCTGAATTAGTAGCAGTGGTGGCGGAAATGGTGATAGCAGTTGGTGGTAAACCATTTTTAGGCGATAGTCCCGCTTTTGGTAGTGCTAAAGGAGTAGCAACTGCTAACGGTTATCTCCCCATAGCTGAAAAACTCAATTTACCCATAGTTGAATTCCACGGACAACGTTATCAAACAGTCAACGATAACTTTAACCATCTGCTACTGTGCAAAGAAGCAATGGAAGCAGATGTAGTGATCAATCTTCCCAAAGTTAAATCTCACATGCAACTGACCTTAACCTTGGGTGTAAAAAACCTGTTTGGTTGCGTCCCCGGCAAAATGAAAGCATGGTGGCACATGGAAGCAGGTAAAGATGCTAGTCGCTTTGGGGAAATGTTAGTAGAAACCGCTAGGGCTATTAATCCTAATCTCACCATCTTAGATGGCATCATCGGTCATGAGGGCAACGGCCCCAGTGGTGGTGAACCTCGTCATTTAGGGGTTTTAGCTGCATCAGCAGATGTATTTGCTTTAGACCGGGCTATGTTGGAAATTCTCCAAGTGTCACCCCAGCAAGTTCCCACCGTGGCTGCATCTCAAAGACTGGGCATTTGTCCAGAAATTAAGAACATTGATTTTCCTTTGTTGTCACCAGATTTATTGCAAATAGCAGATTGGCAACTACCAGATAAACTTATGCCCATAGATTTTGCCCTCCCCCGCGTCATTAAATCCACATTTAGACATCTCTACATCAGATTTATTAAAGAACCAATGCGGGCCTATGGCAAAGGATAAATAGGTTTTTTAACCTTTTGTTAATTACAGGATAATCGGCATTTAATCAAATGCCAATTTAGTTACAGCGACTTTGATATTCACCAAGTAAGCTGTAAATACCCTCCGATTGCTTAACCAGACCGCCCTAATTTAGCGGCGGTTTTTTTCATGGGTTAAATATTAAATATTTTGCCATGTTGATACTCAAAGAGAAAATAATCTGGTAAAAATCATCTTCTTACTAGACATAGACCTCTTAAATGATTCCTGCAAAAAATCCCTACAGAAAAAAGAGCCAATAGACATAATTTTTTCCCATCCAATCACTCAAATCACAACATTAATTTGTCATCAAGGAATAAAATCATAGAATTTTTGTTAGATAGGATACATTTTTTTGAGTCGATAAATGTGTGTTAAAAACATTATTGTTATCCTTTCCTGTCCAAAATCTACCTATGTGCAGATTGACAATAATTAAGCAAAAATACTCAGGTGAAAACTAGAGGGCAAAAGATCGATTTTTTACCTATAAGACAGAACTATCGCCCATATATCTCCTAGATTCTACTGTGAAACATATTAGAGAACAAAAAAATCTGCGGAATTGGTTATGCTGACGCTGTATCTTCTTTTAAGCCATGAACCTTACCTAAATTTCCTCAGTGGTTTTAAATTTTTTAATTTACCGGAGAACAGTGAGAGATGAACATAAACAGGCTTGAGGCAAGAATATGAGAATGTTATAATTCTTAACAATTAATAAAAGATAGTTATTTTCACAATTTTCATGGTCTATAAAAAGTGATAATTAATGCTTGCTCCCATAAATATCTCGCCAATCGTCCTGAAATAAATACGGTGATCATCGGCAAAAATAAATTCAAAAAACCAGGATTATATGTTTATGAAGACCTTTGTCACCAAAATATCATGTATCACCACCGATTATGCCAGTTGTGAAACTGGAGTAGATTTTTTCCTGATACATGACTGACCAACAAAAAAATCGCTAAAATAGTATTGAGACTCTTTTTGAGAGAGTCAAACGATAAGTGCTCTGACCAATAAAAATTTTGTATGAATTCAAATAGCCAGTCTGCCAATTCTCCCGATACATATTCCCATCGTTGGGCAGACATTGTGGGAACAGCGATCGCTCTCTTAACCCTGACTTTACCTGTATTTATCATTGCTCACTATTCATCACAAAATGCTCAGGAAAATCCGTCATCCCTCAGTTATCACCTATCTAAAAGCCAAGTTTGAATCAATCCACCGTTGAAGTTTAACTCAATTTCCTTTCACTACTATCTCCAGGGTAGTCCTCAATGGGTGAACTACCCAAAAACTTAGTAGGCTAATCTCACGCACAAGACATAAAAAAGCAAATTTTGATATTTCCAGCGTTGCAGAAAAGTGTCAGCAACGCTTTTTTAATTGATGCTAGTAATAACAAAGAGAATGCTAGGATAAGTTTAAAGATTAAATAATTTAATTTTTTGTTTATATTCAATCTGCTGCTCCCATTTGGGTTAAGGCTGAGAGACTTTGGCTAGTCCATCTCCAAACTGACCGGGGTTTTGGATATCCAGACCACCTTATGTGTTACCAATCAGGATGAGCAGATGATTCTGCTCCTAAAACCCGAATTTTGCTAGGGAAGGGACATTTTGGGTGTAGCACTAACCAAATTTGCAACCTCCCATCTGGGCAAATTCTCTCGTAAACATGGGCAGAGATACCTAATTGCCCTAAAATGCTACACGGGGAGCAAATAGTGTGCTACCTAAGTTAACTTTTAGCGGAGGAGTTTTGTTGTGGATTTATCCCTTATTCCTGCCCAACCTAAACCGGGTTTGATCAACGTCCTGATTGAAATTCCTGGCGGGAGTAAAAATAAATACGAATTTGATAAGGATTTACAGGCATTTGCTCTCGACCGAGTTCTGTATTCTTCGGTGAAATATCCCTATGACTACGGTTTTATCCCCAATACTTTAGCTGATGATGGCGATCCATTAGATGGTATGGTAATAATGGATGAGCCAACATTCCCTGGTTGTGTCATTGCCGCAAGACCGATAGGTTTTCTGGAAATGATCGATGGTGGCGATCGCGATGAAAAAATTCTTTGTGTTCCCGACAAAGATCCTCGCTACGTTAATGTAAAATCCTTAAAAGACGTAGCTCCACACCGCTTAGATGAAATTGCCGAATTTTTCCGTAGTTACAAAAACTTGGAAAAGAAAGTTACGGAAATACTTGGCTGGCAAGATGTGGACAGAGTCCTGCCCTTAGTAGAAAAGTCAGTTAAAGCTGCTAAAGGTTAAAAAACTAGGTAGGTAATTGGGTAATGGGTTATGAATAGGAGTGTATTTATATTCCTAATCACCCATCACCAACTGTAAAATTACTACCATGGTCAGCCAGGGCAAAAAAACGCCCTCAAATTAGCTGACAAAACTTTCACCATTCTCGCTAGTAGAGAAAAACTGAGACTCAAATGCAGCGCACTCTCCTGTTGGCAAAAATTCATAATTGTACACTCACGTCCACAAATATTAACTATGTGGGCAGTATCAGCATTGATGAAATTCTGCTAGAAAAAGCTGGTATCTTACCATATGAGCAGGTGCAAGTAGTGAATAGTGCTAATGGTGAGCGTTTTATCACTTATGCTATCCCAGCCCCACCTAACTCAGGTGTGATTGAATTGAATGGAGCAGCAGCACGTCTAGGCATGAAAGGCGATCGCCTGATTATAATGACTTACGGGCAGTTGAATCTAGAAGAGATAAAACATTACTCGCCCACAGTTGTAATTGTGGACGAAAACAACCATTGTTTGGAAGTGCGAAGCTATGATGACCTGCTCAGTAAGCTCTGATTTCAAAGAACATGTCAAATTTTGAGCTGTCTGATTCCCAAAGCTACCTCCCTCAAGAGTCATCTCCTATGCCTAGTATCCTTGGTGAGGATTTCACAGTGAAATTTTGGGGTGTACGTGGTCTGATTCCAACCCCCACCAGCAACACCAGGCGCTATGGTGGCAACACTGCTTGTGTCGAGATGTATGTAGCCGGACAAAGCTTGATTTTTGACGGGGGTACTGGCTTACGCATTTTAGGGAAAAATTGGCAAGAGCTACATAAAAATTTAGAAGCGCATTTATTTTTTACTAACTCCCAGTCCAATCGTATTCAGGGGTTTCCATTTTTCGCCCCAGCATTTATGGCTGAGAACTGCTTCCATATCTACGGCAATGCAGCATCTAATGGGGCTTCTATTAAACAGTGTCTATGTGACCAAATGCTTCAGCCGCATTTTCCTTACCCCCTACAGGTGATGCAGTCAGATTTACAGTTTTATAATTTGACACCAGGGAAGGAAATAGAATTAAAAGATGTGACAGTGCAAACTGCCTTAATTAATAAAGCTCAACGTTCTATTGGGTATCGTATCAACTGGAATAAATACAGTGTTGCTTACGTTACTGACTTGCATCAAACTATCGATGCAGAAGATAAAGAAAGGATTTTACACATCATTAAAGATGTGGATCTATTAATTGCCAATGCTACCTACACTCCACCCACAGCCAATAATCATGAATGTGCAGAATTTTTGTGGGAAATACCTGTGCAGTTATCCCATACCGCTAATGTGAAAAGATTGGTGATATCCCATCATCACCCCGACGACCATGATGAATTTTTAGATCATATCCAAGAGCAAGTTAAATCTGCTTTTCACAATACTATCCTGGCCTCAGAAGGAATGACTCTAGCAGTAAACAAGTAATCAAAACATCTTTTATAGTAACTATAATCTCCTACTTTGTAGGACAGGTAGTGTACAGTTTAAACATTGTCCAACAATAAATGTTTTTGCGCTTGTCAATACAACCAAAGTATAATTTTTAAAGATAAGAGTTTTCACTCAGGCTTTGGTGCTGTGGCGCAATGTTTCTAAAAACTAACTTCTATCCAACCAGTATGAATCGCTGGTTCAAAAGGGTTACTTGTAAACTGGCATTAAGTCCTGCTCAGGTTATAAATGCAACAGTCTTGTTAACCTTAATGCTATTTGTGCCTCAAGCATGGACAGCCTGGCAGGCATCCCGCAACTTCAACAGTATTATTGATAATGAAGTCCGGCTAAAAACTTTAAGTAGTAATATTACTTACCTTGATGAAGTCTTAACAATGTCAGCCAGGATGAATGCTGCTACAGGTAATTCATTTTGGGAACTAAGATATAAACTGTTTGAACCTCAATTAGATGCAGCCATTAAGGAATCTATTCAACTTGCACCCCAAGCTTATACTGGCGAAGATGCGAAAAAAACAGATGCAGCTAATCAGCGCCTAGTAGAAATGGAGTATAAATCTTTTCAGTTAGTAACTAAAGGTGATAAAAAAGCGGCACAAGCACTACTATCTAGTCGAGAATATGAACTAGAAAAGAAAAAATATGCTGCTGGTGTGGCAGAAAGAAATCAAGTTATTGCCTTACAAATCAATAAAAAAATTACAGAGTATCGTCATCAATTATGGTGGTCAATTTTTGTATCTATTACTAGTGTGATGATGTTAATACCAGCATGGTTTGCTGTTTTGAGAATACTAGAAAAATATTTACAAGAAAGGAAAAAAGCTCAAACTGCATTAGAAAAGATTAATCAATCCTTAGAAGTGCGGATTGAAGAAAGGACTCAAGAACTAAAAAATAAAAACAATCAACTGCAACAAACTCTAGATGAACTACAAGCCACACAATTACAACTGATCCAAACAGAAAAAATGTCATCCTTGGGGCAAATGCTGGCTGGCATTGCCCATGAAATTAACAATCCAGTTAATTTTATATATGGAAATCTGACTTATGCTCAAGAATATGCTCAAGATTTATTAAAATTAGTATCTCTTTATCAAGAAAACTATCCTCATCCTGCCGATGTAATTCAAGCAGAAATTGATGCCATAGAACTAGATTTTTTATATCAAGATTTTACACAACTTCTCCAATCAATGGTGGTAGGAACAGAAAGAATTCAGACCATCGTTAACTCCCTACGCAATTTTTCACGTATAGATAGTTCCTTCACCACAGCCGTTGATATACATGAAGGAATTGATAGTACATTAATGATTTTATATCACCGATTAAAACCTACAGATAAACGCCCAGAAATTAAGGTGATTAAAGAATATGGGGCATTGCCTTTAGTGGAATGTTATCCTAGTCAGCTAAATCAAGTATTTATGAATCTTTTGGCTAATGCAATTGATGCCTTAGAAGAACGTCACGCGGCTTTAGCAAATCAAAATCAACAGTATGACGGTAGTTATATTCGCATTACTACAGAGTTGTCAGATGAAAATTTTGTCAAAATTATGATTAGTGATAACGCTAGTGGTATTCCTGAAGAAATTGCCTCTAAGCTGTTTGATCCTTTCTTTACGACTAAGCCTGTAGGTAAAGGAACAGGGCTAGGATTATCTATTACATATCAAATCATCGTGGAAAAACATCATGGTCGTTTGTCTTTTCAATCGACACCAGAACAAGGCACAGAATTTAGCATCGAAATTCCCGTAACTCAAACAGCTGAAAATATGAATTAAGTATTGATACGGAATATACTGACGGGAAGATGAATTTTAATAAAGTCAGCAGTCAAACATGACTTTTATGAAATTGCAGCAGTGGCTACAGTCCTTATTGAGACTGACTGTCCAACTTTCTCCGGCATTGTTAGGGTTCTTTATCTTACCTTCACAATCATTGGCACAACTGTCACCAATGACAATTAGTCTCAAATTTCCCCAACCTGTGGACAGAGGTGCACCAGAGAGAACAGTTGGAGGAGGTGCAAGATTTACTCCTGGCCGGCCACCTGAGCAAATCTCTCCAGAACCTGAGTCTGCTCCCGACACACTATTACGTCCTCCATCACCAATCAATAGAACTGGAGTCAGTTCCTGTTCCAATGTTGAACCTGGGAAACTACCACTGACTGCTTTAATGCCAACCAGGGAAAATGTAGGAAAAACAGTTGTCGATAACCCAACCCTGTATTGGTATGTACCACCAACAACGGCAGAGTCTGGAGAGTTGGTAGTTATGGATGAGGCAAACAAGATTATTTACAAACGTAGTTTTCTACTACCTAAGAGTGGGGGAATTATCAAACTGACTATACCTGCTAATGCTGGTCTGAAATTAGGTCAAACTTATCGATGGTATTTCAACTTAGTTTGTAATTCTGAAGATAGGGCTGAGGATGAGCTTACTAATGGGTTAATTGAGTTCACTCATTTAGGGAATGTTTTAGAAAATCATCTTGAACAAGCATCGTTAATCAAACGGGCAGAAATTTATGCGAAAAATTACATTTGGTATGATGCCCTTGATAGTATTGCTCGGATTCGGGGTGAAAAAGCCCAGGAATGGGAGGAATTATTAACATCTGTAGGTTTAGGTGCGATCGCTAAAGAACCGATTCTAGACCCCTTAGCACCGCAACGGTGATTATTCCCAAGTTGACACATCCCGCAACATCTCAGGAATTTCCCCTTGGGATAAGGGAAATTCTAATATAGTTTCGCGATCGCCTAAATAGCCAGATTCCGCAAAGGATAACAACATCCGCACTAGTGCTATCCATACTTCTGACTCGTATTCCCAATCTTGATAGCGTCTAGCGCGGCCAGCAATAGAACGCAGGGCCCAAAAGTAGGAATTCCTGACTACAGAACCACCTTTTTTAAATTCTGGTAAATCCTCATGGTGAATAAATAGGACTTTATTTTCGATTCTCGCTCTCATAAGAAGGGAACAGGGGACAGGGAACAGGTGACAGAAGAGGGGTAAACAGAAAATTTAAAAAGAAAATTTCTGGACAGGACAAATTACAGCAGTTATACCCTTTTTAGGGAAAAAACCACAACAAAATAACCCCCATGACTATAGATAGAGGGTTATCTTGTGTGTATCTGGATTTACACCAAATATTCAATTAACAAGTCAAAAATAAAATTAGTTTCTATCTCCTCGTGCCGCTTTATTTCGAGCTAGTTCTTGTTCAATTTCACTACGTTCATAATCTTTAGCACCAAATGCTCTAGGAATTTGGTCATTACCTAATTCTTCTCCTGCACGTTTCAACATATTCACAGGATTTTTTTGTCTGACTCCAGTTCCCAAGTCTTTAGGAATTACCTCTCCTGCCCGTTTCCCACTTTCGATATAATCATCACCGCTGGATGGTGTGAGATAATTTTTTTCTTTTCTGCGGTCTTGCTTTGAATAGTAGGGTAAGAAATTTTCGGTTCTATTTCTGGGGTGAATTTTTGTTGAATAGTAAGGTTTGCTTGTGTCTAAATGGTGGGTTTTCTCAACATAATAACCGGCAGCTTGCACAGCAGCCATAGGCATACTCAATACACAAACTAAACAGGTCAACATGATGATGGCTGTTTGGTGACAAAATCTCTGCCATATAAATTTTATTTTTAACATCAGCAAAATTCCTTGGCTAGCTTTTATTCAAATGCCTGAATATTAGTAAAAAGGCATCAGTCTAGCGTCTTCCCCAAGGTTGGTTATGGCAGAGATAAATAGCTGATGGGATTAATACCAACTGACTTAGTTACCTCTATAATTGCAAGCAGATAAAGATTAACAATCAATGGACATCTGGTGGTAATTACCGCAAATTTCATTTAAGTGAAGTACAACTATAGCGGGCAAGATGCCCGCACCACAAGAGTTAGATTGTTCATGTTTGCACCTCATATACTTACAATATTCTGTAAATATGCGTGGTTTGAAACCCTTATAGAGAAGTTTCATCGGAACGTCTCTAAATTCATTTCACCAGAGGTCTAATACATTTATGGCTGATGTGCAGATTCACAGAAAATTGGTATCAGTTGAGTTTTTACCTAATCAAGCGATTGTAATCATTGACGATAAATAAACATCTTGAATTGCATGAAATAACTTTACCCCTTCAGCAAATGGACGTTGAAAAGTTTTTCTGCCAGAAATTAAACCTGTACCACCAGCACGTTTATTAATTACCGCAGTGCGGATAGCTTCAGCAAAATCATTTTTACCAGATGCCCCACCAGAATTAATTAATCCTATTCTGCCAGAGTAACAATTGAGGACTTGATAACGAGTTAAATCTATAGGATGATTAGTAGTTAAGTCTGTGTAGATGCGCTCATTGGTTTTGCCGTAACTGTGACCTGTAGCTTGAGCGATCGCACGATAACCACCATTACATTCTGGTAGCTTTTGTTTGATGATATCAGCTTCAATGGTGACACCCAGGTGATTAGCCTGTCCAGTTAAGTCCGCAGCGAGATGATAATCTTGGTCTTGTTTGAAGGTGTCGTTGCGAAGATAGCACCACAAAATCGTCACTAAACCCAATTCATGGGCATATTTAAAAGCTTGACTCACTTCTTGAATTTGTCTAGTAGACTGTTCTGAGCCAAAATAAATTGTCGCACCTACTGCAACTGCACCTAAATTCCAAGCTTGTTCAACATCAGCAAACATCACTTGGTCATATTGGTTGGGGTAAGTTAACAACTCGTTATGGTTGATTTTGACAATAAAGGGGATTTTATGGGCATACTTGCGGGAAACACTGCCTAAAACACCTAAAGTGGTCGCGACAGCATTACAACCCCCTTCAATTGCTAGCTTAACTATGTTGTCTGGGTCAAAGTAGATGGGGTTAGGGGCAAAGGATGCACCAGCGGAATGTTCCACCCCTTGGTCTACAGGCAGAATGGAGAGATAACCAGTGTTAGCTAAAGACCCACTAGAGTAAATATGCTGGAGATTGCGTAATACTTGAGGAGAGCGATCGCTATTTAACCATACTCTATCTATAAAATCAGGCCCTGGTAAATGTAATAAATCAGCCCCAACCTTAGCTTTGTAAGTCAGTAAATCTTCTGCTTCTTTTCCCAGCAAAGACTCAATATAACTAGATTCTGCAACAGATGCCATATATTTATTTTCACCTGGTTGTATTGGGAAAGTGAGAATTGTATAGCAGGTGACAGGTAACAGGTGACAGGTGACAGTGCTAAAAGCCTTTGGGTATCTTAGTTTTAGCTGTAGTTAATGTCCTAACTACCTTGTCTACGGCTATAACTTGACGAGAATTGCCAGTGTCCATGTTTAAAACTATTACTATTTAGGGCTGTGCATGGACACTTTCGCCTACTATCTCTTGATAGATATCAATCAATACCGCAAAAATTCAGGTGGTTGTATCTGTTGGTTTAAAATACTGTTTTATTTAGGTATTTTAAGTAAAAATTTAGAAAAACAGGACTTACACACGATATCTCTGAAACTCTCTTTCCTTCGTTTCCTTCGTTTCTTCGTGGTTTATTCTTTCGTAACTTGTGCGTAATTCCTACAAAAATCTCATCTATTTGCCACCGATGCGAAAAAAAAGATTTAACTAATTATCGGAAAATAATTTAAGAAAACAGATAAAGATGATCAAAGATTAATATAAAAAATACCTTAAAAATACCCCGATACTAAAGAAATATCGGGGTATCAATTTCACCAAAAATTAATCAAGACTTTGGTATAAACTTACACAGAGTTTCAAGACTGTTCATTTTCTTCTTCTTGTTTGGACTTCCCACAATAGTAGCAATTATTTCCAAACAATGTGTCAAAATCGCCACTCAGTATTGTGTTTTCGCTGTCACTAGACTCTGCAAAACAATCATCACATACAGGTACGGTAGGATAGTTATCACTCGATAAATCAGACAATAAATCTCCTAGAACAACACAAGTTTTCATTTTTTTATTTTTAATCCTATAGATGGGGTTGTTAATATAATGAACTTTTGATACTCAATTGCTGATTGATGCCAAAATAGCTTAAACGGCAGGTTTTTCAGCGTTAATGAGGGAGTCAATAACCATCCGAGCATCTCTGATCAGTTCTCTTTGACGATCTAGTGGATAATTCATATCTGTCAAACCACTTA
The DNA here is from genome assembly GCF_014698825.1 of Richelia sinica FACHB-800. Taxonomy (GTDB): domain Bacteria; phylum Cyanobacteriota; class Cyanobacteriia; order Cyanobacteriales; family Nostocaceae; genus FACHB-800. The sequence goes on from NZ_JACJTT010000002.1 coordinate 241,518, forward strand.
TATAATAATCCTTGATAGTTTGACCATTAGCGTTTATAAGTTCGTATGTTAGACGCAAGTTACTGCCAATCATTTCTTTGTATATTTCGATTCTTACATTTCTGTAATTATCCGTAGCAAAATGGATTTTCATCATATACTTACTGCTCGTTATGCGATTTTTACTTTCTCTACTTTAGATAACACGTAATCTATCTGTGTACGGTTATCTGCATTTTTCTACTCCTAATTGCCGTACTATCTATCCCAATACCCAAGTTCATCAGCAGTATTTAAAATCTCAATTGACTAGACATCTTGCAAAAGTCCTTCTTTGCGTTCTCTTCTCTGCGCCTCCGCGCCTCTGCGTGAAAAAAATATTTATGCAAGATGCCTACTGACCAACCACGATATATTGTTAATTACGTGCAGATAGAAGTCTGCAAAGCCTTTGCCCACCCCCTACCACACCCATACCCGAAAATTCCTATCTGCATTACCAGCTTACGGAAACTCAACGTAAAAGTAGATGCACAAGACTTGGCAATTTGGCAGACAAATTTTTTTCGTTCCAGGTTTAATAAATATATCAACAGGAGACATGGGACAGTTAAGAAGCAGTCAGAGGGATGGAATGATCCCATATCTCAGGCAAACCACCCCATAGCCAGTTGTAATGGAGGGCTGTCAAATATCCCAAAAGGCAGCACTCTCATAACAGGGAGAACAATTTCATAACCAACAGCATCAACTTAGTTGTGAACTAAACTCCATCTATGGGAATAATTTAGCAAACACTAACAGGGAAAAATCTGAACATTAACTTGGCAGTAAATGATGTTCAATTCCCTAACATTTGCGAAATTACAGCATCTGCTTGTAATCTTTTGTAAGTTAACCGAATCTGATTAGCCGCATCTAACCAACCGCACACATAACAAGCAATGCTTAAGGCATCCAACAGCATTAAGGTAGTAACCCCTTCCTTAGATAAAGAGATAACAAAGGAAGTTACACCACTAGCACTGGTGTCCATGGGCATTGTGGCTAATAAAAATCGAAAACAATCTACAGAGACAATCATGCCATCTAATTCATGATTGGCCGTGGCTAGATGTACTATCCCCGCCATAATTTGATTGGGGGTAACTTGCTCTTTCATCAGCGAGATGAATAGAGATGCCAGATAGGCAGGGGTTTGATTGTCAAGTTTCATATTCATAAATATTTTATAATTCGGTGTAACAATAAACGCAGAATTTTTAGCTGATCCGGATAAAACAAGAGAAATTTTTGGACTTGTTGGGTAGGGGAACAGGTGACAGGTGACAGGTGATAGGTGACAGGTGACAGGTGATAGGTGATAGGTGACAGTAATTCTCTTTTTTGGGTTTCCTGATGCTTTATCTATTTGCTGCTTCTTGACTCCGCATCAGTTTCTGCACGCTCATGAGTGCGCGATTTAACTCGTAATTACGAACTTCAGGATTTTGCAAATATGCCTGTTGTTCCTCTTCTATCATTTTCACATCTTGAATAACTAAGCCATCTAGTAGTTTTTGTGCTGCACCAAATAAGCTATCTTTGACGAAACGCCGAAACCATATTGGTAATTTGTGCAGTCGCCAAAAGGCGTTGAGTGAGGTGAAGTGAATTAAATAGGCTTTGGTTTGGGTTTCGTTGATGGGACATAATAGACAGTAAATTTTAAAGTCTTTTCCCAAGGAAGATACCCAATGAGGGTAAACATAACTTACATCCAATGGTTCAGGGTGTAACCGTCGTAAAGCTGGAAAGAATAGTTGGGATATAGACCAGATTTTATCGATTTTATAATAGCTTTGGGCTGAATAATGAGCGTCAACACGGTGACTGTCTTCTTCTATATCTTGTAATGAAGCTTCTGCCCATGCTTGTAAATCTTGATGTAAATGTCCGTGATACATATCCATCAGATTTTCGATTAAATAGGAATAATGGGCCTGACAATTAATGGTGGAGACGGTAGCAATATAATTGAGGTGATCCCATTCTGGTAAAGACAAAGGTGCGATGGTCGGTTCACCATCACCAGGAAATAACCAAATAAAACCGTCTTGTTCTTGGACAGGATAGCGACGAATTTTACAACTGGGTAATTTTTGATTAGCGGCTAGATAAGGAACTGTGGAGCATTCACCATGGTTGTTAAAACGCCAACCGTGATAGGTACATTCTAATTCATTATCAATCACTTGGCCATGACTGAGTTTAACTTGACGGTGAGGACAACGGTCTTCTAAAGCGTGAACTTTTCCTGTACTATCTCGATAAAGAGCGATCGCTTGTTTCCAAATCGTCACTCCTAAAGGTTTATTTGTCACTTCATTACTCTGTGCCACTACATACCAGTGATTGGGATTAATACCCAATTGCCGGACATCACGACTTTGTACAACTGGATAAATTGAGGAAATAGATTCAGGCATCTGCGGTGGAGAAAATTTAAACAATACATACAAATAAATTACAATACTTCCTTTCTCACACTTCTTTGGCATCAGCGATACACTATGTTTAGATTCACGTAATACCTATATTGAGGCAAAAATCTGTATGACTAGCTACCAAGAAACCTTAACTACTAACCCATTGGGAGATGAATTGAGTATAGAAACTGCCAGTATTAACCATGTAGAAATCATTGAAAATGTAATCAGCACCCTTGACCAAGAAAACAGTGCCATGGTCAGTCATGGGACTGGGGGTGGTTCTCTGTGGAAATTTAAATATGGCAGTGTGGAAGTGTTTGTCCAGCTGACGGGAACCAGCGATGAAGATACTATTACCATTTGGTCAGCCGTGCTGAAATTGCCTGCTAAGGATGAAACAAGGTTAATGCGTTATTTATTGGAGTTGAACTGTTCCAGCACCTTTGAAGCGAGATTTGGCATCATTGAAAATCAAGTAGTGGTGATTTCCACACGCACTTTAGCAGAGTTGTCTCCTGGTGAAGTTTCCCGACTAATTACCATCGTCGCTACCATAGCAGATAATAATGATGAGGCTTTACAAGCTGAGTTTGGTGTAGCCTAGAGAATTTGAGATTTTTCATTCTTGAAACAGGTTTGGCGATTAATTCCTTTACTCACAGCTGCTGGAAATGTACACATGGCAGTTGATAAATGGTTATTAGAACAGCACCAGTCAGGAAAACATCCTCCTTGTTTGCGGTTTTATACTTGGTGGCCAGCAGCCATTTCCCTTGGTTATCATCAACGCCAATACCCGGAATTTTGGCGAAATTTAACTTGGCAAGGTCAAAAACTGGATTTAGTTCAGCGTCCTACAGGTGGTCGGGCTGTTTTACACCAAGGTGACTTAACCTATGCTGTCATTACCTCTGGACTAACAGGAACTCGACTACAAGCATATGCAAAAATATGTGAGTTTTTAATTCAAGGCTGGCGATCGCTTGGTGTAGAGTTGGATTATGGTACAGCCGGGCGGGGTTATATCCACAACCCTAATTGTTTTGGTACAGCCACAGGTGCAGATTTAGTGACCGCAGACGGTTGTAAACTCATTGGTAGCGCCCAACTGCGACGGGGTGAAGCAATTCTTCAACATGGGTCTATGCGACTACAGCCAGATGCAGATTTGTTTCGGCAAGTATTTAACACTGAATCTTTTCACCCAGTCCAGTTACCCCAAAATCTCAACCAGGAAATCATCATTAATGCTTTAATTGCTGCTGCCTGTGAATGTTTTGATATCCAACTAAAGTTGCAACCTCTGACTGAAGGAGAATGGCAAGCAATTATGACAGGAATTTCTGAGTCCGACTAAATATCACCCAAAATTGGAAAAGCGCCTGGGAGTGTTGCCGTGTTTCCACCCCAAGCGCCTTTCTTAAACTTGCTCCTCACACACGAGACGATATTAACACCGTTTTTTCTAAAAGAAAAGTATTTTAGCTAACATTTTTACAAAAAGACATAAATCTCTTGAACTTCTGTTCGTGCACCGTGGCGCAGAAAGAAGAAGACAGAAGTTACAGAAGTTGCAGGAGTTACAGAATAATTAATGTGATTGCTGCTGAATTCTTGCATTTTTAAACTCCTATTCTCCCAGTGTGCCTTAGGAATACTCCTGTTCGCGTAGCGTGCCGGAGGCATACTTCTGTACGGGCGGGTTTACCAAAATTCTCGTTCATAGTTGATGATATCTGTAAACCCGCCCCTACTGACTCCTGTTCGCGTAGCGTGCCGTAGGCATACTTCTGCAACTCCTGAACTTCTGTTCGCGCAGCGTGCCGAAGGCATACTCCTGACTCCTGAACTTCTGACTTCTGAACTCCTGACTCCTGAACTTCTGAACTTCTGAACTCCTGACTCCTGAACTTCTGAACTTCTGAACTCCTGACTTCTGAACTTCTGAACTTCTGAACTCCTGACTCCTGAACTTCTGAACTTCTGAACTCCTGACTTCTGAACTTCTGAACTTCTGAACTCCTCAATCCCTAAATATTCGCCCAAATAAAAAACGCCTGGGAGTGTTGCCGTGTTTCCACCCCAAGCGCTTTTTAAGTTCAACATTGCTCCTCACACACTAGTTAACCATATCACTGGAATCCTACTGTGGCAACTAGAGATAGTGACACTTTAGTAACTGCGCTATGTCTGAGATAAAGAGAATATTTAACTTAATACCAGAAAAATTTATCACAGGTATGATGACTGTGAGTTTGCAAAAAAACTAAACTGACACTAAACGCACTGGTGCAAATACTTTTAACTGGAGTTAAAAATGACCTTAGCCAGCACTCCACAAACTAAGCCGTTAACAGAAGCAGAATTACAAAAAATTAACGCTTATTGGCGTGCCGCCAATTATCTCTCCGTTGGGCAAATATATCTCCTCGACAACCCCCTGCTGCGAGAACCACTCAAACAAGAGCATGTTAAACCTAGATTGTTGGGACATTGGGGAACTACACCAGGACTGAACTTTATCTATGTCCATCTCAACCGAGTCATTAAAAAATACGATCTCAACACAATTTACATTGCTGGCCCCGGTCATGGCGGCCCCGGACTAGTCGCTAATACTTACTTAGAAGGAACTTACAGCGAATATTATCCCCACATTTCCCAAGATGCAGAGGGAATGAAAAAACTGTTTAAACAATTCTCTTTTCCTGGTGGTATACCCAGCCACGTGGCACCAGAAACCCCTGGTTCTATCCATGAGGGGGGAGAACTAGGTTATGCCCTTGTTCATGCCTATGGTGCCGCCTATGATAACCCAGACTTGATAGTTGCAGCGGTAGTGGGTGATGGAGAAGCGGAAACAGGGGCATTAGCTACTAGCTGGCACTCTAATAAATTCCTTAACCCTGTCAATGATGGGGCAGTTTTACCAATTTTGCATTTAAACGGCTATAAAATTGCCAATCCTACCGTCTTAGCACGATTAAGCCATAGAGAACTGGAAAGCTTATTTATCGGCTATGGCTATAAACCTTACTTTGTGGAAGGTTCAGACCCCACTGAAGTACACCAAAAAATGGCGGCTACTTTAGATACAATCATAGGGGAAATTCAGGGGATTCAAAGAGAAGCGCGGGTACATGGCTTCAAAGAACGACCCCAATGGCCAATGATTATTTTGCGGACTCCTAAAGGTTGGACTGGGCCAAAGGAAGTAGACGGGAAGAAAACAGAAGATTATTGGCGATCGCACCAAGTCCCCTTTGGCGATGTTGCAGGTAAACCAGAACACCTGAAATTGCTAGAAGACTGGATGCGGAGTTACAAACCAGAGGAACTCTTCGACGCTAACGGTAAACTTATTCCTGAATTGGCAGAACTTGCCCCCACAGGACAACGCCGGATGGGCGACAATCCCCACGCCAACGGTGGTGTGTTGCTGCGTGACTTAATCATGCCAGATTTCCAAAATTACGCTGTGGATGTTCCCACACCAGGGAAAGCGATTGCCGAAGCAACGAAAGTCACAGGTAAATTTTTGCGGGATGTGATGAAACAAAATTTGGAGAGTCGCAACTTCCGCATCTTTGGCCCTGATGAAACCGCATCCAACCGCATTGACCCCGTATTAGAAGTCACAGACCGTACTTGGGCTGCTCAAATTCTCCCCGAAGACGACCATTTATCACCCAATGGTCGGGTGATGGAAATTCTCAGCGAAACCAACTGTCAAGGCTGGTTAGAAGGTTATCTACTTACTGGTCGTCATGGTTTCTTCTCTTGCTATGAGGCGTTTATTCATATCATTGATTCCATGTTCAACCAACATGCAAAATGGTTGAAAACCACCAGGCATATTCCTTGGAGAAGACCAATTGCTTCTTTAAATTATCTGCTGACTTCCCATGTGTGGCGACAAGACCATAATGGTTTTTCTCACCAAGACCCTGGTTTTATTGACCATGTAATTAACAAAAAAGCCGAAATTATTCGCGTCTATTTACCACCAGATGCCAACACGTTGCTGTCAGTAACTGACCACTGTTTAAGAAGCCGTCACTATATCAATGTAATTGTGGCTGGAAAACAACCAGCATTACAATATTTAGATATGGATGCAGCCATTAAACACTGCACCAAGGGTTTAGGTATTTGGGAATGGGCTAGCAGTGATTTGGATAGTGAACCAGATGTGGTGATGGCTTGTGCTGGGGATATTCCCACCTTAGAAACCCTAGCAGCAGTAGACATTCTGCGGCAAAATTTCCCTGATTTAAAGGTGAGGGTGGTGAATGTGGTGAATTTGATGAAATTACAGCCACAAAGTGAACATCCTCATGGTTTAAGTAGCAAAGACTTCGATACGATTTTCACTACTGATAAACCCATCATCTTTGCTTTTCATGGCTATCCTTGGTTGATTCATCGTTTAACCTATCGCCATACAAATCATAAAAACTTGCATGTGCGTGGTTATAAGGAAGAGGGAACGACAACTACACCTTTTGATATGGTGGTAATGAATGACCTTGACCGCTTCCATTTGGTGATGGATGTCATCGACCGTGTACCAAAATTAGGTTATAAAGCGGCTTATGTGAAGCAGAAACTGCAAGATAAATTGATTGAACATAAGCAGTACATTACCCAGTACGGTGAAGATATGCCGGAAATTCGGGACTGGAAATGGCCTTATTAATGTAGTATCCCAATTCGCCAAAAGCACAACCAACACATTGATAAAGCCCCTCCCCAACCCTCCCCGCTTGCGGGGAGGGTGCGCGATAGCGCGGGTGGGGTAATCATCTGTTGCCGACATTTTTCGATTTGGTATTAGGCCTCTGGTGAAAATGAATGTAGAGACGTTCCGTCGGAACGTCTCTACAAGGGTTTCAAACCCAGCACATTTAATTACCACCAGATGCCTATTTGCATCAGATTATGCTGATGAATGATTTGCCAAGCAGGATATCAACTGCTGTAATTTCTGCGCGACTGCACCACTCTTGAATAATTCTGTGGCTGTGGTCATACCGGATATCATATCTGCACAAACACCGCTACGCCACAGATAAAATCCTCCATTCCATAGGGCTGTTTGCATCATTTCTCCCGCTTCTCCTGCTACAACAGCTTTGAGGTCTTGGATAACTTGCTGTGGAGAAACTAATGGCACATTTTTAGATGTGATGCCATAGTCACGGGGTGCTAGGTGTAAACGTTCTAGTTGTTGAGGTGTGGTAGGTGAAGATAAACCAATAATAGCTGTGCGATCGCGTGGTAAGTCACAACTACCTTCTAAACCCTTGATAAAAGTGAATTGCTTTATCCCTCGTAAACCCAAGGCTGTATGAAACATAGCTTCTGTGGGAGGATGGACAAACCCAGCCATAACATGAGCATTTCCACCATAGGGACTCCAAATTAACTCCATTGTGGCTAAGGGTGGACGTTTACCTAGTTGGTCTCGGTATTCCCACAGGGTTTGAGTCAGGGGAAAGTGCTTTGGTGTGTAAATAAAACCAATGTCTGTTTGCTCAAATATCTGCTGAATTTGGGGCAGTGAATAACCAGACCAATCAACTCCCAAACCTTGCCATACTTCTATTAAGGGTAAACCATATTTGGTGGGTAGGCGATCGCCTCCGTGCATAATTACGGTTTTTCCCACAGTTGTCAGTAATAATGCGATGATCGGTGTAATGGGAGAAGTACGGACTCTACCATCGTAGGGTACACCTAATACTATGACTGGTTGTTCACTATCTCTGGGTTGTAGTTTTGGTCCCAATTCCTCATAAGCATCCAACATCCCGGCTAATTCTTCCCCGGTAGGACGTTTAATGCGGTGAGCAATTAAAAAAGCACCTATCTGGGCTGGTTTCGCTTCAGCTAACAACATCATTTTTGTAGCTGTAGCAGCTTCCTCACGGGCGAGATTTTCTGTTGTATGGCTACCACTACCTACTTTTTGTAATAGTTGTCGAAATAAATTACTCATAGTTGTAAATTTTTATAAGTGCAAAGGGTTAGGAATATTAATTCGTGATTCATTGACAATAGGCAATTATATGGAAAATTTCTCACTATACAGCCTAAATCAAAAATTTTTACGTTAATTTACCCTTGATTTGTGTGCAGTCTTCAATCATTGATCTCAATTCGCTAAATTATTTGTCAACTAAGGATGAAAATAATCGGTTTTCCCTTATTTTATTGAATTAATTCTGTCTAAATCAGACTGTTAATCATCACCACAATCATTTGTGTTGTTCTTAGCCATTACCTGCAAATGTCAGTGCTTTTGCGTTAATTATAACAGCAATAAATCTTACAGACTCTGCAAATACTATAGACTAGGCTCTGGATGACTTCAGTATTACTACTTAATAGTAATTAACCGCTTACATCAAATCACTGATATTTATGTTGTGTATTATCTCACTTCAAAATTAAATAGATTTCAGGATATAGTGAAGCAAAACAGCGTTGATCAGTAACGATGGTCATAGTTGAAAAGCAAAATGACTAAATATTCTTAAATCAGATATGAGTATTAGAAACAAAATTATTTATGGATATGGTGTAGCTTTAGGCATTGCTCTGGGAGGAAGTATTATTGGTGTAAGTGTTGGTAACTATTACCAGCAAAGAGCTTTACAAGCTAGTCAAATAGCTTCCAACGAACGTAAATTGCTCAGTACATTACAGGTTGAGGTTTTATACAATCGACCAGCAAAGCAACTATCACCATATCTGCAAAATCCCTCTGCTTTCCAGCGTGAAAGTCATAAGTTAATTCATCGGGTCGAAAAAATCAGATTACTTCTGCATCATCATAATAATTCTGGCAAACCAGTCACCTTACCAGGATTACAACCTTTACTAGACCAGTACGAAGTCACTGTCAGTAGATTTGAGCAAAAAGCACGAGATTTTGCCAAACAAGTGCAACCATTGACAACGACAAAAGCGGGAGCAGCACAAGCAGAAAAGCTCGTAGTTGCTATTGTGAAAAGTCCGGAATTTGTCCCCTTTATTGAGTTTCCAGATAAGTTACGCAGCTTTTATGAGCAAGCAGAAAAGCGAGAAGCAGCAGCAGATTTAGCACTTTTACAAGCTGAACAATTACGCACTCAAATTATTTTTATTGGCTTAGGCTTATCAATTGCTATTGCCATTATTTTAGCTATCTACACCAGTCGAGCGATCGCTATTCCTATTCAATCTGTAACGGAGATAGCGCAACGAGTCACCCGCGAGTCTAATTTTCACCTGCAATTGCCAACAAATATTCCAGATGAAACAGGGATATTAGCTAGTTCTTTAAATCAACTGATTCAACGAGTTCAAAAACTACTAGAAGAACAGCAAGAATATACCCAGCAATTAGAAGCAGCTAAGGAATCAGCGGATATAGCCAATCAAGCTAAAAGCGAGTTTCTTGCGAATATGAGTCACGAATTGCGTACACCTCTCAATGGGGTGTTAGGCTATGCTCAAATCCTCACCCGCACACCATTAAGTGAGGAACAGCAGCGAGGAGTAGGGGTAATTTATCAATGCGGTGTTTACCTACTGACTTTAATTAACGACGTTCTCGATTTAGCAAAAATTGAAGCGCGAAAAATGGTACTTAATCCTGCACCTTCCTATTTACCATCTGTATTGCAAGGTGTGGCAGAAGTAGCCAGAGTTAAAGCTGAACAAAAGAATATAAATTTTATTTACCAAGTCCCAGATAACCTGCCCTCAGGAGTAATTTTAGATGAAAAACGGCTCAGACAAATTTTACTGAATCTTTTAAATAATGCCGTCAAGTTTACCGACCAAGGAAAAGTAATTTTGAGGGTAGCAGCTATTGTCCCACAATCAGAATCACCAGCATCTACAGTCGAGCTTCATTTTCATGTTGAAGATACAGGTGTGGGGATGAGCAGCGACCAATTAGAAAAGATATTTTTACCCTTTGAACAAGTAGGAGAAAATAAACGCAAAACTGAAGGAACTGGTTTAGGTTTAGCCATCAGTAAAAGTTTTGTGGAAATGATGAATAGTACCTTAGAAGTTCGCAGTCAGTTGGGGGTTGGCAGTGTCTTTACATTTGCCATTGATTGCCCTCTAGCTGATGATTGGGCTAAATACAATACCATCACTGATTTAGGCAGGATTATTGGCTATTCTGGTCAGCGTCGGCAAATTTTGGTGGTTGATGACCGTTGGGAAAATCGTTCTGTTTTGGTGAGTTTACTGACTCCCTTGGGCTTTAATGTGGTAGAGTCAAAAAATGGTGAAGAAGCTTTACAACAAGCATTATCTCATCCTCCTGATGCGATTATTTCTGACTTGAAAATGCCAGTTATGGATGGCTGGGAAATGTTGAAGAAATTACGTCAATTAGAGGAGTTGAATAACACTATTGTTATTATCTCTTCCGCTAGTGTATTTGATGCTGACCGTCAAAAAAGTTTGGCTGTCGGTGGCAATGATTTCTTACCAAAACCAGTGCAAGCTGAGGAACTTTATCGGATGTTAGCCCAGCATCTTCACATTGATTGGATTTATACAAAATTGGAAGATAATCTTCCTAAATCATCAGAGGAGATTAGCGATACGGAAATGCTAATTCCTCCAGTTAAGGATTTATTAAAGTTAGGAGAATTTGCGATTCAAGGACAAATTAAAGAAATTCAGAGAGAGTTAGAAAAATTAACGGAAATTAGCGATAAATATCATCCTTTCGTTGATAAAATATCGCTAATGATCCGCAGCTATAGAATAGCTCAAGTGCGTGATTTCCTAGAAAAAATTATTAAGGATAAGTCAACAGATACTGCAATTTCTCAGGAAATACAATTCTAGTTGTCTCTTGATATGACTATCTACAAACTTTCTCTTTTTGAGGAAAAAGAGCCTTGATTGGATTGAAAAACTCGAAAAACAAAATTTTAGATTCAGGTGTTCTGAAATTATCTTGATATTGGCTCATCTCCATTTCTAATTGGCGCAATAAATTTTCATCGCCTTTAATTCTCGCTATCTGCAAGCGATGTTCTAAGCTTTTTTGCATATTTTCTTGATGTTTTTTTGCAGCTTGGTTAGCAGCTTGAGTTCTATTATTATGTGTTTTCATATTTGATGACAATTTTTCTGAATGAAGTCTGAAGGGAGAAGAAACAAAGGTAAGAGATGAAAATAATAGTAGATGGCAAAGTCAGGTTCTTTGGTACTTTTTATGGAGAACCCAGTTCAAAAGCCTTGCCCTGTAAGGGTTTGGTGGTAATCAAGCCTCAATTACCATAAAATCTACGCAAGAACCCAAAGTAAGAAAGTAACAAAATCAAAACTCAACCATTAAGGGGGTTTGAATTTCTAAATGATGACTTTCAAGTTCTACTTTTTAATCTCAATTAGACAATTTGAATCAAGGGAATACTGTTTAATTTATAACTAAAATTATATGAAAAATATATTGTTATAACTACGGTATTTTTAAATATATTTTTCAGTAAGAACTCTTAGATATAATCGATGAAAAAATCCGTAATAACCAAGATAAATATATTGAGGCTGGCGAGAGTTACACAAAGGAAAACAATAAATAAAATTTATAGTGACATTTAAGTAAAAAATATCATTTCTTGGTTAGAATAAAATGAGGACAACAATGATTGATTCAAGAGTTTTTAAATTGCTCAGTAGACTTATCCTTAATATAAATAGCATGAGACAATAAAAAGCCGGAATAAAAATTATGTGTAGAGAATATGACAAGTCCTCTGGCAAGAATTGAATTGCATCTTCATGAAGCTAAACGTCTCAAAAAAATGCACACCTTGAAAAATCAATGTAAGCATTTGCCCTTTGCGAATGAGTCCAATTGAATATTGGCAATCACTAGGAATGATCAGGTAAATAGCTGATGTAAATTAATGGGTAAAATAATATAGAAAATATACTAGATCATAAGGAAAAAATTTTGTACACCTTACCTAACTGTGCCACAATTCTAGTAGTTGATGATAATCCTACTAATTTAGAAATTATTGATCATGCCTTGAGTAGTGCAGGCTACAATCTGCGATTTGAGGTTGAAGGTTGCCATGTGATGAAACAAGTCCATATCAATCTTCCTGATTTAATTCTATTAGATATTATGCTGCCGGATATCAATGGGTTTGAAGTTTGCCGTCAATTGAAGGCAGATCCATTAACTCATTCAATTCCCGTAATTTTTATGACTGCTCTATCCGATACAGTCGATAAAATTAAAGGCTTAAGTTTAGGTGCAGTAGACTATATTACGAAGCCATTTCAAGCAGAAGAATTATTAGCGCGTGTCCGTACCCATTTGCAGTTACGGCAGTTAAGTAAAGCTTTAGAGTTACAAAATCAACAACTCATACAACTAACAGAAGAGTTAGAACATCGAGTTGCCGAAAGAACAGCAGAATTAAGAAAAGCTTTGGAGAAAGAAAAAGAATTAAGTGAATTAAAATCACGTTTTATTACCATGGCATCCCATGAGTTTCGTACTCCTTTAGCCATTATTTCCTCATCATCCAGTATTTTACAAAAATTTAGCGATCGCCTGACTGAGGAGGCAAAACAGGAACACTTAACCACCATCCAAAAAACCATCAAGCATATAACCCAACTACTTGATGATGTGTTGATGATTAACCGTGCAGAAGCTCAAAAGATAGAATTTAAGCCAGAATCACTAGATATCATCGACTTCTGTCGTAGTCTTAACGCAGAAATAGCTACTACTGCCACCAAACATACCATAGATTTTTACTGCGATTTGGATGGTCAAAAATCTGATGGTACTTTTATGGTTCAGTGCGATCAGAAGCTACTACGGCAAATTCTCACCAATATCCTCACTAATGCCATCAAATATTCTCCTCATCAGAATTTAGTGACCTTTAGCTTGACCAAAGACAATCAACAACTCATTTTTACAATTAGCGATAGCGGTATTGGTATTGCCGAATCAGAAAAAAGTAACTTATTTGAAGCTTTTCAGAGAGGGTCTAATGTCGGTAATATTTCCGGCACAGGATTGGGGTTGTCCATTGTGAAAAAATGTGTTGATTTACACCAAGGGAAAATTACACTTCATAGTCAAGTTGGAGAAGGCACTACAGTCAAGGTCATTATTCCCTATATTGAAATTGCTAGATAAATAAAAATGTATAAAATTTTGCAACCCTCTAAATATGTTCCCATGCTGTCATGGCTGTTAGCATTGCTGATAGGGGTGTTGTTGCTCTTGGGGATGCGATCGCTCCCATCATCTCAGATATCCTTACCAGTTAACCATCACGACCCATTAGCAGCAACAAATACCGTAATTCTCCATGACCAACAGGGAAAATATCCACTAGGGAAAAATTTAGAAATTTTTGTAGATCCCACCCAACAATTAACCATTACCGATGTCACTCAACCCCAGCAAAAATTTACCCCCAGTTATGTTGATGTGCCGAATATGGGCTTTTCTCAGTCTGCTTATTGGGCTAGGGTAACTTTACGCAATCACAGCGATATTACCTCACAATGGTATCTGCAAGGTGCACCTAGTAATGTGGATCAAGTCGAGTTATATATTCCCCAAGGTAATAGCTGGATTAAAAAGCAAATTGGCCGCAAACTGCCTTTTTCTCAACGAGAAATCAAAGACCGTAATCTAGTTTTTTTCCTACCAATAGGATTGGGAGAAGAAAAGACGATTTACCTGCGCTTTATTAGTCAGGGTACAGTAGCAATGAAAGTCATTGCTTGGCAACCTGCTACGTACTATAACAATAATTTCACATCACAATTTTTGCTAGGTGGTTTTTATGGAATCTTACTAACTCTTGCCTTCATCAACTTGCTATTAGTGTTGTTATTAGATGATGTTAGTTATCGATATTATGTGTTTTCTTTAATTGGTATGACTGCCAACTCTTTTATCAGAGATGGTTTTGCTTTGCAGTACCTGTGGCCAGATTCTCCCCAATTGAATTTTACTGCTGTAATCCTATTTATTGGTATTGCCCTAGCCAGTTCTGCCAGCTTTTTTATCACTTTTTTACAAGTGCGTCGTTATAGTCATCAACTCTACAGATTGATGAATTGGGTACGGTGGGTTTGTGTGGGATTTATGTTGATTGCTTGGTCTTTACCCTTTCAACCCAGCATTATATTAGCTCAATACCTAGCAATTATTCTCTGCTTTTTGATGAGTTATGCTTGTTTATATACCTGGCATAAGGGATTTATTCCAGCCCGATTTGCACTATTGGGATGGAGTTGTCTATTTGGAGGTACAAGTATTTGGTGTTTTAAATCCTTTGGTTGGTTACCTGCCAATGTATTGACTGAAGAGTTACAACGATTTGGAGTCATCGGTTTAGTATTCTTTATAGCAGTAGCCTTAGGTGATCATGTTAATTTAATTAAAAAAGAAAGCAAAAAAATAGAATCAGAACAACAAAAATTAGCCCTGATAGTTGAAAATAGTTCTGAATTTATTAGTATTACACAGTTAAATGGGCAGTCAGTTTTTATCAATGATGCTGGCAAGAAAATTATTGGTTTAAAAGCAGAAAATAATTTTCAAAATATCAATATTTTGGATTATCTTTATCCAGATGATCGCTATTTATTTCAGTCAGATATTTTGACAACTGTGCAAACAAAAGGACGTTGGGAGGGAGAATTAAGACTGTGTGATGGGAATAGTGGTGCAGCAATTTACACTATCAGTTCTTTTTTCTTAATCAAGGATCAGCAAACAGGGAAACCAAAGGCTTTAGCATTGGTCAGTCGTGATATCTCTAAACTCAAACAAGCTGAACATAATATACTGCAAGCTCTAGAAGCCGAAAAGGCTGTGAGTCAAATGCGATCGCGTTTTATTACCATGGCCTCCCACGAAATTCGCACTCCTCTAGCCATTATCTCCTCATCTACAGGGATTTTAGAAAATTTTAGCGATCGCCTCACTCCAGAGAAAAAACAAGGACATCTAAATACTATTCAAGACACTATCAAGCGGATGACCCAACTGCTAGATGATGTATTGATGATTAACCGGGTGGAAGCTCAAAATATAGAATTTCAGCCAGAATCATTAGATATTATCGCCTTTTGCCGTAGCCTCAGCACCGAAGTAGCAACAACCACCCATACAATTGATTTTTCCTGTGATGTAGATAGTCAAATGTCCGATGGTTCTTTGATAGTGCAGTGTGACGAGACCTTACTGCGGCAAATTCTCACCCATATCCTCAATAATGCCATCAAATACTCTCCCCATCACCAGATAGTGCAATTGAATTTGACCACAGAAAATCAGCAACTCATTTTTACAATTAGCGATCGCGGCATCGGTATTCCTCCAGCAGAACAAGGTAATATATATGACGCTTTTCATCGAGGTTCTAATGTCGGTAATATTTCCGGCACAGGTTTAGGGTTGTCCATCGTCAAAAAATACCTAGAGTTACATCATGGGGAAATTAACTTGGATAGTTACTTAGGAAAAGGGACAACGGTTACAGTCAGGATTCCCTATGTGAAGCTTGAATTACCCAAGCACAATTAATTGCACAAATTGCACGTAGTCTCTGCATTCCTCACCTATCACCTATATATGAAGAAATATTACTAAGTTATTGCAAAGAATTAACGATAATCAAGTTTGTTAAAAATACTGTACGCCACCAAAAACTCATGGTAGATTAAGAACAAGGTACAGAAAGATTAACGGTTCGAGAGAAAAATTTCAAATTAGAGTTTGTACCTCCTGCTCTAGTTTATTGGGCAATCGACGTTAGGTTGTGGCTTCCTGTAAATGTGTTTTTGCCTTTATTGTATTGAGTTGTCATTGGAGGTCTTTGAACGCACAGCCAGAAATGCCTGCCTAGTTGGAAGAAAGGATACACAGTCCTAAAGAGTTGGTTGCACGAATTGTCCACCTTAGTCGATGTAGTTACTACTTCGTTTCTCCCAGTTTTATTGAATTATTACTTTCTAAAGAAACCACTGTAGGTTGTTGATGATTAACGGTCACAACTGGCAGTGGTTTCAACTTGTGACTAATCATTGATTAAAGTAATGAGGGTCACTTCTGGGGGACAAAATAAGCGTCCTGGAAAATAAGTACCTAAACCGCGATTTACATATAGTTGATTTTGTGAAATTTGGTGAAAACCTTGGGCCCATTCCCAATGCTGGACTACTTTTGAGCAGTCTTCTAACAAAAATGGTAAATAACGCCTTGGTCGTTTAGGAAGATGTTTCAATAGCTTTTTATAGTAAAAGATGGCAGGGCCATGTCCAGGAATGACAATATGTCCACCATGGGTATGACCTGACAGTTGCAAATCTACACGCCATTTTTGTAAGACTTTAGCTGTATCTGGATTGTGGGATAGAACAATCCGCGGTTGACTAGGGTGCAGTTGATTCATCACCGATGCAGGGTGGAATTCCCGCGACCAATAGTCCGCAAGACCAACCAATGGCAATTTTTCTCCCCAAGGATAGGCTATTTCATTCCAAAGCACATGGATACCAATACTGGTGAGAGCTTTGGTTACTTCTGTTTTGGAATGGTTGTAGTAGATGTCATGGTTACCTAGTACCGCGTAAATGCCATGAATGCTTTGTAGGTGTTTAAGTCGTAGCACCAGTTCATGAATGGGTTCGGGGTTGTCGGTGACGTAATCTCCAGTCAAGACAATTAAATCTGGTTCCAGGTCGTTGGTAGTAGCGATCGCTTCTGCTAAGAGTGATTCTGATAATCGTAAACCATCATAGTGAAAATCAGACAGTTGCACTAGCTTTCTGCCCTGTAAATCAGCAGGTAAATCTGCTATTTTAACCGTTAATTTATCTACTTTTAAACTTCCCGTAAACAAGCGGTGCATAAGTCTACAGACGCTCCAGATACTAGCGTTTATAGCTTATCAAATTAGCTTCTCAAGTTACAAAAAATTAGGTATGGTTTGGTACTCAGGCTATTGATGATCGAGGGTAATTATAGTTAGTTCTGGGGGACAAAATAAGCGTCCTGGGGGATAAGTTCCCAACCCTCGATTGACATATAACTGATTATTACCAACGTGATGTAAGCCTTGTAACCATTCACAGTGACGGACTCCAGAGTAATTTCTTTGTAAAAAAGGCAGATAACGCTTAATTTTATAGGGTATTTTCTGAATTATTTTGCGGTAGTAGGTTAATGCTGGACCAAATCCAGGAATAGCAATTTGGCCACCATGGGTATGACCAGATAATTGCAAATCCACCCGCCATTTTGTTAATAATGATGCTGTATCAGGATTATGAGATAATACAATCCGGGGAACATCAGCATCAAGTTGATTCATGACTGTTTCTGGTTGGAAATCTGATGAATAAAAGTCCGCAAGTCCCACAATTGGTAATTCTGTTCCCAGTGGATAAATAATTTGATTCCACAGCACATTAATTCCCGCTTGTTGTAAAGCTTGAGTAATATCTGGTCGGGAATTTTTGTAGTATGTATCATGATTGCCGAGCACAGCACAAACACCATAACGACTATAAAGATGTTGGAGATGTGCGGCTAATTTATGAACTGGTTGGGTTGCATCAGTTACATAGTCACCAGTTAACAGCACTAAGTCTGGTTGTACTTGATTGCTGAGTGCGATCGCTTGAGTCAACATTTTGTCTGATAAACACAACCCATCGTAGTGAAAATCAGACATTTGCACCAGAATTTTACCTTGTAATGATTTAGGTAGGTCTGCAATCTTTACCGTCAATTTCTCTACAGTCAACGGCCCAGATAATAACCAGTGCATATTTTTCCAAGTTGAGGTAATAGGGAACAAATTTTACGTATTGTTAAGGATTTATCTCTAAGCAAAAACTTGATTTACGGCAGCTACATTTTTACTTTCTCCCTTGTTTGTGATCAAAATATCAGTTATATCATTTTTGAATAAATCACTTGTCTTTAGAGATTTGTAATTTATTTATCCATCTCAATATAGTTATTGTTAAATTTGCTATCTATAGTATATTGCTATTTCCCTAGTATGGCATTGCCATAAATACCCATTTTTTCGGAAATTCAAGAAGTTACATAGATAATTTAGCAGGTCTAAATCTGGTTACCATTTGAGATTTTTGGTATAAAATATCAAAAATTTGACAACCGTCTCAATAATACATTACCTGTGTTTTTACTAATAATTGTTAGTTAATAAAAGATACTAATAAGCTCATGTTTATGGGAAATTCTCGATAAATTCAACAAAAATTCCCAGAAAATTTATTATCGTCATGCTGATTATCCATATATTTGAAAGAAATCATTAGGGAAGAGTCATGTTTAAATAAACTGACTAACTTCTGGCATGTCGGTAAATAACATTTGATATTGTCCAAGACTGGCAATAGCAGCTTTTAAACATTTATCTGTTGCCATTTGTTTCTAACTTGGTCTAGGAATAATTATCACCGATTCACCAAGGAACATTAGGCATAAATGATACAAAAAATGTTCTCAAAATCAGATGACAAATATATTCTTTAGCAATTAGAGGAGTTTGACAGTGGCTAAACCTGGGATGAGTCGAAAACCAATAGTTACTCCCTCTAAACCAAACAGGGTAGATATTCAGCAAATATTAACTATTCTGCATCGTCGTCGCTGGTTGATTTTTGGTTTTTCTTGTGTAGTCATATCTGCTACTAGCCTGTTGGCTGTAATGGCTAAACCACTCTACCAAAGCACTATGCAAATTTTGGTAACTTATAATTCTGATGATGGTTTAGCAACAAATAAAAACCAGATCAATTCTCAACCAAAAGGTACTAAAGCAATTATTCCGGCTGTAGATTATACTACGCAAATGAAGTTAATGCTCAGTACCAAATTAGTCCAGAAGGCAGTAGATTTGCTGCAAATTGATTATCCTAGTTTGACCTTGGAAGAGATGAGAGGTAAAAATGCACCGGGACAAACTGGGGCTTTAGAAGTAGCTATTGTTGAAGGTAAATCTCAACAGCATCCATCTCTGAGTCAAGTCTTTACAGTTTCCTTTAAAGGACGTGACCCTTTAAAAACTAAAAGAGTGCTACAAGCATTACAAAAAGTTTATCAAGATTACAATCTTGAACAGAAAAAACAACGATTAGACCAAGGATTGGCATTTGTCAACAGTCGTGTTCCCAAAGTTAGAAAAGATTTATTAACAGCAGAACAAAAACTAGCGCAATTTCGCAAGACAAACAATTTTATTGATCCAGGTTTACAAAGCAAAATATTACTCGAATCACTGGCAAATATTCAAAAGCAAATACAAACTAATCGGACTGAGTTACAAGATCAGCAGGTGCGTTACGATGGTTTAGTTCAAAAATTAGCAACTCAACAAAGAAATGCACAACCATCACCTAATATAAATCAGTCTAGTCAATATCAGGCTTTGTTGAACGAAATTAGAAAAAATGACAAGGAGTTAACAGAAGCACGTATTCTCTATACAGATAATTATCCCACTGTTGTCAAACTCAAACAACAAAGACAAGTTTTAGAAGCTCTACTTCAACAAGCTGAACAAACTGCAAAAATTAATAATTCTCAGAACAAAGTAGCAGAAATTGACCCCAATTTAGTTAATGAAATCAATCAACTGCAAACCAGTTTAGCTACACTCAAAAATAAAGAAAATAGTTTAGCTCAAGCTGAACAGCGAATTCGCTCACAATTAACTAATTATCCTAATTTAATTGCTGATTATAATCGGTTGCGTTCAGATGTAGATACTCAACGTAAAACCTTTAATCAATTATTACAACTACAACAATCTTTAGGCATGAAGATTGCTCAAGGTGGTTTTGATTGGCAAGTGGTGGAAGAGCCAGGATTAGGTATTTACATGGGTAATCGTCAATGGTTAATTATTTTAGCGGGTGTGCTAATTGGCCCGATTTTGGGTATGGTTGCATCTGTGATTTGGGAACTTTTCAACCAAAAAATTCTATCACCACAGGATTTACAAAATCTCACCCATTTGCCTTTACTGGGTTCAGTCCCAAAGTTAGACCAATCTTCTGGAGGACTGAAAAATAAAATTCAGCAGTTGATGGGACAAAAACCCAAAAGTTTGCCCCCAGCTAATCCAGACGCTAATATCCAGTTGCCTAGCCATGAAAGCCTGGATATGATTTACCAAAATATCCAAATCTTTAAAAATCCTTTGACCTTGAAGTCCTTAATGTTGACTTCTGCATTACCAGGAGAGGGTAAAACAACTTTGGCTCTAGGATTGGGTTTTAGTGCGGCACACATGCACCAAAAGGTATTGCTAATTGATGCCAATTTGCGATCGCCTAGTTTACACAAAACCCTAGAATTATCCAATGATTGGGGTTTATCTTTGCTGCTGGTGGATGATATCAACACCCAAGTTAAAAATTACATCCAGCCAATTCACCCTTCCATTGATATTTTAACTGCTGGCCCCATCCCAGAAGATGCTGTCAATCTCCTCAGTTCTCGAAGAATGCAGGAACTAATCGTTTCCTTTGAGAAAATGTACGATGTGGTGCTGATTGATGCTCCAGCTATTCTCAATACAGTGGATGCGAGAATCTTAGCTTCCCTGTGCGATGGGATTGTGATGATTGGTAGAATTGGTCATTTAAATCCCAACCAACTGCTAGAAGCAACGGCTGTGCTGAGTAAGTTGAATTTAATCGGCATGATTGCCAATGATGTAGTCGATGCTGGTAAGTTTTGGTCAATTTTAGAAACCAATTCCACAGATACAGCCATTATTCGCTAATGCACCACCAATCCACTCACTAAATTTCCGCCAAGAGCCAAAGCAAATTGCATAATGAATAGAGGTGGCAACCTCCAGCTGTGGGGCAATGTCTCAGTTGTGTTGTAGAAGCTCGTATTTTAACCATCAGCATGAAATTACAACTGTATTTAGGCTCTTTATTTTCTCGAATCAAAGGAAAACATTGGTGGATAGCGGTTCTATTTTGGTTTGTTTTGGTTGCCCCTGCTCAAGCATCTGTGATTTTGCGTGTAGCTATTGAGAGGGGAGTCAATCAAGTTAAAGTGGGTGCTTCGACTACAGCAGTAGTTAAAGATAGTTCCGGCAAGACTTTAGGACAATTACCAGGGATGAGTGCCTTTGCAGCCCAAGCCGTACCTGGAGGAGTAGCTTTAGATCGTTGGCAATCTGGTTTATTTTGGATTGAACCCACAGGTAAGGGATTTGTTTATATAGGCGATCGCTGGTTTCGCGGTAGAGTCTTACTAGTGCCTACAGATAAAGGTATTACTGCTGTTAACTGGGTAGATTTAGAAGAATATCTCTATAGCGTCATTGGTGGAGAAATGAATTCTAGCTGGCCCCAAGAAGCCCTCAAAGCCCAAGCGATCGCGGCCCGTACCTATGCCCTCTATAAGCGAGAACAACAACGCAACAATCCTGTTTTCGATTTAGGAGATAGTCCCGACCGCTGGCAGATTTACAAAGGTGTCAGCAGCGAATCAGCCAACACTTACGCCGCAGTTGATGCCACAGCAGGTAAAGTCCTCACCTACAACAACCAAATTATCCTCTCCGTTTTTCATGCTTGTTCTGGTGGACACACCGAAAACGTAGAAGATGTGTGGGGCAATCGCTTACCATATTTGCGGGCAGTTGCCGACTTTGACCAAGACATCAAGGAATGTAATTGGGTCAAAACCTTTTCTCCCGCAGAACTCAGCGCCAGAATTACTGGTGTAGGTAATATCAAAGATATGATTCCTCAATCGCTTTCACCTTTCCGCAGCGTGAAAGTCTTGAAAATTGTTGGTGATAAAGGTACTAAAACCCTAGAAGGTGAAGAAGTACGTACAGCCCTGAGGCTGAAAAGCACCCGATTTAGCATTAGTAAAGCAGGTGATGGTAGTTTCATTCTCCAAGGACTAGGTTTTGGCCATGGCTTAGGTATGAGTCAATGGGGAGCCTATAACTTAGCTCGACGGGGAGCCAACCACCTGCAAATTTTGGGTTATTACTATCAAGGTGTCGCCTTAACACCAATTCAAGCTAAGTAGGCAATTTGGTGATGGTTAATTGCTCAACTTTTACCATCACCTATAAATCATCACCTGCATCTAACATATTGTGACCATTTATCCGGTCAAATTCTTGTGTCAATAAATCGGTTTCTGTCGAATAAACAGAATCATCTTTTCCAATCAATTTTTCACCAGCAAATTCACGAGCAAAGCTAATTTTATTTTGTAAACATCCATTATCACTATTTAATAATCTTGCTCTTTCCTGCCGTTGAGTATTACGCTCTTTAATTTTTTGATTACGCCACTGAATCCAGAAATAGCGTCCTAAAGGTATGGCTAAAAACCCGATACCATAGGCTAATAACAGTCCATAAATCCCTTGCACAAAAGCTACCAGTCCACCCAATTGAGCAGCAGCCGTACCATCTCTCAGCAAACTCCCCAGGACTAAAGCACCAACACAATTGACAACTCCTAAACCAGCACTTAAGAGAATTTGCCCCGAAGTCGCAGCACTAAATCGCCAAGAAAATTCATGTAAATATTCTGGTACTGATAGGAATTTCTGTTTACTAGCACGTACCTGTAATTCAGGAAAGTAATAGATAATTTGACCTTCAGAACTAACTTGGGGTTGCCCATTGAAACGAATCAATACAGGCAGCATATAATCTTCATACTCCTGTTGATATCTTTCCCCTAAGTTATCTAAATATGGTGCAATTTGTTCAGCAATCACAGCACCTTGATGATTACTAATGACTCCTGCTATTTCTTGCCAACGTCTTTCTTCTAAATTAGCATTGGGATTACCATCCCCAAATAAAAATGAAAATACTGCCTCGAAAAAATTCAGTTCATTTTTCTCAGCTTTTGAACGGGTGCGTTCTTGATAGTCAGGACTAAAAAACCAAAATAAATCAGGAAAGTAGAAAAAATTTATCCCGCCAAAACCACTACTTCTATCATCATCATCGCGATTGGAATTCGCCGCAGTAATAATGATAAAAATGCTAACGGTAATGAGCAAAATTGAGAGTATTAAAAAAATCCCAAAGGAAATGCGAATCAAGTAAAACAACACTCGCCAAATTTTTTGCCACCATTCTTGCCAGCGCAGTTGTAAATATTTGTTACGCAAGATAGTACGAAAATCTTTGGGAAATTGGTAGACAATATCACCAGAAGTGGCTACCTGTAAATGTCCCCCAGCATCAGATGCTAAAGCCAATAATCCCTGACTGGCCTCAGCCACATTCAACCCCGCTTGAGTAGCGACATCACCCACAGTGACCCGATACCCCAGTTTTTCCACAGCTTGCATGATGGCAGAATTGGGAGCCATTGCTCTTTCTCCTGTGTCCTTCACTTTACATTTATTCAAGTATAAAGTGCTAATTCATGATTGGGCATTGGGATATCTATCGCCAAGATAGGAAGTAAACATCTACTCTCCCCATTACCCTACGCTGCACCCAAAAATAGACCAAGCTGGAAATGCTATAATCAATGCCTGACTTGGTTAACCTGCAAGTAAGCATTTAGCTTTTCAGTTTCCCAATTACCGACAATTTTTAATTCTTAAATCTTAATTTAAAGTTGGCTATGGTTCAGTATACTCTTGCTCAAAGTCCAGAAATTATACTCACTGTTCCTGGTAAAGATTCAGCGAAAGCTCGTGATAAAGCGATGGATCAATTAATGGAACTGATGGAAGCAGGTAAGTTACCTACGGAATTAGAAGAAGGATTTGGCCCACAACAACTAATTGAAGTGAAAGAGCCAGTTGCTGACCCGAACAGTGGAGAGGATGCAATCACTCAAGCTGTGCAAGTTTTAAGCAATTTAGCCACATTAAAGCTCAAAGTCCAGGAGTCACGGACTGAAGCCTTGGAAATTCGTAAGGCTGTAGATGTACTTTTCTCTGATCAATCAGTATCAGAAGAAGAAATTACTCGTTTGAAGGAAGGTTTTAAAGTTCTTAAAAATTTTGCCCAAGCTAATTTACGCTATCAGGAAGCAAGAGCTAAAGCTGAACAAGCTCGACAAGTTTTAGATCAAGCACTCAAATCTCCTGAGAAGTAATGTAATTGGCTCATCATCTTGGTGATGGGAGGTGAGAACCGATAAATTTTGTAGAGATATTTCCGGGGAAAGTTTCTACAACTACTTCTGTAATTTAGTGATTCGTGGTGCGTTGCCCTAGACGACAACACACCCTAAATCAACCTTTATCAACTTCTAACGTCCTGTTAATTTCCTCCAAGGAGAAGAGAGAATAGAGGTTTGAGAAGTATGATTTGTTGTATCTTCTGCGGCTAATTCTACCTGCATACTTTGTTTGTAATACTGTTGATAGTAGTTATAGGAAGCAGGTAAGGCTTCTTTTGATTTGTTGGCAATCATGCCTAACATGGGGGTTCCAGATATCTGGATTTCTTCTAGAGTTTGACGCAACTCTGTTCGTTTTAGCTGACCCAACCCAGCCACCATGACGATACCGTTGGTGTTTGCTGCTAAAAGATAGGCATCCGCAAAGCCTAACAAGGGTGGTGTGTCATAGATTACTAAATCAAAGGTTTTTTCCAGAATAGCCATTAAATCCTGCATTTTACGGGAAGCTAGCAAGCGCACGGAATCTGGAGGAATGGGGCCTGCTGTCATCACAAACAAGTTTTCTTCGTAGGGCGATCGCTCGATCACATGATTCCAGTCTAAATCCTGGGAAATGACATCTGTCAACCCTTGAATATTCATCAAGCCTACTTGTCGATGTAAACTAGGAACTCTCAAATTCGCATCTACTAATAACACTCTTTGTCCCATAGCCGCAGCAGCTTGTGCTAGTTGAATAGCCACAGTAGATTTACCATCACCTTGTCCCGGTGAACTAATAACTAAAGAGCGAATAGACGTATCCGAACCTAATAACATAATGTTCGTATACAAAGAGCGAAAAACATCAAAGAAGGAATTATGTTTCCCTGTTTCTACCCTTTGTTTCCCTTCTGCTTGCTGCAATTCTTTACTTAAGGGCACTATGCCTAATAGTGGCACTCTGGTGGCATCTTTTAATTCTTTAGATGTGTAGAAAATATTGCTGAGTTTATCCACAATTAGTGCGGCACCACTACCTAACAATAAACCTAAAACTCCTCCCACCAATAAGTTTCTAATTGCACCACTAGAAACTGCTTCCGGTTCATTGACCAAGGCTAATTTAGGATCGAGTAATAGCCAAGGTTGCTGTTTTTGGGATTTTTCAATTTGTAGAGCCTGCTGTTTGGCTGTAAATTGGCTGAGAGCATCAGTGGCAATTTGTAGCTCTCGTTGGACATTATTATAATTTCGGCTAGTATTGGCTAAATTTCTAACTTCTTGATTTAAACCTTGAATTTTATTCTCTAAAGATTGGTCACGGGCTGATAAATCTCGAATGCGACTTTGAAAGTCTTTTTGCACTCGTACTACTTCTTGAGATAATAACGGAAGTAAATTAGCTTTCTTTTGTTTTAATGTGATCAACATCGGATTACCTTCAGTCATAATTGCTGACTGTTTGGTAATTTCCACATCGGCTTGCTGGATTTGATCTAATATCTTTTGATAACGAGTATTTTCACTCAAAACAGAATTAGCTGCTCTCTCTCCTGAACTTTGCGCTAATTCCCTTTGTAAATCCTGATATTTAGAAACCATTTGCTCTAGCTGGACTCGGTTATCCAGTTGTTCTTGTCGCAATGAAGCAATTTGTGTAGATAACTGTTGAGCTTTTTGGTCTGGGTCAATTAAATTATTATCAGCCCTTAAATCTCGTAATTTATTTTGCCAAAACTTAACTCTGGCTTCGAGGGGTTGTCGCTGCTGATTAACAAACTTAATCGCTTGCTCTACATCAGATTGAATTTCCGCCAAACTATAATTTAAATAAGCTTGTGATAGTAACTGAGAAACTTCTTTAACTTGCTGTTGGTTTGGATGGATATATTGAACTTCTAAAATATTGTTTTGTTGGATTTGAATATTTAAGTTTTTAATGATTTCCTTATAGGACAGGTCAGGATATTTAGATTGTAATTTTTCCACCACAGGATTTAAAACTCTCGGACTTTGTAAAACCGTGACCGTTGTTTCCATCTCCTTGGTTGATTCGGGTGGTGATATACCTTCCTGTGAATTAATAGCTTGGGGAATATTGGCTATGACCTTACCTTCACCAGTAATTGGCTTGGTTAAAATCTGAAAAGAGCCTTGGTAAATTGGCGGTTCTGTTTGTGCCTTGACAACAGCTACCGATGCTACAGTTGCAGTGACTCCAGCAATTAGCAGCATTCGCCGACGTAAAGCTGCACCAACTTGAGCTAAATTCAATTCATCCTCATCGACATTTAACTGGGGGGAGTTATTTGCTGAAAATGAGTGAGGATATTTTTTTGGCTTTTGCATGGCATCTATTAATCAAGCTTGATGTTATTTAGTAGTCGTGCTGTTTATACCAGAATCTCTCTGATGATTTATTGCTGCCGTTGCTTTGATCCAGCAAGTTAGTTTATTGATAATCGGAGCATCTTGTGCTGAAGTCAGATGGTCTGGCTGGGATAATACTGAGTGATGAATGGGTTACTTTTTGGCTCTTGAGAGAGACTACATTAGGTTGGTATTTGTTCCTAACGTTAGGATTAAACATGTTTTCAATGTAGTCTACCTTATCACATTTGGGAAAATGTCAAGTTCCCAAATTGAAGAAATAGACTTTTGAGCAATGTTGACTAACCTTCAACAAAAAGTCAGCTTCAAGGCAGAAAAACGAATAAATAGGACATTTACCAAGGCCTTGAAAAATTCTAGAGAGTTATTCAAAGATTAATTCAATAAAAAATATTTTTAGCAATAATGGGGGTTTTATTCTCAATAATCTTGATAATTATGTCAATAATTGAACGATTTTCGGTTATTTCAGCTAGTGCAGTTGACAAGTTTCTTGGTTTTCCGTATGCTTATGTTATATCTAGAAATATGTGCGCCCCATATATATAGCATTTCCTACCAATCAAAATTAAAATTACCCTGATTACACCTTCTGTTGTTATGTATTTTTCCCACCGAGAGTTGGGTGATTGCTAGTTTAAAAATAGCATTACGATTGTTGATAGGGGCAGGTTCACAAAGATCCAAATAAATGCGCCCCTACTTCGCTACTTGTTCGATGTGTTTTTTGATGTTGAGCCGAACGATTGTTATGAAAAGCCTGATTTAGTCGAGAGCTTGGATAGATTTAATTACAGGAAGCTGAACTCGTCTACATCTGTAAGATTATAGCCACAAAAAAAGGGCGGCTTTTTCAGCCTACCCTTTTTTACTACTGGGGCGCTAGGATTCGAACCTAGGGATGGCGGGACCAAAACCCGCTGCCTTACCGCTTGGCTACGCCCCAACGTTTCACCTTAAATAATATAGCAGTTACTCTTGGGGTTATGTCAAGCCCTTAGCAAAAATATTTTTTGGGGCGGAAATTAGGGCTGGAGAACTAAGGATAAAGGGAATCTGTCCTATTTTTCTGATTTGTCTGGATAGTTGAATTCAGGGATATATTCAGTTATCTGTTTTCCTTATCAAAAATACTGAGCAATTATGTTTTTTTGATAAAGCTTTAGTAAAAAGACTGTAAATAATCGTATATACTGACTGAAAATTATTGGGGCTAGTTCGCCACCTCCATAGTCAGAGTTAGTTTTGTGTGCTGAATCTCAAACCACAGTCTCTTGCAGTTGCTGATTTGAGGAAAATTAAAAATAAACTTGAGTGTGCGAACCTAGACTAGTCAATCAACTGGGGATTTTAGACGTTTATGTTTAGATTTACTGCTCCCTGTTTAGGGGTGTAGCTAAGGGATTGAAAATTGACAATTTTTAGATTTCCCTCACCAAGGATAAGGTGTGAACGAAAAGCAATTTTCAGTCCTGATATCCAAAATCTCAAATTGGTATGACTAGTTTTAGACAGCTAAAAAGCCCCATAAAGCTTTTGGAGCTTGAACTTCAAATTATGCAGGGAATGTTTAGCCCCAAAGGAGCTAAACCATCTACTAGGTAGGACACAATGAAGTGATATATGCAGCGATATTGCATATATTGGGCAGAAATTAGCCAAACAGTTGATAAAACGCGAAAAAATGAATTCAAAAAAACTGGAAAGCCAAATTTTAGATTCTTCAGTCTTAGTGGCTGTGAGTGAGCAGGTATCTTCAGATATAGGTGGTGAAGTTGTAATTCTCAATCTCAAATCTGGGGTTTATCACGGTCTCAATGAAGTGGGAGCGAGAATTTGGAGTTTAATTCAGGAAGCAAAGACGGTGCAGGAAGTGAAGGCCACTTTATTACAAGAGTATGCGGTAGAACAGGAGCAGTGCGATCGCGAGGTTCAGGAATTGCTGCAACAGCTACAAGCTGCTGAATTAATTGAGGTTAAGAATGAAACATTTGCATAAGTGGTTACGCTTAAGGAATAGCGATCGCCAACTTTTGCTGACTACTGCCATAACCTTGACTATGATTAGGTTAGGGTTATGGTTATTACCTTGGAAGATTTTGTATAAACTTGTCAATCGTATCGTCCAACTACCCCTCGACCATCCAGAAGCAGATGAGGCTATATGGTGTGCGGTCGTTTGGGCGGTAGAAACTGTGAGTAGATATTTATTTCCTCCTCCGAAGTGCTTGGCTCGTGCTTTAGTCACTCAAATTCTTTTAGCATGGCAAGGTTATCGCACTAAGTTATGTATTGGAGTGGCTAAAAACCCCCAGGGCAATTTAGAAGCCCACGCTTGGGTAGAAAGCCAAGGAAAAATCATCATTGGTAAATTAACAAATCAAGCCAAATTCATTCCCCTGTCTTCACTTCATCAGAGTTTCACTTAAAGTGAGAAACACATTGTAAAAAATTTATGAAGCAACGGGGAACTTATTTAAAGAAAGTGTGTCTTACTTAATGGGTGGTTTTTTGTTCACTCATGTCCTCATATATATAACCAATACACCTACACCTGCAAATAGCATGATTGTGACTGCAAACATAAATAATTGGACTAATTAAAAAAAGTCGTGCAGCTTTTTGAAAACTAAGATTCTACAGCTTCATAGTGAATGACAACTTATAAGCAGGTAAAGGCTTGTGAGCGCAATTTTTGGTATTTATTATTTTGACGGTCAGCCCGTAGACGCGAGTCATTTGGGCCAAATGGCAGAAATACTAAATCATCGTGGTATTGATGGTGGAGATATTTGGAGACAAAATTCTGTTGGCTTAGGACACAGAATGCTCTGGACAACTCCCGAATCTCTATTAGAAAAGTTACCACTGAAGAACAGTGCAGGTAACTTAGTGATTACAGCCGATGCACGAATTGATAACCGAGATGAATTAATAGACCTCTTGCAGTTATCTGACCAACCACCGAGCAAAATTACTGATACCCAATTAATTTTAGCTGCCTATGAAAAATGGGGTGAATCTTGCCCAGAAAGGCTATTAGGAGACTTTGCTTTTGTAATTTGGGATCGTCGTCAACAGATATTGTTCTGTGCTAGAGATCCTATGGGTGTGAAACCCTTATATTATTATCGTTCCCATAATTTATTTGTCTTTGCTTCAGAAATTAAAGCCCTGTTTTGTCTACCGGAAGTACCACGTAAATTGAATGAATTCCGTGTGGGACAATACTTGATGAGAGTTTTTGAAGATAGGGAAATTACCTTTTATGAAGATATTGTTCGACTCCCAGCTGCCCATAGCTTAACTATTGGTGTAGAAACCCATCAATTACGCCGCTATTGGTCTTTAGATCCTTATAGAGAAATACGTTTGAGTTCTAATCAAGAGTATGCTCAAGCATATCGAGAAATATTTACAGAAGCAGTTAATTGCCGATTACGCAGTGCTTTTCCTGTAGGGTCTATGTTGAGTGGAGGCTTAGATTCTTCCTCCATAGCCTGTGTTGCTAGGGAAATTTTAGCTCGACAAGACAACAAAAAATTACACACATTTTCTGCTATTTTTCCGGGATTAGAATCAGAATATTTACAATTAATTGATGAAAGATTTTACGTTGATTTAGTCACAGCACAGGAGAAAATTAAGCCACACTACATCGAAGCTGATTCTAGCAGTCCCTTAACCAATTATGACCAAGTATTTTGGCATATGGATGAGGGCTTTTGCGCTCCTAACCTATATCTAAATTGGCTCATTTATCAAAAGGTTCAAGCTAACCATGTGCGTGTAGTTTTAGATGGCATAGATGGTGATAGTACCATTTCCCATGGTCATGCTTATCTTCCTGAATTAATTCGCAATTTTCAATTTAAGCGGTTTCTCAAAGAAAGTCGAGCTTATGCTTCTAGGTCTTATTTACCTTGGGGGCAAGTAATTTGGCAATGGGGAATACAGCCTTTAATTCCTGATTGTATGTGGCGGCTTTCTCAAAAAATTCACACAACCACCAAGCCGATTTGGGCGGATAATGCTGTTAATCCTCATTTTGCTAAACGGCTGCAACTTTCCGAATATCTTGACCAACAAATGGAGCTTTTATCTGGTGCTGTTACCCCTAGAGAAGTGCATTGTCAGAGTTTAAATTCTGGATTAATTCAATATGTCCTAGAAATGGCAGATAAATTAGCTAATGCTTTTTCTATCTCCTTAGCATTTCCTTTTTGTGACCGCCGCTTAATTGAGTTTTGTGTGGCTATACCTCCCGAACAAAAATTTTCTGCGGGATGGACTAGATTAGTTGCTAGAAGAGCGATGGCTGACATTTTACCCACAGAATTAAGAGCTAGAGTTTCTAAGGCTAATTTAGGGGCGAATTTTAAACCAAAATTATTGGAATTTGAACGAGATACCTTAGAACAAATCATTTTTGACCAATCAGATTCAATTGCTGATTATGTAGATATTCCGGCATTAAGGGCTGCATATTATCGTTATTCAACTAATCCTATGGCAGAAGAAGATGCGATGACAGTTTACACTGCTGTGAATTTAGGTAAATGGTTAGAGAATGTAGATTTTTGATTACATTTTTCTAGAAAAATATGCCATTTTATCTTGATCATTGGAGAAATAAGGAATAAGATATTAGAGGCAATATCGCCAAGTTAGAAAAAACAAGATTTTTGTTAGGAGAAATAAAAATGTTGGCACAAAAAGAATGGAAAAAACCTGAATTAAGTGTTTATGGTTCAGTAGAAAAATTAACAGAGCAAAGCAATCCTAATATCACCAAAAATGTTGGCAGTGGAGACACATTTGTTTTCATTATCAACAATGTTAGCACTCCCGTTTCCGTCCCTGGTAATGGTGTAGTGAAAGTCAGCGGACTTTAAACTTGAGGCTGTACAGATTATTTTTGGTAATTACATAGCTAATATGTAATTACATTAATTGGGGGTTGAGTTGACCCAAGTGATACTTGGCGAAAATGAAAAAATATATTCAATAACTCAACCCTAATTTTTTAATTATTTAAATGGTTAAGGAGGAACTTTCAAGATTAAAGATTGAACTGAAAATGTTGAATAATAAAGAAATTTAAATCTATGTTTTCATACTTAGCCTACGGTTTATATATAAAATCAGAAATACCATTACCAGAATTAGTTTCTGTGCCAGGAAATGGGGAAGTTTCTATCCGCTTAGAGCACCATAAAACTATTCCCAGTGCTGTGGCAGGTAATCATGATTTATTTATCAACATAGATTTAGAAGAATCTATACTATATGACCGAGATGCAGCTTTATTTGTAATTCGTCATGGTCGAGAAATTATCGTTACTCCTGTCACCGATGATGAAAGATTAATTGGTCTTTATCTCATCGGTACTATCATGTCAATTCTGCTGTATCAACGGGGCCTATTTATATTGCATGGTAGTGCGATCGCTTTTCATGATAATGCAGTTGTGTTTGTGGGTAAATCTGGTTGGGGTAAGTCCACAATGGCTGCTGCACTCCACGCCAAAGGATACCGCATAATCACGGATGATGTAGTGGCAGCTAAAGTCGAGGGGGATGTAATTACCTTATTTCCCGGTTATCCGCAACTTAAACTCTTTCCGAAAGTAGCAGAAGTATTAGGACACAACAAATCTGACCTGCTATTTTTACATCCAGAGTTAAATAAGGGTGGGTTTCGGGTCGCTGACGAATTTTCCCAGACAGCTTTACCCATCAAACAAATTTACATGTTAGCCCAAGGTGACAGCATCGGCATAGAACCACTACCACCACGGTCAGCCTTTGTAGAATTGATGCGTCACTCTTTGCCAACGCGCTGGTATCAAACCCATAATGTGGCTCAATTTCAACAATGTACTAGCATTGTCAAACATATTCCCATATATCAGTTGCAAAGAACCGATGATTTGCGATCGCTTCCTACTTTAGCAGACATGGTAGAAAAACACTTGGCTGATGAGCTACAGCCATCTTTAGTGTGAGACAATGACTATGGTAAAGTTGCGCGGCAAGCTACGTAAATCTTTAGCTAGGTCATCCGATATATATCAGACCTTGCATTTGATATGGCAAACAGCACCAGTTTGGACTACAGCCTGGACATTGTTACTCTGCATTCAAGGTTTGTTACCAGGGGCAAATGTTTATTTATCCAAATTGCTAGTGGATAATCTGGTTGTGGCCATGAAAGCTGGCATCAACAGCGAAAGCTGGAAATTAGTAATATTCCCAGCAGCCTTAATGGCAACCGTATTATTACTGACTCAACTCACCAGCGCTGCCTTAGGAATTGTTCGCACTATTCAGTCAGAACTTATCCAAGACCGCATCACAGCTTTAGTCCAGGAAAAATCTATTGCTGCTGACCTATTTTTCTACGAACTACCAGAGTATCATGACCGTTTACACCAAGCACGCAGCAACGCTAGTGGACGTTCTCTATCTCTGCTAGAAAATATTGGTAGCTTATTGCAGAACAGCATTACTTTACTAACCATGGCCACCATCTTGTTACCCTATGGTGCATGGTTGCCTTTAGTGTTAGTTGTCAGTTCCCTCCCGGCCTTGTATGTAGTTGTACGCTTCAATCGTTACTATTATCAGTGGTGGGAACAAACCACACCCCAACGTCGCAGGGCAGAATATTATGATTTCCTGATGACCCAAATTTATAGTGCCGGAGAGTTGCGGTTATTTGATTTGGGAGATCATTTCCAAGGTGCTTATACTAAGATACGCGATCGCTTGCGCCAAGAAACCATTCAGCTTGCCACTCAACAAAGCTTAACCCAACTAGCTGGCAGTATCTCTGCCCTACTCATCGCTGGTAGTACAATGGCATGGATGT
The DNA here is from genome assembly GCF_014698825.1 of Richelia sinica FACHB-800. GTDB lineage: Bacteria > Cyanobacteriota > Cyanobacteriia > Cyanobacteriales > Nostocaceae > FACHB-800. The sequence continues at coordinate 275,416 of NZ_JACJTT010000002.1, forward strand.
TATGGCGACTGTTGCAAGGCTTTTTGACACTAGGAGACCTAGCTTTATTTTATCAAGCATTCAATAGTGGTCAAAGCTTGATGCGTTCCGCCCTATCCAACGCTGGTCAAATCTATAGTAACAGCTTGTTTTTAGGTAGCCTATTTGAATTTCTCAAACTCCAACCAGAAATTCAAGACCCACCTTATCCCCAACCGCTATCTTTACCCATCCAACAGGGAATAAATCTGCGTAATATCACCTTCCGCTATCCTGGTAGTCAAAGAGCAATTTTGCAAAACTTTAACTTAACCATCCCTGCGGGTAAGATAGTTGCCATTGTCGGCGAAAATGGTGCAGGAAAAAGCACTCTAATTAAACTTCTCTGCCGTTTTTATGACCCAGAAAAGGGCAGTATAGAAATAGATGGCATTGACATTCGACAGTTCGCTGTCAAAGAACTGCGTCGGTTGTTAACCGTCATGTTTCAACTTCCCGTCACCTATCAAAACACCGTAGCCGAAAACGTTGCCATCAGCGATATTTATTCCCAACCCAGCTGCGATGCCATTCAGCAAGCTATCCGTGACGCAGGTGCTGAGGAAATTATCGCCAAATTACCCCAAGGATATGACACTCAGCTAGGAAAATTATTTGCCAGTGGTACAGATTTAAGCGGAGGAGAATGGCAACGTATCGCCTTAGCTAGAGCATTTTTACGCCAAGCACCCATTCTGATTTTAGACGAACCCACCAGCTTTATGGACTCTTGGGCAGAACATGACTGGTTAGATAGATTTCGTAGTATGGCTAAAAATCGGTCAGCTGTGGTTATTACCCATCGTTTTACCTTAGCCATGCGTGCAGATATCATTCACGTCATGCAAGCAGGACAAATAGTCGAATCAGGCACTCATGACCAATTAATTGCCTTAGGAGGATTATACGCCCAATCTTGGCAAGCGCAAACAGAAACTAACTCTCAACTAACCCTCAGCAGCATTAATTAAACTATGATCAAAATTCTCTCTCCTCCCACTTGTGAAAACCAATTAGATATAACATCACGGGAAAATCAACTCATTCTCTGTTGTGCCCGTACTGACGTAGACACATTTACTATTGAAAAAATCAAAGATATAGTTCCACAAAATCTCAACTGGAACTACATCATAGCTACAGCAGCCTTACATAAAGTTACACCTCTGCTGTATCACAACCTATCTCATATTTGCCCTGAATTATTACCCCAACCAGTTTTAGCCTATCTCCAGCAATACTTCCAGGCTAACGTTAGACATAACCTGTTCTTGACTGGTGAACTCCTGAAAATCCTCAATTGGTTTGCATCCGCAGGAATATCTGCAATTCCCATCAAAGGTGCGACTTTAGCGGTTTCTGCCTATCAAAACCTTGGTCTACGGCAATTTCACGATATAGATATTCTAGTCTCTCCAGAGGATGCGATCGCTGCCAGAGACATTCTCATTGACCAAGGCTACGAAAATACATACAAATTTACCCGCCAACAAGAAATTGCTCGTTTAAAATCTCCCTACTGTAAAGACAATAATTATTATCACAAAGATATTGGTATTTATATAGATTTCCACTGGCAGCTTTTACAAAAATATCTTTCCTTTCCTCTTAATTATCAACAACTTTGGCAACATCATACCTACATATCTTTAGCAGGTAAAACAGTCTTAAATCTTGCTCCAGAAGATAATATTTTATACTTGTGTGTCCATGGTGCAAGAGATCGTTGGAATCGATTGCAATTAATCAGTGATATCACTGCTGTCATCAACAGTAATCCTCAATTAAATTGGGACTTAGTAATTAAACAGTCTCAAAAATTAGGATGTTGGAAAAGATTTTTACTTGGCATGATTTTAGCTCAAGATTTGTTAGGAATAAATCTTCCTGAAGCCATTAAAACCTGCTGCAAATCAGAGCCAAACATAAAATTCATTGTCACCTCTATCCAACAAAACATTTTTTCCCAAAAAGACGATTTTGAACCAATACATATCAAATCATTGTTTGATATTAAAACTAGAGAACGTTGGCAAGATAAGATGCAATATATTTTTTACCAATCCATTTTAGTTGCTGCTAGAAGCAAAGGAATTTTACCAGCTTTGATTTAAAAAACTTGACAGCCTATCCAGGAATATTTTTAGCTATTTGTGCATTATTCATGTCATAAATACTAGAGGTTAATTAAGCTATTACACCTCCGATTTTCATTCTGCCTAATTTATTTTTCTCTGAAATTTTGAGTTATAAAAGGCAGGAACTAAATCTTTTCACAGCTAGCTGAAAGTATGAACTAATACAGTTAAGTTCATAAAAACATAAAAAGTAGGTTGGGTGAAGCGATAGTACAACACAACATCATCAATGCTGTGATTATCTTTTACAATTTAGGCTTTTGACTCTAACTGAACTGTATTTAGGGCTGTAGACAAGGCAGTTAGGACATGAACTACAAGCCTACTAGCTATGTCTCTTGTTGAATAAGATTCAACTTTGCTTTTGATTATTAATCAAACTTTAACATGCTAAATCTTAACAGCCAGAACAAAAGTTTATTTTTTCGTGGATTTTGGCAGGAATTAATCTCAATCTGCTACTCGTACTACAGAAAAGCAACTATTAGTCCTGCATGGCTAATTATGTCAATTTTTGGCAGATTTTCTACTATTCGTATTGCCATCAATTCTCTGAGAAAAAAAACTATAACCCATAGGTACGATGTAAGTAAATCTATTTTGTCTCCTCTAGATACTACCATTGCCGTCCAAGCATTAAAAACAGATGGATTATTTTTAGGAATAAATTTACCTGTAGACATCAGAAAAGAAATCTTAAAATTTGCCATTAGTCACGAATGTTATGGAGATTCTAACCCCAGTTTAGGATTTAAGATTTTTCAAAAACAGCAAGTAGAAGCTAAAATAAATATAGTTTTTAATAAGGCTCAATACTTTAACACCAGTTACTTATGTCCTACCATCCAGAAAATAGTTGACGACCCCATACTTTTAGAGATAGCTAGTCAATACTTAGAAACAGAACCTATATTTACAGGTAGTCGTTTATGGTGGATTTTTGCAGTAGATGATATTCACTACGACCCCAGACAAACTGTCAGTTATTACCATTACGATTTAGACGACTATAGCTGTGTGAGATTTTTCTTTTACCTCACCGATGTAGATATCCACAGTGGCCCTCATATATGTATCCGTGGCAGTCATCATCAGAAAAAAATTACCCATGTTATTTTTCCATTTAAAAGACGAACTGATGAAGAAATAGCCGAAGCCTATGGCAAGGAAAATATCGTTACTATTTGTGGTCAAGCAGGTTTTGGCTTTGCAGAAGATACAATTTGCTATCACAAAGCCGAACGTCCTTTAGAAAAGGATAGACTGATTTTGCAAATTCAATATGCAGGAAAAAACTATGGCAACCACAACGATATTATGGATACACAATACTTGAAAACCATTCTCGATTGACATCAATAAACTATGAACAGAAAAGATACAGTAATCAAGGTCATAGAAGGCATTTTACTACTGGGATTTTTTTCTGCTATTTCTATCCAGTCGGCATCTGCTAAAGTTTACTATGTAGATATCAAAGGTTCAGATCAAGGACAAGGTACAAAAGATTCTCCTTGGCGTACACTAAATAAAGCTTTAAAATCAGTTAATGCAGACCAAGACCATACTATTCAAATTGGTAGTGGTTCCTTTGACTTGGGTGGAAAAATCACAGTCCCTTCAGGGGTAAAAATTATTGGTTCAGGAATCTATGCCACTACCATTCAAGGAGAATTACATCTGCGAGGAGGAAGAAATATTTCTCTAAGTAAAATGCAATTCAATGGTAAAAAGTATAAGTATGGTACTGCCGTTTATATCAGAGATGCCAGTCAAATAAATCTTCGTGACATTGCTTTCAGACAATATCAATCTCATGCAATTAATATTGAAAGAACCCAGAATAGCGAATTAGCCAATCTTTCCATATTTGATTGTACATTCAACAATAGAGTCCCTGATAAACATAGTCAACAATCAGCGGCTATTGTCTTAGGAAATCTTACCAACGTTTCATTCCATGAAATTTCCATTAACACCCTCACCCGTGGAGGTCAAGGTATCGGTTCCATGAGTGATGCTTGGAAACCACAAGGTAATAGTTGGGTGGGTCCAGATAGTATTTTAAAAAATGTGAAATTTGCTAATTTAAATATCCAAGTTGATAAATGGAATGCCTGGTGGAATGGCTGGACACCACAAATGGCATTAGAATTATTTAAACATAAATGCTATGAATGTGAAATTTATAATTCCATCTTTAACGGTACAGTATCTCTAGCATCCATTCCCACTTCCCAACCTGATTATCAAACCAGAATTCATGTCCACCATAATTTTTGGTACGGACAAAATAAGCCTTTTTATGCCTGTGAGGTATCTGCGAATAATATTGAGTTTAATCATAACTATATCCGGGGTGGATTTTATCCCATAGCCTCCTTTGGTAACAAATATCGTAATTTACATGTTCACAATAATATTTTTGAACAGACACAAGGCCCTGTTTTAGTGGGTTTATTTGAGCAAAAAAGAGAAAATTTTCAATTCATTAACAATATTATTTATGTATCTCACTCTAAATATCCCCTGTTCTTATTTAAAAAGGGAGAAGCAGAGAATCAAAAAATTCATAATAACAGCTTTTATAATTTAACTGAAAATTTTCAGAACTTGCAATTAGGTATTACAGTGGGCTTGAACAAAAACTTTTTCTTAAAATTTAATCCTTGGCAATACCGTCAAGAAAGTCTTAAAAATTAAGATAATCTGCTTTTAATTATTACTACTTGCACCTAACTTAAATGGAAATCGACATGTACCAAATCATGAATAATTCAGGATTAATTTCTGAATAATTTCTGTCACCTCTGTTGCCATTCTAGCGTCAAGTTCTACCACCTCACGGTCTATATTACGAGGAGTCAGACTCCTTGCACCTCGTAAAGCCAGACTGAATGTTATCCATTTAGCTGGTTGACCTAAAGCTTGTGGACGACGGTCAATAAATTGCACTAAAGCAACATAAACAGCCTCTGTTCTTTCTCTAGGAATACTTGTTCCATTACCCAGCTTAGAGATAATTACTACAGAATCAATACTGTTTTCTAAGCCTAAAACTTTAATTGCTAAATCAGTTAAGCGGGCTGGGTCTGTTCCCAAAATTTTGATTATGGTATCCAAATTTTGTTTATGTGCGAAAGGAAAGCGCGAATTCTGACTAAGATAATTATGCCAGCCAAGAGTAGAAATTATCCGAGTTAAATCATAAACCGATAGAGAATTACACGCCCAACTTGGGTCAGCTGTATTGGCACTAATGATTACTTTCCCTGTTCTTCGTTCTACTAAATTTGGTAATTCCATAAAAGGCTTATCTCCGTATCGACCGCGGAAAACCAGAGATGTATTACCAGTAATATTCTTGAGCCAATTTTCTATTTCTATTTGTGAGGCAAACTTTTTAAACATTCCTCCTGAAGCATTAGATGTAGTAAGAATTTTTTCATAAGTAATTAAATCACTGGCTAATTCAATTAAAGGAATTTCTCTAGCTTTGTTATCCTGATCTAACCCTTGAAGATTATATTCACTAATATTAGCAAAAGGAGATTTTTGATTAATAAGTGTGGCTGTATAGATCAGAGGAATGATTTTACTGCCACTCCAAAGTTCGACATTATTGAGTGCATTTCTACCCAACCATTTAACCTGGAATTGATTTTCCCAGAAATTGCCAATACAAATACAAGCCTCTTTAATATCATTATGCAAAAAACTAAGACCTTGCTCATCAATTTCTGGAATTTTTCCAAGGATAGGATAGGATTTGAAATTTCTATCAGTTTGAATACCATTGACTAAATTTTTGCCGTTTGGTCTTTGTCTTAACAACCGGGGGTAGTGCTTAATTTGGTCTTTGTAGGGTGAATTCTTCACCCCTTGATATAAAAGCACTGGTTTGTTTTCCTTTCCACCTACCGCTAGACGCAAAAACTCTTGATATATTTGGTCTTGGTTAGCAGCATTTAAGTTTGATGGTTCCTTACCTGTCGGTATGCTAAAAGATTGTCCTCTAGCTGGACGAATACCGTTTTTAGAAAAAATAAATTTAATAGTTGTAATTAAGAAATAGAGAATTTTTCTTCTGCTAGTTTGATTGAGTGAACCCATGATTCAAAGATGTATTCAATAATTCAATATAAATAATGGACATCTGGTGTTAATTAAATATGCCTGGTTTGAAACCCTTGTAGAGACGTTCCGTCGGAACGTCTCTACATTCATTTTCACCAGATGTCTAATACAGAACTTACCCATAAGCCACGAAAAATATGGGTTTGAGATTTCTTCTCTGGGTGAAACACGATATTTGGTATATTTCTATACATAAATTTTAATCCCTGTTACTTTATATAAGCAATGCTAATGGATACTATCTCAGAAAAGATGTCAAGTGGTCTTGACGTTTTGTAACAATATTGTTAAATTTGTTTACATAAGTTAAACAAACACAGAAAAAAATTATGTATACCACCATTAACGAAGAAGGCATTTTAAATAACTACGCATCTGAACCCCAAATTTATTACGCTGAGTATCCTAACCAAGAGCAACAAAACACCTACAAGATTCAAGGTGCGATCGCTACTTTGTTTGTGACTGCCCTGATTTTGGTAGCTTTGGGTGTCAGCTAAATTTCCTTCACATTGAAATCGTCTTAAATTGTCATTCGGATTTTTCTCCTCTCCTCGGTTAGTTTCGCCGAGGTTTTTTATTGTTCATGAGTCTAAGCGTATTTAATTATTTATATATGAACAACGCATGTATTAATATTACAAATCTCGGTTTTTATTAAGAAAAATTGCAGATACTTGATCCCCTTGCTAAAGTGTGAATCGTAGTAGGTTCTGTGTACAGCTTGTATAGAGGAGACTTATCGCTCATGCTCTACATCAACAACATAGTTATTCTTCATCTCATGCAGCGATAAGTTCCGACGTTGTTGAGCATCTTCAAGTTTTCAGTCCAGATTTGTGAGAATTGTTTTGCTGCCAATGATGAAGTTCAACTTACACCCAGGTGAAACCACAAATCACTTTTTATCTCAGTGAGCAATGGAGCAAGATACATTTGTCAACTCTTGATTAAACAACATCAAAGCCCATTGAGATTTGCAACTCTAGAGGTTTTAGTTATGAACATTCAAGGAAAGACAGCTTTAGTCACCGGTGCCAGTCGGGGAATTGGGCGAGCGATCGCGCTAGAATTGGCACAACAAGGTATGAAACGCTTGCTATTACTGGCACGGAACCAAGAAAAACTAGCTCAAGTTGCCCTGGAAATTGAAAAGCTAGGTGTGGAAGTTGTCACCTTAGCATTGGATCTGAATTCACCCGTGGAAGTAAATATTTCCCTAGCCCAAGCTTGGCGAGACTATGGGCCTATTCATCTCCTCGTTAATTGTGCCGGAGTCGCTCATCAAGTTCCTTTTTTACAGTCCCAATTGTCCCAAGTGCGGGATGAAATTAACGTTAATCTGGTTGGTATGTATACCATCACCCGCTTAGTTGCCCGGCGGATGGCTGCTAGACAAGAAGGAACTATTGTTAATGTGTCTAGCTTAATGGGTAAGGTCGCAGCACCAACAATGGCTACCTATTCAGCTACGAAATTTGCCATTTTAGGTTTCACCCAAGCCTTACGGGGTGAACTAGCAGCACATAATATTCGAGTTATGGCTTTGCTACCTTCTTTGACTGATACAGATATGGTGCGAGAACTGCAATGGTTTCGCTGGGTAATGCCTATGACCCCTAAAAAAGTTGCTCAAGCACTTGTAGCTGGACTACACAAAGAAACACCAGAAATTTTAGTGGGATGGCAAAGTCATTTAGCAGTGTGGTGCAGTCGCATTCTTCCCAGAGTGCTGGAGAAGATTTTACTCCTGTCTGCCCCTATGTCCCAAAATCAACGCAAACGTTACCAACGATTTAAATTCATGACCAATTAGGACAAAGACCCTACCAACATCCACATAAACCTCAAGGGCGGGTTCACATATATCCTCGTTCATTAACCAACATCCAAATAAACCCGCCCCTACATTAACTAATTACGGTGTAATAAAATTACATCAATTTTTGTTCATCCAATATATCCGTATAGTCCGGTGTAAATTTACAAAAAGATATAAAATCTGACACTGTTCCTCAATTAAGTAAAGTATTATAAATTACCGGAAAGCTTAATTTGACATAATTTAATGATGTTCAAATTTTCATTATCATCATCTGCCAAAACCACAGAAATTGCCGTTTCTAAACAGTTTCGTTATTTAATAGCCATTGGTGGATTAGTTTTAATTAGTGTGATGAGTTCTGCGGGTGGCTCACCTGTTGAGCATACCATTACTAATAGTTGGGAAGGGTTGATTTGGGGAATAGCAGACCCAGTAATTGATTTAGCTCGTTTAGCTGGGATAGTGGGTTTGGGTTTACTATCAGCTAGGTTGATACATGGTGTGTGGATAGCATTAGGATTTGCTGTGGCTGTATTGGGTGGGGAAGTGATGAACCTGATGCAGTTTCATTTACCAAGTGGGGAAATAGCGATCGCTATTTCTACAGCTATCTTAGGTATGATGCTATTAGCTGCCAAACCTATTCACGGTTTAGCGATCGCTTTTGTGAGTGTAGCAGCTGGATTATTTCACGGCTATGCTAGTGCTGAGTTTATTCATCATCTAGACCCAATCGCTGTAGTTACCTATTTTATCGGTGTCATCTTCACTCAAACCGTAATTTTTCTGTCTGCACGGGAAATTGGTAGAGTCATCATCAGTGCAGAAATTAACCAGCTTTTATCCCGAAAACTGCGGTTAGCTGGGTTAGTTTTTGCCGCTATTGGTTTTGTTTGTTTGGGTAACTCCCTATGAAAAAAGGGGCTATAGCCCCTTTCTATTCACTATATCTTGAGGATTAAGATAGTTGGTTGATTGTGCTTAAAAAGCGCCAACTTTTGCCAAAATCACGTAAATGGTTTTGACAATCAACCACAAATCATAGAGAGGATGCCATTTATGTTGATATTGCAAATCTAAATTCACAACTTGTTCAAATTCTTGAATGTGTGAACGTCCATTAGCTTGCCATTCTCCAGTCAAACCTGGTTTTACTCTCAATCTCTGCCAATGGAACTGATTGTATTTAATTACTTCATCCGCAGTTGGTGGACGAGTACCAACTAAACTCATTTCTCCTAATAACACATTCCAAAATTGAGGTAGTTCGTCCAAACTCGTACTTCTTAAAAAGCGGCCTATTCTGGTAACTCGAAAATCATTCTTATTTTTGAAAATGAATCCATCGGCTTCATTGGCAACTAAGTGCTTTAACTTTTCTGCATTTGTCACCATAGTGCGAAATTTCCGAATTTGGAAGGGACGACCCAACAATCCATAGCGTTCCTGAGTAAAGAAAATTGGACCCGGATCATCAAGTTTAATTGCAATAGCAATCGGTACAAAGAGAATTCCTAAAATCGTTAACCCTACCAAACTTCCTGCAATGTCGCAAATGCGTTTGAATTTAGACTGTACGGAAGGATGGGGTATAAATTTGAATTCCCAATGCGCTGGAGTCCTACCTTGATCAAGGTTTTTGAATGAAGTTGTGTACATTGTCAAGGCCCGTAAAAGTGATAAACGTAAAGTTTATGTAATTTTTATTGATTATAGCCACACAAAGTTTTAACACTAAATGATGAATATACGCAATTCCCGCAAATAGCATCTTCGTCCAGTTCTATCAGTCAACTTTAATTGATAAAAATAGGCTGGAAATATCAAGAAATTCCGATAAATTGCCCAAGAAGATAGAAATTTCTGGTACTTTGGTAAAACTTCCATAAGTCTTCAATATTTGATATTTGCGTATAAATGTCTAAATCTCAAACTGACAAAAGTAAATATATCGTGAGGAAGATGTTTTATGTCTCTTAATCTGAATCATGCTGTTTGTTTTACAGAATTAACAACTAATTAAGAGAGTAGAATTGAATACCAAAATAGTACCATAGTGATCAATACAGTTTATATCAAGATATTTTGGCACAAATGAACTAAACACAAGATTTATATATTTATATGAAAATACCCAAGACGCAAATCCTGATTTTGTGCTAGAGCAGCAAATATTTGCTAGTAATACTGATGATGAAAGTATGGGTTGAATATTAGGAATATTACTATGATGATTTCTCAAGATTGGAGCGGTCAAGACATGATTGCCACAGGAGCAGATGTTAAAATCAACAGATTAGAGTCTATTGTGGAACAAATAGGAGAAGCAGTATTGTCTACAACAGATACAATTGAACGACTGGCGGAGAGAGTAGAAGCTTTGACAAATCAAGTAGAAGCACAAGGCAGACAAGTCCAGCAACAAGGGTATCAAATTTTTGCTTTGTGTGATGCCGTACAAAGTCTAGCTGACTCCCAGAAGGACTCGTTGCAGCAACTGCATCATTTGTCGAAAACTGTAGATCAGCTGGTGCTGTTGCTACAGGGATTAGATGAAGAAGGATAAATTTTGATATTTTTACACGCTGTGATTTTTGAGATTGATTTAATCAAATTTTTAACTTGGTGATGGCGATTTTTCCAGAAAAGCAGATATCTACATCACTACCAGGGGTGCGATCGCGTTTGCCGTATTCACCCACATAATAATAATCATCACCTTCAATGCGATAGTTCACAGGTAAAGGTTTGGTACAAGGTTGGCAAAATACCACTTCAGGGTCTGGTTTTCCTGGCAGAAGATGAGGTAAATTGACATTCCAGAAGCATCCTGGTTCTAAAGGTCGCTCTAGTAAGTCCTTTAACACATCCCCTGTCCATTGCGCTGCTAAATCCCAGTTGTAATTGAGTTTGGCTTTTCGGTAGTGGGAAATAGCAACACCGGGAATGCCATGCATAGCAGCTTCTCTGACTGCTGCCACCGTCCCAGAGATGTAAGCATCTACTCCCAAATTTCCCCCAGCGTTAATACCTGACAGGACAAATTTCACATCTTTACAGATTTGTGATAGAGCAATTCTCACACAATCTGCGGGAGTACCAGCGATCGCATACTCAAAATCCGAACGACGTTGGAGATTAATCGGACGATGAGTAGTAACTTGATGACCACAGCCAGATTGATGGTCTTGGGGTGCAGCGATAATCACCTGTTGACCATTGACTGCTTTGAGTAATGCTTGGATACCAGGTGCGTCAATACCGTCGTCGTTGGTTAAGATAATTGTCATCCGATGTGGAATTCTCTCAATTTGAGTGCTGGAACTATAGCAGGTGACAGGTGACAGGTGATAGGTGACAGTGCTAAAAGCTTTTGGGTATCTTATAGCTATAGTTAATGTCCTAACTGCCTTGTCTAGGGCTATATTAATCAATGATTAGTCATAAATACTTGTTTAAATTATACTCAGTCTCAAGATACTGTTCTCATTAATTATCCCTAAATCAGGTGATTTTGACATGGGATGTGTAGTATTTTGAGTGCAAGTCTGTGTTTGGATTCATCCCATGAAACAGCTATTACAGCAATTATTCAGTCATAAAACATACATTATTCGCCTGATATTACCATTACTAGCGTTGGTAATGTCTGCCTCTGTATTTGCTACACCAGCTTTAGCCACAGGTGTATATCAAATTCCTAATCTCACTCCAGATACCTGGATTTTAGACCAAGGTGAAGTTCTCAGCCGCATTAATGAAGGTAAGATTACTGGCATCCTCAAGGATTTAGCCCAGAAAACGGGTCAAGCGGTGAGAATCGTCACCATTCACCGTCTAGATTACGGTGAAACACCAGACAGTTTCGCTCAAGCCTTGTTTGCACAATGGTTTCCTACCCCAGAGGCACAAGCTAATGAAACTCTGTTGGTAGTTGATAACGTGACCAATGGTGCAGCCATTGTTGCTGGAAATCAAGCCAAGTCATTGTTAACTGATTCTATCGCCCAAAGTGTAGTTGAGGAAACCTTGGGTATTCCTTTACGCAATGGTAATAAATATAATCAGGCATTTTTGGATGTGAGCGATCGCTTAGTGGCTGTGCTCTCTGGTCAACCAGACCCCGGCCCACCGCAAGTAACAGAAGCAGTTCAAGTAGAAGGCACATTCAAAAAAGCTGAAGAAACCGACCAAGGTAACGCTACAGCTTGGGTAGTGGGACTCTTAATTGCTGCTACCGTTATTCCCATGGCCACTTACTATGTTTATCAAGTAATTCAGCCCAATGGTCAGTAATTAATTGGTGATGGGTGATTGAATTTTAGATTTGAGATTAACATCCACAATCCAAAATTCACTTACCTATCACCTTAATCTTGAACGTATTCTTGACCTGTGACTAAAGCCACTTCTGCACGGACAAATTCCCGACCTAAGTAAGCAGCATGGTCTAACAAACTTACTGGACAAGGTTGAGTTTCCTCAAAAATATTCACACACAGTTCCTTGGCAGTGCGTCCACTAAATACCGTTGTGTGGGTTCGTTCCACCTTTTCCCGTGCTGGAATCACCTTACCTGTTTCTGGGTCTACAGCTAAACCTTGGTCATTAATCACATTGGTGAAATGCTTGGCATAAATTAACCGTTCATTCCGGTCAAGATAAATGATGAAATATCCAGAAGGGTCAAGGTCTATATGACGCTGAGAAAGTTTGTTATCAATTGCTGTCAAATCATCAATGAGCAAATCCATCGGCATTCTAAAAAAATTTATCTAGATAGTGTTTTTAGATTACATCTCCAGTGTAGTGCTTGCATCACTTTTTTATTGATTAGACCCGTGATTAAATGGTAACTCTGCATTAGTAGCCGCTATTTCCTGTTCTTCCATTTGATTCACTTCCAGAATATAAGGGCGTAAGATTTGCCCTAAACGATTGTTATAGAAACGGTGCAGGCTGTAATTGGCAGTTGCAGGAAAACCACGACGTTTTTTGTGCCGACCACCAGCACCAGGGTCAAAAAGTTGGATACCCTGAGCGATCGCCCATTCTATGGGAGCATAATAACAAGCATCAAAATGTAAACAATCTATTTCTTGAAAACTCCCCCAGTACCGTCCATAGAGTTTGTCTGCTTTATAAATACAGAAAGACATACCCATTGGTTGCCGGAGGTCTTGTTCATTATAGGCAGCAAAAAGCACGACCCGATGACTATAGTGATGGTGTAACTGCTCAAAAAACTTCTTTGTCAGGTACTTACTACCCCACCAACCGAATTTATCGCAAGTATCGGCATAGAAATCATACATCAAGGGAAACAAAGACTTGGGAATAGCTTCTCCCGTCAACGCTTGCAGTTTTAACCCGGCCTTTTCCACAGCCTTTCTTTCCCGTTTAATATTCCGGCGTTGGTTGGCATTGAAAATTTGCAAATAATCGTCAAAGTTAGTAAATCCCCCATTTTGCCAAATATAGCTATGGTGCAACCAAGCCGTATAACCTTGACGTTCTAGAATCGGTCGCCATTGGGGATCAACATAGAGGAAATGACAGCCAGAAATCTGATGCTTTACACAGAAATTATCAATTTCATGCAACATCATCGCCGTGATTTCTTCTTCATCTTCCCCCGCAGCAATTAAAAACCGATAGCCTTCTGCGGGAGTTAACGGAGTCATTCCCAACAACTTAGGATAATACTCAATTCCCAATCGGGAAGCTAACTCTGCCCACTGATGATCAAAAACGAATTCACCGTAACTATGTCCTTTGAGATAAAGGGGTGCAGCAGCTATCAAAGTTCGATCTCGCCACAAGGTCAAGTGATTGGGCATCCAACCTGTGTTAGCTGTGACGCTGTGGGAAGTTTCGAGATTATTCAGCCACTCCCACTCTAAAAATGGAGTTTTCAATGGTAGGGCTAAAGTATCCCAGGCAGTTTGGGGAACTTCGGCAATTTTGTTAGTCCAAACGACAGAATAGTGAGGTTTGATGTTTTCCACCATCTTGTGGTTAAGATCCAAAAGTTAGCACAAGCTTTAATTAGGGTAATCCATTGTCGTTGGTCGTAGCAGCTGATAATGCAAAAATATTTCTTGTTCAATCTGCTGAACTTCTAGCAAATGTAACTGCGGGGCAAAATAATATAAAAATCCCTGGCCTTCCACAGGTGTGGGTGCAGTTGCACCACCCAACAGCACAGGACAAACGGTGAGCCAAAATTCATCAATTACATTAGCAGCCAGCAACGTTGCCACTAATTGACCCCCACCCAAAACGGCCACACGGGAGATTTGCACCTTAGCCAAGTATTGCCAAGCTGAGAGGGTATCTATTTCTCCATCGGGAGTTTCAAAAATCAAAATTTGTTCAAATTCGGCTCTTTCTTGCCAAAAATGTGCGCCTAAACTAGTGGTGAGTAGCCAACGTCTGACAGGTTGTCGAAAAAATTTAATTTCCGGATTCAGATTCGCCGAATGGGAAATCACTATATGTACCGGCTGGGGAGGCCGATTTTCTTGTTGTCGCTGTTGCAAGAGAGTTGGATCTGTTACGGTGAGTGTTGTACCGTAGGCACGGAGAGTCCCAGCACCAAAGATAACGGCATCAGAGGCAGCAATTTGTTTTTCCAGGTGTGCTTTATCAGCCCCTGAGCCGAACCGAGCAGGCGATCGCCTATAATCTGCTATCTTGCCATCTGCACTCATGGCCAAAACCACTGTGGTATGAGGACGATGTTGCACCATTGGGTTGGTTTGATAGTTTGGATATTTTCTGTGTGATTGTGTTGTTGGAAATCTGTTAACAGTACACAGTTGTCATTGATATAGCATTGGACAGAGTGGTTAGAACACTAATTAACACTAAAACTGAGACAGCCAAAGGCTTTTAGCACTGTCACCGTTCGGCTGACGCTCACGGCGAAGCCTGTTAACTGTCACCTGCTACAACTGGCAACTGACCTATAGATGGGGCAACACAAGGGACTATTAAATCTACTTTCTCCGATTTTTGGTGTATTTTATCTTTTTTTGAGCCATAAAAGTTTTTTTAAGTTTTAATTTTTCATCAATTCCCCACAGAGGTACTCGTCTAATTGCATATCGTTGCTATCGTGGTTTGCAGATGCGAAGTGAGACAGTAGATGGCTAATTTCCGTCAATCGTCGTTTCGGCGAATTTTAGTAACAAAACTATTAATCCTGTTTGTCCCGGTGTTACTAGTAGGAGAACTTGCCGCCTTAAACAAAGCTCGTTCCAGTCTTTTAAACACTGCGCGACAGAATTTAACAGAAAGTGCCATTAATAAGGGTGAAAAAATTGCTGATGAGATCGCTGCTCTCAAGATTAATTTGCAGATTGCAAGCCAAACTAAGGTGTTGCAGTCCGGTGACTCAGAACCAGTGGAAACTTTTCTCACTCAATTAAGTCAGCAACTACCCACCCACATTGATTGTCTACAATTAATTAGCCTCAAACAAGGTCGGACTATTGGCAGTACCTGTGGTGACAAAGCCATTGATGAATTAAAACCAAATTTTACCAATGATGATGTTAACATCAAAGTTTTATTGCCACCTAAAGCCGGGACGACTGGTAAAAGAGACCCAGAAAATCAATTACAACTATTATTTTCCGTACCCGTCTATAATCGTCGTGGTAATTTAGCTTATGCCTTATATTTAAAAACCACGTTACATCAACAAATTGCAAATCAACCAGGCTCACTTACCGGTGCATTAGTGGTAATTGCCGAAGATGGTTTGATTTTAGCCCATCCCTTAGCGGAAAGAATTGGTACTAATATTCAAACTCAAACTGATGCTGATAAATTCCAAGATTTAATCAAAAATGCCATCGCAGGACGCAGTGATTCTATTCATTTAGCTTTCATTCCTGGCAAGGAATTAGTTGCTGGGTATACAGCCATTAATAATCCCCTCTCTCAACCACAGAAAAAATGGATTATTTTAGCTGTGACTAGTGTGGAAAATGCTATTTTTGGCTTAGAAGAAATAAAACTAATTTTAATAGTTTTAACTGTGGGTTTAATTGGAGCCAGTTTATTAGCTTCATTTTATTTGGTTCCTGATTTAGCAGAACCTGTCGAACAATTGAGTGATTATGCTATTCATTTGCATAGTCACCATGCTGTTCAACCCATTCCTCGCAACTTCAAAATTAGTGAATTTAATCAGTTAGCTCAGGCTTTAGACCAAATGGTAGAAAGGCTCAAGGCTTGGGCTGAAGAATTAGAAATAGCCTGGAAAGAAGCGAAAAGTGCCAATCAAGTTAAAAGTCAATTTTTAGCTACAACTTCCCACGAGTTAAGAAATCCCTTAAATATTATTATTAATTGTATTCGCATTGTCAGAGATGGTCTGTGTGATGACCGAGAAGAAGAAATGGAGTTTCTGAAAAAGGCTGATGAAACCGCCATTCATTTATTAGGTTTAATTAATGATTTGCTAGATATTTCTAAAATTGAAGCTGGTAAGCTTTCTGTTGTCACCACACCTATAGATTTACGGCAATTACTACTAGAAGTAATTAATTTACAATCGGTCAATGTACAACAAAAAGGTTTACAGTTAATCTGCACTTTAAATGATGAAGAAATCCCCGTTAAAGCCGATGCTGTGAAGCTCAAACAGGTGCTCATTAATATTATCGGTAATGCCACTAAATTTACAGATGAAGGTAGTATTACCATCTCAACAGAAATTCATCATAGTGCCCATAATTCCCATGTCATAATCACCATTAAAGATACAGGAATTGGCATTGATCCAACACAGCAACATAAACTGTTTAGACCTTTTGTCATGGTCAATACCTCAACTGACCGTCAAATTGAAGGGACTGGTTTAGGGCTAGCCATTTCTCGCAATTTAATTGAATTAATGGGTGGGAAAATCACCTTGGAAAGTTTGGGTTTACAACAAGGTACAACGGTACAAATTAAGTTACCTTTAATTGATAGTTCTTTATTACCCCCTCAAGCAAAAAAAGAAGATTTAGGCAATAAAGAAGAAAATACGCCCCAGGAAACAGGTAATCGAGAACAGGGAACAGCAGCGAGAATATAAAAGATGTTAACTCATAGCCATTTGCATCAAGTAAGCAGGTGACAGTGCTAAAAGCCTTTTGCTGTCAAAGATAGCTTCAACCTAAAGACTTGAAATCATTTTTAATTGGTATAACCATTGCTAATTTTGATGGGAACACCACCTTGGTTGAGAGATGTTGTCAAAGCGATGAGAATTTCCACTAACTCTCTACCCACCCATCCAGAGGAAACTAGAGACGGAGTATTTTCGAGGACGCAGTGGACAAAGCGATCGCATACTTTTTGTAATGGTTCGGCTTTTTCAATCTCCAAGGTTTCTGGTGTGTGATTCACAGGTATAAATAGATTTCCCTGTTGATTAAATTCACCATGAATCAAGGTTAATGGTGATGTGGGGGACATTTCATCAAAAATCAGGCTACCTCGACTACCCACAACACCTAAACGCCTTTGTTTATCAGGATTTGACCAACACAAATGAATATAAGCTTGGAAGTTATCAGGATATGTGAGCTTGACCCACACCAAATCTGCTAATCCTGGAGAGTCTTCTCCTGGTTGTAACCACACTGTTCCTTTGGCTTGGGCTTTGATGGGTAATTCACCTAACCAATTGTTAAAAATAGCAATATCGTGAATCGCTAAGTCCCATAGCGCGTCCACATCTTGACGTACAGGCCCTAAATTTGTGCGAGTAGCATAACCATATCGCAAATGACCAAGCTTTCCTGCGTGAACGACTGCCTTACCTCGTTCGACAGCGGGGTGAAATAGATAGGTATGGTCAACCATGAGAATCAACTGTTGATACTCTGCTAATTGACACAGTTCTCGGCATTCTTCCGCGTCCAGGGTGAGGGGTTTTTCTGCTAAGACATGATAGCCTTGCTGGAGTGCATCTTTAATTAAGGCATAATGAGTTGTAGCTGGAGTAGCGATCGCCACTGCTGTTAATCCTGGCACTTGCTTAATAGCTTGCCAATCGGTAGTTAATAATATATTTGCGTCTAAATTAAACTGTTGTTTAACGGCTGCTAATCTTTCTGGTTGTGGATCTACTACCGCTACCACCGCAACTTGGGGATGTGCGAGAAAATTCCGCAGTAAATGCACTCCCCAGCGTCCAACCCCGATAATCGCAATATTTATCTTTGTCATGTGTTCGTCGTCAGTTGTCACTCTTGAGTTGTCAGCCGTAACGGCAACTTACAACTGACAATAATTTATATTGTAAGGTCAAGGATCATGTGTAAATTTTAAATTTTAGGTTTTGGAAGATTGGCTTTGACAGTGAATATTATGAATTTTTTGTGTTGCTCAGTGGTGAAATAAATCAAAGCTTTGGGCACAGATAAATATTCTTGACTGTACCAATTTTCCTTTGCCATCAGCCGAGTCTGTAAAACCGAATTTCTACTGTTTTTGCTGTTCACTAATAGCTAAGTAAGCCACCTTGGCTGCGGCTTGTTCGGCAGCTTTAATTGACCGTCCTTTTCCTTGACCGAGCATTTTTTCATATAACCATACCTCTGCAATGAAGCGCTCATGACTCACATTAGGTTGATTACTTTCGGCGACTCGGTACTCTGGTAAAACTTTATATTGAGCCTGTGTCCATTCTTGTAAAGCGGCTTTATAGTTGAGTCGCGCTGGATCAAGACGAATTTCTTTAGTGAGTTGTTGGAAATGAGGGTCTAACCAGGGACGAATTAGCTCAAGATTGTGAGTGCTGAGGTAAAGCGCACCGAGAACAGCTTCAAAGGAGTCTGCAAGTCGTGATTCTTGACCCACATGATCAGCAGTAGCACTACCAGCGACAAGTAAATATAGTTCTAAACCATATTCTCTAGCTAATTTAGCGAGAATGCGATCGCTCACCAATACCGAACGAATAGCTGCAAAATCTCCCACCGAACAATCTGGGTAATGTTCCCACAACACCACAGCCGCAACCAATCGCACCACCGCATCACCCACAAACTCTAGCTGTTCATAATTGGCTGAGTCGGAAACAGTAGGGTGAGTCAACGCCAAATCTAGTAATTGCCACTTGATTGGTGCATCTAGTGACAAACCCAACTTTTGGACTAAACTTTCTAACTGTCTTTGACGACGAGGATAAACGCGGGACATCAGGTAATACCAATTAAAAATTAAAAATTAGGAATTAAAAAATCTACGTTTTACATCCGTTTCCGAGTGTTGATTGGTTGAAGATTTTTGGAGTATTGGTGTGCTAGCAACAGAACAAAACAGCCAATGAAATGAGGAGAGAGCAGCACATAAGCCGGGTTCTGTTCTTAAAAGAGTTATGCACTACTTTCAAGGACGGTTATCTATCTGGGACGCTTGTTACCAAACGCCTCTAGCGGCTCTATGTTCACGGAACTGGTAAAAGACCAACCGTGGTTCCTCTGGCCTTGCTCCCAACCGGGGTTTACCGAGCCAACACCTCTCGATGTTGCTGGTGCGCTCTTACCGCACCTTTGCACCCTTACCATGCAACTCAAAATTTGACATTTTGGATTGTTTTGGCGGTATGTTTCTGTGGCACTATCCTCGCGATCGCTCGCACTGGACGTTATCCAGCAAGTTCGGTCTTTCGGGAGCCCGGACTTTCCTCAAAGCAGTCTCATCAACTGCTCTGCAACCGTCTACGCCTACTCTCCCCCTCTCTCTAGTTTGCCACTCCCCTGCCATCAAGTCGAGATATTTTCACCACAAACCTGTCACTTGGCACTTATTTTTTCTTGTTCCAAGGTAGTGCATAAGTCCAAGGTAACTTGGTGATAGTAAAAGGACAGTTAATAATCGACACCGGTGGTACATTCACACCAGGTGCTAAACCCACCCGAATTTCGGAAATTCGCAACACCAATTGTAGGGAAAATTCCAAATTTTTCTTACCATCCATAAAGTCTTTAAACAGCTTCTTTTGATCCTTTTGATTTTTCAGCCCCATAATATTAATTAAAGGCGCTCCCGGTTTATAGGTTCCCGAATCCTTATCTAGTTTTAAAACGTCTTCCGCGGTGACAGTTTCGGAAATAGTTTTCTTGGGAGCAATAATTGTCGCTACCTGGGGCATAGCTAAGTCGCGAGTCACATCAGGCGATTTGCGAATAACTCGGCGTGATTGTTTAGTATGTTCTACTACCCAAGAACTATTATCCCAATCTACATATACTGCCAAACTATCCGATTTATTTTCAATACTCATTGATAACTCTTTCAAGTCATCTTGCACCTTGTCTAAGGAATATGTATTCGTCTTAAAGGAAACGGAAATTTTATCTTGCAAATTTTGCTCTTGTAGTTGTTCGTCAACTACTTTTTTTTGATAGTCTAGTTTCACTATATCATCAATGGATTCCACCATCCGCTGAAATGTGTACCATATGCCTAGAATATAAACTGTCAAAACAATTAAATTTTGGTCGCCGTTGTTTGCCATAACTACGAATTAATTTAGATGTATAGTCAAAGATAAAGAGCAATGTCTGTTTAATTCTAATATCGCACCATATGAATAAATAATTATTACTTGATGTGAAACGAATTTGACAACCACCCTCTGCGCCAAAATATAAATAGCAGTACAACGGCAATCAGTGCCATTAATCCTAAACAAAAGGGGTAACCCCAATACCAATTGAGTTCTGGCATATTAAAGGGTGATTTTTCAGTATTAAAGTTCATGCCGTAGATACCAGCAATGAATGTCAGAGGAATAAAAATTGCCGAAACTACTGTTAATAGTTTCATGATTTCATTCATTTTATTGCCAACGGCAGAAAGATAAACATCCATTAAACCAGAGGCTAATTCTCGGTAGGTTTCTACCATATCCATAACTTGCACAGTATGGTCATAACAATCTCTGAGATAAATTCTCACTTCCTCACTAATCAATTCGCTACCATCTCGAATCAAGGTATTAATTGCATCCCTTTGGGGCCAAATTGCTCGCCGTAATTGTAGTAGTTCTCTCCTAATTTGATAAATTTGCTGCAAAGTATGTTGATTGGGATTAAATATTACTTCCTCTTCTAATTCTTCTAGGCGTTCACCATATAATTCTAAGACAGGGAAAAATCCATCAATAATGGCATCTAAAAGAGAATAGGCTAGATAATCGGCGCTTTGTCTGCGGATAATGCCCTTACCTTTTTCAATTCTGTTTCTCACACTTTGAAAGCAATCATATTCTGGTTCTTCTTGAATTGTTAATAGGTAATATTTACCCAAAACAAAGCTCACTTGTTCACTATGAAAGCTATGGTTATTTATATTAGGAACAACCATACGAGCAATAATCACTAACTGGTCTTCGTAATCTTCTACTTTTGGTCGTTCTGCCATATTGACCACATCTTCCAATACCAGAGGATGCAAATCAAACACCTGACCTAATCTTTGGATAATATCACGATTACCTAAACCTTGAACGTCAACCCAAGAGACTGATTCTGTATCTAAATATTGAAAACAGTCTTCAGGTTGTTGGAGTTTTTTATTAACTAAGTTAGCTCGATTGTAATCAATTAAAACAATATTTGGCTGTTCCGCATTTTCATCAATAATAATTGTGCCTGGAGGCGTTCCTGGCTGATGTAAAAATTCTTTGAGGGATGATTTATGGACTGCTTTATTATGGCGACGATGCTTTTTCATCATGTAAGCTATACCCATTGTGAATTTGAGGTGGAGGATTCTATATTCAAGAATTGACCATCACCTTATTTTTTAGCTATACCCGCAGAAATGAAGTTTCTCTATATAGCCAACTTTTCTAGCCGTTGAAAGCTATTTGTCTTTGTAATATTGGAAACAGTCTAGTCTTGGTAATTGCTAGTCATAATATATTCTCAAAAATTCTTCACCATTAATAGACCTATGCCAATTTTGGGTGAAATCCTCATTTCCCGTGATGCACCTATAGTTTGTACACACCACTACTTCACCCACACCGTGCTGTTAATAGCTAAAATTATTGAGGAGAAAAATTTGCTTTTTTACAGATATAACCAATCAAGCACCTTGTTCTCTGTACCCTCAAGGTGACTGTCATGCAGTGAAAATCCTATGGAAAGGGATCGCACTTTCACCCTGTGCAATATAATCGTCTTGTCTGTCCAAACTAAATATTTACGCTTATTTCATCAATCGGAGCGGCGGGATTCGAACCCACGACCTCCACTACCCCAAAGTGGCGCGCTACCAAGCTGCGCTACGCCCCGTCTACTTAATTCAGTAATTTAGATTTTTATTTGAACTGGGGATTTTCAAACTCTTTTATCTAAAACCGAGTTAAGTCACTTTTCTAAAATTATCACAGAGTTAAAGAAATAGCAAGCTTTTTTCAAAAAAATTTGAGAGAGGCACTGGCTTGGATTAAACCAGGGACAGCTTCAGGTTGCCATTTCCCTTCTCCACAACGTTGGGAATTGAGAATAAACCGCAAACTATAGGCATGGGGATAACCTTCTACCTCCATCCACAATAAATCGCTTTCGGCTTCACAGGCAATCTTTTCTTCGTCCATGAGTTCACTTTCCAAAGACTTCATGGTGTCGGCTAGTTGATGCAAGAGACGACAAAAGTCATTTAATTCTGGTTCTGTTAATTCTACTGCCCAATCATCAGTACCGATTAAACCTTGATATATGGGTGCGCTGGCATTCCAGCCGATGCGCCAACCCGCACCACTTTTAATTAAACGTTCCATGGACTCAAATTGCAATTTTTGATTTGGGAATTGACCCATTATTTCAGCAAATCAGCCCCTCCTGATGGCTGTATTGGCGTGGTGGTTGGCTGTGTGGGGGTAGATGGGGGTAAGGTGAAAACGGTTGGGTTAAAGATGTTTACTAAGACTTGTACGAGGCTGTCTCGTTGACGACGGGTAAGTTTACCAATGGTGGCGCGATCGCCTTCTATGGGATTTTGTTTTAAACTATCATTACCTGGATATGTGGCTTCATACATCGTTTCATTGGCATCGAGGTAATCAGCTAAGGTTAACTTCCAATCCAGGCGATAAATGGGAGACCGACCTTTTACATAAATGTGATAACGAATCAAACGACTCATTAAGGTGTTATTTTCTGCCCTCTGACCATTTTCTTTGCTGATATATTGATTTTCTTTTGGTAAATCGGGCAATTCTGCATACACTTGCTGCCAGATATCGCTAGGACTGATGCGTTGAGCGATCGCAGGTGATATGCTAGAAGTCGCTATACCCCCTACTAGAGAGCAAATAATTAAGGTATAACGGCAGCCTAAAGGCAATAATTTTACTCTTGACATGGTAATGTGGGAGATCAAAGTATTACTGAGATTTATTTTCTCTCAGCACTGCTACTTTCATCTCCAATGGTTTACACTTCGCCGATGATTTCTGGTTGAGTCAATTCGTCGGACATTTCAATAATCGCCCTAAGGACAGGTTTCATCATCACATCTTCGTTATTTTCATATTCCTCATAACGGCGACGTTTAGCGCGATTTGCAACTTGAACTGTAATCCGATAACGATTAGAGGCTGCACTAATCAAATCTTCTGCACGGTGCATAATTTGAGACTGGGTTGTCTCAAATTTGGAACGCTTCAGCATAATTGATGATTCTTCAAGTTCATGGGTTTCTCACCCAGTTTAACAGATACCTATGATGGGTTATGGCAATCATACTCAAGTTGTGATGGGTTTGGTCTAATGATGGGTATTTGACAAGCAAAAATCCAAAATGCTATGACATCATTTAAGCTGGGAAGTTTCACGCCAAGGAGCAAAGGAGCAAAGACGCAAAGGTTGATTTTGAATGTATTTCGTGGTTTAGCTATGTTGAAATCAAAATTTGCTATTTTTCACACAATTCCCCTGCTGTTCATTTTTAGCCTTATTGTTGGTAAGGTGTGTCCTAGTTTTGCCTCGGAAGCAGACAATATACCCCTACCTTCTACTGCACCTTTAGAATTAAATTTATTAACTCAACCCCATGATTCTGTAATTACTGCCAATACCATTAATCCAGTCGGGTTAACGGTACCAAGTTTATGGTGGATTCAGGAAACTTCGGAAAAGAAATTATTAGATAATTGGTTGGCTTATCAGGCTTCTGACCGAGAACCTGCCCGTGTTGATTTAATTGTCAATCAGCAAATTTGGAGTTTGTTAGATTATTTGGAACGCTACGAGTTTGTCAATCGGGTGGGTAGTGCAGCCAGGAATTTTGGTTATAATATTCGAGTTTTTAATTACCAGCGAGAAGCTTTGGGGACTTATACCTGTAATTTCCAGACAGTTCCCGCTTTATGCAAAATTAATATGAAACTTTAATCATGTGGATTGTTGAATTTTGGTAAATAAATCATGATATTGTTGGTTAATTTGTGGCGATAAGGGTAAGAGAAATTCACTTTTAGCTACAATTTCTGGACTGGGAAATAGCAAGTTTTGCACTGGTGGTTGAAACTCTTTGACATTCACATTGGTAGCAATGGGAGAGTTAACTTTAGTGAGCAACTTAATTGTGTTAGCTGTTTGTTCCTGTAAACAGAAATCTATCCATTGATAAACTAAATCGCTGTTTTTTCCACCTTGGGGACGTATCCATACATCGGCCCACATTGCTGTTCCCGATTTGGGAACAAATGCACTCAGTTGGGGGTTACGTCCTAAAACAGGAATGATGTCATTAGACCATCCTACAGCTAACCATGTGTCACCGATAATCAGTGGTTCTAAATATTTAGTGGAATCGTAGAATTTAACTTGTTGATTTAAGGACTTTAATTCTGTTTCTAGGGCAGAAATTTGGTCAAGATTGGTTGTGTTGTAGGAATGACCTAACTTCTTTAAGACTAAACCAATTACTTCCCGTGGCTGGTTGAGGAGAGAAATTTGCGATCGCAATTCACTACGCCATAAATCACTCCAGTCAGTCGGTTGCCAACCTAATGCTTGGAATTTATCCCGATTATAAACTATGGCTGTACTACCCCAACGATAAGGTACACCCCAAATTTTCCCTTGGGGGTCGGGATTTCCTTGTTCATCTCGTTTGACGAGTTCTTGCCATTTACTATCTAAAGAAGACCATTGTTTAATTTTTGTGGTGTCTAAAGGTTCAATCAGTTTCTGACTGATTGCTGCGCTTAACCAATAGTCTCCCACTGTGGTTAAATCAGCCAGAGGATGTTTTTGACCGGATATGAATGGGATGTAACTAGTCCAGTCAGTTTTTTCTTTTCCTTGTTGCTGCTGTTGCCAAATTTTTAATTGTTTAAATAGCTGTTCTATTTGACCAATAGGAGTAAACTTGACCTGTTGTTGTTTCTGCAAACCTTTGCGAAACTGATTAACTAGCTGACCAGGTATTGAACCTTGTAATAACTGCACTTTTAGTTCTATCTGCTCTTTTCCCGCACACCCAGTCAGGAGATGGGAAATTGCTAATGTACCTGTACCCAGCAAAAAAGACCTGCGATCCATTGATTTTCTAATTTTCCACTATACATACCATATCCTGTCCAGGAGTAGTCAGGGCAGAGCAGGGGAATATCTGACTGACTTTATCCTCTTCAAAAACAGATAATAGCAAATTGCCATAGGGGAGTCAGGTTGAATTGAGGAAATTACTCCTTCAGGTGTTCAAGGGTGGATAGCAGGGAAGAGCGCAGCAGAAACATGATTTAAATCAACAAACTATTAGAGCATTGTTATTTGCGCTGTAAACATCTGAAGTAAAGACGAAAAAAGAAAATTTTTCACATATTATTGAGATTTCTGGCTGTCCTATTCACGTGACTGTAGTTCAATTCATAGTGACAACTTAACTTTTCTCAACAAATGAAGGAGTTATGTAAATAGTTCTGATTACCTTATGTATATGTTTACTAATAAAAGTGTTAGATTCTCAAAAACTCACTGAAAAATTAAATAATTCATAAGTATGATTAATATTGTCAATATATTGAATAACATAGAGAAAATATTTGGGCAGAAGGTATTAAATGGAGACATTTGAACAAGAAATCCTGTCATTAAGCCAAAAACTGGATGCGCTTTATCAAGTCATTCAGAAACTAGATTATAGAGTCTCTCAAGCTTTATCAAGTCTGGCCACCGATCAATCCCCATCCAGAGATAATTATCTAGAAATTCAAGAACCTCAAAACTACCAGCTAAAAAGCTATATCACTTTTAATTCCGAACTAGAACATAAGGATATTTTGACGGATGGATTTTATCCAGAATTGAACCGTCAAGCAGGAGATAGGCAGATAACTCCAGATATTCAAATTCAGAGACTCACAGCACAATTAACGGCTGCCTATAATCGCATTGCAGCGTTGGAGGAACAGTTACTCAGAGAGAGAATTTCTTAAGTTTTAAGTGTGACGAGACTTAAGACCGAGAGGATGTGAAAAAGAGATCCCTGTTATAAATTATTAAAGCGGATAAGTTGTTCAAATTGGGCTTCAATGGCTGCCAAAAGCTGATCCTGCTGCCAATTTTGATAAAGATGGGCAGTTATACAAGCACCTCCAGCACCAATACCTTCTTTGACAAAACCCTGCTCATAAGCTTGGAGTTGTGGATAACGGGAATCAGCAAAACTTAATTGGGTAGCTAAGAGGGTAGGTTTATGAACAAAGTCGTGAATATTACTGTTTAAATTCATTGCTAAATCGACTGTAGCACCACTTGGATCTTCTGCGACCCAACGGGTGGTGCCAACAACAATGGCTTCTGGTTGCCATGGTAATTGGTAAGATTGAGCGATCGCCTCTATCAAAGCATAAACAGCTAACATTTGAGTACCCCCAGCTAGTAACACACCACAACTGCGACTAGCAGCGATCGCCATTCCCGCTACTACTATTTGCATCGGATCTCCTATGGCTGCGACCAATGCCAAAGGGTCTTTTGTGGGAGGCAAATTTGCTAACCCAGCTTGCACAACCGCCCATTTTTGCTCATGGTTACAAACTGGGTGACTGCTGTTGACTTTACCCCCTGCATTCACCCCTAAACCCTCTAAAACAGCCAAAGCAGTAGTCGTACCACCAACTACGCATTCACTTAACACCAGGTAACTTTGGGTCAAATTAGCACTCAAGCGCGCCCCCCAAAGCAAACCCTGTTCCAGTAAATGTTGAACGGCATCAATTGACATTGCTGCACCTTGACTTAAACATTTAGCCACAGTCCCATCTAAATCAATAGCAGGTATAGCCGGCACCTGTGGTAAACCTGCATTGAATATATGAACCGGAATTTTCAGGTCTGCAACCACCGCACGGGAAATAATCACCGGAGAAGCCCCCGCAGTCAATGGGGGTAAGGCATACTGTGGCTGATGTTCTGCCCCAAAATATAAATATTCTGCATCTGCACAGGCAGTATATTTTCTATCCTCTGGAGTTAATCCCGCCGCCGAAATACCGGGAATTAGCGCCGTTTCTGTAAAACCTAATACACATACAAAAGTAGGTAAGCAACCAAAATAACCCTTTATCCAGGCTTCGCCTTGAGAAATATTAGTATAAATTTTAATCATAAAACTATTTTCTGTTACATACAGGCAGAAGATGTGACTAATCTTCTTGCTTCTGTTCGCCTTCACGTAGTGTGCCGTAGCGCAGCTATATTTCTATTCGCACAGCGTGGCATTCCCCAAGGCATCAGCCATACTCCTGACTTCTGAACTTCTGAACTCCTGAACTTCTGAACTCCTGAACTTCTGAACTCCTGAACTTCTGAACTCCTGACTCCTGAACTCCTAATCATTCATAATCCATCAATACTTGCACCCAACGTGGTGGACGGGGAATAGGATTTCCTAGTCGGTCTAACAATAACCAGGAAGCCAGATGGACGACAAATAGATAAATTAAATTATTGAGGGCAATTAAAGCGATCGCACCAGCTTGAATTAAAAATACACTGGGACTAGCTAAAATTTCCAGTTTGAGGAATATCCAGCCAATAATATCCGTAACTTGATTAATTACATAAATCCACAGGTCTTCACCCGATAACAGCGACAGCAGCCACAGGCGAAAAAACACCCCTATTGTCCCTAATATCATGCCTAAGGTGATGGAAACAACCCAGGAGACACGTCGATACCAAGTTGCCCCTAAAAGTACGCCCATAAAGGCAAAGGGCATCACAAATAATAAACTCCGCACAGGCCCCATTAGCACGGCTAACAATAAGCCAGAAGTTAGGGCTGCCATCCAAGCTGCCCGTTTGCCCCAACGTAAATAAACTAAAGCAATGGGGACAGGAAAAAAGATTCTCAGGACTGGCCCCAAGGGAAAATAGAAATTAATGAACCAAATTAAACTGGCAGTGCTGGCTAAAAATGCCGTTTCCACCATTCGCAAGGGTGCATCAACCTGAATTTGGGGTTGGGTTAATTGTAGCGGTGAAGAAGCAAGCGATCGCTCTTCTTCTGGTTCCTCTTTTTGGGAATCAATAATACTCATGTTTAGTATTTAGACAGGATAGAGACAAATATTGTGGATAAATAAACAAGCAACTAAACTATCATTTTTTCTAAAGCTGACAAATCGGGAATACACAGAATATCTTGATCCCGGACAATCAAACCTTTTTTTTCTAACCGTGTCAATACTCTTGTTACCGTTTCCCGTGCTAGTCCACTCAAGCTACTCAGTTCTCGATGGGGTAAATTGGGAATTTCTGTACCTGTCTGTCCACGTTTACCTTGACCTTCTGCCAAAAACAGCAAAGTATCTGCCACCCGTGATTGACTGTCTGATTCCCGCAACCGCAAACGACGATTGACCTGCCGCAGACGACGGGCCATCAACTGTGCTAATCTCAATCCTGCTAAAGGCTCACTGTTTAACAACTTCACAAAATCTTGAGCAGGCATACTGCCAATCATAGTCGGCATGAGAGTGATCACGTCAGTGGAACGAGGCACTTCATCCAACGCTGCCATTTCTCCAAATAATTCGCCCTTACCGAGAATATTCAGTGTTACCTCTTTACCCTCTAAATTGTAAGTCCGAATTTTTACCCATCCATCTAAAATAAAATATACAGAACCACCCCAGTCATTTTCTAGCAGAATTACTTGATTGGGTGGGTGAGCGCGGCTAACAAGATGAGTGGTGGCTTTTTCCACCACAGACTCAGGTAGCCCTTGAAAAAAGGGGACTGAGTTAATCCAAATGTGAGCGGGTGTTTGCAAACTATATCGGTCTTCCATGAGAACATTTTTATTAAAGCTGCTATTAACACAACAAGCAATAGTGCCATCATCAGCCTAAGTTATTAAAACACAGTCCCTTATCTAAGATATAGCAGGTGAGAGGCAGCAGGAGCTAGGAAAAGCAAGGACAGTAGGTGAACTAGGGTGGAGATAAACATACTTTTTTGCTCATGTCCTCACCGCCTTGATTCCAGTCTGATCAGTTATATATCAGGCTCAATATAACGGATGTACAGAGAAACTCGACGTAATTTCTGCATATGATTATTGTCCTTGAGGAAAGGAGGAAGTGCCAATAGGCTTTTGGCAGTGAGAATTTCTGGATCAGTCCAATGGCAGACAGGATAGAGAAAACATCAATAACTGAATTACGGCTTATGTTGCATATCCCATTAATTCATCACATAATTGCCCCAGAGAAGTTTAAGCTAAAATTTTTGCTACTTAGAACTTCAGTAATTATAAGTCTCATCTCTATCAACGTACATTTCTCTCTAAGGTAATTTAACGTGACTTCCCGTGCAGACGATATTCACAAACTGATCGCAGATATCGACAACTTACTAGCTAATGGCGGTAAGCGCCTGTCTAAGCTGCTTTCCGGTCAAGGGCAAGAAGAAAGAGAAGTTTTACAGCGAGTCCGTGACTTCCTGGTCAAGATGAATGGTAGTGAGGCATCAGGTAATGAATCTGTGTCTCCAGTCTCTTCCCAGTTGTTAGAGCGTTTTGTGGAGCAGAGTCAAAGACAGTCTGTATCATCCTATTATCCCTCTGCACCAGCCCAAGCAGCCATTGAAGTTGAACAGTTAAAAGTTGAATTTTCCGTATTATTACAGCCTTTAAAAACAGAAATTTCCGATTTGTTACAAGAAAGAGAAACTTTAATTCAAGAAATTAGGCAATTAGAACAAAAGCGGTTACAAAATTACTCCTTAACGCAACAATTAGCACATCAAGAACAAATGATTTCCGAGTTCTTACAGGTGCTCGTAAGTCGTCTGGTTCCCAACTTAATGCCGATTTTTAGCCAAATTATGGCGAATATCGCTGCTAATAATCCGGAAGGTGGTCAACATCAAACTTTAGAATTGTTACCAACTGCCATCCCACCAATTTTAGAATCAACGGAACGGATGGAGAAGTTAGCTAATTTGGCCAGGGAGTTAGATCAGCGTTTACTGTCCTTGGATGGTACGGTTAATGTTGTTTTTGAATCTCTAGAGCAAAATATTAAAACCTATCATGAGTCCTTGTCGTCAGCAGTAGCGAATATGCACAATCAAGGACTACAGGGTGAAAAGTTGATTGCGACGTTGATTAAGAATCTACAACAACCTCTATCATCAACCTCTAGTCAACCAGATAGTCTGTCTCAGTTAAATGTTGCAAGTAGTTCTAATTTAGAAGTTGGGTTAAGTCCGACTCCAGAAACATCAACGCAGTTAGAGGATTTATCTTTATTCTCGAATGTAGCTGAGACTAGTGAACCTGTGACTTTGGCGGATTTAGATGTGGTGTTATCACAGCTAACTGGTGAACAGCCTCCTGCTAGTACAACTAATGATGTTAGTGTCAGCACTCCTGTCCAACCTGCTAATGTGGTGGTGCGTGGGGATGCAGTAGAACAGTTGTATGCAAGTTTATTTAGTAGTGAAGAATCAAGTTCTATTGCGGCTGCACCAACAACCCAGGTAGGTAGTGAATCTCCAGAAATAGCTGCTGTGCCTAATTTAGTGGAACCACAACCAGTGGCTGAAGATTTATCAGCACCAGAAGTAGAAGAGAAGGAAGTTGAGTTACCAACTACATCACCAACGCTACTCAAATCTGTAGAAGCAGAGGTAGAACCAGAAGAGGCTGATTTGGATTTATTAGCACAACCAGAAATACCAGAGGTTCAGCCGTCAATTTCTGCTGCTTCACCAACGTTATTGTGGATAGACACCAATGATACTACTTTAGGGGGTGCCCCTTCTCTGCCCGATGGTGCGGATACGATTACAGTGTTGACGGATTTATTAATTGATAGCGATGTTGAAGTTTCTCCAGACCATACTCCAGAACTAACGCCATCTGCACCAGCAGCAGTTCCCCTTGATAACAACTATATTCCTGCTTCTCCCCAAGAAAATCTTTTATCTTTAGAGAGTTATGAGGCAGCTAATATCCCAGAAATCATTTTAAATGAGCAACAGCTGGAGCGATTAAATCATGATTTAGCAGATTTTGATCAACAAATAGGCTCATCTTGGCAACCGACTTCCCCGGTGGAAAACATCCCAAAGGTTGGGGTAACGGAAAATATTTCCTCTACTCCGTTGGATGCGGTACAACTGCCTGAGTTGGAGACTCAGGTAGATATTAACCCTGTCGCTGAAAAAAAAAAGGAAGCCTCTATTTCTGCTTCACTCAGTTCTTTGCTAACGGGTATAAACTTCAACGATACACCTGCCGATGCCAACCGGGTTTTTGATTCTGTTTGGTATTTAGGGATTGATTTAGGAACCACTGGCATTTCTGCGGCTTTATTAAATCGCGCTACATCTATTGTTTATCCCATTTGTTGGTCTGCGGAAACTCAAGCTAACACAAATACTTTCCAAGAATCTTTTCGATTACCAGCAGAGGTTTATTTACCCACTACCACAACTTCCCATCCTGAAGGAGAAAAGGCTGGCAATACTGAGCAAACCTCACCGACATCTGTGGCACAGGATACTGACCCAGCTAGTCAAAATCTCTACTCTACCCAGTTAAAACCCTATTTACAGGTGGCTATTCCCTATAAGCGGGAACGACAAAAATGGGAACCAGTGTTACAGTTAAATGAGTTTGCGGCTGGGCCATTAATTTGGGTGGTGCGATCGCTCTCTAAACTCCTATTAACCCTAAAATCTAATCAAACTAGCACTACTCCGGCTTTAATTGCCAATGCTATTGGTTTAGATGGGCAAAGTTATACCAATATCATTAATAATTTGGCTGGGGTAATTTGCACTTGTCCCTCTAGCTGGACGGAACAATATCGATTTAATGTGCGGGAAGCTATATTGGCCAGTAAACTTGTTTCCCATCCCCAACAAGTATTTTTTATTGAAGAAGCGATCGCTAGTTTGCTGCCAGAATTAGATAGTGTGAAATATCCCTTAATTCAAGTCAGCACTCCCCAAGGTTTGCGGATATTGAAAAATAGTGAGCATCCTTTAGTTGGCAATACTCTGGTGGTGAATATCGGTTCTACAGCCACCGAAATGGCCTTGGTTGACTTACCCACAGAAATGGAGGAACTAAAGCACCAAGACTTCATGCTTCACAGTTTCGCCTATGCTGGGAAGGGAATTGAACAGGATATTATTTGCCAATTACTCCTACCACCGAAATCACGTCAATCTCGCTTTGAGGCAGAATCTCAAGGTAACACAGCCGATAGTAATCTTTGGCATTGGCAACCCTCCATCCCCGGTTTAGACCAAATGCAATGGCATTCCTTGGGGTTAGAAGCTTTGGAAATACCGCGAGTGGGAGAACCAGATTCGGCCATGCGTATTCGCTTGCAGCAACGGCTAGAAAGCTCAATTTTGGGACAAGCTTTATTAGATGCAGCGATCGCTCTAAAACTGATTTTACAGCACCAAGAAACCTTCATTTTAGAATTAGCTGACCAACGCTGGATCTTGCAACGTCGCGACTTAGAAAGTCAAGTCTTTGTCCCCTTTGTCCGTCGTCTCAACCGCGAACTCAACAAATTATTAGTAGCCCGTGGTATTCCCACCGAAGGCATCAACCAAGCAGTTCTCACCGGGGGTGTAGCTTCCGTGGAGACAGTTAATCGTTGGTTACGGCAAAAACTTCCCAACGCCAAAATCATCCAAGATATTAGCGTAGACAGCGAAACCTTCAGTAGCCGTGTTGCTTATGGCTTGTCAGTCTTACCACTCCATCCCCAAGTCCTAGAAGTCCCCAGACAGCAATACACCGACTATTTCCTATTTACAGAACTGCTGAAACTCCTACCCGAAAGAACCCTATCCTTCACCGAAGTTTTGCAGTTATTTGAAAATCGCGGTATCAACACCCGTATTTGTCAGCAACGACTCCTGGCATTTTTAGAAGGAGAACTACCCCCTGGTTTAATTCCCTCCCTCCTAGACTCCAACTGGTTGACCCAAAACTCCCAAGTCAACTTTGATTACCAAGTCCTAGCAGCCGTCCCCCTCTTTGAAAAACAAGGCAATCTCACCTATCGTCCCAACCCACAACAAGTATCTTCCCTGCGACGCTACCTAGATGCTATTCAAGCTAGCACCCTCCAATCTCTAGAGGAACCATACCTAGTTAATTTGGGAGTAGAAGTATAGGAGGTGACAGGTGATAGGTGACAGGTGACAGGTGACAGAAAGAGAGGAGGAGGAACAAGAAGATATTCGTCCTTGTCTTCTTTGTCCCCCTTGTCTCCCTTGTCCCCCATGAGCAACTGCCGTATCGAAGACTACAATCTATACCTCTGCGCCTCTGCGTGCAAAAAACATTACCCCTTGACCCCACTCCCCGTATCTGTAGGGACAATATATCTTTGTAAAAACAAAAATAATATCAACACTGGTGCAATAGAAATAATCGAACCTGCGGCAACTAATCGCCAATCTAAAGAAAAAGTCCCCGCTAATTTAGCTACTCCTAAAGGTAGAGTATATAAATTTTCATTTTGAATCACAATTAACGGCCATAAAAAATCACTCCAAGCCCCAATAAACACAAAAATTGCTAATGTAATTAAAGCTGGACGAATGGCAGGTAACATAATGTGCCACCATAAACCTAACTCTGAACTACCATCCAATCTGGCAGCTTCTTCTAATTCCTTCGGCACGCCTAAAAAGGCTTGACGTAAGAGAAAAATACCAAAAGCAGAGGCTAAACTAGGAAAAATCATCCCTAAATAACTATCTCTCAACCCTAATTGCCCTACTAAAATATACAGAGGAATCATGACGATTTGAAAGGGAATCATAATCGTCGAAACTATTGCCAGAAAAATAAAATTTCTGCCTGTAAATGACATTCTCGCTAGGGGATAAGCTGCCAGGGAACAAAATAGTAAGTTTAATCCCACAGTTAGAAACGCCACTAAGATACTATTAAATAAATATTGTCCAAAGGGCAGTGCTTGCCAAACTTGAATAAAGTTTTGTAAGGTGGGTTGAACTGGTATGAGTTGGGGTGGTGATTGTAATATATTTTCTGTTGATGATTTTAATGCTGTACTCAACAACCACAGGAGAGGAAATAACATTACTACGGCTATAGTTGCCAGTATTCCATAGGTGAATAAGGGTTTTAGAGGTGATTTGTACCAGGTCATTGTTAATGAGGTTAAGAATTAAGTAATTTATCAATATTCGCTTCCCAATTTAAGCCATCAAAGGGAACAATTTCAAAATCATTGATGACATTGCCATCTAAACAACGCACATTGACATCAATACAATCAGGATGACTGCGGGGAATATAAAAGGAATGAATTCCACAAATTCGACAAAATTTATGTTGAGCAATTCCTGTATTAAAGGTATAAGTTGTCAACACGTCTTCCCCTTGCAACAGTTTAAATTTGTCCTTGGGAACAATTAAATGTAAAAATCCCTTTTTTTGACAAATAGAACAATTACAATCATCTACTTTATGATGATCTACTGTGACTTGAAACCGCACTGCACCACAATGACATCCACCTTCAT
This sequence comes from Richelia sinica FACHB-800, assembly GCF_014698825.1. Classification (GTDB taxonomy): domain Bacteria; phylum Cyanobacteriota; class Cyanobacteriia; order Cyanobacteriales; family Nostocaceae; genus FACHB-800. The sequence goes on from NZ_JACJTT010000002.1 coordinate 310,605, forward strand.
AAATTGCGGTTGTTTGACTCTGTGTATCCATATATTAATGAATTGAAGCAAATTAACTACAGTAGACAGTTGGAAACCCTGCTAAAACCAGCTTTGTTCATTTTGAATTTTTAATTTGTGTAACGTGATTCTAGTTGTGTCACTCGGTTCTCTAAGGTGTTGACTTGTTGCTTCAATTCCACCACCAATGTTGATAATCTGTCGATCATGCGATCGCGCTCTGATGGTAATCTAGCTCTAGAGCTACCAGTCTGGGGAGGGATATTATTCAAGTTCCTCGAACCAGAAGAACGAGTTTGAGCTACCATTAATTCCAGTTGATTTAACCTTATCTCCAACCCTCGCAAATCTGATTCTAGATTATTCACCCGAAAATCTGTCTGTTGTGAGGAAACAGGATGAGAAAAAACACCACTCCACAACAAAATCATCACAACCCCAGCTAACAGTAACTTTTTCATCATAGGATGAGATTTTTGTCAAATTATTTATCCGGTTGTAAGGCAGAAAATAGCTGTTGCCAATTAGAGCTATGAGCTATGTTTTCTCCTTCCTTGACTTCTAAAGTCAAGTTACAAGCCTGGGACTGTTTTAGCACTTGTATACAAATTTCTGCCACATCATCACGACTGATTTTACCTTTAATATTATCTCCTTGCTCGAAAATTAATTCTTTTCCTCCTGCTGTTTCCGTTAAAGCACAAGGGCGGATAATTGTGTAAGGAATGCCACTGTTTCTTAAACTTTCTTCACCTTGCAACTTCCAAGTTAATATTCCTCCTAATTGGTCATTTAATCTCACTGCTGGTGGTTCTTCATCTAAATTAATTCCCGGTCTCCCTGGACGAGTTACACCCGCAGAACTGACCAATACGAATTGAGGTAAATTCTTTCCTCCTACAGCTTTAATAGATTCTATTTCCAGTGCAAAGCTACCAGGAGCAAATTTGGGATTCAGCGCACCATCATATTCAAATTTGCTCAACATCAGTTGCAATGAGCAAACTTTACTGGCATCAATTGGTGGGGAATCTTTAACAGTTTTAGCACGAAAAACAGGGGTTAAATCAGCAAAGGGAATGGTCACATCTATCCAGTTATCAACCACAGTATCAAAGGAATAGCTATAACCAACTCCATCCCAAGTTGATTCTGTTCTCAAAAAGATTTTATAGCGTTGTCCATCTCCTTTCACCCGTAATTTCACACCAGTAAATCCTGATAAGTTAATTACAGGCACAAAGTTTTTAGTCCTGACGGAAGCAAAGCCACCGGAATTAGCAGTAGAAACATTACCACTAAACAATGCTGATTTTTCTCCTAATTGAAAACTACTAGCACTGACCCCACCCATCACCACATCATCTAATGCACCCCAAATATTTTTTAACTCAGCTGATGTTTGAGTAAAATCAAAAATTACCTTTTCGCTTGCAGATGGTAAATACTTAGCTGCTGCTGTGACTAAGTTTTTTACTCCTTGATATTCAACATTTTCTGGAGTATCACCAACTATTTCCGGCTGATAAAATTTCACACCTTGGTAGTATTTTTCTCTATCTTTGGTATCTCCTTCTACTGGTTGCACACGTACAGCAGTACAACAGATCACAGCTTGGATATTAGCCATGACTAAATGATTGAGAGTCTCAGGTTTAGTAATATCTCCCACTACTAAATCAACTGCTTCACTGAGAATATTTCTCGCTTTTTCTATATCTCTCACCAAGCATCGTACATGATATCCTTGTCCTACTAATTTAGCAACAACTCTTTTACCCACACCACCAGTTGCACCTGCTACTAAGATGACACCCATATTTTTTGTTTCTCCTTTGGATTGTGTTTCTATCTCCCGACTGTTACCTGAAAATAATTTTTCTATCCAACTAAACAGAGGAATGACTTCAAAGTAGGCTAGGGTTTTTATAAACCTACACAAATTCCATTGAGAACGATTTTGGTTAGTCATATTTATCCGTTTTACCAACTCACTGCATAAATAAAAATTATTATTTTGAAGATTTATTATACATTTAAATGAAAAGGTATCAATTCTTAGTACAAATATATAGAATTTCCTACTCTAATAAATTACCAAAATTATCTGCGTTGATCTGTGTCCATTTGCGTTTAATAATTACTGCTTTGTACTGGAATGAAAATAGCTATATAGATATTAGCCGATGCTAATTATCAACTCATATTATAGTCCTATAGGTTTTATTATCGAGAAAAGCAGGGTGGGTTAAGCAATAGCACAAACCAAAAAAAGTATTGAAGACTTTGGATGTACTTGAGCCAAGCCAATCTACACAATTTAGGCTTTTGACTATGCTCAACTCTATTGATTTATAGCCTTTAATTGCCATTAATGAATCTATTATCAATGTATAATAATTGAGACTATCTTAGCAAATTGAAAGCTTTAACTTATGGTTTCATTAGAAAAAGCCCAAGCTGAATATGAAAAATTTACATCCCAATTTGCCAGTATTATCATTAGTACGGTTAATGGACAGGGTGTACCTAACGCTAGTTATACTCCTTTTGTCATAGATGAATCGAAAAATATCTATATCTATGTCAGTGGTTTATCAATTCATACTCAAAATATTGAAGCTCATCCCCAGGTTAGTATTTTATTTATTGAAGATGAATCAAAAACTAAACAAATCTTTGCCAGACAGAGATTAAGTTTTGATTGTACTGCCAGTTTAGTTGAGAGAGAAACTGAACTATGGAAATATATTGTAGAACAATTTCAAAGTAGATTTGGGGAAATCATTGATATGCTGAGAATTTTACCAGATTTTCGCATTTTTAAATTAACTCCCCATACAGGACGCTTTGTTATAGGTTTTGGTGCTGCTTATCATATCAGTGGTGATAATCTCAACCAATTGGTACAAATTACTAGAGATAATGCTAGTTAAATCATCTGAATAAATATGCTGCAATTTCAACCCCCTGGCTTTGGTCAGAAAGCCATTAATACATCCTTGGGTAGAATGGCTTATTATACACAAGTCGCTGCACCATGGGAAATAGATCATCTTCACCAATTACCTGCTCTTTTATTTCTGCATAATTTCGGTGGTGGTGCATCTGCTTTTGAATGGTCTAAAGTTTATCCAGCTTTTGGATTTGATTATCGTATTTTAGCACCAGATTTAATTGGTTGGGGTGAGTCTGAGCATCCTGTCCGGGATTATCAAATACAAGATTATTTAACTACAATTACTGAATTTATTACCCAAACTTGTGAACAACCTGTGACAGTAGTTGCCTCTTCTTTCACTGCTGGGTTAATCATTCGGTTAGCTATTATGAAACCGGAATTATTTGACAGATTATTTTTAGTTTGTCCTGCTGGGTTTGATGACTTTGGCCAAGGGGTAGGACGAAGATTACCTTTAGCAATTATTAATACACCTTTGCTAGACAATTTAATTTATGGATTAGGTGCCGAAAATGAAGTTGCAGTGAGAAACTTTTTAGAAAATTTTCTCTTTGCTCACCCAGAAAGATTGACTTCAGAAATAGTTGCAGCTTATTTAACATCTGCACAACAACCAAATGCTAAATTTGCAGCTTTAGCATTTCTGCGAGGAGACCTATATTTTGATTTGAGTTTATATATTCAACAGTTAAAAATTCCCACGGTTATGTTTTGGGGAGAAGATGCACAATTTACCAAAATTACCTTGGGAAGACGTTTGCAGCAGTTAAATTACCGTGTAATTACTCATTTTCATGCGATCGCTCAATCTGGTATTATTCCCCATCTAGAACTACCAGAAATCTTTACTGGTTTGTTACAAAAATATCTAAAAAATTTGTAAAAATACTTAACGAAACAGATTAAAATTTTAGATCATCTCTCCAAAAGATTTGTCTGTCTGCTCATGCTCGCTTACCGAAAGTTAGGTAATTACCAGCATGACTACTTAACTCAGGGTTTAGAATATGCTACCAAAATTCCTCGTCCATCCAATTACCAAAGCATGTGGACAAGTGCCTTTACGTTTCGTTCTGGTAGTGCCATTTGTGCTCCAAATTGCTGCTACCGTTGGTATTGTGGGGTATTTATCATACCGTAATGGTCAGGAAGCTGTAAATAATGTTGCATCTCAATTACGGAAAGAAATTAGCGATCGCATTGAAGCTGACCTCACAACTTTTACTGCTACACCTTATGTGATAGCTCAAATTATCGATTCAGATATTCGTGACCAGAGACTGAACCCAAATAATTTAGTATCTTTAGAAAGCTATCTTTGGCAACAAATACATTTATTTAAGTATCTCACATTTGTGTCCTATGGTAACGAAAAAAATGAATATGTGGGTGCTAGTCGAGATATCAGTAATGGCACAATCAAATTATCTCTAGCCAATGCCACTAATAATCATATAGTTCACATTTATAATACTGATAAGAACGGACAAAGGACACAACTTTATCGCACTAATAAAAAATTTTATCCCCGACAGAGAAGTTGGTATCAAGCAGCAAAAAATCATGGCAAAGTCGCTTGGTATCCTATTTACAAATATTCCATCTATGATGGTTTAGGTATTGGTATTTCTCTTCCTCATTATAACCAGAACCGTCAACTACAAGGCGTATTTACTGTAGATATGGCACTGGTGCAAATCAGCCATTTTTTGCATACATTAAAAATAGGTAAAACTGGGCAAGCCTTTATTATTGAAAGAGATGGTAACTTAGTTGCTTCCTCTAATTTAGAAAAACCTTATACAGTTGGTAAAGATAATCAACCCAAAAGAATTAAAGCCATAGAAAGTCAAGAGTTTTTAGTCCGACAGACAGCCCAACATTTACAAAAAACTTTTGATAATTTACAGCAAATTAATCAATCTCAAGAATTAAGCTTTTTCATCAATGGTAAACGCAATTTTTTAGAAGTTCAACCTTTCCAAGATGGGAAAGGATTAGATTGGCTAATTGTCATAGTCGTTCCTGAATCAGACTTTATCTCACAAATTAATGCCAATACACAAACCACAATTATATTATGTGTCATAGCTCTAGTTATGGCCACCAGTGTGGGAATTGCCACTGCTCAATATGTGGTCAAACCAATTTTAGATTTGAAAAATTCTGCCATAGCTTTAGCATCAGGAGAATTTCAACAGACCGTTAAAATAGTACGTAATGATGAATTGGGTATTTTGGCTAATGCTTTTAATAGTATGGCAGAACAATTGCAATCATCATTTCAAGCACTAGCAGAAAAAAATGTCGAATTACACCAGCTAAATCAACTCAAAGATGAATTTTTAGCCAATACTTCTCACGAATTACGCACTCCTTTAAATGGGATTATTGGTATTACAGAATCTTTAATTGATGGAGTTGCTGGAGAACTACCCAATCAAGCGATCGCTAATTTAAATATGGTGGTAGCTAGTGGGAGAAGACTAGCTAATTTAGTCAATGACATTCTCGATTTTTCCCAACTCAAACACAAAAATATTCAACTTCAAATTAAACCAATTCGTATCCAAGAAATCGTCGATTTAGTTATAGCCCTTTCCCAGCCACTGATTGGCAAGAAAGCATTACAATTAATTAATTCTATTCATCCAGATTTACCACCAGTCGCTGCTGACGAAAATAGGCTTCAGCAAATTTTTTATAATCTCATTGGTAATGCTATAAAATTTACCGATTCTGGCAAAATAGAAATATCTGCATTGCTGGTGAATCAGCATTTAGAAATTATCGTATCTGACACAGGTATTGGTATTCCTGAAGATAAATTAATCAACATCTTTGAATCTTTTGAACAAGCTGATGGTTCCACAGGCAGAATTTATGGAGGTACTGGCTTAGGGTTAACAGTCACTAAACAACTGGTTGAACTACATGGTGGGAATATCTGGGTAATATCAGAGGTGGACAAAGGTTCTCAATTTATTTTTACCTTACCTATATCCATCGCTGACCCTAAAGCTAATATTAATGAAAATATTCAGTTACTCAGAACATCTTCTTATTTATCAGTAGTAGTTGAAGATATTCCTACATCTAAATCTGCAAATACATCTGAAAATCAAAACTTACATATTTTAGTTGTTGATGATGAAGTAATTAATCTGCAAGTCCTAGTCAACATTTTATCACTGCAAAAATATACCATTAGCCAAGCCACCAACGCTATAGAAGCTTTAAAACTATTAGAAACAGGCTTAAAGCCAGACCTAATTTTACTTGATGTGATGATGCCCAAAATGACCGGTTATGAATTAACTCAAAAAATTCGTGAAACTTGGTCAGCTAGTGAATTACCAATTTTGCTATTAACTGCTAAAAACCAAACATCAGATTTAGTTAACGGCTTCGAAGTAGGAGCAAACGATTATTTAACAAAACCAATTGACAAGGAAGAATTATTAGCTCGAATTAGCACCCATTTAAATTTAGTCAAACTCAAAGCTGATAATCTTCGTCTTCAAGCAGAAATAGAAGTTACTCGTAAATTGCAAAGAATGCTTTTACCAAGCCAAAAAGAACTAAATAACATTCAAGAATTAGAAATAGCCGCTTTTATGGAACCTGCTTCGGCAGTTGGTGGTGACTACTACGATGTACTAGTTCATCAAGGACATATCAAAATTGGCATTGGTGATGTTACTGGCCATGGCTTAGAAAGTGGCGTATTAATGATGATGGTACAGATGGCTGTACGTACCTTACTGCAAAGTAATATTACCAATCCCATTGAATTTTTGAGTTTATTAAACTTAGCCGTTTATGGCAATCTCCGCAGAATGAAATCTCATAAAAATATGACCTTAGCCTTACTCGACTATTGTCAGCAAAAGCTAAAAATCAGTGGTCAGCATGATAACATTATCATAGTCCGTTCCGGTGGAATCATTGAATTAATTGATACGATTGACTTAGGTTTCCCTATCGGATTAACTGAAAATATTTCTCATTTTGTGAATAGTATGGAGGTAGATTTATGTAAAGATGATGTCATTGTCCTCTATACTGATGGAATTACAGAAGCTGAGGGTGATAATCGAGTTATGTACGGCTTAGACAGACTATGTAATCTTGTTGGCAGAATCTGGGAGCAGTCAGCTCATGCTATCTGTAGCACTGTGATTGAAGACGTGAAACAACATATTGGCTTACACACTGTTTACGATGATATTACTTTATTAGTAATTAAACAAAAATAAATGATCAATAAATCCTATCTACTAAATTAATTTCTTATCTTTGTGTTTCATCATTGATATCATTTTTTAAATAATCAGTAGTTGCATTACTAATATTTTTCCCATTTAACCAATTTTATGGCTCAAATATTTGGCAATTTTATCAACGATTTACCCGTTAGTGATGAATATTTAGTGATTAGTTTTTCTCCTAATTCTGTGGCTCGTAACCATCGCTGGATTAACTATGGTCTATCTGCTGATTTTTTAGGAGATTATTTTGCTAATTTCTTTCCTGGCGAAGAAATTCCTAACAGTTATATTAACAGACAAGATACAGTAAAAGCTTCTATTAGCTATGTAGCCAATGAATTGTTAGAAAACGCCATGAAGTTTAGTGATACTTCTGCTAATGTTCCTGTTAATATTTCCTTACATTTATATGAAAACCAATTATTTATACTAGTATCTAATGTATCCGAAAAATCAGTGGTGCATACCTATCAGTTATTTATCGAAAAAATTATCAACTTGCCCATTCAAGATTTATATATTCAACAATTAGAAAGTACAGCATCTAATTCTCAAGTTTCCCACATGGGTTTATTAACATTAATTCATGATTATGAGGTTGATTTCGGCTGGAAGTTTGAACCGTTGGCAGCAGAGAAACAATTTATTAAAGTCAATGTTATGGCTAATTTAAAATTTTAGTTCTGCATCTATCATGTAAATAAAAATTTAATATCCCTAGATAATTGTAATTATCAATTATTGTCACCCAATTGCCCTAATATGATCAATAGCTGCAATAAAGCCGATGATAAAAGAATCTTCATATTAACACAAATTATCCAAAACTAAAAATTTACTCATTGACTAAAGTATGAATATTCATCAACAGGAAATCAAAACAAAAGACTATTCAGTTCATTTCGATTCCTCGACATCAACAGTCTTTTTTAAGGGTTTTTTGCGACTGAATGGCATAGAAGCATATCAGACAATTCAGGATTTTCTAGCTAAAGTTGTTTCAGAGTATAATTCCTTGATTTTAAATTTTGAAGAGTTGGAATTCCTGAATAGCTCTGGTGTGAGTATGCTTTCAATGTTTGTCGTCGAAGTACGCAACCAAGGCAATATTCAACTGGCTTTGCATGGTTCCAATAAAATTCTTTGGCAAACCAAGTCGTTAAGAAACTTACAAAGATTAATGCCTAGTATTAAAATAGAATTATTATGAATAATACCAGGAGATATATATCAATGAACATATGAATATATTACAAAAAACTACGGAGGAACAGCGATTACGGATAGAAATCAAACGCCTTCGTCAACAGGTGAACAAACTTAAGCAAGCTAATATAGATTTGCAAATTACTTTAGAAACTACAGTTGCCCATGGAGATTGTATCGAGGCTCAGCTGCAAGAAATCAATCAACAACTGCAATTAACTATTTCTGGATATCATCAAAAATATACTACCCTTCAATCTGTATTGGATATTATTTCTCGTCAAAAAGCAGATTTAGAAGTAATTCTGCAAACTACGGTTGAACATGGCGATGCTGTAGAATCTCAGCTAGAAAGTTTAAATCAGAAGCTGAAGGATGAAGTACAAGCACGTCAGCAAGCAGAACTAAAGCTAAAATCCTTATTGCAAATAATTTCTCAAGAAAAAACAGATTTAGAAATTATTATGCAAACTATTATTGAGCATGGCGATGCAGTTGGACAACAGTGGCACGATAAAGCATTATATGCAGAATATTTAGCAAATATTGACGGATTAACCCAAGTATATAATCGCCGTAAAATGGATGATACTCTAGACCGGGAGTGGCAACGTATGGCTAGAGAGCAACTACCTTTATCTTTTATTTTGTGTGATATTGATAACTTTAAAGCTTATAATGATACTTATGGTCACGCACTGGGAGATGAAGCACTAAGACAAGTTGCATTAGCCATCAAAAGTGTGGTGCAAAGACCAGGAGATTTAGTAGCAAGGTACGGTGGTGAAGAGTTTGCAGTGATTTTGCCCAACACTGAAAAATTAGGGGCACTGCACATATCCAGACATATTCTTTTAGCTGTGGAAAAAATCTATCTTATTCATGCAAGATCCGAAATTAGCCCATATTTAAGCGTTAGTATAGGCGTAACTTCTACTTTTCCCCAGCCAGGAGAGGATTTTTTGCAATTGGTAAATGCAGCTGATGAAGCTTTATACGCTGCCAAAACCCAGGGAAAGAACCGTATTGTCTTTAAAGGTTAGGGTGAGCAATGCCCACCCTTTATGTCTTACTTCTTCACTTGAGCAGTTTTCTGTTTATCTAATTTGAGAATTAAAACTCCCAAAGGTGGTAAACATAAATCTAAGGAATAAGGACGATTATGCAAAGACCACTCATCAGTCCACTTCCCACCTAAATTGCCCATATTGCTACCACCATACTGACGCGCATCACTATTGAATAATTCAGTATAGAAGCCAGCTTCTGGGACTCCAATACGGTAGTGAGAATGAGGCTGTGGGGTGAAGTTGCAAACGACAACCACACAGTTATCACTATCTTTATCGCGACGGATAAAGGAAACAACACTATGGCGATTATCACTACAATCAATCCACTCAAACCCTTCTCTGGCAAAATCTAGGCTGTATAAAGCGGATTCAGACCGATAGAGGTGATTCAAGTCTTGGAAGAATTTTTTCAACTGTTGGTGAGCTTCATACTGATGTAAATGCCACTCCAAATCAGCCCAAACATTCCACTCACTCCACTGGCCGAACTCCATACTCATAAACATGGTTTTCTTGCCAGGATGAGCAAACATGTAGGCAAATAAACAACGCACATTAGCAAAACTTTGCCATCTATCACCAGGCATCTTGCCGACGATATTGCTCTTACCATGCACCACTTCATCATGAGACAAAGCCAGCATGAAGTTTTCGCTGTGGTGATACCACATACTAAAGGTGACGTTATTTTGATGGAATTGACGGAACCATGGGTCCATGCTGAAATAGTCCAGCATATCGTGCATCCAGCCCATGTTCCATTTCAAATTGAAGCCTAGACCACCTGTATAGGTTGGCCAAGATACCATGGGCCAAGCTGTAGATTCTTCAGCAATGGAGAGAACACCAGGGAAATAGCTGAAGAGTAGGTGGTTAACTTGACGCAAGAAGTCAGCTGCTTCTAAATTTTCTCGACCACCATATTGGTTAGGCAGCCATTCCCCATCCTTACGACAATAGTCCAGGTAGAGCATGGATGCGACAGCATCCACACGAATCCCATCTATGTGATATTTATCAAACCAAAATAGGGCATTGGCTACTAGGAAGTTCCTGACTTCATGACGGCTATAGTTGAAGACTAAAGTTCCCCATTCTTTGTGTTCACCTTTGCGGGAGTCTGCATGTTCATAAAGGTGAGTACCATCGAAGAAGGCTAAACCATGTCCATCTTTAGGAAAATGGCCGGGAACCCAATCAACTATGACACCAATACCATTGAGGTGACATTGGTCAACAAAGTACATAAAGTCTTCTGGGCTACCGAATCGGGAAGTAGGGGCATAGTAGCCAGTCACTTGATAACCCCAAGAACCGTCAAAGGGGTGTTCGGCAATAGGTAAAAGTTCTAGATGGGTATATCCTAATTCTTTGACATAGGGAATGAGTTTAGCTGCTAATTCCCGATAGGTTAAAAACCTAGCACCAGGCTTCAATTCCGAAACAGTGACTACAGGTTCGGTTTCTCCATTAGGAAGTTTGGCTGGTTCTGCACTAGATGCGTGTAACCAGGAACCTAAATGTACTTCGTAGACTGATATAGGTTGCGTTAGTGGGTCTGTGTGGCGACGCTTTTCAATCCAGTCGCTATCATTCCAAGTATATGAGTTTAAATCGGTGACGATAGATGCTGTTTTTGGCCGGGGTTCTTGGTAGAAGCCGTAGGGATCAGATTTTTCGTAAATGTGTCCTTCAAAATTTTTGATTTCATATTTGTAATGTTCCCCTACTCCAATTTCAGGAATAAATAATTCCCAAATGCCGGTGGGGCCTTTACGCATTTGGTGTTTACGTCCATCCCAGTAGTTGAAGTCTCCTAAGACTGAAACGTTACGGGCATTGGGGGCCCAAACAGCGAAGTAAACACCTTTCACACCATTGATTTCTGTGGGGTGTGCTCCCAGCTTTTCATAAATGCGGTGATGATTGCCTTCGCTAAATAAATGCAGGTCAAAATCTGTCAATCGAGGTGAACGGAAGGCGTAGGGGTCATAGATGACTTGCTCATGACCTTGTTCTTGAATGCGTAACTGGTAGTTTTTCAGTTCTGGTATTTCGATTGTGCATTCAAAGAAGTGGGGGTTATGTACTGATTGCATGGGGTATTCTTTCCGTTCTTCTGGAAGAACTACCCATGCTGCATTGGCATTTGGTAGGTAGGCTCGCACAGCCCAGATAGTTTTACCATCTTTTTCAATGAGGTGAGACCCTAATACCTCAAATGGATCATGATGCTGATTCCAAACGATGCTATTAACCTGTTCAGAGGCGACCGTGGTGATGGACATGAAGCTACCTAAGTGGAATAAGGTGATTAACTAAATCGGCTTTGTTAATATGTATATATATATTCTTTACATTTATTTGCACTTTTGTCGCCAGTGTTATGTTAATTCCCCGTTAACTGTGGATGAGAATTTTCAGGCTGCTAAATACTTAAAAATGGGAATAACTGGAGCAAAACTCGACGTATCCGTAATAGAAATACTTGTTCTCGAATTCGAGTGTTTAGTTTTGGGGGTGGGCTAGTTTGCTGTTGTGCTTGTAGTTCGGCATATTCGGCGGCACTTAAGCGTTTACCATCAACGGGCGATCGCGCTTCTGTGATAATTTCGGTTCTGAGTATCTCTTCTGGTATGTCTTCTGGTGGTGGTAATGCTTTTACTGCTGTGTCTCTATGACCAGCCACCCACACCACTATGGCAGTAGTGATACTCAAAATCAGAAGTTTTAGAGATTTCATGGATTTTCAATTCTCACCCTCATTTGTTAGCCATAGATAGTATCTGTTTCTCTCCATCCTTGTGTTACCTCTCTTGCTTCCCTGGCTTGGTAAAACTAATTATGTTTAACTAAAAATCAGCATCACAATCCTGGTGGTAGTGGTTCTCTACATAATTGATGGATTTCTGTAATTTTGGTAAATAACCAAGGGTATTGTTGACGATATTCAGGAATTAAGGCTAGAGGACTTAATAATGCAGCTGCGGTCAGGTCAGCTACGCTGAAGCGATCGCCCACTAAATAATCTCTTTTTTGCCAGCGTCTTCCTAGTTCTGCTAAGGCATTGGCTAGTCTTTTAGTAGCTAAATCCACCGTGGCATCATCAATGCCATATTGTCTTCTGACTACTTGAATGACGATTTGACTGCTGAGTGATGGGTCAATACTTTTGCCCTCCCTAGCGCGAAATTGATAATAGACAAACCTGGTGGCTGTACCGATACTTTCGTCTAACCAGTCTTCTAGCATCAAGGCTTCTGCTTGCTGGTCTGGATTTGGTAAATATAATGATGGCTCTGGTTGGTAAGCTTCTAAAAATTTGATAATTGCTGTTGAATCAGCGATCGCTTTTGGCCAGCTAGTTAAGCTTGATGCCTGCTCTCCCTCCCATGGCAGCAACAGCGGTAAAGTCGTTAAACCTGTGAGGGGTTTAACTTTGAGAATATGTAGCCCTGGCGTAAGGTTTTGACAATGGTAATTTATTTGTTTATAACCCAGTGCTAGCCGAGCTTTCCGACAATAATGAGATGTACTAAATTGCAGTAGCAACATAGAGCTACTTTAGCATCTGACAGAATAAAACTAACTAATTCAAAAACAAAAAGATGTTTGATTTATCAAATTTTTCAGAGTTAATATGTCCCATTACTTGGGTAAAGGGGTACAAATTTACTAGCAAATGATAGTTTTATATATAGGTAGATGTAAATCTACCTATATGTCTTTCACTACAATCGCCGAGCAATTCTTGTTGATTAAAGAATAATTGTGGCTCAGGTAGGTGAAAATAAGAAAACAGTCGGAAAATCGACTGGGTAGGTGCTTACATCGGCATCAAAGCTGCCGCTAAAATAAGTTAGTTTTAAATTCTCATGTTTAAAAGCAGAGAATTGGCAGTGCTGATGCTGTTTATACAAATTTTGAGGCTTTAATTACAGACAGACAAAGACAGTACGAGCTTTCTTACTGTTGTCTTCTTGTTTTGGCCCGAATGAAAAAACATGCAGCCATTAATTGGAGATCGACTCAATTAAGGCTATGGACAACGATGTAGTGAGGAGCGTTGTCTGAATGTTAATTAGGGAGTAGTTGTGGGTGTAGCAGCAGGGCTAGCAGCAGGTGAGGTTGTAGCGGCAGGACTTGCAGCAGGGCTAGCAGCAGGACTTGCAGCAGGGCTAGCAGCAGGGCTAGCAGCAGGGCTGGCAGCAGGGCTGGCAGTATCAGATGGTTCACCACCGGTGGTTGCAGCAGGAGAACTGGTAGGAGTACCAGTGTCACCACCACCTTCACAGGCTCCAAGCAGGGTAGCCAGACTTAACATGAGAGCAAAACCAAAGATTCTTGTTTTCATAACTCCTCTTTCACCAATTAGGGCAATAGAATTCTTTCGCCTGTTGATTAAGATACCTTATTTGTTGATTTTTGTTAATTGATTTGAGATTACATCTGAAAAACGCAATTTTTTGCGGGAATGGCTGGTAACGACAACAAGGAAGCAAGTATTTCTTTCGTTCATAGCGAAGGGGTTGATTATTTGGGGGTTTTTTATGGTTGACGCGTAACTTCCCCAATTTGGGGGTGCTGACACCCTGAACTATGGAAACACTTCACCATACCAAAAATTGTGATAATTTTCCAGAGTGTTGCCCCTTACCGCCCCTGTTTGCCATAGTTTTAGATATGATACATCACAAACCTACTTTTTCCTGTGGGCGATCGCTAATGGTCAAGACTAAACTACCAAGGTGATGTATGCTCTGTTGCAGTTAACCCTGATTGATTCTCTGTGAGGATGACTGCGATGTGATCTTTGTTCACACCAGGATAGGCGATCGTCAAATTGCCAAAAATTATAGTATTTTCCATCTTCAAAAATTATGACTGCTGCCCGCAAATCAGCTGTTGCTCCTAAAACTCCTTGGTTACAACCAGAGACTAATCTCTCGCCGCGTCAACGACGTTCGGCAAATCGTCGAGCCAGCAATCGGACTGCCCCTATTCCTAGTTCATCGACTTCATCCCCAAGAAAAAAACAGCGTGGCGATATTCCCCGTCCATCCATTACTGCTATTCATCCAGGTGCTCCAGTCAGACCCATCAGCAACCTTCATCAACAACCGGCAAATGTAAATAACTCTCAATCCAGTGGAAATTTACCTATGATGCCAACTCCCGGTGCAGAACCTGTATGGTTATTACGTCTATACGCGATGAATCGTTATTCCTCGATTGCTGCATTTCTGTTTGTGTCTGCCACACTGGTAGTCTATGGTTTCAGCGTATATTCTCAAGCCCTGTGGAGCCAAGCCTACCAGAGACTACAAAACCTGCACCGCAATGAACGTCAGTTAATTACAACCAACGCTACACTCAAAAGCAAAATGGCTGAGGAAGCAGAAAAGCCAACTGCCGGGCTGGTTTTTCCCACTCCTGAAAGAACTATTTTCTTACCAGAAGCTTCTCAGAAAACCACGAACCCAGCGGCAACGAACACCACCAATGTACCAGTTCAACTCCAAACTCCATCACCACTAGGATATTAAACTCGGAATTTGACCTCTTTGGTACTCCCAATCAACTAAGGTAGTAATGAAGTAACAAAAGTTGATTTCATTTTAGGTGGTAGTAGTAATGCCAGTAGGCTGTCATTGGTAAATAAGGGCGGCTTTCATCCTTGAGCCGATCAAAATACACTAGATATGATGCAGCCCGCCCAAATAAGGACGATCCCAATGCATAAGTCACCCAGCAGAATTAAGTTTCAAAATTTACGCAAATTAAAATTCAAAAAACATCAAAAATTATCCCAAATAGCAGAATCAGAACATCAGCACCGGAAAATTACCGGGGAAGTCGCTAATATTAAAAATCGATTATTAACCGTCTGGGCAATATTTATTTTTGCTGGCTTAGGATTGGGCTTCAAGTTATATCAATTACAAATTATTAGCGGGACTAAACTGGCAGAAAGGGCACGAAATCAACAAATGGTGAATATTCGTCCCTTTATGCCACGCCGTCCTATTGTAGATCGCAATAAAAATGTCTTAGCTATTGACCGCCCAGTTTATAGTTTATATGTCCATCCCAAATTATTTAATCAATCTCCAGAAGAAATAGCCGAACTAATCGCTCCGATTATGGATCGGAATGTGGCGGATTTAGTCCGAATATTTAACAGCAAAAGAAGCGGAATTTTACTGACATCGTCTTTACCAGAAGAAATATATAGCCGTTTGATATCTTTACGTTTAAATGGGCTAGAGTTTATTCAAAAATATTCACGATTTTATCCGCAAAACGATTTAGCGGCTGATGTCTTGGGATATGTGAATCTTGACCGTCGCGGCCAAGCTGGAGTGGAATATAGCCAAGAAAAGTTGCTGGAGAGGGCTGGACAAACAGTACGCCTCAGCCGGGCTGGTAATGGGGCCTTGATGCCAGATCATGCTCCCCAAGGATTTTTACATTCTGATGATTTACAACTGCAATTGACCCTTGATCATCGATTACAAAGGGCTGCCCGTACTGCCTTGAAGGAACAAGTGGAGAAGTACAAAGCCCATCGTGGTGGGGTGATTGTCATGGATGCCACTGATGGGTCGCTATTGGCACTGGTGTCTCAACCCAGTTACAACCCCAATGAATACTCGAAGGCGGATTTATCTTTGTTCAAAAACTGGTTAGTGGCAGATTTGTATGAACCAGGATCAACATTTAAGCCATTGAATATAGCGATCGCTCTAGAAAACGGTGTAATCCAACCTGATGATGTTTTTGATGATCCCGGAACTATCAAAGTTGCTGACCGCATTATTAAAAATGCTGAGAGGAATTCCTTTCGACAAATGAATATTGCCCAAATTCTCCAGCAATCCAGTAACGTTGGTATGGTACAAATTATCCAACGTTTAAAAAATCCCATTTACTACAACTGGTTGGAACGTTTGGGACTAGGACAAAAGGTTGATACAGATTTGCCCTTTGAAGTCAGTGGTCGGCTCAAAAGCCAAGAAGAATTCACCTCCTCACCCATTGAACCTGCAACTACCTCCTTTGGACAAGGCTTTTCACTTACACCCCTTCAACTAGTACAAATGCACGGTGCTTTAGCCAATGGTGGTAAATTAGTCACACCCCATGTGATTCGAGGACTGGTGGATGGCAATGGCCAAATGCACTATGTACCTCAGCTACCAACCCCACGCCAAATTTTTTCTTCTACCACTGCTCAAAAAGTTGTAGAAATGATGGAAACTGTAGTGGATGAAGGTACTGGTAAAGCTTCGCAAATTCCTGGCTATCGCATTGCTGGGAAAACTGGTACAGCCCAAAAAGCTAGCCCCAATGGTGGATATATTAAAGGTGCAAGAATCACCAGTTTTGTGGCTATTTTACCCGTAGAATCTCCCCGCTATGTAGTATTAGCAATAGTTGATGAACCCCAAGGGGCAAATGCCTATGGTGGTACTGTAGCTGCACCAATTGTCAAATCTGTCATTGAGGCTTTAATCAAGGTTGAACAAATTCCTCCAGGGAAAGCAATACAACCAATTCCTAATCCTAATCAATAACCGTCATAAGTTTGTCTCAAACTTGTTTCAATGGAGCCAGAGCTTTGAAAATTCTCTATTAGTTCATGGGATTTGGTTTTTCTGTTAGATAATATTGTTTTTAATACTTGTAAATAACTAATATCTGTATCATTCCCTAAAGCTGCTTCTGCTGCCGCTAAAATTTGACTACCATGAACAAAAATATCTGGATTACTAAAGCCAGATATCGCAGAAATTTGATGTAAATTGGCATCGGGAACAATAGCTCTACCAGGTAAAGTTTTATCTATTGCTAAACCTTTTAATAAGGCTAATAACCCTGCATAAATTGAAAAGTTATCACAACTATCACAAGATTTAAATTCAATTCTTCCTACTTCAGCAGGAATGCGTGCAACTTTAGTTAAGGCAGGTGTACTGTGAATTAATTGTGATTTTTCTGGTACAAATACAAGGGTTGCTGGTCTTTTACCTGTTCTCATAAATGTACGTACTGATAAACCATGCCATAATTTCCCATCATAAAAGGGAGAACTATAAGTAAACGGTACAATGTAGGGACTATAATACGTAAACTTTTTACCAATATCAATGGCTTCTTCAATTGGTAAATCTGTGAGGGAAATATTTAAATCTGGTCCATAGCTCACCATATAAATATTGGCGGTTTGTTCATCAGGATAAGCTAGTAATTGACTGCGCTCATAGTCATTTAATGGTGGTTGGGGTTCAAAATTTTTAGTATAAGGATTAAAACTAATTAGTACCGGATAAAACCCAAAATCTTTGGCTATTTTATGTAATAGGTGAAAACTGGCGGTGAGTTCAGTAATTGCTCCTTGAATATTGGGATGGATAGTAGTTCTAATTTCTATGCCTTTGCCTAAACAGTCCGTGACCGTTTCCGAATCGGCAAATCTTTCAAATCCTTCTATATACCAACGTTTCTTTTTAATACCTGCATCACCAACTCGCAACTGGGGATAATCACTTGCATAGGTAGGTAATAAGTCTACAATTTGCTGAAAATCTGCAAATTTAGTACAAGAAAAATCTGCAAATTTCCCTTCTTTATTCAGAAAGGCAACTTCATGTTCTATGCCAAAACGAAACATATATAAATATAAAAAATTACCAAATTTACTTTAATAGATAATGGGTCACTGGTCACGGGAATAATAATGATATTTGATTAATCACCAATTACCGATAAATCTTCTTGACTAGTTAGTTAACTAGACGACACACAGCACAGCTAGATTGAAGGTAGCTTAGGATGGATGAGAAAACTAGAAGGTGGAAAGCTAATGACAAAGACGACTGCCCAATCTCCCTATAGTAGCGAACAAGTAACTGTGTGGTTGCGCGGGTTACTAACCATTGCTTGGGCTGATGGTAACTTTGATGACCAAGAACAACAATTAATTACTCACTTAACCAA
The DNA here is from genome assembly GCF_014698825.1 of Richelia sinica FACHB-800. Lineage (GTDB taxonomy): Bacteria > Cyanobacteriota > Cyanobacteriia > Cyanobacteriales > Nostocaceae > FACHB-800. The sequence continues at coordinate 329,117 of NZ_JACJTT010000002.1, forward strand.
GGAAGAATTAGCGCCTTGTTTACAATGGGATAGTTTGGAGGTAATTCAACCAGAGGAGTTAAGGACGGTTTTAGGCACAGGAACAGCAATAGGAGAAAACTTTTTGCGAACTGCTTTTATGGTAGCGATCGCTGATGGCATCTATTCTCCCAGTGAAGACACTGTTCTGCAACAATTCTGCCAAGCTTTAGGGCTGAAAACAGAATTTATCGAAGCCTTACGTCATACCCTAGAAGACAACAATACAAGCCAATCCTCTATTCTGCTAGCCACCGCACCCCACCCCGATGCACTCCAACCCCTCCGTCACTGGTTAGATGGTTTAGAAATTCAAGATCCCAGAGTGGCGCGATTTTTGTGTAAAATGATTCCTTCCCAATGTCCTTTTGAAAGGGATGTCACTTTATTTGGACACAAAATAGTACACATCCCGCCATTATGCAAAATCAACCCTTTATATGAGCAACTTGTAGGTTTACGCTTCCGCGCTCTTTCCTATCTCGCAGACGAATGCGGTGAAGATGTTTCACCATATATTTAAGTTCAGTTGTCAGTAGTCAATTGTGAGTGGCAACTGACAAATGATCACTAACAACAATTCATTCAATTATGCAATTTATTGATCAAGCAGTCATCGAAGTTGAAGCAGGTAAAGGTGGCGATGGCATTGTCGCCTTTCGTCGAGAAAAATATGTTCCCGCCGGTGGACCCTCTGGGGGTAATGGTGGTCGCGGCGGTTCTGTGATTTTCCAAGCTGTGGAGAACCTGCAAACCTTACTAGATTTTCGATATAACCATCTATTTAAAGCAGAAAATGGGGGACGTGGTGGCCCCAATAATCGCACAGGTGCATCAGGTAAAGATTTAATTATTGAAGTTCCCTGCGGTACAGTTATTTATGACCTGGAAACAGAAAGTATTTTGGGTGATTTAACAGCATCTGGTCAAACCTTAAAGGTGGCTGAAGGTGGTAAAGGTGGACTGGGGAATCAACATTTTTTAAGCAACCGTAACCGCGCTCCAGAATACGCCCTGCCCGGTTTAGAAGGTGAAAAAAAGCATTTACGTCTAGAGTTAAAACTATTAGCAGAAGTAGGAATCATTGGGTTACCTAACGCTGGTAAATCTACCTTAATTTCTTCATTATCTGCGGCTCGACCAAAAATCGCTGACTATCCCTTTACAACTTTAATTCCCAACTTAGGTGTAGTAAGAAAGCCCACCGGCGATGGTACAGTATTTGCGGATATTCCTGGACTCATTGAAGGTGCGTCCCAAGGAGCAGGATTGGGTCATGATTTCCTGCGTCATATTGAGCGCACCAGGGTACTATTACATCTCATTGATGCCACCAGTGAAGATATTATTGGTGATTTCAATACTATTCAACAGGAATTGCAGGCTTATGGCAGAGGTTTAGCAGCAAGACCCCAAATTATCGCCCTCAATAAAATTGATGCAGTGGATCGGGAAACTGTTGATTTAGATGCTTTAGCTTTGCAGTTAAATCATCTTTCCTTGGCTCCGGTTTTTTTAGTTTCCGCCGTTGCTCGCACTGGTCTAGATCCAATGTTACAGGAAATTTGGCGGATTATTGACGAACTCAACCCCAGTGAAAACTTAGAGTTTGTCTAGAATTAACAAGGAGAAAAAAAGCACCCATTCCAGGGTGCAAGTTAGGTAAAATGAACAGTAGGAATGTTGACAAAAACTAGCTCAGGATAGTGGGAGCGGCAAGAGCAACTGGTTGGGCTTCACCAGTAGCTAAGTCTAGAGGGAAGTTATGAGCGTTGCGCTCGTGCATCACCTCAATGCCTAAATTAGCTCTATTAAGTACATCAGCCCAGGTGTTAATTGTCCGCCCTTGGCTATCCAAAATTGAGCTATTGAAGTTAAATCCATTTAAATTAAAAGCCATTGTGCTGATACCCAGTGCGGAAAACCAGATGCCCACTACAGGCCAAGCTGCTAAAAAGAAGTGCAGGGAGCGAGAATTATTGAAACTGGCATACTGGAAAATTAAGCGCCCAAAATAACCATGGGCAGCAACAATATTATAGGTTTCTTCGTTTTGACCGAATTTGTAACCTGCATTGAGAGATTCGATTTCCGAAGTTTCTTTGACTAAACTAGAGGTCACTAAGGAGCCGTGCATTGCTGCAAATAAAGAGCCTCCAAACACTCCCGCTACACCAAGCATATGAAATGGGTGCATGAGAACGTTGTGTTCAGGGGAAAACACAATCATAAAGTTGAAAGTTCCAGAAATGCCCAGCATCATCCCGTCAGAAAAACTACCTTGGCCTATGGGATAGATTAACAATACTGCTGTGGCAGCTGCTACAGGTGCAGAAAAGGCAACAGCAATCCAAGGACGCATTCCCAAACGATAGCTTAACTCCCACTGGCGACCCATATAAGCGTAGATGGCAATTAAGAAATGGAATACGACCATTTGATAGGGGCCACCATTGTAAAGCCACTCATCTAAAGACGCAGCTTCCCAAATTGAGTAAAAGTGTAAGCCAATAGCGGCAGAAGTGGGGACAACAGTAGCAGTGATAATGTTGTTACCATAGAGAATGGAACCTGTGACAGGCTCTCTAATGCCATCAATGTCTACTGGTGGAGCCGCTAAAAAGGCCAAAATAAAGACGATTGTACTGACTAAAGCAGTAGGAATTAACAATACTCCAAACCAGCCGATATACATTCTGTTTTGTGTGCTGGTAATCCAATTGCAGAAATTATCCCAAAAGCTAGTGCTACTGGGCTGCCTCAATGTAGTTGCCATGTTAAATGATTTGTAGTAGTTAGATTGCAGACAAACAAATTTACTTGTTAATTAACTATATAACTAATTGGCCATATTATTGTCAATGCAGGTGGCAAAAATTTTCTTGGGCTGCTGTAATTATTTGCTAGCTAGTTTGGAGGTTGGCAGTTTTTACCGCCATTGAAGGTCTGATTGAAGCGTTTATTAGAAGGCTGGTGCGTTAGCCTCTGGCATAACACACCCTCATGATGAAAAAAAATTATTGTCTCGTCTTCCTTAGTACACCAAAGGTGTAACACCACGCATTTGACGAAGAGAGTTTATACAAGCGGGGCAATCACAACCAAATAGATCGATCGCCATATCGCTCTCTTCAACGTTAAACTCCAGCATTGGTACATCTCCGGGTGTAGGAAGATTTTCCTGTTGAGGTTGATAGGTAGGAATTTGAGCAAGTACAGAAGCTCTAGCGCAAACCAAACCGACTTTATGTTTATTACGGATACAAGTGAGTTGATCGCTATTTTTGCTTGTTGGTTCTATCCCTTGGGCTTGATTTACCATTACTCCCATGGTCAGAATGGAACTAATCAGCACTGGAGAAGCAAGAAGGTTGAGTATAAATTTGTTCATTAGATCACTCTTAAAGAAGATGAGATAGCCAACGATCTAGGATAGCTTTTTCTCCTGCAAGTGAACATATAAAACGCCGATTTAATGATTGATAGATGGTGAGTCCAAGCAACAAGATTGAGATTGCCTATCAAGATAACTTATGCCAACTATCAGCAATTGCCGTGAGAGGTTTTATCCATAGTGATTTTAGGACTAACATGGTTGTTAATCAGTTAATCAACAAAGTTGTGGGTACAGGTACATAACTTGTTCTCTCATGGAAAATCAGTTATGCACCCGTTAGGTATTAAGGGGACTATACCTTCTAGTTATTGTAGGTATTTCACCTTATTGATAATTGCGTACTTTGGAGATAAAACTTAAATGATGATGGGGATGAACAGAAGTTTGATTTTGGGCTTGTGTCTTCTGTGGTGCTGGTGGTGATGTGGTGACAACTCGACTGTTATCTTTAATTAAACGGCTGTAGGTACGTTGCGGGATATAATGAATAGGATTGTATCCAATAAAACGCAAAATTAGTACACAAGCCCAGGAATATTTACCATCAGCAATGGCTTCAATGATTTGATTGAACTGTTCAGGAGTGATACCTGATTGGGAATTGTTGTGAGAAGAAGACAGTTGGTAAGTCATGTCTAACCCTGATGTTCACGTTACTAGAGGCTGTAAATTGATCCCTCTGCGTCAAAATTGAGAAGGATCAAGTATGAAGTGGTTAATTGAAGGCGATCGCTGTTTACAGTAGATACATTACAGCCTGGTCAAAAGATGCACTTAAAATTAGTAGATGTTGGTAAACAGCAAATTTTTTAATTGGATTTGTCTCTGATTTACATGAAGTCGTTATCAAGCACCCAGCAATGAAACAGCCCGCTATATTGATAGGCTGGAGATTAGGAAACTATATATTCATGCAAATTCGTGGACAATCTACAGTAATTGCACTGAAAAACTGACTTTTTGATGAACAAATTGAGAACACACATCAGTATATATTCAGCAGAATACTATTTTTTGAATGTCTATTTAGCCAATTTGGCATTTTTTTAAATAAAAGATTAATTATTAAAGAAACTTTTTTATTTTAAAAAGTAAACTGCAAATCTCTGCACTCAGCAAGTTGACATAAAAAAATTTCAAAAATATAATCACCGATATTTTTAATCTATATTTTGAGGGGTCTCACCCCTCAACCATCCTGATTATACTTGCTTATCAAGAAAATTGCACTGAAAGTCACTGGGGATTATTGAATAAATTAGCACTACAGTGAATCTGTTTTAATAACCCATGATTGCTGAAGCGATATAAATCCTCTTTATTAAAAACTTTAAGGAAAAGTAAGGATTTTTTATTGTTTCTACACCTAATTAATATAAAAAGGATTTATTAATATTAGCCATAATTGGCTATTAACAAAATATAGCTGACTTTTTATTCACAAAATATCCCTAGAAAATCAATTAGTATGAACCTGCAAAATATCAGCAAATACAAATACAGAATTCTACTCTTTTTGAGTGCATTATTTATTGTTTTAGCTACTACTTATCCCTTTGATTTTTCTTTTCCAGACCATCTTTCCCCCCGCAGGATTATTGCTAGTTTTGATAATGCTAGTTCTTTTAATGACATGGTGAACAATATAATATTGTTTATGCCTTTAGGGTTTAGCATTACTGCTCTGATTCACCAGGGTCGGGTAAAATATTTTAGTCAATTGTTATCAGTGGTTCTCTTGAGTGCAGGCTTATCATCAACGGTAGAAATCCTGCAAGTTTTCTTACCTACTAGAACACCAACTCCAGCAGATATTGTTAATAATACTATCGGCGGCATTGTGGGTTTTATTTGTTTTTATATCTGGAATAAGCAAAGCTTTAATTATCTGGTTTATCGGTTAGAAAATAGTAAAATTTCTCGTTCTCCTCAACAAATTTTATTCGTTTTAGTTGGATATATATTTTTAGCATTTATCATGTCCAGTTACTGGCAATTTGCCACTAGTCTCAATAACTGGAATTTACATTATCCATTGGTACTAGGTAATGAAGCGACAGGAATTAGACCTTGGAATGGTAGTATATCACAAGTTCATATTGCCGATCAGGCTATCTCTACACAGGAAGTTGGAAAATTATTATCACATTCCCAAAAAATAGATATTCAGACTAATAATTGGATTGCTTCTTATGAATTCAGTGGTGGTAAAAATTATCAAGATAGGCGCAATAATTTGTCAGAATTATTATGGCAAGGTCACACACCGATAATTAAATCACCAGATTCTATTTCTTTAAATAATCGCCAGTGGTTAAAAACAAAAACTCCTGCTACATTAGTAAATACAAAGTTGCGTAATAGTTCAGAATTTACAATTTTTACTACTGTTGCTACTGGTAATACCTTACAAATTGGCCCAGCACGAATTATTTCCATTTCTCGTGGTTATTTACGTCGAAATTTTACATTGGGTCAGTTTAAAAACAGTTTAGAAATACGATTAAGAACACCTCTTTTGGGAGAAAACGGGGCTAATTTAAGATTAAGTATACCGAAAGTTTTTACTGACAAGCGTCCACATAAAATTGTCATCACCTATCAACGTGCTCAATTTAAAGTATATATAGATAATTTAAACAAATCCTATTCCTTAAATTTACTCAATTTAATTCCTCCTAACCAAAAACTATTTTACTATGGACTCATATATATTACTATGGGTATGTGTTTAAGTATCCTGACTACTCTTGTTAAAAACAGATTAATTATTTATCGATTAATATTTGTGATTGGAGCATTATTACCGCCAGTCATTATGGAGAGTATACTTGTTATTTATCATCATAAATCTTGTAAAATTTCAGATATATTTCTGGGTCTATTTTTAATAACAATCACTACGTTATGGATGAGACTTCGGGCAAAAATGATGGTTAAACTGTATTAAAGCGTTTTTGTCACTTATTTGCTGTCAATAAAGTTTTTATCTCCTGCAATATATGATTTTGTTCCTGTCTAATAGTTTCTAGTCTATTTAATAGAGATAGCAATTTTTCATTATGATCTGAGTTGGGATTATCGCTTTGCAAATCACTTTGATTCGCCTGGATTAATACTGATTTATTTAATAATTTCTTAGTTAAAATATCCCAACTTAAATAAAACAGGGAATAGATGAACTTAATAGGAGTTTTGAGTGTAAACAACAAACCTTGTTCAAGTATACGACTAAATAATTGAAACAGCTTCCATACAATAAATAACCCTATAAATACTATTAATAAACTAGTAATTGGATGATTAATAGCCCAATTTAGTAATTTTATCAACCAAAATATAGTTGGATGATTATTAATCCAATTAGTTATCACATCTACTTGATGATTAATAATATTATTGATAGGCTTTTCAATTACTTGGGAAGCGCTGTTACTTAAATTGACTGCTTGTTCTAAGGTATCTTGTAGGTAAGTTTGAGTTTTTCCTAATGTTTCGCGTACATAAGTTTCTGCTGGTTTGGCAGTGCTAGTAACGCTATTCATGGCTGTTACAGTTGTATCAGTAACTTGAGTTACTACGTGATTTAATGTTTGATGCCAAGGGTTGTTAACTTTTTCCTGAGTTGCAGTCAAATTGCTGAGAGATTGATTCGTTAATTCTGCAAGTGAGTTCATCATTTGCTCACTAGGTTTTTGAAACAAGTTTTTTGTATTTTGCCAACTTTGGGAAACTGTTTCACTGACCATAGCTAAATTGTTACTACTGACTATGTGAGGCATAATTTTCTCAACCAGTATTTTGTTAGCCGTAAAATCTAATTTATTTATACATCAATGAATTATCAAGGTAGTAAATACGTATTTTTATTATCTATAATCTCAATAAAGTTAATTATTATCATATTCATCACGCCTATGTGTATTTATTTGCGATTTGACAAAAATATCAATTTTCTGTAGAATATTGTAGCTATTCACAATGAAGTGAAGCAAATTAGCGATCGCGTCAGTTTAAGTAAATATACTATCGTTAAAGTATAAAAAATATATTTAACTAGATTTATAAATACAAATGTAGATTTACATGGATTGTCAAAATAGACTTTTCTATCAACAGTTCCAGCAGTGAGATATTTTTCAGTTTATAACAATAACCTTTTATTCTGATGAATGTGCAATTTTCATTTCATTAAATATGTCAAAAGCACAGTATGAAGGTTATACAGATCAAGCCGCAACCAAACTGGTTAGGGAAAAGTTTGGTGATACAAATGTTTATGCTCAAAATGCTAAATCAATACTGACCAAAGCTAGCGGTTTTATTGCTGCCTATGATTTTACTATTAATCCTTATCGAGGCTGTCAATACGGTTGCAGTTATTGTTATGCTGCCGCTTTCAGCCCTAATAATAAAATGCGTCATGATTGGGGTAAATGGGTAATTTTTAAAGAAAATTCTGCGGATATTTTAGAAAAAGAACTAGAAAATTGGTATCGCAAAAATCCTCATCTTTCTCCCAAGATTTACATGAGTAGTGTGACAGACCCTTATCAACCTTTGGAATCTAAACTGCAATTAACTCGCAGATTATTGGAAGTGATGTTGCCATATCGTCCTGTTTTAGTAATTCAAACGCGCAGTCCGATTATTACTAGAGATATTGATTATTTACAAAGATTCCAGCACCTACGGATTAATATGAGTATTCCCTCAGGCAGTGAGGTTGTACGCAAAGATTTTGAACCTCGTTCTCCTAGTATTAAAGCTAGGTTTAATGCTATCTACAAAATTAAACATAGTATTGATAGTTTAAAAGGATTTGTGCCAAAACTTTCAGTGACCATTACACCATTACTACCTACATTACCAACAGATGAATCAGACTTTATTCAAAAATTGGCTATTGCCGATAGAGTAGTAATTCAAGATTTTCATCCTAGTGATCAGCGTTCGTTGGTAGCTTCAACTCGTCAAGAAGCAAAGGAAATTAAAAATAAATACGCTTGGTGGTATGACTCCAAACATTTTGGATATCTCCAATTCAAAGAAAAGTTGGTTTCTCAACTACCAGGAATAGAAATAAAAGAAGGAAAAGCAGGATTTACTTATGAGTAATATTTTCGTTAAGTGGTGGCTGCATCAACAGTTTAAATCTGCCTTAAATAGTGGAAATACAAGGAAAGCTATTCAATTATTGAAACAGATTCAATCTGCTGGATTCAAGTTATCCTATCTAGAACAATTGTTTAAGGATAAACTAAAACTAGAACGTACAGCGATAGAACATCAGCGAGAAATCATCAATTTAAGAAAACAGGTGACGGAGGTATCACAGCGGGGAAGCAATCTATTATTAAACCCAGCACCAGATTTCCTCCAATATATATATACAACTTTTAATTTAGTTGATCATGATGATTATAAAATCCAAGTAACTGGGATAGATGCAGAAATATTTGATGATTTGGAACAACAATTAGTTGAATATATAGAAACTGAGTTTAAAAAATATTCTGAAACACAACTGAGAATCAAAATAGAAGATGCTATGGAGGATCTGCATCGTTTGAAAGTGGGACAAGATCCAGATTATGGATTTAGTCTGACTCCTCATATTTATTTCATGAAATATTTTTTAGAAAATGTATATTGTTTATCTTTAGCTTGGTTTTTAATTTACCAACAGGGATTAATATCTACTCAACTGAAAATTTTGGATATTGGAGCAGGCCCAGGTACAGCAGCTTATGGCTTGGCTTTATTTCTCCAAAGTTGTAGTAACTTAATGGCAATTTCTCCAATGCACATCTCTTACTATTCCCTAGAAAAGCAAGAAAGTTTCCAGTATCGAGGATTGCAATTTTGGCGCAGATATATAGAATCTCAAATGAGTGATATGAATGCTTATTTTCGGTTTGTAACTGCCGATATTTTTACACTGAATATAAAATCTAGCCAACTTCCCAAAAACTTCTTTGATTTTATCATTGTCTCTCACTGCTTTTTTAATGATTTAGAGAAGAGTCAACAAGCCAATCATATTTACAAGCAAATATTTACACAATGTCTAAATGACCAAGGATATGTTTTACTAATTGTACAAGATAAGAAATTATTCAAAATTTGTGATGCTGAACCAAAAGAAGATAAAAGCCAAGAGAAAAATCTGGTGGAGAACTTTTTGAAAAATTTAGGACTGGAGTTAGTATGGTATAAATATTTAACATCAACTGGCTTGAGAAATATATTATCTAGCGGCGATTTTGCTAAATTTGCCCAAGAAAAATTACCAAAACAATCAAAAATGAGTCCAATACTTCAAAAATATACTGTTCAGAAGTATCAGACTCATTATGCTTTAGATGATTATGTAATTCTAGCTAAAAGATTAAGTGCTGTAAGTTCATAAGGGGGAGATAGACCAATCTTCAACCTATCTCCATAGTTCCTAATAAGTGACTATTTTTTAGCAATTATCCACACCGCATGAACAATACCAGGGATATAACCTAAAAATGTCAAAAGTAAGTTAATCCAAAAATCCTTGCCAAGACCCACCTGTAAAAATACTCCTAGAGGTGGTAGAAAAATCGCAACTAAAATCCTCACTAAGTCCATAGGTAACCTCCAGTCAATGATTGAAAAAAAATCTGTACAAATCAAAATCACAGATTTTAATTATGCTCCACTAACAACACTGATCGCAGCGATGATTCCTGAAATATTACGGTAAACCGTACTCTGAGGAAGTTGGTGATTTTTAAATAAAGCTTAATTTTGCTGGAAATAGGAGATTAACCGCCACTAATTTTGGCCTTGTAACCTAGCTTCAGCAAAATCTCTAAAATCTTTTGTTTATGGTCGCCTTGAATTTCAATTTCGTTATCTTTAACTGTGCCACCTGTGCCACATTGGGTTTTTAATTGTTTGACTAAAGCGGTTAAAGTTTCCGGCTTAGTTTGAAAACCAGTGATAACAGTAACGGTTTTCCCTTTCCGTCCCGCACGAGTAGCTTGGACTCTGACGTTTTGTTGTTGGGGTGGTAAGTCAGGGGTAGGGCGTTCAAAAGCAGCAGCGTTATCATTACCAAATTCTTGATAGACAACACGTTTGTCAGATTGAGAATGGGAATTAGGCATAAAACTTATATGGATGAGAATTTTCGTGAATTGGGGTCAGGAACTTCCTGATAGTTTTCTGGTGATGGCTGGGATTAGGCATCCTAGAAGTTCTAGAATTAAAATTGACTCTGTTCTTTGATTTTAGCCAATCTGTGACTACTACTCCCCTATCCCCAAATTCTCAATTAGCAACTTCTGTTCCTGACCATCTGGGCCGTTTCGGACGCTTTGGTGGTAAGTACGTTCCAGAAACATTAATGCCAGCTTTAGCTGAACTAGAATCAGCTTATCAGCAATATCGCCATGACTCTAATTTTCAAGCAGAATTAGGAGAGTTGTTGCGTGATTATGTTGGACGTGCAACACCGTTATATTTTGCGGAAAGACTGACTGCTCATTATGCCCGTCCTGATGGCACAGGTCCACAAATTTATTTAAAACGTGAAGATTTAAATCATACTGGCGCACATAAAATTAATAACGCTTTGGGACAAGTTTTGTTAGCCAAGCGCATGGGTAAAAAGCGCATTATCGCCGAAACTGGTGCGGGACAACATGGGGTAGCTACGGCTACAGTCTGCGCGCGGTTTGGACTGGAATGTGTGATTTATATGGGTGTTCACGATATGGAACGCCAAGCCTTAAATGTGTTTAGAATGCGCTTGATGGGGGCAGAAGTGCGTCCTGTGGAGGCTGGTACTGGAACTCTCAAAGATGCTACCTCTGAGGCTATTCGGGACTGGGTAACGAATGTGGAAACCACCCATTACATTCTTGGTTCCGTGGCTGGGCCCCATCCTTATCCGATGATAGTCCGTGATTTCCATCAGGTCATTGGTCAAGAAACCAGGTCTCAAGCAATGGAAAAATGGGGTGGTTTACCAGATATTCTCATGGCTTGTGTGGGTGGTGGTTCCAATGCGATGGGTCTATTTTATGAGTTCGTGAATGAGCCATCTGTGCGATTAATTGGTGTGGAAGCTGCTGGGGAAGGTGTAAATACTAGTAAACATGCGGCTACTTTGACTAAAGGTCAAGTAGGTGTTTTGCATGGAGCGATGAGCTATTTATTGCAGGATAATGATGGTCAAGTCATTGAAGCCCACTCTATTAGTGCTGGTTTAGATTATCCTGGTGTGGGGCCAGAACACAGCTACTTGAAAGATATCGGTCGAGCAGAATATTACAGTATCACCGATGCTGAGGCATTAGACGCGTTCCAACGTTTATCTAAGCTTGAGGGTATTATACCTGCTTTGGAAACTTCCCATGCGATCGCCTATTTGGAATATCTCTGTCCTCAACTTAGCGGTAGTCCAAAAATTGTGATTAACTGTTCTGGACGGGGTGATAAAGATGTACAAACAGTTGCTAAATCTTTGAAGTTCTAAGAATTCACAGTTATAGCAGGTGACAGGCAATAGGTGACAGTGCTAAAAGCCTGTAGATATCTCAGTTTTAGCTGTAGTTAATGTCCTAACTGCTTTGTTTACGGCTATAAATATATTCCTTCGTGCTGAGTTGCATTATAACACTCAGCTTTTTTTGTAGAATGGCAACCAACCATAGCTTTTGTATTCTCTTGTAGATATAACAGGTGACAGGGAACAGGTTACAGGTAAGCCAGCGCGGTCTTGGGGGTTTCCCCCATGAGCGACTGGCGCACCCCTTCGGGGTTACAGTGCTAAACGCCTTTATCAGTAACAGTTTTAGTTGTAGTTAATATCCTAACTGCCTTGTATACAGCTATAAAAAAACGCAAATAGTCATAAGGGTGGAAACGCAATCATGATCAAAAATACTATTTCCGGAATTTTTGTCACAACCTTGGTAATTGCTAGTGGAACGAATGCTGTGTCCGCACCTATTAATACTTATCCACAATTATCTTCATCCATGAGTGTCAAAAGTAACCAACTGGCACAATCAACAAACACAGCTAATATAGAAGCTGCGGTATTTCAGCAAATTAATGCCTATCGAGCCTCTAAGAATTTACCATTGCTGACCCGCAATTCTCAGATAGATCAACAAGCGAGAATTCATAGTCAAAATATGGCCTCTGGCAAAGTCGCATTTAGCCATGATGGATTTCCACAACGATTGCAAGCTATAGGTATTCCTTACAGTAGCGCTGCGGAAAATGTCGCTTATAATCAAGGCTTTAGTGACCCAGCAACCCAAGCTGTTAAAGGGTGGTTGAAAAGTCCTGGACATTTAGGAAATATCCAAGGTAATTACAGCCTTACTGGGATTGGGGTAGCGGCTAATAATAAAGGAGAAGTATACTTTACCCAAATTTTTCTACGGAGTCGATAACTACTCAATTTGTTAATTGTAAAAAAATTTAGTATTCACGAGATACATCTATCAGTGGATACTATTTTTTGCTGGAATTATTATTTAATAATGTAGTATCAATAACATTAAATTTAGCATCTACCAAGAGATACTATTTGGTCAGAAACAACATACCCAAGATAGATGAAGTGATAGCCAGAATATTTGCTAGTAAGATATAACTGCTCTCAACAGGCAACCGTACACTTCATGATTACTTAATAGTATCCTGGTACATATTCTGGGGATCAGAAGATAGGGTATATGTCTGAAAACTCCATAAACTCCCTCATTATTTATGTTACGACAAACTGCTTTTGGCATTGCTTTAAGTACGCTTGTCCTGGCTAGTGGATTCATGACTGCTTCTACTCCAGGTAATAGTTCTACAAACAAAACATCTAAAAATCAGCAGTCATTTGGCATCTTCACCCAAGCGGTAGCATCTAATGTTACTTTTGAGACTACTAGCCTAGAAAAATCAGTTTTTGAGCAAATAAATCAATATCGTGCAGTCCATGGACTGCCAAAATTAACTTTAAATGCTAATATTTCCCACCAAGCGAGAATTCACAGTCAAAATATGGCCAATGGAAAAGTTCCTTTTAGCCATAATGGATTTGAAATGCGCGTTAAAGCCATTCCCTTGAAATATAATAGTGCTGCCGAGAATGTAGCTTTTAACTTGGGATATAGTAATCCAGCACAACAAGCGGTGATTGGTTGGATTAACAGCCCTGGACATCTAAAGAATTTGAAAGGACGTTATAATCTCACAGGCGTAGGAGTAGCTGCCAACAGTAAGGGTGAAGTCTATTTAACACAAATATTCTTAAACACGAGATAGATACTGTGGAAGATAATATTCTAGTGTCTGAAAGACGACTGTTCCGATAGACACTATCATTTATCATTCACAGTTCCATGACTTTACAAGACTTTCAGGTTTGCGATCGCGATTTGAGTGCAGATGCCCTCTCCCATTATCTAACAGCCGAAGCGATCGCTGTCGATACAGAGACTATGGGATTATTACCACAGCGCGATCGCCTGTGTCTAGTCCAACTATGTAACCCCGCAGGCCAAGTTACAGCTATCCGTATTGCTAGGGGACAAACTCAAGCACCCAATCTCAAAACACTCCTCGAAGCTAACAACATCCTGAAAGTTTTTCACTTTGCCCGGTTTGATGTGGCCACCTTACGTCATCATTTAGGAATCATTGTTCAACCCATTTTCTGCACTAAGATAGCCAGCAAGTTAGCCCGTACCTACACAAATCGTCATGGACTCAAAGATGTTGTATGGGAATTAGAACAGGTAGAACTAGATAAAAGTGCCCAAAGTTCAGATTGGGGTAACGCTGCCAACTTATCCGAGGCCCAATTGAGTTATGCTGCTAACGATGTGCGTTATCTACTTTCCGTCCAAAAGAAACTGCAAACCATGCTAGAAAGGGAAGAAAGGCTAGAATTAGCCCAAAATTGTTTCCAAGCCTTACCCACCATCGTTTCCTTGGATTTATTGCAGTTTAAAGACTTATTTGAACATTAATTTTCTGGTGTGCAACTTGAAAATAGACAACATAGAAAAAAGGGGAGGAAAAACCCACCCCTACAACAGCAACTGGTTTACTCTGCACCTTCAATAGGTGCAAAACCTTGACGCTGAATATTTTCTGTGATGGTTCTTGGTTCTAAAAATTGCAATAAATAGTCAGGCCCACCAGCTTTGGAACCCACACCAGAAAGTTTAAACCCACCAAAGGGTTGACGGGCGACTATTGCCCCAGTGATATTACGGTTAATGTACAGGTTCCCAACTTCAAACTCATTCTGTGCTTGCTGAATGTGGGAAGGTGTGCGGGAATAAAGCCCACCTGTTAAAGCGTAGTTTGTGCCATTAGCAACAGCCAAAGCTGTCTGAAAATCTGCCACCGGAATTATCGCTAACACTGGGCCAAATATTTCCTGTTGGGCAATAATTGCATTTGCTGGAACATCGGAGAAAATAACAGGGCCAACAAAATACCCTTGTGATGGCGAAGGTAACTCTAAAGCTAGTTTCGCCTCTTGTTTACCTTGTTCAATATACTCGCGGATGCGCCCTTGGGCATTACCATCTATGACTGGGCCTACCTGTGTACTTGGTAACTCAGCTTCCCCCACATTCAAAGATTTAGTTGCTTCCACCAACCTTTGGACAAAGGTTTCATAGATAGGTTGCAACACAATCACTCGTGAACAAGCAGAACATTTTTGGCCACTATAACCAAAGGCTGACTGTACTACCCCGGCAACTGCTTGGTCTAAATCAGCACTTTCATCCACAATAATAGCATTCTTGCCGCCCATCTCCGCAATGACTCGCTTCATATGCCTTTGACCAGGTTTGAGGATAGAAGCTTCTGAGTAAATTCTACATCCCACTTCCTGAGAGCCAGTAAAAGCAATTACATGAGTATCGGCATGATTGACCAAATAGGCACCCACTTGAGAACCCTTGCCAGGCACATATTGAAACACACCCTTGGGTATGCCCGCGGCAACTAAAATTTCCGTCAGTTTAGCAGTAATCACCGAGGAAGTTTCCGCAGGTTTAAGCAAAGTACAATTACCAGCCACCAAAGCTGCCACAGTCATCCCGCAAGCAATAGCCAAGGGGAAATTCCAGGGAGAAATTACCACCACAATGCCTCTAGGCTGGTAAATATAACGATTAGTTTCCCCGGCTAAATCATAAACAACACCTTGGTCTAACCGTTCCATTTCCGCCGCATAATAGCGACAAAAATCGATCGCCTCTGAAACCTCTGCATCTGCTTCCTTAACTGGTTTCCCCACCTCCAAAACTATCCAAGCAGAAAGTTCTGCCCGCCTTTGTTCCATCAAATCAGCAGCTTTTCGCAGTATATCCGCCCGTTGTTTAACAGGAGTGTTTCGCCAACCAGGAAACGCCGCCTTAGCAGCCTCCATCGCCTCCTCAGCTTGGGCCACACTAACTAATCCTACCTTCCCCACCACCTCACTAACCTGAGAAGGATTTACAGAATCAATCACAGTATCCGTCTGTACATACTCCCCATTAATCAAAGGTAAATAAATTCTCCCCAACTGCTGACGCACAGCCCGGAAAGCCTCCTGACAAACCCTTCTCCTCCCCTCCTGTGCAAAATCACTATCCGCTGCCCCAACAAACTTAGCGGACTCCTCTCTGCGCCTCTGCGCCTCTGCGTGAGACAAATCAACAACTGGCGGTGCTATCAATTCCTCAATCGGTTTATTCTCCAAATTTTGCCGTAAAAACGAACTATTCGCCGTATTCTCCAACAACCGCCGAATCAAATAAGCCATACCTGGCAATAACTCACCATAGGGACAATAAACCCGTACCCGATAACCCTGATCAGCTAAAGCCTTCGCCAACTTATCACCCATCCCATAGAGGACTTGCAACTCAAAACTGCGACGAGGGACTTTCAGACTTTGGGCAATGGCAATAGCGCGAGAATGCGATCGCACATTATGACTACCAATGGCAGCATAGACATACTGGTGATTTTCTAACAATAACTGGGTAATGGCTTCAAAATTGGCATCCGTCGCCACCTTATCGTTATACACAGGCTGAGGCCAATGCTTTTGTGCTGCCTTGATAGTTTCCTGATCCCAATAGGCACCCTTAACCAAGCGAATAGTCAGAGGATAACCCCGCTGCTTTAACCAAGCAATCATATCTTTGGCATCTGCTGCACTGTCACGCAGATATGCTTGGAGAGTGATGCCAATATCGGTACGTTGGCGAAATTCCTCTTCCAGTAAAAGTTTTTTGAGAATAGTTAAAGTTATATCCTTATAGGCATATTGTTCCATATCAAAATGGACAGCCG
Source organism: Richelia sinica FACHB-800 (assembly GCF_014698825.1). Classification (GTDB taxonomy): domain Bacteria; phylum Cyanobacteriota; class Cyanobacteriia; order Cyanobacteriales; family Nostocaceae; genus FACHB-800. Next base: position 345,885 of record NZ_JACJTT010000002.1, read on the forward strand.
CCCCTAATTCCTTAGCCCGACGTAATAAAATACGAATGCGATCGCTAACTTTTGCCTCACTCCCATCCGCATCTAAAGGGTCAAATTGGGAATAAAAGGCCGTTAATTTCACTGAAACCTGCACCTTGGGTAACATTTCCCCATCAGCTTCATCAATGGCAGGAATGTGAGGCCAATTTTTCGAGGCTGTTACCAACTGCTGCATTAATTCTAAATATCGGTCTAAATAAGACTGGGCCTCAGCTTCCGTAATCACAGCCTCACCCAACAAATCAATGGTGAAAGCCATTTTCTCCTTCCGCAATTTCTCCACAGTCTTAATGACTTGTTGGATATTTTCCCCAGAGATATATTTATGGGCTAGAGTTTCTACCGCAGTCCCTACGGTTGTTGCTGCCACCTGTCCCGGCATGGAATCAGGGGAAGCAAAGTTCAGCATCCCTTTCAACGCTGCGGGTAATTCCACCGACTCATCACCCAAATATTCTTGCAAATGGGCCGCAACTTCTGATTTACTATGTAAAGCAGGTAAAGTATCAATAAACCGAAATAACTGCACCCGCAAACCAGGGTTACTCATCGCCCAAGCCAGCAGCTTATCATCCCAGCGCATTTGGTCGCGTAAAGCAGAGAAAAACGAGCGATTCTCCTGGGTAGCGGCTAAAAGTTGTTTAGCTATTTCTTGAGTCTTAGTTTCGTAAATGCTGTTTTGTACCTGTAATACCATAAATTCTTGATGAGTTTAATTATCAAAAGGCAGATAGCTGACAGAAATTCACCAGTAAATTATTTCCCCCCATTGCCTGACCCCACCCACCATTGTGGCGTGGTTACTGTAAAGTAGCCATGAAGGGAATATTTATGTTGAGTTTATATCTAGAGATTGTTGAATCTTCGTGTCAAACTGGATAACAGCGCTGCGGATACAGTAGCTGAAGCCAGTATGTACACTTTCTCAAAACCTATTTTTTGAATGTGGTGAGATTAAATAACTGGAAAACCTGGGCTGTATTATCCTTAGGGATAACAATTTGCTTAGGAGGTTGCACACAAAAGCCAACAGATGAACAACTGGAAGTATGGCGTAGAGAAGCGAGCGATCGCAACGTCCAAATTATGGCAGATAATGCCAAAAAGCGGCAGCAGAGAGAGTGGAATTTACTTATACAGGGTCAAACAGCAACTGGTAAACCAGCCACAGTTAGTTGGCAGGAATTAGTTGAGTTAGCCACTACCGAGGTTGAGACCAATGATCCCAACCATGTGAGTCAAGTTAGTCAAATGTTCAACTTTCAAGGTATATCTGTGGCCTCCTTACTGAAAAAATTTGGTTATCAGCCAGGGACAACAGAGGTAACCTTTGTCTGTTACGATGCCTATCAAGTCACAGTGAAATTGCAAGATTTACTCACTTATCCAATTATTTTAGCGATCGCCAGGGATGGTAAACCTATTCAACGCGACCAAGGTGGCCCCATTTATTTAGTCTTTCCCCACAGCCAATATCCCCAACTTAAACAAACATACAACGACTCTATGTGGGCATTTTATGTTAGCCACATGGTCATAGGTACAGAAACAGCCCAAGTCAAAGTTGGAAATCGAGAATTTAACTTAGAAGAATTAGACAAATTACCCCAAGTTAAACTTTTGCAACCAGTTGGTTATCGTGCTTGGTGGCCTAGTACACCAATTCCCTTACATGGCGTTCGTATTCGCGACCTGTTAGCCGCAGCTAATTTACAAGTATCTGATGCCGAGAAAATAGTCGTCAAAGGCAAACCACCTATTTACCAAAGCAACCTTAACCCCATTAGTATCAATGCCGCTGATATCCGTGAATGCGACTTGATTTTAGCTACTCGCTGGGGCGAAGATAAACAACCCATCCCTGCCAAAATGGGAGGCCCCGTTACTTTAGCCGTTGGCAAAAACTGTAAGGGCAAAACTCAAGCTATGCCCTGGGTGACCTTTGTAGAAGAGTTGAGTATCCAGCCATGAAATTACTCTTTTACAGTTCTATTCGCACACAAATCATGACTTCTATTACCCTGCTGATAGTGACTTTAATCGGGGCGATAGTCACAGTTTGGGCTAATAGTGAAAGACATCTTTATCGGGAAGAAAAAATTAATGATGCGGAAACAGTATCACAAATTTTAAGCAGTAATTATTCCAATGAACTTTCTGAAGAAAATTGGAGTCAAATCCGTTTAAATCTCGATTTATTATTAAAAGAAAACTCAGAATTCCTCTATGTTTTTATCTCTGATCAACGCCAAGATAATATAATTGCTGCTGCTTCTCCTAATGAATTTCAAAATCAATATATTCCTGATATTGTTAAATTAACAGTTACCAATCGAGCAATTAATGATTCCCAAGAAGTGAGAATATCTGAGACTTTTGTCCTGCGAGATATCTATTTTGCCAATCGTCTACGGGCCAAGCGGGGAGAACCAGTCATCGAAGTTGCTACGGATATTAAATCTCTGTCAGGGAAAAAGTTAGGAATATTAAGAGTTGGTATTTCTTTACAAAAAGTAAATATTGTTGTTAGCAACGCCATTAATAAAGCTATATTAGTGGGTTCTATCGGTTTAATCGCCGGATGGATAGGCGCTTATTTTTTGGCTGGTAGATTGAGTGAACCTGTACAGCGTTTACAATTAAGTGCCGCTAAAATTGCCGGAGGAAATTTAGAACATCGGGCAGATATTCATCTCTATGCTAATGAGTTGGGAGCATTGGCAGCTTCCTTTAATGAAATGTCAGCTGCATTGCAAGTTTCTTTTAGTAAATTGCGAAAAACCTCCGAATCCTTTTCCAGATTTGTTCCCAATAAATTTATTTCTGTGATTGCTCCCCAAGGCATAGAAAATATTTCCGTAGGTGTAGCAGCTGTCCGCACCATGACAATTTTATTTTGTGATATTCGGGGTTATACATCCATGTCAGAAGCCATGGCCCCCATCGAAATATTTACCTTTTTAAACGATTATTTAGCCTGTATGGGCAAGGCCATTGATGAAGCGGGGGGATTTATTGATAAATATATAGGTGATGCGATTATGGCACTGTTTGATGATGAATCTACAGACTGTGCATTGACAGCAGCCATTTTGATGCAGCAAGCCCTAGATAAATTTAATCATAAGCGATCGCACCAAGGACTACCGATAATTATGATTGGCATTGGTATTCATCGTGGTGAAGTTGTTATGGGTACTGTTGGTTTCACTTCCCGCATCGACTCTACTGTCATTGGGGATGCAGTTAATGTTGCTTCTCGCATTGAGGGACTGACTAAACAATATAACTGCAACACTCTTGTGACTGAATCTGTAGTTAACAACTTATCTTACCCTGAATTATATAATCTTCAATTAGTAGATGAATCAGTCAAAGTCAAAGGCAAGGATGAGTCAATCCCTATCTATGAATTGATTACTTGATAAGTGACCAGTAATAGCAATTTGCCAAAAACAACCAACACATTGAGCAAACCCATCCCCAATCCTCCCAGTTTGCGGAGAAGATTCGCTTTCTTCGTGGGTGAGGTCATCATATGTTGCCAACATTTTTAAATTTGGCATCCCAAGGGAACTTTCCAGCAAAAAACCATGTCCTGGTAGAGAGACATGGCTCGCAAACAAATGACCAGATATTTGACAAAGTTAGACCATTTCCGATTCTGAATGCAGATAAGCTTCTTGGTTAGTAGTAGAGCATTTTTGTGGAAAAATCTCTACAAAACTCATTTGCCGCAACTGCACAAAGAATTGGTATGGAAATGAAGAATTCAATCATCAGCAATTAGAAGGTATTGATAAACAGAAGTAATTATCTTGAGCAAATCTTCCTTCTCTATATTCCTGATTTCATAACCATTCTGACTTCTGAATCTTGAATTCTACATAGACAAAAGTTTTATTGAGCTTCTGCTAAGGCATTTCTTAGCTCTTTCAAAGTAGTACCAATTTCTAGAAAGTCTTTGTCTTGAGACAATTTTTGCAAGCTAACAGGGCTGCTTTCAATGATAATCTTGTTGTAAGCAATGATGGCACTATTCAAAGCAGTCAAATTAACATTTGTGACTTCGCTATTTTGAGCAACGATAGTATCTTTGCTTTCTTTGGCTAACCCTTTGACACTAGCTACTAGTCTAACTGGTGCTAATTCAGCTACTGGGACACCTAATTTAGCTGCGGTTCTCACTTCAAAAATATTGCCCAGAGAACTTAATAATTCTCCGACATTTGCGGAATCAAGTTCCAAGTTTTGTTGAAATCTATTTGCTAATTGATTAGCAACTTCATTTCTATTTTGTCCGCCGCCTAAGATGCTGACAACTACGCTGGAACCTTGACCGTTGTCGTTAGATCCGGTGTTGCGTAACCGATTAAAAGCAGCAATCACACGACCTAGAGTTTGAGAAGAAGCAGTGAGAATGTAGCTATTGGTAGCAGCATTAAATTGAATAGTTACGCCAGGTAGTACGGAAATAATTGCGCCATTACCACTACCAACGTTAGGAACATAGTTACTGAAAGCGCCTCTGGGAGTTAAGATTGCTCCAGGTACAAAACTTCCACCTGTAAAGGTAGAACCACCACCACTAACACCTGCCACAGGAGCTTTACCTGCATTTGCTCTCAAAGGTACTGTCATCAGGGAGCCTAAGAGGATACATGCTAAACCAACATTCAGGGCTAATTTTTGCTTACTCATTTTTTTGCCTTCAATTCACGCAGTAAAAACTCAGGTTTTAGAATTGGAAAGTATACCCTGCACTTAGACTGAAGCCAACACCCTGATCTAAATTGTCAGTTACGTCTGTGAAGATAGTATTGACGACGATAGGAAGCTGTTTAAAAGGTGCGAAGGAAGCACCTAAGTTGAGACTGTTCCCTGTCCAGCTACCAATTAAAGAGGCTTGAGGAATGACTCTATATCCGACTCCAGCGAAGACGTTGGCAGAATTTTCTGATGCTTTGAGGGCACCTTTAGACCGGAAGACACCGCTACCAACACCCAGAGATACGGTCAGTTTTTCAAAGGACTTGGTTACTACCCCGTAGATAGTTTCTTTTGAGTCGTCCCCATCTCCCCATTTAATTGGGTTTGACCAACCGACGGCTACCGCTGTACCATCTGGGAGGTATTTATGAATTTTAAAGCCAACATTACCACTGTCAGCAAAGTCTCCTCCATCAAAGCCAACACGTCTATTATTTGGGCCACCGACACTGAGGATGTCTACACTGACTTCAACACCTACAGACTTAACTGGATCTCCCAAACCAAAACCCACAGATAAGGAGCCGTCAACTCTACCTTCATCTAGGGGGAAGTATGCACCACCACCAATGTAGCCTTGTCGCCAACTTGCACCGTAAGCTGTGGGTGTACCAGCACTGGAACCTGGTGCTGCTACTGGTGCAGAAGGTTGGGCAACTTGGATGAGAGGATCAATCAACAACTGTTGACGTAATCTATTTACTTCTCCTAAAGTGTCACCTACAACTCCGGAGGAACCTTGAGCAATTATTTGAGATTTTTGTTGATCAACGACTGGTTCGGTAACTGGGACAACTGCTATGTCTGGAACTAGACTTACATTTTCTGTTGCTGTTTGCTGTTGCTCAGATACCGTGGAATGTTGAGTAGACTGAGCAGAGGTTACTTCAGTATTTGGACTTGCAGAAGCTAACTCTTCTGCCGCAGATGCAGGGTTGATGTTAATTGCTGTAGAAACTACGAGGTAGCTTAACAGTGTTGTGCCTAAAAACTGCACCCAATTGGCTGATAGTTTAGTGGAAAAAATTTCTTTTGTCAAAGCACTACTCCTCACATTTTTGTATCCACTATATAGCTGACAAAATTATACCAAGGCTATTTGGGGTAAACGGCAATAGATTATAATCTATCTTGGCTAAAATAGCCCTCAAAAAATGGCTTTTCCTCATTAAATTTCATATCTTTTCGTCTAATACCGGGAAAATAGACAGCATTTAAAAGTCAAAAATCAGGTTTTCATGGGAATTTCCATTCAAAATTGCATTATTTTGTCAATGATGTTGTTTTAGTTGGAAATTTCCGTAAGTGCATATTTTTTAACAAATATCGGGTTACAGCTATTTGATATGTGTCTGGAGACAAAATGCTTGATTTACTTGGCTTTCAGGTGTAATTGAAGATTTATCTATCTCCATCATCAAGTAGTGATTTAAATATGAATTATGATAATTTTTTGATATTTTTTTTGTAAAGTTGGTTGTTGTTATATAGATATTTAATTAACTAATCAATAATTTTGGGGTAATCATGGTCTAAAGAACGGATGATGATTACACTTATCGATGTAGTGCCAAATCATAGAACCATAGAAACTATTTATATTGATATTTCCTGTTGGACAAATGTTACTGCTGTTTTAGATATGGGTCTGTTTGGGGTTTATGCAATTAATGAAAACCAGTAAATTCTCAGTAATAACACTATGTTTATGTAAAAAATAAGATGATTAAAATATATCTTAATGATATTTGTTATACAGTATGTCAACTTTGTCTATTCAATGCGAGAATTTGCCAGGTCAAGTAGAGTTTATATTACACTTGTTACAGCAAGAATCGGCTTTGCGATCGCATGATCTTACTGCTGTGCAAACTTCCCTGGATAAAGCTGTTGCACCCAAATTTGAAATTGTCTTTGCTGGTGCCTTTAGTGCGGGTAAGTCTATGCTCATCAATGCACTGTTAGAGCGGGAATTACTGTACAGTGCAGAGGGACATGCTACCGGGACAGAGTGTAAAATTGAGTACGCACCTGCTCATCAAGAACGAGTAGTTTTGACGTTTTTGAGTGAAAGAGAAATCTACGAACAAGCCATATCTTTGTGTCAAGGTTTGGGTTTTCAGTCGGTCACAAATATTAATCAACAAGAAGTCATTGACTTGCTTCAACAAGGCTGTGAGGCTATTGTCCAGCAAGAAGGAGGGGAGAATAAGTCAGAACGAGCTAAACAAGCCAAGGCTTTAATGCTGTTATTGACTGGATACGTAGCTAATCGCGATCGCTTGCATCCTGTTCAAAATACTACTTATTCCATGGATGATTTTAATTTTACTAACCTCAAAGAAGCTGCTGGATATGCCCGCAGAGGTAGTAATAGTGCGGTTTTAAAACGCATTGAATATTATTGTCATCATCCATTATTAGAAGATGGTAATGTTTTAATAGATACACCAGGTATTGATGCACCAGTAGAAAGAGATGCACAACTTACCTATGCCAAAATTCAACATCCAGATACATCCGCTGTCGTTTGTGTCCTCAAACCGGCCGCAGCAGGAGATATGACAAAGGAAGAAACCAAATTGTTGGAAACTATGCGGGAAAATTTGGGCATCAGAGACCGATTTTTCTATGTTTTCAATCGTATTGATGAAACTTGGTTTAATCCCCAACTGAGAAAACGTCTGGACGATTTAATTAATCTACAGTTCCAAGACAGTAGTCGAGTTTATAAAACCAGTGGACTGTTAGGATTTTTTGGTAGTCAAATCAAACAAACTAGCTTAGTAGATAGATTTGGTTTAGATTCCATCTTCGTGGAACAGGTGAAAGGTGAAGATGGAACTGAGGAAACACCACAATTTGTTTACGCTTTTAATAATTATTGTGTGAATGCGGGAAAACTACCTAGTCATTTTCGTATATCTCTGAATGGCTATGAAACCCCCAATGAAAATTATGTAAGAATTCTCACAGAACAAGGTACACCACTTATTAACCAACTTATTCATGATAGTGGGATTGAAGAATTTCGCACAGCTATTACTCGCTACTTAACTGAACAAAAGCGTCCAGAATTATTTAAAAACCTGGCTGATGATTTAGAAGATGTTTGTATTAAACTCAAAAATCATTATCAAAATTTACAGCGGGAGTTAGAAAGTCAGCCGCAAGAAATTGAAAGTATGAAAGAGTATGAGTTGCAACGTCTCAATCAGCAACTCCAACAAATTGGCAAGGATTTTAGTCAACATATTCATACAGAAGTTAACAGTTTAATTAATAACGGCTGTGAAGAATTTGAATCAGATTTTCGCCAATTACAAGTGAGAATGATTCGTCGATTAGATGAATTGTTAGATACATTTTCTGTAGCTGATGCTTACCGTCGAGCTACTTTGAGCCATCCTCGTAATGCCACAGCACCTTTACTAGCAATTTTAGTTGAGGCATTTTATTACTTAGCAAATCAGTTGGAGGACATTTTAGTTGAATCAACCCAACAAATAATCAATAAGCTTTTTCAAATATTAATGGATAAGATTCGCAAATCAGAATATTATCGTCAATTGTATCGATTGTTAGGGAAAGATGGAGGAATTGAGGAACAGGTAAAAACCATTGAACAACAGGTTTCTCAAGCCTTGGTAGCTGCTGCTAGTGTAGAGTGCGATCGCTTCGTGCGGGAAAGTCCAAGATTCTACGATGAAGGAACTTTTTCTATTTATCAATTTCGTCAAACATTACAACAAACATCTCAAGGTTACGACGCAGAAAGTATGATTGAAGCTGAACCTGCCATTAGACAATTATTAAAGTTAGATTTTGAACCCAAAGTTTCCCACACAATTCGTAAATCTTTTCGACAAACTATCAACCAAACCCTCAAAAACCATCTGTTACCAATGGCAGAAAAACAAGCTGACTATATATTACAACAATTTCCCTGTGCTCGTGCTTATTTAGAGAACACATTGGAACAGGAAGCAGAGGAAAAAATTGCTTATAATCAGCAGTTATTGAATGCAGTAAAACAAAAAATTGCTAACTATAATGAAGCAGTGCATAAAATTAATGGTTGTTTGCAAGCAATGCAATTATTTGATCATTTGTTACCGTTAATTCATGACCAAGAAGTGATAGTTGTCAAAGAATCATAGTTAACTGTTAGCTGTGAATTTTGGATCAGTTTTGTAAGGTGCGTTTATCAACGCACCACGGATGATATTTGATTAAGTAATCATCTATCATATCCATAAGCTTTGTATATATTAAGTAGAATTACGCGGCTTAATCATAAAATTTGAGAGAATACTCCGTAAAATTAGTTATTTTTGCGGTTGAGTTATGCTTTGCAACACTATAAAAAAGTTATAGGTATTAAATAACATTAAATTGTTAGCCAACCATTCATGATTCATTTTGATTTGAATCATTTTGAACAATCGCGTATTCAAGAAAAACTACATACTATATCTAGCTTAAAAATTATGTAGATAAATAACAAAAAATATGTTAGGGATTTGGGATGATCTTGACGAAATCTAAAATCCACAAGTTCCTATGAAATTACCTAACAACCAATCCAAAAAAGCTACATTTTCTACTCCTGTATTTTTGAAATGGTCTAGCAGCACCTGTGCATTAATTGGTGGTATTTTGTTAGCTTCAAAAATTTCTATCAGTGGATATGGTTTTATATTTCTAGCTATGAGTTCTAGTCAATTACTAGTAGCTAGTATCTTGTTAAAAGATAAAAGTATGATTTTTTACTCTGCATCTGTGTTTATATTTGTTGATTGCTTAGGGGTGTATAGATGGGTATTAAGTTAGGTATAAAACTTCGTCAAAAGTCTGTTGTAGCCATAGATAATTACTCTGAAGATAGAAAATTAAATGATGTTTTGAAAACTTTAAAAGGTGATATTCAAAGTGATATTCCTTTTTTAATTTGGTTATTAGAAAATCCAGATAGTTTTCTAGCTTTACCTGGAAAAATTAGTCTTTATAACCATGATTGTTTACATATTTTATTAAATAAAGGCTTTTCTCTAGAAGATGAAGCTTTTTTAATTGGGTTTTGTATGGGTAATGATATGAATACTAAACCTATTCATTGCTTAATTTTTAAATGTATCTCTCAATATCTTTATCCGCGAAAAAGTCGGTTTAACAAAAACCATTTACAATCTTTTGATTTGGGTTTTGCATATGGACGGGAGGTAAGTTTTAAAAATATTAATAATTTCGATTTTTCTTTATATATTGATTATACTCTCGCAGAAATTAGAGAGTTACTAAATCTTCACTAGTCAATGAATAAAATAAAAAGTAGGTTGGGTTAAGAAACAAATTCATTTGAACTTATTTGTGTCAACGCAACCTACAAAGATTAAAGGATTATCGATGAAATCAATTGACTTATAAACTTGGTGGGAGAATCACATTATCAATTTGATGAATTACACCATTACTGGCAGGAATATCTGCTTGAGTCACTTTTCCATCGTTGACCATTACACCTTTTTCGTCGATTTTAACTGTGATAGGGTCTCCTTGCAAACTAGTTACTTGACCAGATTTCAAATCACTGGAACGTACATTACCTGTAACTACATGATACGTCAAAACTTTGACTAATACTTCTTTATTTTCTGGTTTTAATAAGTCTTGAACAGCATCTTGTGGTAATTTGGCAAAGGCTGCATCTGTAGGAGCAAAAACTGTAAATGGGCCTTTTCCTTGTAAAACATCAGTTAATCCAGCAGCTTTTAAAGCTTTAAGCAGAGTTTTAAAAGAACCACTAGCGTTTGCTACTTCAATGATATTTTTAGTTTCGGAAGTTGTGGGTGCAGTAACTGGTGTTTCCGTTGTCGGAGTTGTCGGCACTTCAGTTGCGGGAGTTGTTGGTGTAGAAGCAGGAGAGGTATTAGGTGTAGTTTGACTAGAGTTACCACGACGACTATAGGGAGGTTCATTGAAAATGCTGGGTCGAGGATTGAGGGGATTACCTCCTCTATTTTGTGCTAATTGTAATTGAGGTTTTTTGTTACCTGTTTCTTTTGCTGTGGTGAGTTGAGTCAAATCATAAGTCTGAGCAGAAATATTGTGATCAGTCTTGAGGACTAATTCTGCATGAGATGGTAAAGCCATGAAGAGACTAACGGTAGCTAATCCCATGCTTCCTAAGAACTGATGCCAAAATTTGCTGTTATTGGTGTTCATAAATTTTGTTTTTCTTTCATCGTTGAGATGTCACATAAAGACTTATAGCATTTTGATTAGCAAAATAACTAATCGAGAAATTTGGGTTATGTAGGGATATTCCTTATAGGAATGTGTAATATATATATATTTAAGTTATGGACTGAGGCTTAATCCTCTAGGGAATACTTACAGAAGATTAGGCCTAACAGTAGAATTGAAAAAGTTATGAATATAATTTTCAAAATTTCCAGTTTTTTAGGTAATGAACATACGCTAGAGCTTTGTGTAAAAGCATAAATCATGGTTTTAACAGCAAAATTACGGAAATTAAAGATAGAATCATAAACAAAGATTAAGCGTAGTATTTACAGGGTATAAAAAATGCTGGAATTATATCAGTGGGAGTTATCGCAATTTTCAGAAAAGGTCCGTCTAATTCTCGATTATAAGGGTTTGAATTATCGCAAAATCGAGGTGACACCTGGTATTGGCCAGGTAGAATTATTTCGTTTGACCGGTCAAAAACAAGTCCCTGTGTTAAAAGATGGGCATAAATATATTGTAGATTCAACAGAAATTGCTAAGTATTTAGACTCAGAATATCCTGACCGTCCCTTGTTACCCACAGAACCAAAAAAACGTGCTCTCGCTCTATTATTAGAAGACTGGGCCGATGAGTCTATTGGCGTTAAAGGTAGAAAGGCTTTGTTTGCTGCCATTAGCCAAGACCAAAATTTCCGTAAGTCTTTATTACCTCTGTCTACACCAGATTTTTTCAAAACTGTGGTGGAAGGTGTACCTGGTGATTTGTTTACGGTGTTGGGGTTTGGGGTAGGTTTTAGTCCGGATGTGGTGAATGCAGCGATCGCTAGTTTAAAACAAGATTTAGACCATCTTACCCAGTTATTGAAAGATAGCCCCTACTTATTGGGGAATGAACCGACTTTAGCAGACTTAGCAGTAGCTGGGTTGTCTATTTTATTAAAGTTCCCCCAAGGCAATTATTTAGATTTGCCAGCATCTCTCCAGGGCAAAGGATTACCCATACTAGCAGATAACCCTGATTATGAACTATTTTTTAGTTGGCGCGATCGCATCTACACACAATTTAGAAAACCGTTAACCAACACTACACCACCTACAGGCAGTGCACCAACAACAATTCAAATTGACTAGGGGATAGTGGATAAGTGACAGGTGAGTCAGGGCGGTCTTGGGGGTTTCCCCATCAGCGTTAGCCATAGGGTGACACAGGAAGGAGAATCACAACTAACCAATGACCAATGACCAAAGTATGAATTCGGCACAACCATTAGGTTCAGTGATCCAAGGTTCGCTGACTGGGGGTTTAGAAGTGAGACTCCACCCGGATATTTCTGTGGAAGATATGCGGGTGGGGAAATTCTTAGTTGTCCAAGGGATGCGATCGCGTTTTTTCTGTATGCTCACAGATGTAACCTTAGGCACAGCTAACCAAAGAATTTTCGCCAGTCCTCCAGGGTGGGAAGATACTTTTTTACGAGAAGTATTAGCTGGAAGCGGCACCTATGGGATGATTAACCTCTCACCCATGCTGATGTTTACACCAGAATCAACAGAAACCTACTCCCCGACTAACGGTAAATCTCCCAATCCCTTTGTGCCATCTGCTACTGGTTTAGCTTCTTTTCAACCCCAAACCAGTACGACGATGGAATTGTTACCTGTCAAAACTATCCCAAGTCACTTTAGTCAAGTTTACGAAGCCAGTGAAGAAGACTTCCGACGGGTATTTGGTTGGGAAGATGACCCCCAAAGGAAGAATTTTTCTATCGGTAAACCCTTAGATATGGATGTGCCGATTTGTATCGACTTAAACCGGTTTGTAGAACGAAGTAACGGTGTATTTGGTAAATCTGGTACAGGTAAATCTTTCTTAACTCGCTTACTGTTAGCGGGTGTCATTCGCAAAAATGCTGCTGTCAACCTGATTTTTGATATGCACTCCGAATATGGTTGGGAAGCAGTAGCCGAAGGTAAAAACGTCAATACCGTCAAAGGTCTCAAACAATTATTTCCTGGTAAAGTCGAAGTTTACACCCTAGACCCAGAATCAACCAAACGCCGTGGTGTGCGAGATTCCCACGAACTATATCTCAGCTATGAACAAATCGAAGTAGAAGATATTAAATTGTGTAGTCGCGATTTAGGACTTTCTGACGCAGCATTAGATAACGCCAATATTTTATTTAGTGAATTTGGCAAGTCTTGGATAGTGCAGCTATTGAATATGAGTAATGAAGATATCGAGATGTTTTGTGACGAAAAGCGGGGGCACAAAGGCTCGATTATGGCATTACAGCGTAAATTATTACGGTTAGATAGTCTTAAATATATGCGGGCGGTTTGCCCCCAAAACTACATCAATAAAATTTTGCAATCTTTGGAAGCTGGGAAAAATGTAGTAGTGGAGTTTGGTTCCCAGTCTAATATGCTGTCTTATATGTTGGTGACCAATATGATCACCAGACGTATTCACGAACATTACGTCAAGAAAGCCGATAAGTTCTTGCAAAGTAAGAACCCTTTAGACCGACCTACACCCCTAATGATTACCATTGAGGAAGCTCACCGCTTCCTAGATCCAGCGATCGTCCAAAGTACCATTTTCGGTACCATTGCTAGAGAACTGCGGAAATATTTCGTAACACTTTTGGTAGTTGATCAACGCCCTTCGGGGATAGATAATGAAGTTATGTCCCAGATTGGCACCCGCATCACGGCTTTGCTTAACGACGAAAAAGATATTGATGCGATTTTTACGGGAGTTTCTGGTGCAGGGGGTTTACGTTCCGTCCTGGCAAAATTAGATTCCAAGCAACAAGCCTTAATTTTAGGTCATGCTGTCCCCATGCCAGTAGTTGTGCGTACTCGTCCCTATGATGCCACCTTCTATGCCGAAATCGGCGACCCAGCCTGGGAAGAAAAATCCGATGCGGAAGTTTTTGCTGCGGCAGAACTAGCGAAAGCTGATCTAGGTTTTTAGGAATCTCTTTATCATTAGTCAACAATTATTTTCAATAAATTTCCATTGGGGACGAGTTAAAATTAACTAGTCGCCGTTTCGTAACATCCCTCCATATATAGAGCCTCTCAAGTTCGGTTATCCGGCTAGTTGCGGGCAACATAAGAGGGGGTTTTCGCGTCACTATAGATATAGTCAGCATCTTTAAGGAAGAAAAAATCTCTAGTAGCCCGTTTTGCTTTATAATTAAATTCCTTTATCCTGTGGGCACCTTTACCATCGGCCCGGTTTTTAATACCATCAAAAGCAAGTAAAACTCATACCGATTCTGCGTTTATAGGTTGCTGTCAGCGACTCAAGAAGAGAAGAATTCTGGAAAAGAAAACGGTGTGCTTCTAAGAAATTCCAAAATTTAAAGGGGTAGGAGAACCTAATGTGAGGGTAACACCATCCTGACACAGGCTGGATAGATATATCGTTTATGGTAGCTCCCGAAGTCCAGTGATGTGTGTACTACCCTCCCTCGCCAACCATTGTTGAGAAAATACTCATTTTGTTTAGGGAGTAGAGGACAACACACCAATGCCTACTATTAACACCCAAGCTGAAAATCTGAATACCAAATTCACAGCTGATATGGTGCGTACCTATCTGCGGGAGATTGGTCGTGTACCGCTGCTAACTCGTGAGCAAGAAATAGTTTACGGTAAGCAGGTACAACAGATGATGAATTTGCTGGAAGCGAAGGAAGTTTTAGCAAATAAACTTGACTGTGAACCTAGTTTATCAGAATGGGCTACCCATGTTAATCAATCTGAAACAGAGATTAAACAGACGGTAGCACAGGGGAAGCGAGCCAAGCAAAAGATGATTGAAGCCAATTTGCGCTTGGTGGTAGCTATTGCCAAGAAGTACCAGAAACGGAATATGGAGTTTTTGGATCTTATCCAAGAAGGTACTCTAGGCTTGGAAAGGGGTGTAGAAAAGTTTGACCCCACCAGAGGCTATAAATTTTCTACCTATGCTTACTGGTGGATACGCCAGGCTATTACGCGAGCGATCGCTCAACAAGGTCGCACCATCCGCTTACCAATTCATATTACCGAAAAGCTGAACAAAATCAAAAAAGTGCAGCGTGAATTGGCACAAAAATTAGGAAGATCACCTTCTCCCGGCGAAATTGCCAAAGAACTGGAATTAGAACCTGCTCAGATTCGCGAATATCTGAATATGGCTCGTCAACCAGTGTCTTTAGATATTCGTGTCGGTGATAACCAAGACACTGAACTGCAAGAAATGCTAGAAGATGAAGGCCCATCCCCAGAGTATTACACTACTCAAGAATTCTTGCGCCAAGACCTGTATAACTTATTAGCAGAACTTACCCCCCAACAACGGGAAGTTTTGACCCTCCGCTTTGGCTTAGAAGATGGTAACGAAATGTCCTTGGCGAAAGTAGGTGAACGGTTAAATCTCAGCCGTGAGCGTGTCCGCCAATTAGAGCATCAAGCTCTTGCTCATTTACGTCGTCGTCGAGCCAATGTTAAAGAATACATCGCCAGCTAATACATTGTCTCGCCATTGGCGACGCGCCTCCTGAACTCAGGGGGCGATTTTTTTGCAGGTCGTAAGTGAGATGGCAGCTAAAAACAGAAACCATCACTCCCATACTGCCGGCAAATAGAGGTGTATTGCTAATCTGGAAACTGTGTTGCAAATGCTGCGTCAAATAATTTATATCCTGTCCAGTGGGGAGAATTCTCACATCAGCACCAGAATTTTGAATCTTACTGCTTTTCTGGGTGTCTTGAGCACTGGATACAATACCATCTTTTTCGCAGCACATCTATATTCATCATGAAATCTCTATCCCCCTTCTCTTACCAACTCAAAACATCCCTTCTGTTTTCCCTTGCTCTCACCAGTCTACTCACCTGTGGATTAGTAATTAGTAGCAACAAAATAGCTACAGCTATTCCCAGAAGCGAACCGATAGAATTAAGTCAAAATAACCTACCAAAAAATATAGCTAATGCAGTTTTACGAGATGCTAGCAAACGTTCTGGCATCAAAGTTAAAGATTTAAAAATCATTGAAACTACCTCTAAAATCTTTGGTAATCCCTGTGAATTCCAATTTGGCGAAATTTGTACAAAAGAATATAGACCGATTCAAGGATGGATAGTCGTAGTAAAAGTCAAAGAAGACTCTTGGACTTATCATGTTAATAAATCTGGTTCCCAAATCCTTCTAGATCCCAAAGTTATAACTAATGAACTGCCCAAAAATCTTGCTAACGCTGTTTTAACAGATGCAGCAAATCGTTCTGGCTTACCAATTAAATCGCTGAAAATTGCTCAATCGACAAAGAAAACCTTTGGTAATGCCTGTGAATTTAATTTTGGTGAAGTCTGTATCCAGTTATTTGATCCCATTGAAGGTTGGGAAGTAGTTGTGAAAGTGAAAGGTAAACTTTGGACTTACCATGTAAATGAAACAGGTTCATCCATCGTTTTAGATCCAAAAGTCAATACCAGACAAAACTAAAATAGCCTTTTATAAACATCTTTCCACATATTCTACTTCTGGTAATTTACCTGCTCTATACCTTGTAACCCGCTGACCATCAGTTTCAAAAATGACTCTGTAGTTTTGGTCAGCTTTGTTTTTGGGAATAAAAGTTAAATAATGTCCACCTTGGACATATTGATGAGATGTCACTTTAATTTGTCCAGGATAAAGTGATTTGATTCGTGCTTCTGTATCACCAATTTTTGCTCCAGAAGCCGTAGTAATCTTTGGGGTATCAATATCTACTCTAGAAATGATATCGCTGGTGACATAGGGCAGCTTACTTTTAGCTTCATCTTTTGTCACCATAAATGATACCCCTTTTAGTTCTCCTTCTGTTTCTAAATAGTAGCAACTATCATTCCCAGAATAGCTGACATATAAACGAGTATTAGCAGCGGCAGCAGCTTCAGGAAGATTCATTCCCACTTTTACCGGGCCAATACCGTTGGTAGTTACTTTAGCTTGACTGGTGAGTTTTGTTTGTGCAATTACTGTTCCTACAGTCAATGTAGAAATCATGACAGTGATAGTTGCAATAGTTAATAATTGAGCTTTGCTATTCATAGTATTTTGAGAATGTTTCTATATTTTAGATACAATATTAAATATCTATTTTCGGATTTATTTGTTTGTTAAAACCCAAATTTAAGCGGAGGTGACAATGACTATCAGTTTAGTCAGACACCAATTTACAGTGAAGCAATATCATCAAATGGTTACTGTCGGTATCTTAACTGAAAATGAAAGAGTCGAGTTAATTCGGGGGGAAATGATTGATATGTCACCAATTGGGACTAGACATGCTGGTTGTGTCAATAGATTAGTGAATATCTTGATTCATCTATGAGTAAGATATTATAAGTTTCAATAAACCATCGTAGAATATTTGAAAACTTTTAGAACGATTATTTGATGGATTCATGTATAGTGATATTTCTCGTGCTGCTTTTCTTTTTTCTAAACCTCCTTTATGATATCCTGCTCTTTGCAGAACTTTTTCCAAAGCCTCCCAAGTACCACCTGTAATTGCATCTGGGTCTCGGTATTTTGCTTGATTTTCTAGATTGGGTGAAACTCCAGGATAAGCATTGATAAGAGCTTGTACATCACCAAAAAACCATGCTTCTAGTTCTTCAATGGCTATTCTATTGAGAACTTGGAATTGATCACCTAAACTGACAGATTTTTTAGTGCTAAATCCTGCATCAATAGCGATTTTTTCTAATTTCTCCTTCAATAGTTTACAATCTTCTCGGTCTTCATCAACCAAAACTACAATTTTATGATCAGATGGCAACCAAGATTTATATCCTCTCAATCGCTGAGGTAATTTGGACAGTAAATCAAATTTACCTTGATAGGAATGAATATCAAAAGTAATTTTTTCTCCTAGTATTTTAGGTAATAAATTTTGCAGAGCTTCATTCATTGATGATTCTTCTACTAAAAACTCAATATGCAAGTCTAGTTACTCCCACTTTATTTGATTTTGAGGTGTATTTTTCTTCGGTCCACCGGCATTAATTAAAGGATTACCAACTTCAAAATAATCTTCCATCCATAAAGAACCTAAAGTAGCTCCCTGTTCCATAAAATCTTTAACTCCCCGCATATCAGCAGTGCGTTTGGCTTGAGTGTATCCTTGTTCGTCTCTATAAAGTACCCATAATTCTTCGGGTTTGAGACCATCCACAAAGAAGGGTGAATGGGTTGTTACCATTAATTGAGTGTTCGCGGAAGCAGCACGGCATTCTTCTGCTAATTCTGGTAATAAACGCGGGTGTAAGTAATTTTCTGGTTCTTCAATGCCAACAAGTTGCGGCGGGTCTGGGTCATATAATACGGTGAGATAAGCTAACATTTTGAGTGTGCCATCTGATGCGAATTTCGCAAGTATTGGTTGCTGAAAAGGGGCATCTTTAATTTGCAGCAATAACCGTCCATCCTGCATCATTTCTGCATCTACTCTTTCTAGTCGAGGAACACGACATGATAAAGTATCAAGAATTTGTTGTAATCTTTTAGGATGTTGTTCTTTGAGATATTGAATTACATTAGGTAAGTTATCACCTGTTGGTGATAATCTCTCTTGCGGTCCCGCTTCCGGTATACTGCGGGTGTTATCTGCACTTAAATATGAAAGATACCAGCTACTAATAAAATTGCGTAATGCACTAACACGAGGGTGTTTAGAAAATTGTCCCAAAGTATTTACAGCGAATAGTTCAGAGGAATTTAGTTGTTCAAATACTCTTTCATCCTGTTCATCCGGCTTTTCACCTGTAATTACTCGCCCTGCTCCTTCTTGAAAGTCAAGAAATTTAAATGGTTTACCAGTCTGACCTCTTCTCCACTGTAACCATTCTTCTGCTACATAAGGTCCTCTTGGTGTTTCTGCAATAGCTAGATGATAAGTAATAATGGGTAAATCTGGCTTTTCACGATATTTTAATTCAATAACGATCGCCCCATCTGCACCCCTAGTCCGCAGTTCTCGAAAGCGTCCGCGTCTATCCCATGCTTTACGCAAACCCACTGTAAAGCACTCTGATAAAAAAGCGAAAACATCAAAAATAGTTGATTTGCCACTGCCGTTAGGCCCTAAGAAGACAGTGAGGGGAGTAATTCCTTTGAGTTCTAGGTCACGCAAGGCTCGATAGTTTTTGACTCTGAGATATTCTATACGGGGAATGGATTGTCTAGACATAGAAACACATTTAGGCTATATCTCCTATTGGTACACATTTGTTTGCATCTTTCATCTGTATCGTGCGTGGTAGCAGTTAATAGATATATATAAAGCAAAAAAATGGATATGGTCGAATAAACCACATCCATTTAGAGAATTTTATAGATTAACGATTACAGTTGCTGTGCATATTGGGGCTTTTCTGGTACATCCGTGTATTCAGCCACAATCTGCCGGAATTCTTCACCGTCAATGGTTTCTTTTTCAATTAATAAATCAACCAAGCGGTCAGCAACGCTACGATGTTCACGCATGATTTTTTTGGCGTTTTCGTAACATTCCTCAACAATGGCTCTAACTTGAGCATCGATGCGAGAAGCGATCGCTTCAGAATAATCTGAACGAGTCATCCAGTCACGACCCAGGAATACTTCTCCCTGTTGGCTTTCCAGTGACAAGGGGCCTAAATCAGACATCCCGAATCTAGTCACCATTTGCCGGGCCATACCTGACAATTGCTGTAAGTCTCCACCAGCACCGGTTGTCACTTCAGCTGCACCGAAAATCACTTCTTCCGCAGCACGACCACCTAAAGCACCAGTAATTCTGGCTTTGAGTTGAGAACGGGAAATTAACCCTTGTTCTTCGTTGGGAGTAAACCAAGTTAAACCTTGTGCTTGTCCTCTAGGAATGAGCGTTACTTTCTGTACAGGGTCGTGGTCTTTTAACAAAGTCCCGACTAAAGCATGGCCAATTTCATGGTAAGCAATCAAACGTTTGCTCTTGCTGTCAACCAAGGGGGTGCCTTCCATCCCCGCAACTACTCTGTCTACAGCATCATCGATTTCTAGGAGAGTAATGGCTTCTTTGCGTCTTCTGGCTGTGAGAATAGCTGCTTCATTCAGGAGGTTAGCTAAATCCGCACCGCTAAAACCAGGGGTACGACGGGCGATCGCATCTAGGGATACACCAGCGTCTAATTTCTTATTTCTGGCGTGAACTTGTAAAATCTCCAAACGGCCTTTGATATCTGGTGCATCGACAGTTACTTGTCTGTCAAAACGACCGGGACGTAACAAAGCTGCGTCTAAAACATCAGGACGGTTGGTAGCAGCAATAATAATGATGCCTGTATTGCCTTCAAAACCATCCATTTCTGTTAGTAGCTGGTTGAGGGTTTGTTCCCGTTCATCGTTACCACCACCAATACCAGCACCCCGTTGTCTACCTACAGCGTCGATTTCATCAATAAAGATGATACAGGGAGCATTATCTTTGGCTTTTTTGAACAAGTCGCGCACACGGGAAGCACCCACACCCACGAACATTTCCACAAACTCAGACCCGGAAATGCTAAAGAATGGTACACCAGCTTCTCCAGCGATCGCTTTTGCTAATAAAGTTTTACCAGTTCCTGGGGGGCCAACTAATAGCACACCTTTAGGAATACGGGCACCAACCGCAGTGAATTTTTCTGGCTGTTTCAGGAAGGTAACAACTTCTTGTAATTCTTCTTTTGCTTCTTCAATTCCAGCCACATCATCAAACTTCACCCCTGTTTTGGCTTCCATTTGAAAACGAGCGCGGGATTTGCCGAAATTCATCGCTTGGCCAGGGCCACCAGGAAGATTGCTAGAACGGCGGAACAAGAAGAATAATCCAGTAATCAACAATACTGGGAAGATTAAATTACCCAAAAGTCCCCAAATCGCGCCATCATTCCGCATGGGGTGGGCATCAAAACTGACTTCTTTTTCTTTTAACTTTTGGATTAATTCTGGAGCATTCACGGGTAAATCAACACGCCACCGTTGAATGCGGTTTTCAATATCAGGATCTACAGCTTCAATAATTGCTGTTCTACCACCGTCATACAAATCCACATTGGTAACACGATTCCCATCTAGGTATTCTAGGAAGCGACCATAGGTCATGCGGGTGTTGGCAGCATTTTTATTCATATCAGCTGGAGCACCTGCAAATGCTCCTTGCCAGAAGAAAAAGCCAATAACCAAAGCCAGCAATGACCAGAGTGCTACTACTCTCCAAGAGAATTTCATCTTTAATTTGCCTCTAGATATCAATTTGACTCACTTTGAGGATAAAGTAGGCATTTTGCCCCATCCTGTTTGAGCCAATATGCTTTACAACGGATGTTTATAAATCCATTTTGTTTAATTTTTGCCATGAGAGTGGAGCCTCTTTATGGCAGATTCGTGATTTTTATCAAGAATCTTAACTAAAGTTAACTTAATTCTAATACAAGGTTGCACCTCTGCGGCAAGGAGAGGAGTTCAGAAGTTCAGAAGTTCAGAAGTTCAGAAGTTCAGGAGTTCAGGAGTATGCCTACGGCACGCTGCGCGAACAGAAGTCAGTACGGGCGGGTTTACAGATATCATCAACTATGAACGAGAATTTTGGTAAACCCGCCCGTACAGGAGTATGCCTATGGCACGTTGCGCGAACAGAAGTTTAAAAATGCAAGAATTCCGCAGTAATGGCATTAATTATTCTGTAACTCCTGCAACTTCTGTAACTTCTGTCTTCTTCTTTCTGTACTCCCTGTTCGCAGCTATTTTGTTTCTGTAATTTTTAAGCTGTAAGGTAGATACTTGCCTTTATCGTAGGAACCAACCCAAATTTGGTAAGTCCCACGCAACCACTCACCGACAATACCGGGATTTTTGCCGTCTAAATCATCGTTACACCAAGTACCGCCGGGGCCTTTGATAATCATAATAGTATCGGCTGGGCTTTGCACTACTAACTTCAAATAATCAAATTTAGTACCAAGTTTCAGGGTGTGATCTGGTGCTGCATCCACAAATCCACTACAAGGGCCTGTGGGAGTCTCGGTTCTCCCAGCTACTTGACTAGCAGGAACTGAACCACCACTCATCCCCCTGACCATTAAAGGATCTGGGGAAAATGGATGACTGATGGTGACATCATCAAAAATGCCGGGAGTTTCGCGAGCGTGAGCGATGGTATTAATTAACGCTGTCAAGGAAACCATCAGTATTGTCAATGATGAGTATCTGATTACTTTGGTGAGCGGTGTTCTCAGCATTGTCATTAAAATATATTTTTAAGTGGTGTTCAAGACATGTATCTTACACACCAAGTTCCCCCTCATCAGAGAAATTGACGTTCTCTTTACAATATGTTTATTTAGGGACACTCTCATACCAAGTTTAAAAATGATTCCATAAAGATGGATAGACTCAATGCCTGACAACAAAGGCATTCTCAAGCCGAAATCCAAAATCTAAAATCCAAAATGGTATCAGGTGTCCCTATCATAAATTTAACTAACAGCAGCGATCGCTTGAGTTAAACGGGGTTTATCTAAACCAATTTGATGGAGTAATAGCCAGGATTGAATCAGGTCAGGGCCGTGTACGTCGCCGGTTAAAGCTACACGGAGCGATCGCATCACTAAACCTTTCTTCACATTCTCAGCTTTCACCACTTTTTTAATGATGTCTTGGGCAATGTCGGCTGTCAGTTCCGGTTGAGTATCTAAAGCGGTGACAATAGCTTCCAATACAGCTTTTACCCCACCTTGCTCGAGTTGTTGGCTACCTTCTTCGCTCAATTCTACCGTCTCGGTAAAGAATACTTTGCTCATGGCTACAGCATCTACTAACCGAGTTAAACTAGCAGCCAGTAAGCTGACTAACTGTTCTAACCAAGGGCGTTCTCTTCCCGATGTGAATTGATAACCTGCTGCTTCCCAATAAGGAATGAGTAAATCTGTAAGTTTATCAATGGGCATACTGTGGATATATTGGCTATTGATCCAATCCAATTTGGCCCAGTCAAACTTAGCACCAGCTTTATTTACCCGCTCAAAGCTAAAGTCTTTGGCTGCATCAGCTAAGGTGAAGATTTCTTGGGTTGAGTCCGTGGGAGACCAACCGAGTAAGGTCATATAATTAACCAACGCTTCCGCAGTGAACCCCATTTGCTGGAAGTCAGAAATGGATGTCACCCCGTCCCGTTTGGAAAGTTTGCGACCATCCATATTCAAAATCAGGGGTGTATGGGAAAATTCTGGTGGTTTTGCACCTAAAGCTTCATACAACAGAATTTGTTTAGCAGTGTTGGCGATATGGTCTTCTCCGCGAATGACATGGGTAATTTGCATATCAATGTCATCCACGACCACCACAAAGTTATAGAGTGGTTGTCCCACACCTTCAGAGGAAGCGCGAGCAATGACCATATCACCACCCAAATCACTACCACGCCAACTCATGGAACCCCTTACTAAGTCGTTCCAGACAATCTCCCGGTTATCGTCAATTTTGAAGCGAATTACATAGGAGCGTCCTTCGGCTTCAAAAGCTGCTCGTTGTTCTGGAGTTAAGTTGCGGTGACGGTTATCGTAGCGGGGAGCTTCGTTTCTAGCTTTTTGTGCTTCCCGTAATGCTTCTAATTCTTCAGATGTGGTGTAACAGCGATAGGCTAACCCCTGATCAAGGAGTTTCTGAACTGCGGCTTGGTACAGGTGCAACCGTTCAGATTGAAAAAATGGGCCTTCATCCCAGTTCAATCCCAGCCAACGCAATCCAGTCATGATATTTTCAGTATATTCAGGACGCGATCGCTCTAGATCTGTATCTTCTATTCGCAGGATAAACTTACCACCATGGTGACGGGCAAATAAATAGTTGAATACAGCAGTTCTGGCTGTACCAATGTGTAAATTTCCCGTAGGACTTGGAGCTATACGGACTCTGACGGTCACAATTAATTCTCTCTTTCAAAAAGCAATACAAGTGCTGAACGCTGAGTTACAGTAGTGATTATTTCACCACTGTCCCTTATTTATATCGCTATTCTTAGGAATGCTCGCCATAATACTCTAGGTGGCGCTATCTCAGCATTCAGCACTCTCAACTTTTTTAACGGGACTGACGGGGCTCGAACCCGCAACTTCCGCCGTGACAGGGCGGTGCTCTAACCAATTGAACTACAGTCCCTTGACTTGCACTTTTATTATTATTACTAACTTTTTCTGATTTGTCAACTATGTTTTGAGTTTTTTCTGGAAAAATTTTTTGGGATATCGGTTTTGAGTCTTTGACACTTACTAAAAGTGCTATTTTTCCATGAAAACAGCACTTAGGGAATTTTACCCGACAACTCACACCAAGGGTACAGAGTATTATGTACAGTCATCAGTAAATACCAATTCTAGGAAAAATGAAACAGACCAGTAGGTTGGGTTGACCAAAGGAAACCTAACACAGACAAGACTTTGATGTTTTTGGTGATACTCACGGCAAGCTGTACAAACGATTTGGCGATATATTACTTCAGCTAACCTACATTTGTACCGATCATTTTTGGAATAGGCATGAGTGAGCAGGATGGTTAATTTTTACGTCACAACAAACTGCGTCGTGATGAGATTAAAAGAAATTACTCTCAAACAGATTGCAGCTTCAAATGAGTATAGACCTTGAAGCTAGGAATTAGGCTTGTGATAGATTTTGTGGTTGGTTTGATTATATTTATAGTGTAAATACTGATAAAACCTGTATTTACAGTTGGAGCAAAATAGATTTATCATTTAGTGTTATGCTTTTTTTGCTAATGGGAAAAATTTAAAAAAGGGTGAATCATAAACCTTGACAAAATCCATAAATATCATAAAAACATATAAAAATCAATAAATTTACAATGTAAAAAGTCGTAATTTTTCAATTTTTTGCAGATTTTTAAGTTGAAAGTAACAGTAAATTCACACTGGTAATTACACCAAAGCAGACAGTTAAAATAGATGCTAAATCTATCTCTATAGCTGCCATTATGTTGCCACCAGAAAATATTGAAGACTTATACGAACCAATCAATAATGCACCCTTGGAAGTCAGACAGATTATTGATAAAGTTCTGAAGTTAGAGAAAAGTCGGCTAGACCGGAAGCGGAAAAGCCACATAAACGAAGATATTTTAGAAATTGTGAAGGAATCAGTGCAATGAAACTGACTTCTATTAAACTTTGCAATTTTCGGTCTTTTTATGCCACCACACCAGAAATCAATCTTGCCACTAGTACGACGATGATTCATGGCAGCAATGGTTCCGGTAAGACCAGTTTATTAAATGCGTTTACTTGGGTTTTGTATGAAAGATTCAGTGCAGCTTTTGCGGTAGCAGAACAGTTAGTCAATAAAAGAGCAATTACTGAAACTTCACCAGGTCAATCTGTAGAATGTTGGGTAGAAATTGCTTGGGAACATGAAAACAATCGCTATCGAGCAAAACGGACTTGTCGAGTTTATAAAGGCAGTAATGAAATCGAGCCTGGAAAAACTCAGTTAACTATGTGGGTGAGTGGTGATGATGGCAAGTGGCACATTCCTAACCAACATCCTGACGATATTATTAATCAAATTCTGCCTGTAAATTTACATCAATACTTTTTCTTTGATGGTGAACGAATTGAAGAAATAGTCCGTTCTGACAACAAAACAGAAATTGCTGATGCCATCAGAATTTTTTTAGGAGTGGAAGTAATAGAGCGTTCTATTAAACATTTAGGAGAAGCAAAGAAAGCTTTAGAAACAGAGTTAAAAAATATTGGTGAAGGGGAAATTAAACAACTGTTACGTCAACAAGAAAAGTTAGAACGGGAAATTGACTATATCACCAAACGCCAAAGTGAAATTCAACAGGAGTTAGAATATCAACAAACCTTCAAGAAAGATGTTAGTCAAAAGCTACGAGAACTGAGTGCTGCCAAGGAACGGGAAGAGAAACGGCAGAATTTAGAAACGCAACGAGCATCTCATCGAGAAGAGTTGAGGAAAACTAGAGAAGCACTAAAAAAAATTATTTCCTCACGTGGATATACTGTACTTTTATCAGAAACTACTGCAAAATTTCGTGATATCATCACTGATTTGAAACAGCGTGGAGAGTTAACTGTTGGTATTTCACGGGAATTTATCAACGAATTGTTATCATCTGGTAGTTGTATTTGTGGTGCAGACTTAAGCGAAGGCACTCATGGACATAATCATGTCCTACATTTACTAGAACGTGCTGGTTCTTCCACAGTTGAAGAAACAGCTATACGTATGAGTGCTCAAGTTGATGAAATTGATAAACAAGCCATAGCATTTTGGGTAGAAGTTGACCGAGAGCAAGAAAGAATTAAACAGTTACGGGATACTATTGCTCAAATTGAAGAGGAATTAGATAGTATTCAAGAACTGCTGCGAAAAGACCCTAACGAAGAAATTAGTAGACTACAAAAGCGTTTAGATGAAATTGAAGCGAAAATTGATGATCTGAATCGTGAGCAGGGAGCAAATGAACAGAAAATCACTTATTTAAAAATAGAAATCGATAGTTTAATTAAACAAATCGCCAAACAAAAATTAAATGAAGAAAAGCAACTGCTGGCACAAAGACGTATTAATGCTACTCAAGATGCCATAGAAAGACTAATAGAAGTAAAAAATCGTCAAGAAAAACAATTCCGACTGCAATTAGAAAAGCGCGTTCAAGAAATATTCGCCAAAATATCTTTTACACCATATATTCCCAAAATCAGTGATAAATATGAACTGAATTTAGTAGAAAATACCGCAGGAACTGAAGCACCTGTAGCTGCATCTACCGGAGAAAACCAAGTTCTCAGTTTATCTTTCATTGCTAGCATCATTGATAAGGTGCGGGAATGGAGCGAAAAACGCAAAATGATGATGCTGCCAGATAGTAGCACATTTCCAATGGTTATGGATTCTCCTTTTGGCAGTTTAGATGAAATGTCCCGAAGACACATTGCTAGAACTATTCCCCAATTAGCTAATCAATTAATCATTTTAGTGACCAAAACCCAATGGCGGGGAGAAGTAGAAGAAGAAATTACCCATAGAATTGGTAAAGAATATGTACTGACTTATTATTCTTCTAAACCTGATTGTGAACAAGATTATATTGAATTAGGAGGAGAACGATATCCTTTAGTGCGTCAGAGTCCCAATGAGTTTGAATATACTGAAATTATGGAAGTAGAAAGAGAAAGATAGAGTAATAATTAGTTTTCCTTGGTTTTTACTCTTTTATACTTACTCTTTATGTACTGAAGAGCCATATTTTTTTGTTTCACGCACAGCAGCTTAACAAAAACAGGACTTACGCAAAATATCACTGAAACCCTATTTCCTATCCCTACGGGACGCTACGCGAACGTGGTTTATTCTTTCGTAACTTGTGTGTAAGTCCTAAAAAAGAAAGACTTTTGCAAGAGGTATATTGATTTTGTAGGGTGTGTTGTCGCGTAGCACAATGTACCTTAGATGAACATTTCTCAACCTAGATGAGATATTTAGTTAAAAACAAAAAAATAAATACTAATGTAAGCAGTCTCATCTTAATTAATTGAATGTTAATTGTGAGTAGATATCAAACTTTTTCTTTTGCAGGAGGGACAATACCAAACTTATTTAAACCCTCATCAATATCTCGTAATACCTGAAAATCTTCTGCTGGTAGAGGATAACTATAGCTATTAATTAAACCACCAGTCGGATATTTTTCTAAAAAAGAAAATGCTTGTCTAAATTCCTGTGGCTTCGCTTTAATTGGGGCATCAAAATGACAGGGAATAATCCATTGAAAATCCCATTTTGCTACTTGATTAGCCCAGTTAATAGTTTCCTGGGGTGCGCGGTTGAGAATTAAACTTTGTAAAACTGGGGCAACAAAGATCCTCCCGTCTCCCCGCAAGACTTCAAATGACCTTTGCCACTGTTGTTGCCATTTAAAGGGGAAAAACCCAAAATATGCTTTTCGAGAGCGTTCTGGGGCTTTTTGGGCATCTCTGAATATATCTTTCCAGGTTGGTACATCTACCACACTGGGACGGAAATAAAAAGCAAATAAAGTGATACGTTGCCATCCCTTACGACGGTTAACTTGGGTGTCAGCTACGATATCATAAGCTCTGTCCTTAGCATGATACAGCAAGGGATAGGGGTCAATTTGCACGATCGCTGGTGGATCTGCTGGCACGGAAACTATGGTATCTGTTACTAATAGAGTATGCGATCGCCTGTGCAAAAATGCCACCTCTGCAAATCGACCAGGACCCAAGTCAATCGGCCCTAGTATGGCATAATCAAACTCATCAGCAAAAGGTGCTTGACTACTATCTGTCGGTAACACCTGAGTCCGCTTCCCTGGTAAACCCAACCAACTCAAAGGTAAATTGACAGGAAAACTCCACTGTTGAGGTGCGACAAACACCTGTGCAGAGGGAAAGTACCTTGCAAAAGGCCCAACAAAAACTTTGTGTTCTAATCCAGATATAGTAGGTAAAATAATATACTTAACATCACCATATTCAGCTACCAAATCCTGCATTAAGCGGATACATTCTCTTGTTGGTGCGACAGGTGCATAAACCAGCAAACCTCCTGTTTCCAACTTCACCACAGTCATGCGTATGGGTACAACAACATAGAAAACCCCCTGCATTTGGTCAAACGTCCAAATGGTATCTTTAATTACCTCTCTGCGAATGGTGCGACGCTGACCATAGGGGTAGAGGGGGAAAATAGGCCAAAACGGCCAGGAATATTCCTGAAGACGAACATTTTCTACATTGACTGTACTTTCACCATGAGTCACTCTGCGACCCCTCCAAATTCTTGATGTTCTCATTCTGTCCGATTTTGGAGTTTAGCAAATTATGGAACTTATGGTTTAAGTTTGTCATACATGAAGTTAATATCCTAACGAAGTAAGCGCATAAGTGCTATGACCTTAACCAAGGTCAACTAAACTATGGAAATCCCAGTAGATAGCTTTGCAATTCATATTGATATAGTTAAAATTTGGTCAATTAGTCATTTTCTTGAATTTGATAAATCTGAAAATAACACATACAAACAAAAATCAATTTTTCTGAATAGCATAACAAAAACGTCCAATTAACCAATAATTATTTATTCGTGTATCTGATTGTTCTACTTTCATTGTTTCTGTTCTATTTTTAAGTCCAATTAAAAATGCCTCTAAATTATGAGTTTTTGAGCCATCTTTATCACTAGTTCTTGATGTCCAGTCCCATTCTTGCCACCAACTAGGTGATTGTAAGTTCTGGGTAAAAATGTCAAATTTAAATTGATAAACGCCTGGCGATGTGAATTTATGAGGTTGAATTATAGCTGAAAATTTCAACTTGTTTTCTTGATCTAGAATTTGCCAATTGGTTAATTTGATAGCTTCGTTAATTTCCGAGGTTTCAATATTGGACGTAAATTTTTTCAGAAATTTATCAAATTTTTGAACATTTTTCTTATGTTGAATGGAATTAACATCAATTAATAAACTGTTTTTATATTGTTTAAAAGGTACGTTGTAATCAATGACTAACTCATTTTGTGTAGTATTATCTATTTGCAATAAGTCTATTGGCACATTGTTATTCTTACTAGCATAAAGCCCATCTTTAACAAGGGAGTATGGCCTATTTATTCCTTTCGGTAGATTTGTAGGTAACGTTTGTAAGTTAGATATACTTTCAATTAGATTGTCGGGATGAAAAATTATCAATTTACTGTTAGCTAATAATTCTTGAGAGTCATAGTTCTTTAATTGTTCAAAATAATATTTGATATCCCTATAAGGTCCCAAAAATAAAATATAAAATGGACGTAATTTTTCAGGTGTGTTACCTGACTTATAATTAAAAGTCTTTAGAATATCTGAGTTTTGTATATATACATTACCATTAAACTGACTTTTAACCGCCCAAATGCCCACTGCATAATCTGGTCTCTCAGCATTAAAATAAGTATCCTGTATTTTTTTATTGAGCTTAGTAACATCACCACTATTTTGTTCTAAATCAGTTATAATAACAGTCATTTTATCTTCATTTTTTCGAGGTGCAACAATAGCAGCATCAATTGGGCTAGAGACCGCTTTATATTTAGAGTTACTGCCATCATAAAATATTGGACGTGCTGCATAACTATAATATTCACTAGTAGTAATTCTTTGGCTGTTATTTCCATTGCGATAATATTCAACTGGTAATTTACCCGTTAATTCAAATACATTTCTGATAGCATGTAAAGCTTTAACATAATTAGTTTCTCCATCTTTCACATAACCCAACATTGAGCCACTACCATCAATATAAATTGCAACCCTCAAATTATTAGATTTAGAAGATTGCTCCTGAGTAGGAGGCATTTCACAATTTAACTGCTCCTTAACTCTAGCTGGACTGCAAGATAATAAAAAACTTGTAACACTCGCTACAAATAGCCATTTCATCCACATCATTTTTTAGCCTCCAAAGAATAAGTATGAATAAATTACTAATGTTTATTAAGTAATTTTACGGTGGTCTGTATTGCCTTATAGATCACAATATGGGAGTATATCAAAGAAGAGCCTTGTTTTGTTGAAATGCAACATTAATCCTGCATAAAACGTTATGAAGGAGGGCTAATGAAGCCTTGGGAGATTATCAGGATCATTATCTTTACTGTGATTGGTGCTGGCTTGATGTTTTTGGGTCAGCGTCTTATCTATGAAAATCAAGTTATACCTATTCAGAAAGTACCCCTGGATACATGGCTTGCTGCTGACTATACAACAGCTGCACTGATTATGTTCGGTGTTTGTATGTTTTCTACAATTTTTTGGTGTGTCTTGGGAGCAATGAGCAGGTCTAGCAGTAGTAGCAGGGGTAAATGGTTGTTAATTTGGTTTTTGTTGGGACTGCTACCTTTACTCACCATTTTTTTTACAGTCTTGTACATCAACCGCAGCGATGAAGCGCAATTTTCCTTAATGTGTTTTTTCTTGTTTGATAGTATCTGGTTGTATTGGTTAAGTACCGCTACCAGTTCTCCTGAAACTGTCAAATATATTGCCCCTGGAGCTTTTTTTATCCGTCATAAACTAATGGGAGATTAACAAATGTCAATTTATGTCATTGGAATTGGTGGAACTGGTGCTAAGTGCATTGAAGCAATAATTCAATTAGCATCTATAGGACTTTTTAACGAAGAAACACTAAATTTATTATTTGTTGATGCTGATGAAAATAACGGTAATTTAGAACGAGCGCGAAAAAGTCTGAAAATTTATCAAGACTGCCATGAATTAAACTTAGCTGATAAATTTCCTTGGATGAAAACGGAAATCAGAGACTTTGGTTTATGGTCGCCTTTTGCTAATACCAGCGTCAATAAAAATCTGGGTTCATTTTTTGAATATAACCTGCTCAAAGATGATGAACCAGCATTAGGAAATTTATTTGATGTTCTCTATACTTCCCAAGAACGAGAAGCTAATTTAGATGTAGGTTTTCGGGGTCGTCCTGCTATCGGTGCGGCGGTAATGAGTCAGGTAAAACTTGACGCGTTAGATTATGATTCATGGTGTCAACTACTGAACCAACTGCAAACAGATACAGGCAGCGGTAAACGTCCAAAAGTATTTTTATGCGGGTCAATTTTTGGGGGTACTGGTGCTTCAGGATTACCAACAATTGGGCGGTTAATTCATAACAAGCTAGAAAATTTGAGAATCAGAAGTAAAGTAGATATTGGTTGTTTATTTGCACTACCTTATTTTGGATTTAATCCTACTTTAGTGGATAGTTCAGAAACAGTTTATGCCCGTTCTGATCAGTTTTTATTAAATACAGAAGCCGCATTACGTTATTATGGTATTCAATCACAAGAAACTTTTGATACCGTCTATTTATTGGGTAATCAAAACTTATCTCCAGTTAAAGTTTTTAGTGTGGGTAAAAACACCCAACGTAATGATCCCCATTTTATTGAAATGTACGCTGCATTAGCCGCTAGACAATTTTTATTAAATACAAATCCTCAGCAAAAAACTGTAGTATTAATGAATCGGGAGAGTTTAAAGAATATCACTTGGCGAGATATTCCTGAACACAAATTAGTTAGAGATGAATTAGTAAATGCTACTCGGTTTGCATTTGTATGGTTAGCTGATATTGCTCCATTATTAGCAGAAGGAAAGAGAGCAGGAGTAAGAGAGATTCAAAGAAGTCCCCAAGCATTTTGGTTTGTGAAATTCTTTCCTGATCGCGCAGTGCTAGGAAATAATCAACAAAAATTAGTTGATTTCAATGATCCTGAACAACAAAATGCCATAGAAACAATTAGTATTTGGTGCCAAGATTATTTACGCTGGTTATCGCAAATTCATCAATGTGTTGATGAGAATATTCAATTATTCAACGCTAAACATTTCGCTAATGGTTCCATGAAACCTGATAATTTATCAGATTTAATCATTGGAGGTGGTGACAGTCGAGATAAAAACCAAAAATCTAGGGATACAGTGCAAGAATTAAAAAGACGTTTGAATCCGGCTGCCATCAGCAATTTACCCAAAATAGGAATATTTGGACTGGCTAAGGCTTTATATATTGTGTGTCGCTTGTAGGCAGAAATTTTCGTAGAAAGAAGCTTGTTGATGAAAGGGAAATTTGATCATGACCAGTGCATATACTAATAATCAGTCTGCTTTGTTATTGCCAAAACTGAAAAATGATTGTGATGTCAAATCGGGTAATCCTGGCATTTGGGATACTCAAGCACCAAAAGCTTTTAATGATGTTGCCTCTAGTTTAGACTACAAAGCACCGGGAGCGGTAACCAGTGTGAGTTCTGTTCCCACAGTTTGGGCGCGAGCTTTATCAATGGAAATGGCATTACATAATGATGCTTATCCAATTCGGGAACAAATGATTATTCAATGGCAAGGGATGTTAGCAGCTTTAGCATTAGCAGAAGTCCGAAATTTTCCCATTAAAGCCCAACTTTTAGAATTGGGAACAAAGAAAAGTAATCATATTTTTGCTCGTTCTTTATATGAGCTTTTACCTGATCCAGTTAATACTCTTTATACATTTAATAATAATAAACATCCTTGGGAAGATTTATATGTTTTTACCTGTAAGGATCAACCTGTAGGCATGACTTCTCCTAGTACCTTAGTTGTACCTTCAGAACAGGGAAAATGGGATGGTATACCTTGGTGGGATGCTAATACATTACAGTTAAAATCACCCCATAATTGTCTCAATCAAACAGAAAAAGAACAGTTAGTATTTTGGTTAGATAATTTGCGCCGAGAGATTAGAAGATATAACGGTGAGAGTAAAGCCATTGATAGGATATTTGGTTTAGTTAATGGTTTTATTAACAGTTTGGGTGTGACAAACACACCGAATTTTCAATTTAGTAATAACCCGGCATATTTTGAAGTAGAAATTAACCGAGGGGCGTTAACTGCGCTGAATTTACCTGTTAAGGTAGAGGTGAAAGAATCTAATGTTAGGGTTATTCCCAGCTTAGTTAAACCGAATGTTCCTCCACTGTTAATTATTGATCCA
This sequence comes from Richelia sinica FACHB-800, assembly GCF_014698825.1. Classification (GTDB taxonomy): domain Bacteria; phylum Cyanobacteriota; class Cyanobacteriia; order Cyanobacteriales; family Nostocaceae; genus FACHB-800. The sequence continues at coordinate 379,581 of NZ_JACJTT010000002.1, forward strand.
AATATTGCTACTGCTTGGAATGAACCACCACAAAATATATCTGTTTATGAAGGTAAAACTTTAGCTGCTTTTCTCCCTGAAGATATTGAAACATGGAATAGAAGTAGACAAGTAGTTTGTTTAGAGTCGAAAGATTTATTTTTACCAGAATTAAAATTTATTGATCAAGAAGGAATTTTACCAGGTGCTTTACTACCTGAAGGTACACTATCTTTAGTTTTTAATAATCGGAATATTACGCCTTTAATTCCTTTGAATCCGATTTTATTAAACTATTTCACGCCGGAGGATTTAACCAAGAGAATTAAATTACAACTGGTTAATAATGGTGCAGGTGGTTCACAGGTACGGGTAAATTTAACTTTGCCTCTTTATGGTGTTAAAGGTGGAAATGTTCCGCAAAATTTCTTTTTAACTAAGGATTATCCATTGTTAGAGGAAAATATTATTTATGAAGTTCCGGTTTTAGAGGTATGGCCTGATTTTCGGGCTAAGGGTTGGCAGGAATATTATGGGTTTTACTATGATGCTGAGTATGGGGAGGAGACTTTTCAGGTTAGTTTTCCCACAGCTACATCAAGAAACATTCATACGTTTAAAGAAGGTAAAGGCTTATATCAAGTAGTCAGGTTTGAGGAATTTCCGAGTTTTATTGAATGTAAAGATACTTATACTAACACAATTGGATTGATTATATTACCTACTCCAGAACAAATTAATTTAACTGGTGAATGGGTAGTTGGTGTAGATTTTGGTACTTCTTTTACTAATATTTATGTCAATAAAAATGACAAGGTGGTAGAACGTCTGAACTTAGAAAACCTGCACAAAAAAGTCACGGATGTTTCTATTGATACTCGCTTTCCTGTGTTGTTTGAATTTTTTATTCCTGAAAGTTTCATTCCCATAGAAAAGCCTTTCCCCATGTCTACAGTATTAACCAGAAGAGGGCAAACAAACTCTAGAGACGAAGATTCAAACCCTATTTTTGATGGTAGACTTTATATTCCCGACAGAAATCGCTTTTCACCTCAAGAAACATGGATTAAAACTAATCTGAAATGGTCAACTACTAACCCTACTGATAATCAACTGTTTTTGAAACATTTAGCCCTGCATATCACAGCTATGGCTGCTAAAAATGGTGTACAAAAAATTCAGTGGGCTTTATCTTTTCCATCAGCATTTTCATCTAGAGAACAGCAAAACTACGCAGTTAATTGGCAAAGATTAACTGAACAACTACAAGCTAAAACGGGAATTAAAAATATTAGCCCAACTAGAGATAACACCACCTATTTCCGCACAGAAAGTTTAGCTATTGCACAATATTTTGCTGAAGATGAAGGACATGATTTAGTTAGTACCACTTGTATTGATATGGGCGGTGGAACTTCAGATATTTCTATTTGGCAAGATGATCAACTATTACATCAATGTTCAGTGCAGTTAGCAGGGCGTGATTTATTCTCTCAATTTATTGAGATGAACCCTAATTTTTTGCAAAATTTTGACATTAATGCTAATGATTGGACTAGATTAAGGGGTCCAGCTTTCAATGCCAAATTGGATGTATGGATGCGGCTAGAAGCTACAAATTGGTTAGAAAAAAGAAGAGATACTTTTGAAGAAAATCCAGACTTTCAAGGGTTAATTCGTTTGATGGCAATTGGTGTATCTGGGTTGTATTTCTATGTAGGTCAAATTCTTTCTGTTTTACACCAAGAGCGTAAATATACTGTTGATGAAATTACCCCGGTTTACATAGGTGGTAACGCTTCCCGTCTTTTACATTGGTTAGCTGAAGGAGGTAGATTTGATAGTTATTCAGAAATCAATTTATTGCTTAGTAGAATGATGAGTGTAGCTTCTGGTTTTGATGATACCAAACAAGTTACACGCCTGAGTCAAAAGCCTAAAGATGAAGTTGCTTGTGGTTTAGTTTTACAAGGTAGAAGATTAGAAGGACTAGATAGAAGAGAAATAGATCATGTCATTACTGGTGAATATTGTAAAATTAATGATGAAGAATTTGGTTGGCAAAATCGTTTAGATTTTCGGGGCAGAAATATTAATAAGTATGAAATTCCCGAATTAAATCAGTTAAAGTTATTTTTGAATGTTTTTCATGCAAGTTTAGATCATTTAAGGATTGATAGTATTCAACCAATACCAGAATATGAATTTGAAAAACTGTATCCAGATGATCCTGATGCTGAATTTAATCAAAGACTATGGCGGGAAACAGAAAGGGAACTGAGAAATTCTCTCAATGCTATTAGAGGTGAAGTTGATAATATTCGTGAAGAACCGCCTTTTATTCTTGGACTAAAAGCATTACTCAGAGTTTTAGGTAAACGCTGGGCTGGTAAATAAAATTCATATCAAACATGGGCGATGAAATTCGCCCAAACCGATCATTCTTAAAGGTAAGAACAATGGAAAAAAAACAATGTCCAGTTTGTAGGTATGAAAACATTGTGAGTGAAATTCAATGCAAAAACTGTCATTGGCCTCTAAATCTAGATAGCTTTAGTTCAGATATTAGAGAACAAAAAATGCTATATTGGGCGCGAAATATTTATGATTCATGGCGGAGAAATACATACGATTTACAGCAATTGAAAAAAGCAAATACAACATCTGTTAATGTTGTAGCATCAAAATCAGAAACTTTTTTGCAGTCTTTAGTAGACTCTCAAGAACGACAGATAAAGTTAATCGAAGAACAAAATGTATTATTTAGAAAAGTATTTGCAGAAGTAAGTGATATTAAGGAAAAGATTGTTAACAATGATGTTAATAATTATCCTGTTAATATTTCTCCTGGTTTTAACCTATCAGAAAATTACGAACCAGTTATTAGAGAAGAAACAGATAATCACCAATTACATGAATATCCAGATGAATATCCAGAATATATAGAGTTAGTAGAATATTATAATAACAAATCAGAGTTTTCAGGCAAAAGAGAAGTTGCAGAAACTCAGGAAAGTAAATCACTGCGTATGAATGGGAATCAGGTAAATCCAATTTTTGAACCTAAAGCTAGAGGTGACTATTGGATAATAGATATTTATTTAGTACCAAAATATCATCATAAAATTAACTCACATAGCTATGAAACTTTCTCGATATTATTTGAGTGTAGAAATTATGAACAATCAACAAAAGAGAACTTTAGACTCATCAAACCAGGGAAGGTTAACTATTTAAGTAATCAGCAAACATGGCAGCTTGAAGAAAGAGGAATCATAGAATTTTTGTAATTTAAAGAGTTAAAACATGAAACTACATATTTATTTGAAAACGATTACACCCATACTTTTATCACTTAATTTATTGTTAGTAACAGAACCAACTGTTTTAGGTACTACTAATAATAGTGATAGAAATATTAATATCGCCCAAATAAATCAACAATCTAGCCAAAATAATGAAAATAAAAAATTGATTAAGAGTTTTGAAGAATTGAAAAAATCTATACAATCATTTAACTCAGAACTTCAATCAGCAGTAAATAATCCTGAACAACGGGATAAAATTAACTCTCAAGATGTTATTTCAAAAATCGAAAAATTTAGAGAAGAATTGTCAAAAATTCAACAGACAGAACAGGTAAAAAAAGTTATTGAAATTACCGATGATATTAACGCAACTGTTGAACCATTAAAAGACGGATTAAAAACAGAAGGTGTAACTAAGGTTCAGAGACAACTGGCTTCTTTTGATGGAGAGAGTGTACCTAAAAATTATGATGGTAAATTTGGACCAGCTACTCAAAGCAAAATAAACAATTTTTTGAATATAAATATTGATGCTTTAGAAAAAGAATCTAATCAGATTAAAACAAACTTTCAGAAGGGTTTAGACCCGCAGAATAAATTACCAATAGAGAATTTACCAGCAACTACAAATACTGATGTAATTACAGAATTACATTCTCGAGTTAATACTTTAAAAAATGATATTAATAAATTATCACTAATTGTTTATATGTTGCTGTTTATGATTTTAATTGGTATGGGTATTTATGGTTATAAATTTTATCTGTTTGTGAATACACCCAATAAAAAAGCAGCACCAAATAACAATAAAACCCAATTTATTGATATTGAGAATTTTCAAAGAGAACTCAGTGAAGTTTATAAAATATTAAATAGATTAGAGCAAAAAATCAAAGAAATAGAGAACAGTTCTCAAAATAACAATCCAACTAATCAAACTTATTCGTCTACATATACCAATCCTATTACACATCAACCTATTACCCAAAATAGACAAGTTGCTTACATTCATCAACCAACTAATAGTAACTTACATTTTCAAAGTCATACATCTAATTCTAACAGTCAATTACTATCAACATATAATCATAATTCTCGTTCTCTTTCGCGCAGTGCAATTACTGTTTCAGAAAGTGAGTATACAGCAGAACAACGTCGTCTTGGGCGCAGTGTTTCCCCCATTTTAGAATCTAGTAATAGAGGCAATTATTGGATTTTAGCAGAAGGTAGTCATGAATATCTTTTTCCCAAAGGAGGAATGAAAATTAATGAACATAACTATCACACAATAGCTACATTTTTTGAATGTGTAGGTTATCAACCGAATATTTCTAATAATTTTACTGTTGTTAAAGCTGCAAAGGTATCTTCCATTGGTGAACAATGGGAGTTAAGAGAGATTGGACAATTACATTTTTCTAATTAATTGATTTTATTATTTATTATGCCAATTAATAATCTTGAAAAAGTAGATTTTTCAGAACAGGAATTAATTATATTATATAATTACATTCCTCGGTTAATTGAAAAAACAGCAATATTAGTTAACCTTTCACCAAACTACTATACCAACGGTACACAAGAAACATTACTCACAGAAGATAATAGAGGAAATTATTGGATAATTGCTACCGATAATGATATTTATTGGCTATTTCCTATTACCAAACTCAATGGTAAAATTAACCCCCGTGTGAATGAAGCATTTAATTTACTCTTTCAACATCATAATTACGAAGATTCAGATAAACGTGAATTTATTCTCAAAAAACCTGCTCAAGTTCACCCACCTAGAAAAGCAGAAGGTTGGATATTAGCAGAACAGGGTTTAATAGAGTTTGGGAATTTACCACTATTACCCATTGAACTATCAAATGGTAAAGTTCATAATTCACCAGTTGCACAGGAAGTTATAAAAAAAAATGTAATTTCATCTATATCAAGAGATGAATTTACAGATTATACAAATAAAACTGATGTAGAAATTAATGATTTAAAATTGCAAATTAAAAAATTAATAGAAGAAAGGGAAAAATTTAAAACTGAAATCCAAGCAATAGAAAATAAGTATAGTGAGTTAGAAAATAGAATTAAATCACCAGTTCAAGAAGTAACCCAAAGTTCTCATATAGTTGAAAATAATCATCAGGAAATAACATCAAATCAGCAGCAAGCAGTAAATACAGCTAACAGTTTAAATCTCAATCCTGACGAATTACGCATTGTGGAAACTTATAATTCTAATCCTGTTGTAATTTCACAGCAAGCAAAACAAGTTTCGGAAACCAGTTCTAGTATTCAAAACCGTAGTCAAGGTATTAATGAAGCAGTTGTTTTAGAAAGACAAGCTCAAGGTTTATACTGGTTATTTGGTAGAGATACATTATATCTTATGCCTAAAAGGGGTTTTGGTTTCAGTCGTTCAACGATAGATACTTTTAGAGCGTTGTTTCAAATTCGAGGAAGTAAGGTTACAAGTAAGTTTAAATTACTCAAACCTGCTAAAGTGGTGATGATAGGTAGTTCCCAAACTTGGCAATTAACAGAAAAAGGAATTATTGAATTTGAATAGATATGAATAAGAATGTACACAATTTAAAATTGAAAACGGAAAGTTTATTAAATAAACTCAAGGAACTTAAAATTACAACCCAAGATTTATTTTTAAATCAACTCGTATTTATTGATCAAGAGGGTATTTTACCAGGTGCTTTACTTCCTCGATGTACGCAATTTTTAGTATTTGAAAATCGCCAAATTACTCCTATTTTACCGCTTAACCCTATTCTCCTAGATTATTTTACTCCAGAAGAATTAACGAAACAGCTTAAATTTGAATTAATTGATGAAGATGATTTATCACAGGTAACGCTAATTTTAGATTTACCAAATATTAAAATACCTTTGTTTAAAGATTATACACTTCAAGCAGAAAATATTATTTATGAAGTTCCAGTTTTAGAAGTATGGCCTAACTTTCAAGCAGAAGGATGGACAGAATATTATGGTTTTTATTATGATGCTGAATATGGAGAAGAAACTTTTCAGGTTGCTTTTCCCAATGTAGAGGAAATTCAAAATTTGAAAGACCGTAAAGGTAGTTATCAGATAATTCGGTGTCATGAATTTCCTAAATTTATTGAATGTAAAAATAGCCAAGAAAATATAATTGGTATTATTTTACTACCAACACCCCAAAAAATAGAGCTTGCATATTGCTGGACAATCGGTATAGATTTTAGAAATGATTATACTAGCGTTTATGTTAATAAAGATGATAAAATTGTTGAATATTTTAAATTAGATAATCTAAATTATAAAGTTACTTATGTTTTAGTGGAAACTAGGTTTCCAGTTTTATTTGAATATTTTATTCCTGAAAGTTTTATTCCAGTAGATAAACCTTTCCCAATGCCTACCGTACTAACTACTAGGGGAAGTACAGAAATAAATCAAGAGCGTCCAATTTTTGATGGTAGAGTTTATATTCCTGATCGTAGATATTCACTGCAAGAAACTTGGGTGAAAAAAGATTTACAATGGTCAAATGAAAATCTCAGATATATTCGGTTATTTCTTAAACACCTGACTTTACACCTGACTGCAAATGCTGTTAACAAGCAAGTTAAAACAATTCAATGGTGTATTTCTTATCCTCCTAACTTTTCCCGCGAAGATAAATATGAATATGCTCAAATGTGGAAAGATATAACCCAAGAGTTACAAAATAAAACAGGTGTTAAACACCTTTGCCCAAATATTAATGATGGTCAACATTTCCGCTCACAAAGTTTAGCATTTGCTCAATATTTTACTGAATATGAAGATTATGATTTAGTAAATACCACTTGTATTGATATCGGTAATGCAGTTTCTAATATATCCGTTTGGCAAGATAATCAACTTGTTCATCAATGTTCTCTCAACTTTGGCAAGATAGATATTTTTTCTCAATTCTTAAGAATTAATCCTCAGATTTTGAAAATATTTGACCTTGAACCTAACAACTGGATAGAACTACCAGAATATCCTTTCTATGACAAATTAGATACTTGGTTACGTCTAAATTCTGTAACCTGGTTATCAAGAAAACGAGAGTTATTTATAAATCATCCTGAATTTCAACAACTAATAACATTAATGTCTATTGGTTTATCTGGTTTATATTTTTATATTGGTCAAATTCTTGCTGTTTTATATCAAGAAGGTAAATACACTCTTAAAGAAATTACTCCTGTTTATATTGGTGGAATTGGTTCAAGTATTTTAAATTGGTTGTCAGAAGGTGGAAAATTTGATCGCTATTCAGAAATTAATTCTTTACTCGGTCGGATGATGAGTATAGGTTCTGGTTTTTCTGACACAGAAGAAATTACACGTATGAGTCAAAACCCCCAAGATGAAGTTGCTTGTGGTTTAGTTTTGCAAGATAAAAAATTACAAGAATTAGATATAACTGTAAACAATATTGACAAATACAAAATTACTAATTTTATTCCGACACAACTATTTATTAATAGGTTTCATTATAGTTTAAATGTTTTAAAGATCGAAGTTATTAAACCAATAGAGGTTTACAAATTTAAGAAAGAAGGACTCAATATATCAAACTTTGAATATAATCAAAAACTATTGCAAGCTATATCAAGGGATTTACAAAATTATTTAAATTTTATAAAGGCTGATGTTAAATATATCCAACAAGAACCACTTTTTATTTTAGAATTAAAAGCATTGCTTAGAGTTTTATGTAAGGAGATAAATAATAAATGAATTTTAAAGACGATTTAATTCGGAGAGTTAAACGATTACAGCAAATTGTTGAACAGAATTTTGCACCAAGAATAACTAATATAGAAAATTATTTATCCACACTAACCGAAAGAGTGCAAAATGGCTCAGTTATCGTGACAGGTGCTTTTACAACGGAAAAAATTACACCTCTAGATATATCTGAACCAGAATTAATAGAAGTTTATAATAACGTCCCCAAAGTTTTATTAAAAAATTCAATTATTGCCGAATTAACAGCTAAAAGTTATCGAGAAAACAACCAAAATCAGCCTATTTTTTTAGAAAAAGATGACAATGGTAAATACTGGATAATTGTTTCTAATAAAAATAAAATTTTTCTTGTTCCCAGTATTAATATTAAATTACATATTCATAAACTAAAAACGGTAGAAAAATTATTTTATTTTACAGGCTTTACTCCCTCAGCAGATACTCATTTTCTAATGATTAAATCCGCGAAAGTATCCATCTTACCCAATGGAAAAGAATGGAAATTAGAAGAAAAGGGTATTTTAGAATTTAGTAATCCGTCCTTGCATTTTTCATCTATATTAAATATCGATAATAATTTATTAGAATTTTCAGAATTTCAACCAAATACAGAAGTAGCAAGAGAAAATTTATATTTAGAAATCAAAAAAATTTACAACCATTTAGATGATTTGAAATTGCAGTTAAACCAATTTCAAGAAGAACAAAAAAACTTGCATTCTCAAATAGGGAAAATATCTGTTTTGAGAGATTACGTTTATTTACAAATAGATTTATTAAAAATAAGATTAGATTCCTTGGAAAATTATAAGGGTAATTAATGGGGCGTAGGGAACAAAAGAGTATGATGCAGAGATGGCAAAGCTTTTGTGTCAAGCAAACCCTAATGAAAGAGACAACTCCCACAGCCATAGCCATATCCCCATGCTTTAAAAAATGGTGTCAAAGGCTTCGCAGTGAGTGTCAGCCGAACAGTTTGATAATGTGGTCATAACGGGAGTTTAGAAATTATTTAGCGAGATTATTAGAAGCAAGCGAGGGAAAAAAATGTTCGAGGTGTCAGAGAACACCGTAGGGGTGATTTACAGTTTTTATTAATGAGTATGAGAAAAATTTAAGAAGTCCACCTTTCCCAATACCAGTAATTACCCAAATCTTTAAATTCGATATAGTTAGTATCTTGCTTGTAATCAAATGGGTGATCCCGATAAACAAATGCTGTATATCCATCACCAAAACCCATGTTAAATATCCTAAATGTAACCGTTAAGCTATCTCCTTCCTGTTTTACTCTGACAATGCCTTGAGGAGAAGCAGGAGTTAAATAACTATAATCACAAGGTATTTGAAAAAATTCTGGTTCTGAATTATCTTTGACAATTTTGTTGGTTTTTACCATTTGCACGACTCGTTCAAAAGCTGGTCTATATAATGCAAATGTTTCTATCCGAGGTATATCGAAATATGCTGATATTAAAAACATAACAGTAGTTATCCCACTTAAACCAATTAATTTAAGTGTCTTATTTCGATATTGATTTGTCATTCCTGGTAAGTAACAAGGATTGTAGTGATTTATGTTTAGCAAACTAACTATTTGATTTCTTGGCAAAAAAGATAATCCGTAAAATGTCCAAATTGTCAACCCTATTAGTAGCAAAAGTAGAGATAAGTTGATTAAATATGAAAAACTACTAATAAATAAAAATATTGTAACTATAGGTAATGAGACAACTAAACAGAAAAGTATAGAATTAGTCTTAAATTTCTGATAAAAATAACTGTTAATGTGAGCAGGAAGCACTGCGAACGCCAGAGCTATCTGCAATATGCGATAAGTCTCATAAACTTCGCGAGCCAATACTGCCATTAATAAGAAGAAAGAAAGACATAGCATTAATAAAAGCTTTAATAAATCAAGCCATGTATGACGATGTGATGAATAATGGTCGTAATTAGTGTTATCATTCGATTTCCATTGATTAAATAAATGGATTGGCCAATAATAAAGCGCAAGCAAAAAAATAAACAATGAAGGAAACTTTATCCACATTAATAAAAAATCTATCTGGCAAATTGGTGGATAAAAAAAACGCCAAACAATCTTTAAAACAGATTGAATTATGATCAAAACCAGAAATGTTGAATGTCGATACAAAACTTTACATCTTTAGATAGAGTAGCTCTAAAAAGCCTAAAATAGTCAACATAACATTATCTCCTCAAGCCAATGAACATAAC
>NZ_JACJTT010000020.1 GCF_014698825.1 Richelia sinica FACHB-800
AAAGGAATTTATAATCACAACTTAACTAATATATTTTAATTATTCGCCCAAAATTACCATATTTTGGGCTATTTTTATCTGATTTTTCTTAACATTCAACATTTCTGCTGTTGACTGAATTGCAAAAACACGGGAAATTGAGTGAAACCGCAGTCAAGAAAATATTATTTGATTTATTACCAGTTTTGCAATTTATTCATAGTAATAATGTTATTCATCGAGATATTAAACCAGAAAATATTATTAGAAGTTCTACAGGTGCTTTATTTTTAATAGATTTTGGCATTTCTAAAGAAGTAAGTGGGAGTATATTGACCAAAGTCGGCACAATTGCGGGAACTCCTGGATATGCACCATTAGAACAATTGCGCGGGATGGTTTATCCTAGCAGCGACCTGTACAGTTTAGCTGTCACTGGCATTCGACTGTTGACGGGATGTTTGCCACAACCTAATGGCAGTGATGCGCTGTTTGATTTGACGACCATGCAGTGGACATGGAAACAGCGTATTTCTGTGAGTCAAGACTTAGAAACGGTTTTAGATAAAATGCTGCAAGACTTTCCAGTTAATCGTTTTCAGTCAGCAACGGAAGTTTTAGCAGCATTGCAGACTCAGACCATTCCACCGACAGTTATTTCACCCAAATTACCAACAAATTCTCCTCCTACTCTCAATATTCAATTTATTTCCCCACAACAATCAGTATCATCTGCACATATATCCTTTACAGAAGACTTGGGAAGAGGTGTCATGTTAGAAATGATAGCGATTCCTGAAGGCACATTTCTTATGGGTTCACCAGAGGGGGAAGGACTAGATAGCGAAAAACCACAACATCAAGTGACTGTTCCATCTTTTTACATCGGGAAATACCCTGTTACCCAAGCACAATGGGAACAGGTCGCAGGTTTACCAAAAGTGACGATTGATTTAAAACCCAAACCTTCATACTTTAAAGGTGCAAATCTTCCAGTTGAACAAGTATCGTGGTTAGATGCACAGGAATTCTGTGCTAGATTAAGTAGAAATACTGGTAAAAAATATCGCTTACCCAGCGAAGCTGAATGGGAATATGCCTGTAGGGCAGGAACTACAACTCCCTATTATTTCGGTGACACAATCACCACTAATGTAGCTAATTATGATAGGAAGTATAGACAAACCACGGTGGTAGGAAACTTTCCTCCAAATAACTTTGGTTTATATGACATGCACGGTAATGTGTGGGAGTGGTGTGAAGACTGCTGGCAGGAAAATTATGTAGACGCGGCTAATAATGGTACTGCTTTGATTAATAGTGATCCACGCCGACTGTTTCGGGGCGGTTCCTGGTTCAACTTTCCTAAACGCTGCCGTTCTGCGTTTCGCCTCAGCCATGACAGTGACGAACTCTACGACATTATTGGTTTTCGTGTTGCCTGTGGGGTTGGGAGGACTTCGTAGCCCTTTATACTCTTACCCTTTTGTCCTTTGCTCTTTTTTCTTTTTTTCCCTTGCCCTTCACCGTAGGGGCGGGTTTACAATTACCCTAGTTGGGCAATGCAAGATATTGATAAACCCGCCCCTACAAAATCTTGTATATCTGCCCTTATTATCAGAATCTTGCCATTATACATATTCTTGTATGGGTAGAGACGTTCCGCCGGAACGTCTCTACGTTTGTCGCCATTATTCTCTTCATCATCTTCCAGGGAAACGGCACTTTACAAGCTGTAAAGGAAACTAAACTTCTCTGTATCTTGGGTGTAAAAGGTAGCAATGTTTCTTACAATGTAATTTTATAGACTAATTCTATACCGGGAATCTTAAGCACAAAGTTAACCCTATGATGAACCACAGGGAAGGAACATTTAAAGGTGTTGAGGGGCTAAATTTGTATTATCAAAGTTGGCATCCTAAAGGAAAAACACGGGCTATATTAGCTTTAGTACATGGACTAGGAGGACATTGCGGACTTTATAAGAACGTAGTTGAGCATGTCCTCTCTAAACAATATGCTGTTTATGGTTTTGATTTACGTGGTCATGGCCGTTCTCCTGGTCAAAGAGCTTATATTCACAACTGGTCGGAGTATCGTGATGACCTGGGAAGCTTTTTGCAATTCATTCAACAACAGGAACCAGGAACGCCGATTTTTCTCTTTGGTCACAGTATGGGTGGGTTAATAGTTATAGACTACACTCTCCGCTATCCTGAAGCTGCTAGCTGTTTGCAAGGTGTCATTCCTTTTGCACCTAGTATAGGTGAAGTTGGTGTACCACCTCTCCGCATTTTGTTAGGTAAATTACTATCTCGCACTCTCCCGCGCTTTACTCTCAATACAGGAATTGATAGTGCTGCTGGTACACGGGATCAAAATCATTCCACTCCCATAAAAGACCCTCTCCGCCATACTTTAGCGACGGCTCGGTTGTCTACAGAATTCTTTGCTACACTAAATTGGGTTCATGCTCACGCACCAGAATGGCAAGTGCCGTTATTAATTTTGCATGGTGGTGATGATAGAGTTGCTTTACCTGAGGGTAGTGAAATTTTCTATCGAAAAGTTGCTTATCCAGATAAGTTGAGAATAGAGTATGCTGGTGCATACCACGATTTGCAAATAGATATTAATTACCAGGAAGTGATGACCGATTTAGGTAATTGGATGGATAAGCATTTACCGTCAGAAGTCACTCGCTTGATGCCAGAAAAAGTTTGAAGTCCAACGGCTAATTATTCATATCATTGATTCGGTAGGGTGTGTTATGCCAAAGGCTAATACACCTACAATTATTGATGGTGCGTTGCGCTATGCGACAACACACCCTACATCAATTACCTTAACATTACCTGCTAAGTACCAAGCAAAATTACTTCCATATAGTTATTAAAAAAATCCCTGTATTTCTTAACTGTCACCTGTCACCTGTCACCTGTCACCTGTTACCTCTCCAAAAATATGTCTATCAAACTCATGCTGAGACAGGCTATTACTTTATTTTCTGTCTATTACGCTTATATGCTAGAGTATCGGTCAGAACTGATTCTCTGGGTGTTGTCTGGTTCTTTGCCAATTATCCTTATGGGGGTTTGGATACAGGCAGCGCAAGGTGGAAATTTTGGTTTAACTGCGGTAGATTTTGCCCGTTATTTCTTTGCTGTTTTTTTGACTAGACAAATCACCGTTGTTTGGGTAATTTTTGAATTTGAAAAGGAAGTGGTGGAAGGAAAACTTTCTCCACGATTATTACAACCCATAGATCCAGTTTGGCATCATTTATTTTCACATTTAGCAGAACGTTTTGCTAGACTGCCTTTTGTATTTTTATTATTTGGGTTGTTTTTTATTTTATATCCCCAAGCTTTTTGGCTACCAAGTTTCGCTAATTTGTGTTTATTTTTAATTGCAATAGTGTTGGTTTTTTTCTTAAGATTTGCAATTCAATATACTTTCGCGATGTTTGCTTTCTGGACTGAAAGGGCAACTGCTATTGAAAATTTCTGGTTTTTGTTTTTCTTATTTTTATCAGGGATGATTGCACCTTTAGAGGTGTTTCCACCAGCGATAAGAGAGATAGTTTTTTTAACTCCTTTTCCTTATTTAATCAATTTTCCTGCTAGTGTTTTGGTGGGTATGCCTGTAGATATAGTTAAGGGCTTTGTTGGTATCTTCAGTTGGTTAATTATCTTTATTGTGGTCAATCGTTGTCTTTGGCGTGCAGGTTTGAAGCGTTATTCGGGTATGGGGGCATAAAGTAACCCAATATTAACTTGATACTGCTCGCAAGGTTGGGGATAAGTGTTCCCAGGAAATGACTTTGTTGCGTCCAGAGGCTTTTGCTGCTAAAAGACATTGATCAGCCCGGTCTAATAAGGTGGAACCATCTTCACTATCTTCTGGTTCTAGGGAGGCTACGCCTAAGCTAATGGTAATACTAACAGAGACTTTATGGCTAATGGTAAATGGATGGTCACTAACTACTTGATTGAGACGACCGGCCACTGATTGTGCTTCTTCATTACTTGTATTAGCTAGGATAATTACGAATTCTTCACCACCATAACGAAATGGTGTGTCTTGGGCACGGAGATTGTAGCGTAGGCGTTTACATAATAACTGTAGCAAGCGATCGCCTACTAGATGACCATAGGTATCATTAACTTTCTTGAAATAGTCTACGTCCAAAATTATTAGACTTAAGGGCATTCCCAATGTGCGAGACTTGCTAATTTGTCTAGGTAAATCCCATTGCAAAGCTCGACGATTATTTAATTCTGTCAGAGAATCGGCTAAAGCGATCGCTGATAACAAATCGTTTTTCTGCAATAAATCTCGGTATTTTTGAGTTTTGCGAGTACCCACAGCCAATTGGGCGAGAATTAATTGGTGATATGCTGTTAAGCTTGGTAAATCATCTGTATTTAATTGTGTAGGTAGATGCCAGATATAAGCATCAGCACCTTGTTCCAAGGCTGAGGTATTCATAGCTATTTCCCATTCCCAATTATGGGCGCTTTTCTGGCTTAAAAATTCAGGACGATCCTCGAAGACAATGCAGTATATCCATGACATTGTTACCTGTTCTTTGAGCCAATGGCATAGTTCTAGGCTACCAAACAGGCTAGCTTGTATTAATAATAAATCAGGTGGTTGGCTTTGGATATGTGATTTGGCCTGATGGACACTGACGGTTACAGTGGTATAAAACTTGTGAGTGTCACGTATCTGACCTGGAAGGGTATGAAAAAAATGATTACTTCCAAAGACCAGAAGAGAAATATTCATGGCTTTGCATTTTACCTATTTCCAAATTCACGATTTGATGGGTTTGCATGTGTTGATTTTCTTGATGGCGAAATAAGAATATATTGTTTTTCAGAAAGAAAATTCAACTGGTAAATTTAATATTTTTTTAATCAAAAAATGTCTTTATCTCCTTAGTGTTTATGCGAATTTATAAAATTTCAAATATTGTACTACTTTCAACTTTTAGTCAAGTAGTTTGAAACAGTGATTTTACGGAATAAGTTTATTCTTCATATAAAGAAAATTACCCCAATGTTAATTCACTATTCTTTACACAATTTAAGTTTCCGGATAGTTTTGGAAATTTTTTAAAGCAGGATTAATTGAGTATTTACAGTATCCAAATGTGCATTAATTGTTTTTGCCGTTTTTTAATAAAACTCAGACATCTAAAGGTTTTTGGCACCATCACCAGATATGATTTTTTTAATAAAGGTTACTCTTGATTGTTCAAGGGTGAGGTTGGCATATTCATAAAGTTATACTGGTACAATTCCATTGCAGCTGGTCAGGCGATCGCACTTTTATTTACTACAGTTCCTATAGGTGTCTTTTCCGGTCAGGTTAGACCGTAATTATGATATATCAGCGGTAGCAGACTTGTCTGTGAGCGTCAGTTAAACGGTGATAGGCTTGAAAGTCTTTTTTTGTCTGGCTTTTTTAAATTTACTTATATTTTAACCACCTTGTCTTATGTTATGAATCTGTAAATATATTAAAACAAGTGGTGACAAATAGTGAAATTATAAATGCGCTTTTAGCCAGAGCACGATGGTTATGTAAACCGTGATGATGGTATTTGCAACCTGCCTGACACTCCTCCTTGTTTAAGGAAACATACTTGTATTTGTATACTTATTTGTGTACATATTTTGGAGATTTTCAACAATTTCTTTAGATTTACGCCAAAATTGCCCTAAAAAACAGAATGGTATGAATTATTCTGTAACTTCTGCAAGTCCTGTCTTCTTCCTCGGTCACCTGTCACTGGTTACCTGTCACCTGCTATAGAATTGAAACTCTGCTGCTATAGCGGTGGGAAAATGGTAATGGAAACTATTTTTGTAAATTCTCATGTCTTCAAATCCCCAATTTCTCAGCGGTAACGAAATTCGCGCTTTATTCCTCGATTTTTATACCCAAAGAGGACATCAACAACTTCCCAGTGCGTCCCTCGTACCAGAAGACCCTACGGTACTGCTGACGATCGCGGGGATGCTACCATTTAAACCGATATTCTTAGGACAACGCACCCCGGAGTTTAAACGCGCTACAACATCACAAAAGTGTATCCGCACCAATGATATCGAAAATGTAGGACGGACGAAACGCCACCATACATTTTTTGAAATGTTGGGTAATTTTAGCTTTGGTGATTATTTTAAAGAACAAGCGATCGCTTGGGGATGGGAAATATCCACCCAAGTTTTTGGTTTCTCCCCTGAAAACCTCGTTGTCAGCGTATTTGAAGAAGACGACGAAGCTTTTGCAATTTGGCGAGATAAAATCGGTGTATCAGAAAAACGCATCAAGCGTATGGGTGCAGATGACAACTTTTGGGTATCTGGCCCTACCGGCCCCTGTGGCCCTTGTTCAGAGATTTATTACGACTTCCATCCAGAACAAGGTGACGATAACATTGATTTAGAGGATGATGCCCGGTTTATCGAGTTTTATAACTTGGTTTTCATGCAATATAATCGGGATGCGTCGGGAAATTTAACGCCATTGCAAAACAAGAATATCGACACCGGTATGGGCTTGGAAAGAATGGCGCAAATCCTACAAAAGAAGCCGAATAATTATGAAACAGATTTGATTTTCCCGATTATTGAAACAGCAGCAAAAATTGCGGGAATTGATTATTATCAAAGTGATGAAAATACCAAAGTTTCTTTAAAGGTTATTGGTGATCATGTGCGGTCTGTAGTTCACATGATTGCTGATGAAATTCGCGCTTCTAATGTGGGTAGAGGTTACGTTTTACGGCGGTTAATTCGTCGTGTAGTTAGACATGGTAGATTGATAGGAATTGCTGGGGAATTTATTAACCAAGTTGCGGAAAGGGCAATTTCTCTTTCTGAATCAGTTTATCCGAATTTGCGGAAACGGGAAGCGGCAATTAAAGCAGAATTACAACGGGAAGAAGCGAATTTCTTAAAAACCCTGGATAGAGGCGAAAAACTGTTAGCTGATATTATTGAAACCGTAAAACAAAACAATCAAAATATCATTAATGGTGAAAGTGCTTTTACCTTATATGATACTTATGGTTTCCCCTTGGAATTAACCCAAGAAATCGCCGAAGAACAGAATTTAACTGTTGACGTGGATGGCTTCAATACAGAAATGCAAAAACAGGTGGAACGTGCCAAAGCTGCACATGAAACCATTGATTTAACTGTGCAAGGTTCCTTAGATAAATTAGCGGAACATATCCATTCCACAGAGTTCATCGGTTATACAACTGCTGCCACAACTGCAAAAGTGGAAGTTTTATTAGTTACTGGTGTTTCCCAAGAAGAAGCAGAAGCAGGAACAGAGGTGCAAATTGTCCTCGATAAAACACCATTTTACGCTGAATCTGGGGGACAAATCGGCGATAAAGGTTATATTTCCGGTGATGGAATTTTAGTCAGAATTGAAGATGTGAAAAAAGAATCTGATTTCTTTGTTCACTTCGGACGTATTGAACGGGGTACACTGAGAGTAGGTGACAATGTAAACGCCCAAATTGACACCGCTTGTCGTCGTCGCGCTCAAGCTAATCATACAGCAACTCATTTATTACAAGCTGCTTTAAAGAAAGTTGTTGATGAAGGAATTTCTCAAGCTGGTTCTTTAGTTTCTTTTGATAGATTGCGCTTTGACTTTAACTGTCCTCGCGCTTTAACTACTGAGGAAGTTCAACAAGTAGAAGAACTAGTCAATACTTGGATTTCTGAAGCCCATGCTGCGAAAATAGAAATCTTACCTTTAGCAGAAGCCAAAGCTAGAGGTGCGGTGGCCATGTTTGGGGAAAAATACGGTGATGAAGTGCGCGTGATTGATTTCCCTGGTGTGTCGATGGAGTTATGTGGGGGAACTCACGTTAGCAATACAGCAGAAATTGGTGTGTTCAAAATCATTACCGAAGCAGGTGTGGCTTCTGGAGTGAGAAGAATTGAAGCCGTTTCTGGTGCTGCGGTATTGGATTACTTGAATGTGCGTGATAAAGTGGCCAAAGATTTGAGTGATCGCTTTAAAGTCAAACCGGAAGAAATACCCGACCGCATCACCACACTGCAAACCGAACTCCGCAACAACGAAAAACAAATCGAAGCCTTAAAATCACAACTAGCAATAGTCAAATCTGACAGTTTATTGCAGACTGCCGAAACCATAGGTGAACATAAAATAATTGTCGCCCAAATGGAAGACGTTGACGCAGAATCATTAAAAGCTGCTGCGGAAAGACTACTACAAAAAATCGGTAACGGTGCTGTGGTTTTAGGTTCAGTTCCCGAAGCAGGGAAAGTGAGTATAGTTGCAGCATTCAGTCCCGAAGTGAATAAGAAAGGAGTCCAAGCAGGGAAATTCGTCGGAAATATAGCCAAAATTTGTGGTGGTGGTGGTGGGGGAAGACCCAACCTCGCGCAAGCTGGAGGACGTGACGCAAGTAAACTACCGCAAGCTTTAGAAACTGCAAAAACCGAGTTGCAATCATCTCTAAGTTAGCAGTTTGTGGGGTAGGCATCTTGCCTGCCCTAATCATTTTAATACACTTATTATTTCATAAATACTCTTGAAGGTTGTTTATAAAGAATAACTACGCAATCATAGCATATTATGCTACAATCAATATGTAATTTTGCGTATAATCAACCTCATCAGATTTATATGTGGATTTCTGAAGTTACATTAAACAATTTTAGAAGTTTTGGAGATGCAAATATTCAACTTTCTAAAGGCATTAATCTAATAGTAGGTGCAAATAATTCTGGGAAATCAACTTTATTGAAATCAATTTTATGGCTTCAGAAAGGATTTAATTTGAATGGTACAGATTTACGAATGTTTAAAGGAGATGGATATGTTCATCTGGTGTTAAAAGAAGCAAAACCTGAGGTATTTACATTTATAAACCAGAATTTTCAATCGCAAATATTAGTTAAGTTAAAGTTAGAAAGCAATTCTGTTAGCGTTGAAGCAAATCAATTTAGTGAAATTAATAGAAATGGTAATACTACAAGATATATCCTTAATCAAATGTTTCTTTCAAATGAAGAACCTGAAAATTTTATTTATCCATATTTATCTAAAAGAAAAGTTGCAGGTTTTGAAGAAACAATAAATTCAAATACAACCAATTCAGTGAGGGGAAATCTTTCAAATTTATACGCTAAAATTGACCGCATATCCAATCCTCAAATACAAGAGAATGAACAATATGTTCAAGCCTGTAAAGATATAATAGGCTTTCAAGTTACAACTATTGCTTCCGATATCGGTAAAAAGGCTGCTTATATAGTTAGCAGTCATAAAAATATACCATTAGACGCAATGGGTGAAGGGGTCGGCAATTTAGTTGGATTAATCGTTGATTTATGTATGGCAGAAAATAGACTTTTCTTGATTGAAGAACCTGAAAATGATATTCACCCTAAAGCACTCAAAAAACTTCTCAATTTAATTGCTGAGAAATCAGCCAATAATCAATTTATCATTACAACGCATTCTAACATAGTTGCTAAATATCTGGGCGCACTTCCTGATTCTAAGCTTTTTTCAGTCTCAATGGATTTTGATGAAAACAGAATACCAACATCCCATATTGAAGAAATACCCAATACACCAGAAGCTAGACGTAATGTATTGGAGGAATTAGGATATGATTTCTTTGATTTTGATTTATGGTCAGCTTGGTTAATTCTTGAAGAATCTTCGGCTGAAAGAATAATCAGAGAGTTTTTAATACCTTGGTTTGCACCAGATTTACAAGGGAGAATTAATACATTTTCTACTAAGGGTATTGATAAAGTTATAACCAAGTTCGACGATTTTAATAATATTTTTGTTTTTCTTCATCTGCAACCAGCTTATAAAAACTTAGCTTGGGTTATTGTAGATGGAGGTCCAAAAGAAAAAGAAATTATTGAACAGCTAAAAACCAAATATACCCCTAGTGGATGGAATGCTAATAACTTTCTTCAATTCTCTGAGCATGAGTTTGAAAAATATTATCCAGAACGCTTTGAACTACAAATAGAACATATTATACAAATGCCGAATGGTAAACATAAACAACAAAAGAAAAAAGATATTCTTGAAGAAGTAATAAAGTGGGTTTACGAAAATCCTGAACAAGCAAAATCTGCTTTTCAAGAATCTGCCTCAGAAGTCATTGATATTCTTAAAAATATACAATTGTCAGTATCTAACAATAGCGATAACTAACGCTGGTATAAGTTTTGTTTGAGTTAAGCCTTTAGAATTTCTCTAACCTTCATTATTCATAACTAGACTGTTTACTATTATAAGTCTCCGTAAGTCCCATAACTTACAGCAGTTTCCGTTCACGTTCGCGGAGTGTGGCGTTAGCCATAGTGTGGTAAAGCCATAGATATGAAGTACAAATTTAGCGGGCAAGATGCCCGCACCACAAGAGTTTCATTATTCAAGTCTGTAAATCATAAGGACGAAATATGCTGTATATCTTGCACTTGCAAATGAGCGATAATAGAAAATATTAACGCACCCGTCTCTGATTTCCTAATCTACATAACCATGCAAAAACTTACAAGAATTACCCGTAAACCAGAAGTAATGGGTGGTAAACCCTGCATCCGAGGAATGCGTGTCACTGTTGGTACTATCATTGGTTTAATGGCATCTGGGCATAGTTTAAATGACATTCTCAAGGCTTATCCCTACCTGGAAGAAGCCGATATTTATGAAGCATTAGCCTATGCTGCTTGGCGGGTTGAAGAAATTGAAATTCCGCTGATAAGTGCATGAACATTTTGATTGGTATGAATCTTTACCCTTAACAACTATGCTCAAAACTATAAAAATAGAGAACTTTCGCTGCTTCCAATTTTTTGAACTCCAACAACTAGGAAGAATTAACTTACTGGTTGGTGAAAATAATAGCGGTAAAACTTCTATATTAGAAGCTATTCAGCTTTTATGTTCACGGACTAATCTTGAACCCCTTGGAGAAATAATGATTAACCGGGGTGAGTATTTTTGGAGTGATGAGCCAAGAGGAGAACGTGAACTTGATATTTGTCATTTATTTTATGAGCATCAATTTGATATAGATAGTCAATTTTCTATTTCAGGATTTAATAATAATAATAATGAAGAAAAATTTTCTATGAAAATAGGAAAACCCACATTAAATATTGATTTAAATGAATTAGATCAAGAAAGCAAAAGAAAAATTATTGAAAATTTATCAACGATAGACATTAATAATTTAAATTGCCAATTTGTTTGGCAACTAAAAGATGAATCACATGAATCACAACAAGAAATGGCGACCTTACCTTTATCAGATAATAATTGCCTATTTTTTAGAGACACTAAACGTTTTAATCTATCCAAAACTAATGAAATATCCAATACTATACTTGTTAATTCTTCTTCGTTAAATACAATAAAAATGAAAGAATTATTTGACGAAATAGTCTTAACCCCGGAAGAAGAACTAGTAACAGAATCACTGAGAATTATTGAGCCAAAAATTGAACGTATTGCTACAGCAAATGTTCAAAAATCTACTCAGATAGTGAGATTACGTTCTACTGCTGATTCACATACTGGTTTTTTTGTCCGTCTTAGTGATAAAAAACAACGTGTACCAATTGGCAGTATGGGAGATGGCGTGTGGCGAATATTAGGACTTGCACTAGCTATAGTATCAGCTAAAGATGGTTATTTATTTGTAGATGAAATAGATACTGGACTTCATTTTACTACAATGTCTGGTATGTGGAGAATGATTTGGGAAACAGCTAAAAGATTAAATGTTCAGGTTTTTGCAACTACACATAGTAATGATTGCTGGAAGAGTTTAGCTGATATTGCAGAAACAGAGAATGTGACAGATGATGGAATTAGGATTCACAGAATTGAAAAAGGTAAAGAAAATAGTATTGTCTTTGATGAATCTGAAATTGTCATTGCGGCTGAAGAAAATATTGAGGTGCGGTAGCAATGGCAAATAATGATCAATCTAAAGTTGTGATTTTCAATAAAAAACTCATTGTTGAAGGTGAACAGGATAAGAGAGTAATTCCAGAACTTATGGAAGCCAACGGAGTTCCTTGGCCAAAAGGTAAAGAACCTGTCGATATCGAAGCTTATGGTAGTGATGGATTTATTGATAATAAAAAGATATCTACAAGATTGAAAGCAAGCGGATTAACTCACTTAGGTTTAATAATAGATGCAGATGAGAATCCTGAAGATCGCTGGCAAAGTATTAGAAATGCTTGTTTAAAGGTAGAAACAATACAAAAAAGTATAGATGATTTTCCTGAAAAAATGCCAGAAACAGGAATGATTATTAATATGAATAATCAAAAATTCGGTATTTGGATGATGCCAGATAATCAAAATAGAGGAATGTTAGAAACATTTTTAGCTTACATGATTAAAGATGAAAGTGAACCTCTTTGGCAATATGCACAGGAAGTAGTGATAGAAGCAAAGACTAAAGGTGCAAAATTTATAGATGAACATACTGATAAAGCTTATATTTATTCCTGGTTAGCTTGGCAAAAACCCCCAGGAAGACAATTACATAATGCTATTCAGGAGGAAATTCTAAATCCACAACATCCTAAAGCACAAGTATTTGTTAAATGGTTTAAGGATTTATATGATTTGTAATATCAAATTTACAATCTTCCTCTCCGCGCCTCTGCACCTCTGCGTGAGACTATAATAAATCTAAATACCAAAGGAGTATAAAAAAATGGGTCGTATTAATCCTTATACCCTGCAAATGCAAATAACTCGGATGTTCCAACAAGGACAATCTTTATTTGCTATCACTAAAGTACAAGATTGGCTGAAAGAACGCCAACATAACCCAGCAGATTATGACATTATCTTCCATCAAAAACCTGCACCTCCCGGTTCCCAAGAAGTGATGGTAGTAGAAATAGAACTCAAACGCAAAGATGGACAACCAGTAGACCCCTGGTTACAAGAACAAGCAAATTTACACGCATAATTAATAGCTATCTCAAAATTCCCAATCAAAAACAAGGCAAATTGCGGAATACTTGCTGATAACTTTGTAGTTACCAAAAATAGTATTCGTAATCATGAATATGACCACTCATCAGCGTTGGGTTTTTGCGTTTTGGGTTTACTTGGGAATTTTACTTTCTATATCTCTTTCCGCTTACCTCCGCATCATTCCCACAGAACTGGCACAATTTCCTTATTACGACACAATTTTACATTTTCTTTTACTAGGAATTGCTGCTTACCTCAGTCATCAAGCATTAAGGAAAAGACATATTCAAATTTTAAATATTTCCCTACCACTTGCACCATTGATTGTCTTATTATTTTGTATAATTGACGAAATTATTCAATCTTTTGTACCTTATCGTAGTGCTGACATAACTGATTTAGTAGCTGATATATTGGGAATTATCATCTTTACTTGGTTAGCAGAAAATTTTCCTCGTCAACAACATGAATAATATTAATCTCTGGACATCATCAGAACACGCTTTACAATATTTAGGACAAGCAGATAAAATCCCTCATCGCACAGAAGGTGAGGCAGTTTTATTAGAACAAGTTCCCAAAAATGTTAAACGTATTCTCGATTTAGGGACTGGAGATGGACGGTTATTGGCATTATTAAAAATTGAGCGTCCCGATACAGAAAGTATAGCTGTTGATTTTTCTCCTACTATGCTGGACGCGGTTAAGAGTCGATTTGAGGGAGATAAGACAGTTAAAGTCATAGCACACAACTTAGATGACTCTTTACCTGATTTAGGTCATTTTGATGCTGTTGTCTCTAGCTTTGCTATCCATCATTTGACCCATGAACGCAAACTGTCTTTATATACAGAAATTTTTCATTTATTAACACCTGGTGGGATTTTTTGCAATTTAGAACATGTTGCATCTCCAACTCAAGCACTACATGAGAAGTTTTTAAAAGCACTGGGCATTCAACCAGAGGATGATAATCCCACTAATAAACTATTAGATGTGGAAACACAATTAAGTTGGTTGCGGAAAATAGGGTTTACTGATGTAGATTGCTATTGGAAGTGGTTGGAAATGGCATTGTTGATAGGAATAAAACCAAAGTAATAGCGGTATAAATTCATTTAATACCAAATCGAAAGATGTTGGCAACAGATGATTACCCCACCCTTGCTATCGCGCGGGTGGGGTTTACTCAATGTGTTGGTTGCTTTTGGAGAATTGGTATCATATTCTCAGGATATAAACTCAATAAACAGGATGAAATTTATTCTCTAAAATTCATTCCTGTTTATTCTGTCATCATTTGATTCTAACGCTGATTAACTAACATTTTGATGCCATATTTAGGACGTAAAGTAAATGCTGGCCAAGGTACAATTTCTTGATTTGGCACTAGAGTTAACTTAAACTGTTGGACAATGGTTGCCAATAATAAGGCCGCTTCCATTTTTGCAAAAGATTGACCTATACAAATTCTTGGCCCACCACCAAAGGGGAAATAGGCAAAAGTGGGTAGTCTTTTTGCTAAGTCTCCTTCCCATCGGTCAGGGTTG
The DNA here is from genome assembly GCF_014698825.1 of Richelia sinica FACHB-800. Taxonomy (GTDB): domain Bacteria; phylum Cyanobacteriota; class Cyanobacteriia; order Cyanobacteriales; family Nostocaceae; genus FACHB-800. The sequence continues at coordinate 14,574 of NZ_JACJTT010000020.1, forward strand.
AAAACTTCTGGTTCAGGAAAATAGCGAGGGTCGCGGTGCATGACCCACGGACTGACAACAATACCATCACCAGGACGCAAATGATACCCAGCAATTTCACATGGTTGGATGGCTTCTCGACTAATGGCCCAAGCTGGTGGGTATAATCGCAATATCTCATTGATCACCCTGTCGGTGTAAACTAGCTGGGGTAGGTCAGCTACGGTTGGTGTTCTTCCACCTAAGACGGTCTGCAATTCTGCCAGTAATTTCTGTTCAACTTCGGGATGCTGTGATAATAAATACCATCCCCAAGATAAGGCTAAAGCGGTGGTTTCATGTCCTGCTATCAATAGGGTCATGATTTCATCGCGCACTTGTTTGTCACTCATGCGAGTTCCATCTTCATCCTGAACTTGCAGCAGCATGGAAAGTAAGTCACCTGTATCTACACTGCTTTCCCTGCGTTGCTGAATGATGCGATAAATGAGTTGGTCAAATTCATCTATGACTTTGTGATAGCGTAGGTTGCCGGGTAATGGTAGCCATTCAGGAAGAAAGAATAATATTAGGTTGGTGCTACGAGATTCAAAGTATTCGATGCTAACCTGCATCGCTGTTCCTACCTTTTCCACTTCTGATGCCATATCTACACCAAATAAGGCTTTGGCAACAATTTCTAAGGTGAGGTGCATCATTTCTGCGTGAATGTCGCGAATTTCTCCTGCTTGCCAACCGCTTAATAGCCGCTTGGTGTAGTCCACCATCACTTCACCATAGGCAAATATTCTCTCGCGATGGAAAGCGGGTTGCATGAGTCGTCGTTGACGCTGCCAAAATTCCCCTGTACTAGTGAGTAGACCAGTTCCCCAGAGTCTTTGCAAGATGTGAAAGGTTTTGTGTCTACCAAAGTTATTGTGCTTTTTGACTAGGACTTCTTCGATGTATTCAGGGTTGTTAAGTAGATAGGTTAAAAATGCAGGACTTTTCCACAGGACAACATCGCCATATTCTTTGGCACAATAGCTGATAAAACCCAAGCGATCGCGTACATAGTCTGGTAAAATACCCCATAGCCAATGTCCTTTAGGGCCTGGGGGATATTCAGGTGCGATCGCATTTTTAGATAATGTCACCATAGCTATATCTCCTAATTAAATGAGAATTTGAGTCACTACAGCACTTGATACTATGGTTATCAGCTAGCTTAGTTCCAATTATTTAGGAGTTACTGAACTTAAATGTTTTTTTAAGTAATTGTGCCTCCATCCCTACATTACCTTGCAAACCACCAGTGTGAATTAATAGCAGCTTTTCCCCTGGGGGAAAAAATCCCCGCTGAATTAAATCCATAACCCCATAAAACATTTTCCCTGTGTACACGTAATCTAGGGGAATATGGTGTTCTAGTGCGAAATTTTGGCAAAATCTGAGCAAATCTTGGTTGACCTTTGCATAACCACCAAAATGGTAATCACAAACCAATTGCCAAGGTGCAAATGAGCCAGAAGGAAGATAATGATTTAATAGTCGGTCTATCTCTGCGTTGAGAAATTCTCCCCCTTTCAGCACGGGAAAAGCGATCGCTTTTTGGTGGGGATGTAATGATAAAGTAATACCAGCGGCAGTTGTACCCGTACCGCAAGCTAAACATACAGTATCAAAATTCGCTGTTTGAGGAATAATTTCTAGACAACCCCGCACACCAAGCGAATTGCCACCACCTTCAGGAATGATATACACTTCTCCAAAACGTTGCTTTAAATCTTCCTGTAATTCCTGGGTGTGACGTTGACCATAGGTTTGACGGTCGAGATACACAAGCTGCATCCCTTGTTCTAGTGCAAATTGCAGTGTTGGGTTTAAAGGTAAAGTTTCCTCTCCCCGAATCATACCAATAGTGCGGAAATCAAATAACTTTCCGGCTGCTGCGGTAGCATAAATATGATTAGAAAAAGCACCACCAAATGTTAATAAAGTCGATAATTTTTGTGCTTTTGCTTCTAGAATATTATATTTAAGCTTGAACCATTTATTCCCATTCACCGAAGGGTGCATCAGGTCAAGTCGCAGTACAGATAACTGTACCCCAGCTTTTAGAGCTATTTCACTGTTAATTAATTGTATTGGTGGAGGGAGAAATATTGAAGACATGGTAAATATAGTAATTCTTCATTTATCAATTAATATGAGTATCAAGATTGGAGTTATATAATGTTTATGTAACTAAAAATTGACCATCCTAAGAAATTAAGAACTAGCATATAGATAGCTATCTTCTAACTATATCATGCACAAAATCTATGGCTAAATTATTTGACTCCATCACCGAAGACTTACAAAAATTTATCGCTGAACAACACATATTTTTTGTGGGTACAGCACCCTTAAGTTCCACAGGACATGTAAATTTATCCCCTAAAGGTTTAGAAAGTTTTCGTATTCTCTCACCCCATCGTGTTGGTTATCTCGATGTTACAGGAAGTGGAAACGAAACATCAGCCCATTTACAAGAAAATGGCAGAATCACTTTTATGTTTTGTGCCTTTCAAGAACCTGCTGCTATTTTGCGTCTCTATGGTCAAGGATACACTATCTTACCTTCATCACCTGAATGGAATTCTCTTTATCCCCTCTTTCCTCCTATTCCTGGAACCAGACAAATTATAGTAGCTGATATTGAAAGAATACAAACTTCCTGTGGTTTTGGTGTGCCTCTATATGAATATCAGGGACAAAGACAAACTTTAGTGAATTGGGCCAGTAAAAAAGGTGAGGAGGGAGTAAAAGAATATCAACAACAAAAAAATCGTATTAGTATTGACGGTTTATCTACTCCATTAAGTGAAATCTAGTAAATTAATCATGTATATCATTCGTCCTATTGCATTAACAGATGAAATTTTTCTCTGGCAAATGTTGTATGAAGCAGCGCATTTGCACGCAGAAGGTCAAACTGTGGAAGATGCCAAAAATCATCCTGAGTTAACCAAATATGTCAAAAATTGGGGTCAACAAGGTGATTTTGGTTTAATCAGTACCTTAGCTAGTAATCATCAACCAATAGGTGCTGCTTGGTTACGTTTATTAACTGGAGAAAATCAAGGCTATGGTTACATTGATGATGAAACTCCTGAATTAGCTATTGCAATTCTCCCAGAATATAGAAATCAAGGTATTGGGACTGAGTTATTAAGGAATTTAATTACCATTTCTCAAAGCATGTATAGGGGAATATGTCTCAGTATCAGGACTGATAACCCAGCCTTTAATTTATATAAAAAATTAGGCTGGCAACCAATAGCAGGTAGTGAGAAAATTAACAGAGTTGGAGGTATTTCTATAAAAATGAAGCTGGATTTTTATCAATCAATAAAAAGTTGATACTTCTTCTCGTAAATACTATTAGCGCAGGTTAATATAAATATTATCTTTACCAGGGGAGAATAAATTTGAAAATGCTGAATCTGGCATTTAAGTCTGACTATTTAAAAACCATCTTGGCAGGTTCCTGTAGCTTGATTTTTGGTTGTCAGCAAAATTCAATCATTAACACAAGTTTATTTGATAACGCAATTAGCCACAAATTTTTAACTCTCAACCAAGAGGTTGGCAATTTTAAGTCATTGAATAGGGAATCTGAAACAATATCAGCAGATATTAAAACTCCTCTTTTAACCAATACAACAATTAAATCACAAAGAAAGAATAGACTCAGAAATTTGAGGATTTATGGTAGACAAGATTCCGACCCTAATAAAGCTATTCTTCCTGCCAAGTTTAAAGTTTACGTTCAAGATAATGTGGTAGTGAATGTTTACTATCCAGGTTTTGAAGAAAAGATTCTACCAACGGTGAATAAATTTTTTGGTTATCCAGGTTGTTATATTGCTGCTTATTCCCACAGAAAAAACGAAAGTATATATTCAGTAGGGAACGAAATATATGTCATGGGACAAGTTCGAGTTCGCGGCCGTTATCAGGGTGGTGTATGCCTACCTAAAGGCTATGAAAAGGTCGATATCAGTGCTGAACCTCGGTTTAAAGAAATGTTTGCTAAAGTGTTGCCTTTAGCCTGTAAACAAGACTGTTGGGCAGGTGGTGACACTGGTGGCTGGTTGGGAATTTCATCAAATACCCAATGATTAAAATTCATACTTAGAAATAACAGCAGTTTCGTTATGTGCAGCAGTAATCCAATTTTGCACGGTAGGTAATGATAAAATAGCGTTTGCATATTCCTGAGCAATATCATTTAACTGCACGCCATAGGTCAAAAATCTCAGCACGACTGGTGCAAACATAGCATCAGGAATGGTAAAATCACCAAATAAAAATTTACCACCTGCACCATATTTTTGTCGGCATTCTTGCCAAATTGTCGTAATTCTATCAATGTCTTTTTGCACACCTAAAGCGAAACCTCGACCTGGATATTTTTTGCGGCAATTCATCGGCATATTTTGACGTAAAGCTTGAAAGCCAGAGTGCATTTCTGCACTGATAGAACGTGATAATGCTCTAGCTGCTTTATCTGGTGTCCACAATGGTATATCTGTAAATGTTTCCGCTAAATATTCACAAATGGCTAAGGAATCCCACACTTTGAGGTTATTATGCAAGAGGACAGGCACTTGTCCTGAAGGAGAATATTTTTGCAACAACTCCCTTGATTCAGGAGTGTAAAGAGAAATAGAGATTTCTGCAAATTCTAAGTTAAATTGTTTCATCAATAGCCAAGGACGCAGTGACCAAGATGAATAATTTTTGTTACCAATAATTAAAGTTAATTGCGTCATATGTTTGGGTATTTTAGATGATGTTACCTATAATTAAGGGGTATCACACGAGGCAATAATATTTGGTTATGTTAATATATGTAATTAATTTATTCAACAAATGATGCCAATGATTATCGTGGCTATAATTTACTTAGATACGGGACTAGACATATCATAATCATTGCTCATAAAATTTGAATCAGAGTTTATTTGTTAAAAAAGTAAAAATTTCTTTGCTTGCCGATACATCAGAGGTAAATTCCCCATCCATCAGTTACATCTGATGATTTTTCCACAGATAAAAATTGATTTACTCAAATGATTTGAGCCAATATGAATTACCAAGTTGTGAGCCATCTCAATGAACAACAAATTTTGACATTGGTGGAATTATATCAAAATGAATTCTGGAGTAAAAACCGCAAGTATGAAGATGTCCTCAGAATGTTGAAGCATTCAGATATTATTATTGCTTTGTTAGATGAGGATGAACAATTAATTGGATTCAGTCGCATTTTGACAGACTTTGTGTATAGAGCAACGCTATATGATGTGATCATTAGTCCTAGCTATAGAAATATAGGGTTAGGTGCTAAATTATTAGAGACGGCAATTAACCATCCCCAGTTAAAAGATGTAGAAACTATTGCTCTTTATTGTTTGCCGAACATGATTCCATTTTATCAACGTTGGGGGTTTAGCACAAAGACAAATGGTCTTCAGTTGATGTATCGATGTTCACAGTAATTTAAGGATAAGATAAATGATTATTAATTTAGCCACAGCGCCTGAAAGAACAACTACAGTTTATCCCCAGGAATTCAAACATTTGGTTGCAGGTAGAGTCAAACAAGCTGTGGGTAATGCTGCTGGATTGAAAAATTTTGGTGTTAATTTAGTTACCCTGGCACCAGGAAGTTGTTCAGCCTTAAGACATTGGCATATCCGTCAAGATGAGTTTATTTATAATAGACCTCTTGCAGAATCGTTTTTATGGTAGGATAAGGGTTTTTACTTGAATACCAATGAAATGGGATAATTGGAAAGGTTGATACATGGGAGTTGGGTAGGAGCTATCGCCAAAAAAAGAGTAAACTAAATTCTATACATTGCCCTAATATGAGGTGATGAAGAAATGAATTATCAGTGCATCCAAAAGTTAAATCCAAGAGCCTTTAAACGTCGCTGTGGAGTCAGAAAAAAGACTTTTAAGAGAATAGTTAAAACTATCAAATCATTCCAAGCAATTAATAAACACAGCCGGAGCGGGGCGAAATCTCTGTTAGGTATAGAAGAACAAGTTTTGGTGACTCTGGAATATTGGAGAGAATATCGCACTTACTTTCATATTGCTACCAGTTGGAGAGTATCAGAATCAACTATTTGTCGCATTGTTCATCAGCAACGCGTGAGTATAGCTGTGCCAAGTCAATCGCGCGTAAATCTTCTCCGTTCCACAGAATCTCGCCACTACTTGGATCGTACAGGCGACAGAGTAACTTAGCTAGAGTTGTTTTCCCCGCACCATTTTCCCCAACTAAGGCAATCATTTGCTGCGGCTGAATTTTGAGGTTGATGTTGTCTAGAATCTTGCTGTTGCTACCTGGATAAGCAAAAGATAAGTTCTTGATTTCGATTCCCTGTTGATTTGTTAACAACAGATTAGCAGCAGTATCCCCCCTTGAGGCTAACAATAACCGCAATTTCGGCTGTAGTTCTAATAATTGGAAAATCGGACGAGTACCCAAAACCACATCATACAAGTTAGACCCATTATTAATCAGTAAAAACAAACTCTGGCGCACTTGTAAAATCAAACCTGCATAAAGTGCTAAATCTCCTAAAGTATAAATTCCGCGTAAAGCTCCGATAACAACATAAATGTAGGGTAAAGCGGTTCCTAATCCATTCACCATTGACCAAGAAATTACCAGCACCGTCCCTTTTTTGCGGATTTGCTGCATCGATTTAAACATGGTCTGGAAAAGACTTTGCCACCGATTCAGCAATAAAGGTTGTAGCTGAAATAAGCGTAATTCTTTGGCATAAGCTTCACCCACCAAGACATCCCGATACAAGTTCATTTGGCGGACAAGACTCGCCTGAGTTTCTTCGACTTCCCAACTTTTTTTGCGGTAAGTCAATTCCACATAAATCGCTGGTGTAGCAGAGGTAAATAAAATTAACGGTATCCACCAGGCAATTGAGCCAGAGAGCAAAATAGCGGGAATTAAAAGAAAAAAACCATGCAAAGTTGTAATTACAAGCAAAGATAGTTCCTTGAGCCGTTCTATTCCTGTTTATGCCAGTTGCACCAAGTTCAATAATTCGGGTGTTTCAAATAAGGCGATATCCGTAAAATTAGCAACTTTATTCAGCACAATTCCTTGAGCGAAACCTTGCACGCGATCGCGCAGGGAAGAAAAAACAAAGTTGGTAATCCCATTTATTGGTTCGGTTAATAAATTAAGTAATATTAATCCGCCAATGCTACCAAGTAACAGTGGCTCTTGGAGGATAAGAGCGAGGGAGCTTACTGTTGTAAACTTCCCTAATAAATGGGAGATTTGGTCAATAATAATTTTGTTGAGAAACAGTGAAATTGCTGGGCTAGAACCACTAATTAGAGTTAAAAATATTAGAGTGCGTAACTCAGTAGATGCTGACTGAATTACTAACAGCAGGCTACGCCGAAAAGTTTGAAATAGGCTGGGTTTGCTCGTTGGCACTCAAGGTTAAATAATGTCTTTTATTTAGATATTCTAATTGACAATAAATATTCTTGAATTTATCGTCCATTTTATTTCAAATGATCCACAATCGAGTTGTAGAGACTTTCGAGTTTGTTACTATGTTTAAGCAAAATTTAGAGTCTTCAACAGAGCTGCTAATACAGCTAATCAAAACCGAGAAACGACTTCCTTATCGTCAACCTGAGATTTACTCTTTTGGTTCTCTCGAACAAGTTCAAGCTTACTACAGAGGTAGTATGTTTGACGGGCCTAACAGTCCTTACAATTACAATGGTTAATTTTTTAACTGAGGAATTGACCAAATTAAATCAAAGATAATGTCATAGTTTGTAGCTGCGCTATAACATTCAAGCGCAACTACAAAATTTTCATAAATCATTCTTCGGACAACCAGATATCTTGCCATTAGGTAGGATAGTGTTACAAAGCTTGGCTTGATTTATAACTGCTCCTTTAGCGCGTGTGAGATTAGCGCGTGTAAGATCAGCGTTTGTAAGATCAGCGTTTGTAAGATCAGCGTTTGTAAGATTAGCGTCTGTGAAATTAGCATTGGGCAGCTTGGCATCTATCAGATATGCACCAGACAAGTTGGCATCTATCAGATATGCACCAGACAAGTTGGCATCTATCAGATATGCACCAGACAAGTTAGCATCTATCAGACGAGCATCTGTCAGATCGGTGCTACTCAGAAATGCCTTTTTCAAATCAGCCTCTGTGAAATTAGCCTTTTTAAGAATAGCTCTTGGTAACATAATCCTTTCTAAGTTGAGACCCCTATTTCTTTCTAACGCACCAAGATTGATTTCTTCTAAAAAAGATTCCCACTGTTGTCCTCGTCGTATTTTTGGATCGAATATACTCTTGAAACCTAATCCTGCCTGATCCAAAAAAGATACTACGAATTGTCGTCGTTCTGGATTATTTTGACCTATATACCTACAATTCCAAAAAGGTTTTTCAAGTTTTGGTAAAGGTATACAAAAACCGTCATCTTTGCTTAGAGAACGTAATGCGTTTTCTGTTACAGAAAGTGCAAGACTTTTTACTTGATTATATTCATGTTTATATCTTAACTCGTCAGGTGACAATGCTGTATTTGTATTTTCTTTTTTATCTAGAGATTTTAAATATTTATAGTGAAAAGTATCCTCAATCAAGAGTTTTTCCATTGAGGCAATATATTTATCTACTAACTCATCATAATATCGCTGTTGCGAAATGTGATTACTTACTACAGTCCCTATCGTACCTAACATAGCACTTAGGGTTAATCCTGGTACTATGTAAGTAGAAAATATTTTTTTAGTCCATTCACAATATTTATTTGGTGTTTTTCGCTTTGTTTTTGAACTAATATCTGGCTCTGATTCTTCATATAAAACAAAAATATCAAATTCATTATTTTCATCACTTGCTTTTGTATTTCTGTCTTTGTTTTTCATAAAAATTACCCTTGCTTTATTAAAAGTAAATACTCTATTTTAACTTGAATCATGAGTATTCATGGATTGGCGATAAAATAAATCTCAATTCTTATTTTTACTAATGCTATTTTATGTTAGGTATAGCATCCACAAAAACAAACTTATATTTTGCTTACTTTAATTGAGAGGAGATTTTAAAAGTAGGGGCTTCGGAAACTTTTTTATTTATGTTGCCATGACACGTATTATGATTTCGACAACTTACATAATTTTTATTCAGGTTGTATTTTGAAAAATCATCTTAAAGAATGAAATTAACTGATTTTTATTTTTACAACATCTTCTTAAAGAATGAAGTCAACTAAATAAACTTCAGTTAAAGTATGGTCGTTATAATTTACTAACAAATCTACAAATACCAAATAGATAATATTGAAAACAGTAGTAAACCAAAGAAAAGGAAAATATTAATGGGTGAAAACGTCAGTTATTGCAGCCTTAATCGAGACGTATTTCTATTTCTGCAAGATGGATTCTCCCAAATCTTGGACTTTAAGCATGGGCAGTTTTATGGGCTGGATAAAGTTGCTACCTTAATGTTGTTACTTGTACTAGAAAAAGGAGTAGAAGAAACAGTTAACGAACTAACCAAAATATATGATGTAACTGAAGAAAATATTCGCTCTGACTTAAATAAACTCTTAAAGGATTTAGAGCAAAAAAAGCTATTTGTTACCGAAATACAAACGCATAATTACATATTTAATTTGATACATTCTTGGTTAAGAATAACCAATAAAATTTTTAACAAAATCTTACTTTTGCTTTTAAAAACAGTCAGCGCAATTTTTCGTAATTTATTCAACCATGAACCAACCCCAAATCGCCTGACAGTTGAGCTATTGTTAAGCTTAAGTTGGCTCAGTTTTCGTCTACTCGGATGGAGTCGTACTCTTTCATTGTGGCAGCACTGGCATCGTGCAATTTCAACACCTGACACCACAGTAAGTACAGATGTCTTTCAAACAGTGGATCAAATGGTGCGGGAAGCTGCTGCTAGTAAACTTTTCTTACCAATGGTCTGTAAAGAACGCGCACTGGTTGGTTATCATCTTCTCCGTACTTTTTACGGCTTACCTGCAACTTTAGTTATCGGCATCGATCGCTATCCGTTTCAAGTCCACGCCTGGGTTGAGTGTAATGGCTTAGTTGTGACGGATGAATTAGCTCATTGTCAACCCTTTACCCCAGTTGTCAGATATTCCTAAAACCGACAGCGAGGACTGCTATGAAAACCGGATTTGAAGTCATCCTAGAAGCAACCGGAAAGGCTGAATTTCATCTCTTTTCCCCAGCAACTTCCTTAGTAACGATCGCCCAAGACTTCGCAACAGAGATGGCAGTAGTGGTGATGGGACGAATTTATTACCAGGATGACTGGAAAACTCGCTTTCCCCAAGCATTTCCGCAGGACTTCGCCTCAGATGCAGCTTTGGCATTGGCTATTTTCCAACATTATGGCGCACAAGGTTTAGAGAAACTTGAGGGTGAATTTGCCCTAGTGGTTTTTGATCGCAAGGAATCGCGTCTTTTCGCTCTGCGAGATCCTCTAGGAAACTTTCCTTTGTACTGGACGCGCCACAACCAAACTACCTGGGTTAGCACTAATTTGCAATTATTAGCGCAACGACTTCCCCAAGCTGCCATTAATAAAGACTTTCTCGCTTCATTCTTAATGTTTCCCTATGCTTTTGTCGAGTTAGCCACTGAAAAGACGGCATTTGAGGAAATTTACCGGATTTTACCAGGCACTCTCTTAGTATTTACTCCCAATGATCGGACAACAAAAATCTGGTCTTGGGACTGGATGAATCAAATTCAACCAATAAAAAATATCACGCCCCAGGAAGCAGGTTTACAGTTTAGCTACCTTTTTCGGCAAGCGGTTAAACAGCGCATTCAGGAGGAGAAAATCGCCTCTCACTTATCAGGAGGGATGGATAGCTCTTCTATAGTGTGTATTGCCCGCGATTTACTAGCCGCAGAAACCTTTCCCAGAAAGCTGATTACCCTTTCTTTGGTTTATCAAATGCGGAGTCTGGCAGGTGAAACAGATTACATTCAGATGGTGGTAGATCAGGGAGGCCCGATTGAACCACACTATGTTGATGGGGATGCAGCTCTAGACTTCCAGTGGTTTACTCAAGAAATCCCTACCTATGACGAACCTTATCCTGGTTTATTCCACTTAGCAATGGAAAAGGTGCTGGTGGATGTAGCTGCTCAGTTAGGGGTGACGGCGATTATGAGTGGAGGGGGAGCAGAACTGATTGTAGAAGGAAATCGGATGCACTTGGCAGATTTGATGCGTCAAGGTCACTGGCACAAGGCTCTACAAGAGGCGCGTCAATGGGCTAATGCTAAAAACCAGAGCCTCTGGTCAATTTTATACCCATTTGGAATTGAGTCCTTAATTCCGCCACTGCTGCGAGAGGGTTTCCCAGCTTTCATCCGAGGCGGTTATGGACGCTGGCCAAAGTTAGGTTCATTTACCATTCCTCCTTGGATTCTTCCTGATTTTGCCAAGCAGCACAATATGTGGGGTAAGGCACTAGAGACTATACGTGAAATCAACAGATATCCGGTAGAGCAATCCTTAAATTTGCTAGGACTGCGAGCATCTGCCGGAAATTGGGCTGCTTGGTATCTTGCTGCACCTCTGGGAATTCGCATTTGCGAACCTTTCCTTGATCCGCGTCTGATTACCTACTGTCTCAGTCTCCCCAGAGAACAGAGAGAAATTCCTGGCGTTCCTAAGCCTCTGCTACAAGTAGCGATGGGCGGGATTCTGCCCGAACCAATCCGGACTCGGCGGTTCAAGGGAAATTTCAACGAGGTTTATTGGCAGGGACTAGCCAAGAATTTACCCTATCTAGAAGAAATGGTGGGTAAGTCGCGGATTGATGAGTTAGGCATTTTCGACAAACAGCAATTGATTCAGGCTATGCGACAACACGCGGTGGGGATTGGCGATGTGAGGAGTGGTAGCAGGATCAGTATTTCCTTGGCTGCGATCGCCTGGTTCGACCAAATCAAAGGTGATCGGTAATCAGTTAATGAAAAATTTCTCCACCTCTAAAAGTTGAAAATACCAAATCAACCATTATTTTACTCGGATGAACTGTCCGTATTAGGCGGCTTTTTACAGACAGTTGTTAATGAGGATCTTAGCGGAGCGTTGACGAACTGGAAGTCGCTTCGCAAGCGAACAGGTGGTGTCAGGGACGGGCAATGGATGGCTGATGAAGTAACCAATACAATGACAGCCCGCTTTTCTTTCCTGAGTAAAATTCCTTTTGTTTTCTTTTTGGACGTTCAATGGGGGTTTCAGTTACATCCATAACTACAACTTCCGGCTCTTGAGAGCCTGTGAGCAAGGCTTTTTTTCCGGGCAGACGAAACATTCCTGACTGCATCAATTCTGATTCTATGCGATGAACAATGCGACAAATAGTTGATTCTGATACTCTCCAACTGGTAGCAATATGAAAGTAAGTGCGATATTCTCTCCAATATTCCAGAGTCACCAAAACTTGTTCTTCTATACCTATATTCAAGGAGAAGCAACTTTAATTACTAATGCAGGTGAGCAAATTCTCAGTTTAGGAATGATGGCTGGTTTTCCCGCAGGTGAAGAAGATGGACATCATTTAGTAAATAAGTCTCAGTCAGTAGTAGTTTATTTAGAAATTGGGGATAGAACATCTGGTGATGAGGTCGTTTATCCAGATGATGATTTAATGGCTAAATTTAGTGCTGATGGTCAATGGATAATTACCCATAAAGATGGAAGTGAATATGCTAATTCCTAGAATATGCCTAATCGGCATCTCCAAGGGAATAAGAAAATTGTCTAAATTTGATGATATTAATGTCATATTTTCATGAGTCAAAAATGTGACAACTTGTCTTTTGACATAGATAAATCAGTCGATTAATAATGAAATAGATGAAGTAAAACCCAAATATAATGTATAAATGTAGTTTGTGTATAGTACGCCGCAGCTAATGGATGATAAGTAGTAAATAATATTAATATCTGAATTTGCACCAAACTAAACGGGTAAAAGTCTAATTCTAAAATCCAAATTCCCCAGCGGTATTAGATAGCTATGATGAATTTTTGGCAATTTATTCTGACTGTCATAGTTGCTGTGCATTTGAATTTTCTCACACCATCTACTCCTGCATTTGCTGTCACAAATACGGAAATTACAGCTAAAGACTTTTTGCGTATGGGTGCAGACAAAATGCGGCGTAATCATTACCAGGAAGCTATTGATAATTTCACTCAAGCACTGCACATACAAACGAATTACTCCCTAGCTTATAATCATCGTTGTATAGCTCATATTCAATTACAAGACTATCATCAAGCGATCGCTGATTGTACGGAATCTATCCATCTCACACCCGATAACTTTGAAGCTTACCTGAATCGAGGTGTGGCTAATTACAGACAGGGACATTATCCACAGGCTATTGCTGATTATAACCAAGCGATCGCTATTAAACCCCATGATTTCCGAGTTTACTATAACCGAGGCGTGGCTTTAACAGGGGTGGGTGACTACTCTCAAGCCATTGCCGATTATAATCGCGCATTAACCCTGATTAATCAACAGGACAGTTTGCTGCTGGCTGATATTTATAATGACCGGGGAGTGGCTTATTTTGGACTCCAAAATTTAGAAGCTGCAAAAGAGGACTTTAGCCGGGCTATAGAGAGTAACAGTAAGGATGATAGAGCTTATTTTAACCGGGGATGTGTCTGTGGGCGTATGGATGATAATCTAGTGGCTATCGGCGATTTTTCCCAGGTGATTAAACTTAATCCTACCCATGCACAGGCTTATGTCAACCGTGCAGTGGCCCGCTACAACTTAGGATATCATCAAGGAGCGATCGCTGATTTAAACCAAGCATCCAAATATTTTCAGGAACAAGGGGAAAAACTGGCTTATGAAAGAACCCTCAATTTGCTGAAAACTGTTCAACAAGAAATTTCGCTGACCTCAGAAATTGCTTAAACAGATTAATTTACAGCAGATTCTCAGTCCATCACAAATAGATATTGATGGCAAAACTCTTAAAGGGTAGACAAGATGTCTACCCTTTGCTATTGCATCTACTAGAACAGGGATTTTACTAGTATTGATGATGCAATTGTTTTATATTAATTAAATTGCTCGCCATAAATTCTGATTTTCTCCATCGTCATATAAATACATATATATGAATGACATCAATCATCCTCAAAAACGTAAATTACCAACCCAGGCAATAGGGGCAAAGATATTCCACACCTGTAACCTCATCAGCGTATTTTTAATGCTGACCAGTGGACTGCAAATTTATAATGCTAACCCTGTATTTGGTGGACGTGCAGGTTTACATATTCCCCCGATTTTCACCTTAGGAGGGTGGCTTGCAGGTGGTAGACATTGGCATTTTTTTGCTATGTGGTTGTTTTCCTTAAATCTCCTGTGGTATGGAATTTATATTGTGGTGACTCGACGGTGGCGACATAGATTTGTGGGCGTAAATGACTTCAAGGCGTTACAAAAAACTCAGAATCATCAACGGCTAAATTATGCTTGGCATCGTCTCCTTTATACAGCTATTGTGCCTATATTATTATTGGCGATTTTCACAGGAATAGGTATGTATAAACCTGCTCAATTTCCTTGGATTGTTGATATATTTGGCAGTTGGCAAGGATTGAGAATTATCCATTTTATTTCTGTACCGTTAATCATTATATTTGTCATCTTGCATTGGCAATTGGGAAAAAAAGCTGGAGGAGAGGAATTAACGGCATCAATGTTTTGGTAATTTTTTGATTGATTTTGATATTGGCTACATTTAACCTATACATAAAAAATACCTAAATGGAAAATAACGAATTAAACCGCCGCAAATTTATCCAAATATCCGGTATTTCTAGCCTTAGTTTTTTACTAGGTGGATGCGGTACACCCACATTTGAAGATTTAGTTGGTAAACTCTCGGAACCTCTCAACCAAAAAATTGAGAAACTTATCTTTCAGCCACAAAAACCAGTTCCTGAATTTAAAATTGACCAGATTGAACCAAAAGCATTGATAGTTAACAGCTTTCGGTCTACCCCGTTAATAGATATCAATAAATACCGTTTAGTTATAGACGGTGAAGTAAATCATCCTCTCAGCCTCAGTATGGCAGAAATTCAAGCTTTACCTTTTACTTCCATGATTATTCGTCATGTCTGTGTTGAAGGATGGGCAGCAATTGTACAATGGGGTGGTATTCGGCTCAGGGAACTCATTGCCTTGGCCCAGCCAAAAACAGGTGTGAAATATGCTTATTTTCAATCAGCTGATGGTTATTATGAAAGTTGGGACATAGCTTCCGCCCTACATCCCCAAACCTTATTAGCTTATCAGAAAAATGGTGAACCTCTGCCAGTAGAAAACGGTGCGCCTTTGCGTTTAGCTTCTCCTATTAAATTGGGTTATAAGCAAAGTAAGTGGGTAATACAAATTACATTAACTAGTCATTTATCACCATTTAGAGGCTATTGGGAAGACCAGGGATATGAATGGTTCGCAGGATTATAAATGATGAATTTTTCCCTCAATCAATTACTTAAATGGTTGATTTTGACTCTGTTATTTCCATTAATTTTTCTCAATGGTTGGTTATTATTTAAACTATTTCAGTATTTTCAGCCATTGGTGACTACCTTTGTCCTAGCAATTTTATTAGCTTTCATTTTAAATTATCCTGTTACTGCAATTCAAGAAAAAGGGTTAAATCGGAATTATGCAGTGGCATTAGTGGTGATATTAACCTTAATTACTACCATTGGTTTAGGTATTACCTTATTGCCAATCGTTTTAGAACAATTTCATCAAATTGCTAAACTCCTACCTCAATGGATTAATTCCAGTGAAAGCAAGCTGGAGAATTTAAATAAGTGGGTGTTTGGTCAACGGTTACAATTTGATTTTGGCACAATTTTAACGAATATTATCAATCGGTTACCTGATGAATTAGAATATCTTTCTGATAAGCTTTTCAGCTTAGTAATTGATACCATTGATAGTTTATCTGAGGCATTAATTACTGTAGTATTAACGGTTTATTTATTAATAGATGGTGAGAGAATTGCTAACGGTATTTTCAACCGCTTACCTACCAACATTGGACAACCGATTAAAAACTCTTTGCAGCAGAACTTCCAAAATTACTTAATCGGTCAAGTTAGTTTAGCTTTACTAATGGGAATTTCCCAAACCTGCATGTTTTTAATCTTTAGGGTGCAATTTGGATTATTATTTGGGCTGGGTATTGGCATTTTAAGTTTAATTCCCTTTGGTGATGTTGTTAGCTTGATAACTATTACTTTAATTATTGCTACCCATGACTTTTGGTTAGCCTTGAAAATTGTTGCTGTAGCAGTTATTATTGACCAATTGATTGATCAAGCGATCGCACCCCGGCTTTTAGGTAAATTTACAGGTATTCGCCCCACTTGGGTAATAATTTCTTTATTAGTAGGAACTTATATCGGTGGAGTTTTAGGTTTGTTGATAGCCGTACCCATTGCTGGCATTATCAAAGATGCAGTTGATGGCTTATCAGGTGATTTGCCAAATCAAGAGTTACCAGAAATGCTAGAGGAATCAAAGTCATAACTTAATGCTCTCTTTTATCACTGCTGCTGCGAATGATTAAATAGCTAATAGAAAGAGCAAGAATGGCAATACCTAAACCAATAATTTCTATTCCTTCTGTGACTTTTAAATCAAGAATAATAATTTTTCTGGCAATGGCTATTAAGGAAGTAACAATAACTAACTCCACTTGGAGAACATGCTTCTTCAGATAGCCTGTAATATTTTCTAATATTTCGAGAGCAATTAAGACATTTAAAAACAATCCAAAAGTTTTAAATAAAGCCTGGCTAAAACTTCCTTCTCTGGCTGTAAGTATTTCTTTAACAATAAAAATTCCTAAATCACCAATAGATGCAAAAATTACCAGCAGCATCAGCAATGATAAAATTTTAGCAACTATGACTTCAATAATTTCAATTAAATGAATGAAACTATTATCGCTAGTTGCTGTTGTGAATAATTGGACTAGTTTTTTCATCTGCTACACCCTGTGGCAATCTCGAAGGCAAAACTAATAATATAAAACCACAGATTCTGATGAAAAAAACCTAGTATGATGTGGAATGTCGGCAAAATGCCACTTTAGGTTACCATATCGGTGGGTCATTTTTTCTGAATATTCCCTCCTATCCATGGGAAATAATAATTGTATCTATAGAATATAGATGATGAATTCCTGTGATTTACCGTTGAGAAGACTGGAGTTGAGATGTGGTCACAGGTGTGGCTTGAGAAATTGGTATTAGCTGAACAGCACAGGCTTTTAACTCTGGTTGCAGGGAGTCAGGACAAGACTCAGAATGAGTCAGGGCATTTGCTTCTGCATCATCTGCCCATAGGCTACCCCAGTGCATAGGCACAAACACAGTACCAGGAGAGATAGCTTTGGTGACTTTAGCAGGAAATTTAGCATAACCACGGCGCGATCGCACCTCTAACCAATCATCATCTTCAATTCCTAAAGCCGCAGCATCACGGGGATGAATTTCTAAAAACGGTTGGGGGTGCATTTGGCGAATTTTCTCAATTCTACCGGTGCGAGTTTGAGTGTGCCAATGACCGTATAGTCTTCCAGTGGTTAAGACAAAAGGATAATTTGGGTCTGGGACTTCCGCTAAACCCCGTGAGTAATAAGCAGCAAATTTTGCCCGGCCATCGGGGGTATGGAAGCGCAGGTCAGTATAAAGGCGTTTAGCATCACGAAATTTATCATCTACAGGATGGGGCCATTGAGTCGGGCCTTGTGCTTGCAACACCTCATGACTCAAACCAGACATATCACAAGGACGATGACGAGTCAGTTGCACAAACTCAGCGTAAACTTCTGCTGAATTACGAAAAGCAAACTTATCAGCAAACCCTAAACGTCGTCCCACCTCTGCGAAAATTTCCCAGTCTGGTTTTGCTTCTCTGGGGGGTTGGCGAAATGCTTGACATAAAGTTACCCGGCGTTCAGAATTCGTCATGATGCCAGTTTTTTCACCCCACTGGGCCGCAGGTAATAAAACATGGGCATAAGCAGCAGTTTCTGTGGGGTAATAAGCATCTTGATAAACAGTAAAAGGCGATTTTAATAAAGCCTTTTTTGTTCTTTCTAAATCTGGCATACTTACCGCCGGATTTGTTGCTGCTATCCATAATAATCCCACATTCCCAGTTTCTAAACCAGTAATCATTTCCCAAGCACTTAAACCAGGACTAGGAGAAATTTGACCTCTTGGTAACTGCCAAAAATCTTCTACCTCTGCCCGATGTTGGTCATTTTTCACTAATCTATATCCGGGCAGTAAGTGTGCTAAACCTCCCGCTTCTCTACCTCCCATAGCATTAGGTTGACCCGTGAGAGAAAAAGGCCCAGCACCAGGTTTACCGATTTGTCCTGTCAACAAATGCAGATTAATAATAGTTCTAACTTTCGCTGTACCTTCCGCCGATTGATTTACACCCATCGACCACAAAGAAAGTACAGATTTAGACTTACCCCAATATTTAGCCGCAGTTTCTAAATCTTCCACACTAATGCCACATTGATGGGCGACAACTTCCGGGGAATAGTGACGAATTACTTCTGCATAGGCAGGAAAATTACTTGTACAATCATCAATAAATCCAGTATCAATATAATTTTCACGCATTAATAAATGGGCGATACCATTTAATAAATCAATATCTGTACCAGGACGAATGGCTAAATGTAAATCAGCTGCTTCTGCGGTGGGAGTGCGACGGGGGTCAACCACAATCATTTTCACATGGCGATTTTTTTTATGATATTTTGCCAAGCGATTAAAAACTATCGGATGACATTCGGCTGTATTTGTGCCAATCAAAAAAGCGCAATCTGTTAACTCTAAATCTTCATAACAACAAGGTGGCCCATCAGCACCAAAACTTTGAATATAACCAGCTACCGCACTGGACATACAAAGACGAGAATTAGCATCAAAATTATTACTACCCAAACAACCTTTCATCAATTTTTGGGCAAGGTAATAATCTTCTGTTTGTAATTGACCAGACCCATACATACAGATAGCTTGTGAACCTTGGGTCAAGCGGACTGTTTGAATGCGGTTGGTGATAATATGCAAAGCTTCATCCCAACTCACCCGGCGAAACTCTGCATCTAAGGAGTTACGCACCATGGGATAATGGAGTCTATTTTTATCTAAAGATTCGCTAATAGTTGCACCTTTAACACATACCATTCCTTGACTAGATGGATGTGATTTATCTCCTCTCACTCGCCAAATGGGTGTGCCTTGACTATCTCTATTGGTGGCTTTTCCATGTTGGGCTGGTGGAGAAGCTTCTAAACCACAACCTACACCACAATAGGGGCAAAGAGTTTTTGTAAATTCGTTCATAATAGGTTTTTTTATTGCACGCAGAGACGCGGGAAGAAGAAGACAGAAGTTACAGAAGTTGCAGGAGTTACAGAATAATTAATGCCATTACTGCGGAATTCTTGCATTTTTAAACTTCTGTTCGCACAGCGTGCCGTAGGCATACTTCTGAACTCCTGAACTTCTGAACTTCTAATTATTCTTCTACCAGTGCTGGCTGATAATTATGAGGGTCTGATTCTACTGCATAATCTCCAGCAAAGGAACCTTTTGGTTCTTTGAGGAAGAAGCCACACATAAATGCACAAATTAATGCGGCTATTCCCATGGTTGTGAATAATGTGCTTGCATCAGTTAAGCTGAATATTGTTAAATAAACTACCCCACCAAAGTTACCGTAAGCGCCAACATTGCCGGCAATTTGTCCTGTTGCTTCTTTTTTAATTAAGGGAACAATGCCGTAGGTAGCACCACAACCAGCTTGGGCAAAGTAAGCGGCAAACATGGTGACGGCTATGGCTAAAGGAATGGGCCAGTTTTTATTAATAAAATGTGCCATTAAATAACCTACGCCAATACCCGCAGAAATAATTGTCATTGTCCATTTACGGGAACCAAATTTATCTGATATTAAGCCTCCACTAGGACGAGAAAATAAATTTAAAAATGGGTAGGTGGCCGCTATCATTCCTGCAACAACATGTTCTAAACCAAAGGTTTTTTCAAAGAATGCAGGTAGCATGGAAACGACAGCTAATTCTGAACCAAAATTAGTGACGTAGGTAAACTCTAGTAAGGCTACTTGACCAAATTGATAACGTTGTTCTGGACTGTAAATTTTTCTCCCTGTGAGCAATTCGCGGTTGACTTGATAGGCTTGATAGGTTTGGTAAATAAATAATCCTGCTAACACTAACCAAGCTAAATACATTTGATTAAGTGTGAGGAAATGAATGTTTTTTTGTTCCAACCGCCAAGCTAATAAACCCAAGGCGAAAATTAAGCCAAAGTTAGAGATAATCATTGCCCAGAAGCTTTTTACTGATGTAACTTCTAAAGCACCGTTTTTCTTGGGTTGTTTGTAAACTTTGCCTGGGGGTGTATCTTGGACGCTGTTGTAGTAAATTACGCCGTAAATTGCCGCTATAATTCCAGTGAGTGCGATCGCTAGTCGCCAGTTAGAAGCCCCTCCATCCAAAAAGCTGGTTGATACGGCAATTATGGGTAAGGCAAATTCTGCCCCAAAGGCCCCGAAGTTACCCCAACCCCCATAAATACCTTGGGCTATGCCAATTTCTTTGGGTGGGAACCATTCGGAAACCATGCGGATACCCACTACAAACCCTGCACCCACAATTCCCATCAACAAACGACTAATGACTAATTCACTGAAGCTGTGGGAGAAAGCTGTTGCTAAACAGGGAACAGCCGCAAATATCAACAAAATTGAGTAAGTAATTCTCGGCCCAAACTTATCCAGCAACATCCCGATAATAATCCGCGCGGGAATAGTCAAAGCTAGATTGCAAATACCCAAAGTTTTAACTTGTTCAGGTGCTAAATGTAACTCTTTGCCAATAGTTGTAGCAAAGGGGGCAAGGTTAAACCAGCAAACAAAGGTGAGAAAAAAGGCAAACCAGGTTTGATGTAAAATCCGATAACGACCCTGAAACGAAAATAATCCTTTAAGCATTGATTTTGCTCGCTCAAAAACTGAAAATTTGCATGGAGAGACTGAGAGCAATTGTATAATTGCTCACTGCATTTCAGCACTATAACGCTGATAGAGAGAGAAGCTAAACTATTGCCGGTTCTCGCAACCTGGCACCAAAATGTTGAATTAACAACTCTCGCAACACTGGCTGTAAATCTTCACAGGGAATACCCTTTTGTACACAGGTTCCTAGCTGGGCATCCTTCCCCACCTTACCACCCATGTAAATATCCACACCTTCCACTGTTTGCCCATTTTTACGAATTTTGGTACCCATTAAGCCGATATCAGCCACCTGGGGTTGTCCACAGGAATTGGGACAGCCAGTCCAATGTATTCGCACCGGATAAGCGAAAATTAACTCTTTTTCCAAGTCTTTCGTCATAGCCAAGGCCCGGTTTTTAGTTTCTATCAGGGCAAAGTTGCAAAATTGTGCGCCGGTGCAGGATACTAGCGATCGCATCAATAAACCAGGAGTAACTGCAAATTTGTCTAGTAGTGGTTCCTGAAGGAAGGTCTGTAACCGTGACTCGGCAATATTGGGAATAATCACATTTTGCTCAACAGTCAGCCGAATTTCCCCACTACCATACACTTCTGCTAACCGGGCAATTTCTAACATATCCTCCGCACAAAAACGCCCCACAGGGATATGCAAACCTACATAATACAAACCCGGTTGCTTTTGTTCATAAATACCAATGTGGTCACGTTTCTCCCAATCAATTTCATCCTTCGGTGCTGCGGGTAACAACTCTTTACCTAAACGTTGTTCTACCTCCCTCCGCAACCTATCAATTCCCCATTCATCAATTAACCACATCAACCGGGCTTTTTGACGGTTGGCCCGGAAACCATGATCCCGAAAAATTTCCACAATAGCTTTACATACAGCTACCACTTCATCAGGATGTACCCAAACATTGAGAGGAATAGCCGCTTCACAACGTTTCCCAGAAAAGAAACCCCCAACTAGGACATTAAACCCAAAGGTGACGGAATTTCTCTCTTGATTTTCCTGAAAAGCAGGAACAAAAGCTAAATCATTGATTTCCGCATGAACTGAATTATCCCGACCCCCAGTAATGGCAATATTAAACTTACGGGGCAAATTAGTAAATTCTGGATTTCCTTCTCCATAATTAGTAAACAAATCTTGAATTTGCTGTACTAATTCTCGCGTATCATACCATTCGTGAGCATCTAACCCCGCTACAGGATCTCCTGTAATATTGCGGACATTATCCATGCCAGATTGGATAGTAGTTAAACCAACTCCATGAAATTTGTTAAAAATATCTACTAAATCTTCAATTCTGATCCCACGCAGTTGTATATTCTGTCTAGTGGTAATGTCAGCGCTGCCGTCGTCACCGTAACGCTGCACTACTTCTCCTAAAACATACATCTGACTGCTGGTGAGAATACCATTCGGTATCCGCATCCGCATCATGAATTGACCGGGAGTAACTGGACGAAAAAATACACCTAACCATTTTAGGCGATGGTCACGGTCAGTTTCGTCCATTGCTTCCCAACCAATTTTGGCAATTTTTTCAATCTCCTCTTTCAAAGCGAGACCATCTTTTTCTGCCTTTAATTTCTCAAACTTGTTGAGATTGGCTGTGGTAGTTACTGTTTCTGTCATTGGCTATCTAGTAGAGAACACTCTAATTAACTTTGTCTCCTAGTTCCGAGAAACCACTCACAGTAGTTGTTTGATAAGTGGTTGTGACAATTTCGATAGTGCTACGTTAGGGCGATTTCTCTGGAAAATTCGTATAGCTTGTTACGAAAATCTTGTCTGTATGTATGAAACGGATAGATACATTGCATATATTGCATGAGCGATAAGGCTTTATGGGTGCAAAATCACTACCAGGACTTATGCAAAATGCCTTTGCTACGCTACGCGAACGCTATAGGGATACGTGGTTCGATTCTTCCGTAGTTTGTGTGTAAGTCCTATTAACGTGAAAGCTATGCTATTCCTGCATCATAAACTCTTTTGTCCTCTTTTTTTCCTAAGTCCCGCTATCCCCTCTTGCACCCATATACTTGAGGATGGATAAGATTAGAGATAAAAAATTAAACAATATACTATTACTTTCTTCTGTTTTTATAAACAGCTTTCTCGCCTATTTCTAAATGAGTTTTTCCATCAGGAAATTCCTAAACTTTTGTCCTCTACGTTCAACTTCTTGTTGTTGGACAACAATAAAGTTGTGACTAGCAAAAAATGGCTTGGCTGTAATACTGGCTTCCGTAAATAATCTGTGAATTTTTAATTCCCTAGCTGTTAATTCTATTTTTTCTAAAATTCTTTTACCGACTCCCCGTCGTTGCCAAGCATGATGACAGTAGAAGCAATCTATACGACCATTTATTTCTAAATTACTAAAGCCGATAATTAGATCCTGCTCTACTGCCACAAAAGTAAAGCTATTGCTTAACCTTTCAACCCACTGTTGCTTATCTTGGTCACCTGTTGCCCAAGCATTCACCTGTTCTTGGTTATAATCCTGAATATTAATGCGATGCACGGTGTCATAAAACAGTTGAATAATATCTTGTGTATCCGCTATTTCGTAATTTCTGACTTCCATAAATCATAGATATAAATATGTAATTGTAATATGCAAAATAATAATCAGAGGCATACAATAAATACTAGTCAATAAACCCCTGACAATCAGCAAATCAATATATTAAATATGCCTTGATAATTGCAGCAGTAAGAATACTGTTTCTGCTTATGTTAAATCTTTTTTAATCTGTCTTATTGCTGCTTGCAGTTGCTCTGAATGACTCCAAATTACAAAACCACCATAAATTAATTTGCCATGATTATCAGCTAAAAATATGTGGTGAAGTCCAATCACGTTTTTGCAAGTTTTAACCACAGTGCTATCGTTTAGAGTAAAGATAGGTCTAGACCATTTAAAATCTCTGTCATGACACGGTGAAATACTAGGTACAGCATCTAAAATTGCGACAGCTTTCTGTGCAACCTGTGAAATAGTACAGGCTGATTCAGCTTGATAAAATACATCATCAACAAAGTAATCAACAAGTTTCCCCATTAAAGATTTCATTGACACCAGAAGGATTACAAGCAGTATTTAAGTTTGCGGTTGACTTTATGCAAGAAGAATTTTTTTATACTTTACCATTGTTATCTGAGACAGCGTAATGCGATTTTTGGCGAATGAAAATTTCCCGTCTAGGAGTGTATTAAGTCTACTCTCGTAGTATTTTCACGCAGCGACAACGTCAATTTACTGCCAACATATACTAAAATTTGGACAGCTGGAACTGCCATCCATCCGCTAATTTCAAAATTCGCAGTTCCAGTTTCTCACTATTGAAAAAATCACTAATTACTCCCAATAGCTACCAACACATCCACAAGTCCTGACTCGTGGTGATTTTTCCACTATCATCTTCCGTAGCATCTCACAGTCCAGGTAGCTGATAAGCAAAGGGATCATCAATAGATATCTGGTGGTAATTAAATGTGTGTGGCTTGAAAACCTTGTAGAGACTTCCGATGGAACGTTTCTACAAAGTTTTTACCGGATGTGTAATACTTACAAAATGCTTAACAGTGAGTTGAAGAAATGTTTAACTTGTTTAAACTTGCTTGTCATTAATATTACTGTGGTGTAATATCTGGGTTAATTGCTATCAATTTTATGGTCACCGATTAATTGTACTTACCAGGTAATACCATGTTGCTTTTGTTTAGACTCATTGATTATTTATTGGCTGCCATTGCTGCTAGTGCTGTAGTGATAATTTATCTGGACTCTAGTAACCAGCAATATGTTATTGCTGCTGCTGCTGCTTTAACTGTTTCCATCGCCTTATTTCTGCTTAATCGACAGTCAGTCAACAATGCTAGAAAAGATGAACAAAAACAGGAAATTTCTAAAAAAGCAGAACTTTATACTGCCCTATTAAACAATAGCAGTTCGCCAGACAACAACACAGTAGCTATTGCTAGAAGCAAAGCTTTACAATATTGTCAAGATTTAGTAGACGACTATAAAAATGTTCGTAATCTATCAAGAAATCTTTACTATATTTTACAAATATCTACCGTCGTATTATCTGGTATTACACCAATTTTGGTACTAGTTGATAAATTAGAATCAGGGCAACCTTGGTTAAAATGGTTACCGGTCATTTGTCCGGCTGTTGCCTCTATTGTTGCCAGTATTGTCACCTCTTTTCCTTTTCAGAAAAATTGGCTTGCTGCTAACACAGCAGTTGAATTATTAGAAGCTGAACAGGAAAAGTTTATTTTAGGTATTACTCCCTTTTATCGTTGTTACGATATTTCTGATCCCATTCAACAGCAACAAAAGATTAGTCAAGCTATTGAAGTGTTCGTGAATCAGGTAAATACTATTCACTTACAACAAGTACAGCAATCTACAGAACCACAGCAAGAAAAGAAAGAAGAAGCACCAGCAGAAAGTAAGGACAAAGAAGCCGAGTCACTAGTCAAGGCTGAGTAATTAAATAGGCATCCGATGGACAAGTAGAGACGTTACATGTAACGTCTCTACTTGTTTTATGGGAAACGCATATTAATTTCACCAGGTGTCTAATAATTATCTATCAATCCCATTATTCAAAGGTGTGTTAAAGAAGATGTTTCTGACTTACCATGAGTTTATGTAATATTCCAACAGCTTTACCATATCCAGTTATTCTTTTTTTATGAATATTTTTTAAAATTTCAATTATTCTTAATGTTATTTATTAAATATTCAATATAACAAGAAATCTTGACAAAATCAATATTTTAAAATAATTCTAGAAAAAATTGTTTGCTATATATTATATACATAGTAAAAATATACGATAACCATTAGGAACAACTATTTTTGATTCAAACCATGAAAATTCAATTTATTGGGACTACATTAGCAGTTTTAGCAATAATTAGCGGCTTAGATACTAGAGTTGCGGCTGAGTCACAAGCACCGAAAGCACAAGGAGAAAACGTGACTTTAAGCGGTGCTTCTTTGGTCAATATTAGCGATCGCACTGCTCAAGATGATTTTCCCACATTTTTTGAGGGACAAAATCCAGGAAATAGACCTAACACAGCAGCCAATTCTGGCAGTTCTCAATCCTCTACTCTCCAAGATTCCCTCTCTCTATCTAGTACACCGATTTTCATTCAACCTGCCAATCAAAATCTCAATGGCAATGATGGTTTACAGGTACAGTTAGATTTAACTAGTAATCAGTAGTCTCGACTGGGGAAATTTGAGATTTTGGCGTTAGATGGTATTTTTGTTCAATTTCCACCTCTGGAAACGTCAACATATTTACTCCAAAACTGCCCTTTTATCTCCTAAAAGTGACTCACTCCTGCTCAAATCACATACCCATAACGGTAAGTTGTTCGACCCCAACACCAAATATGGCTACGAAAATTATTCTGACTACTTTTGCAGTACAATGAGTCCTTTAGATAGAGGAGGGCAAAAAAGATGACCCGTGTCATCATTGTGCGTCATGGTCAGAGTAGTTATAATATAGAACGGCGTATTCAAGGGCGCACTGATGCGTCAACTTTAACAGAAAAAGGTCAGCAGGACGCTATTAAAGTAGGTCAAGCCCTCAGTAGTATTTCTTTTCATGCAATCTATAGCAGTCCCCTGCAAAGAGCTAAATCAACAGCCGAACTAATCCTGAGTCAATTAACAAACACGACGGCATTAATTCAACCTGCTGAATCTCTACGGGAAATTGACTTGCCTTTATGGGCAGGAATGCTAACGAGTGAAGTAAAAGAGAAGTTTCCTGAAGATTACCGTTTATGGAAAGAAAGTCCCCACGAGTTGAAGATGACCATCAACGAAAATGGGACAACAAAAGAGCATTTTCCAGTTTTATCTTTATATGCCCAAGCTAAAGAGTTTTGGCAAGAAATTTTATCTACCCACCAAGGTGAAACCATCCTGATTGTGGGACACAATGGCATTAATCGTGCCTTGATTAGTACAGCATTGGGTATTGTTCCCAGTCGCTACCATTGCCTACAGCAATCTAACTGTGCCATTAGTGTCTTAAATTTTGCTGGTGGTTTGGGTGAACCAGTACAGTTAGAGTCCATGAATCAGACCCAACATCTGGGGGAAACTTTACCTTCCCTGCGTCCTGGTCACAAAGGAGTCAGACTGTTATTAGTACGTCATGGGGAAACAGAATGGAACCGTCAAGGGAGATTTCAAGGACAAATCGACGTTCCCCTCAATGACAATGGTAGAAGCCAAGCGGCAAAAGCTGGAGAATTTCTCAAGGATGTAGCAATTGATTTTGCAGTTAGTAGCACAATGGCACGTCCCAAGGAAACAGCCGAGATTATTCTCAAACCCCATCCTGATGTCAAGTTAGAAGTAGACGCTGGGTTACGGGAAATTAGCCACGGTTTGTGGGAAGGCAAATTTGAGTCAGAAATTGATCAAGAGTTTCCTGGTGAATTGCAACGTTGGCGGACAGTACCGGGAGAGGTACAAATGCCAGAAGGTGAAAATTTACAAGATGTTTGGGAACGTAGTGTTGCTGCTTGGCAGTCAATTATTGAGACAGCATTAGCCAATCAATTCCATACTGGTTTAATAGTGGCCCATGATGCTACTAATAAAACTTTGCTGTGTTATCTTCTCGGTTTAACCCCTGATAATTTCTGGAATTTCCGTCAAGGTAATGGGGCTGTGAGTGTAATTGATTACCCAGCTGGATTAAATGGTTTACCAGTGCTGGAGGCGATGAATATCACTAGCCATTTAAGTGGTGGTGTACTGGATAAAACTGCTGCTGGGGCATTGTAAGGAATCATTGTTCAGCTGTTAGTAAAAACAAGGCTGAGAAATAATAGCGAATTCTCATGACAATTGAACTACTGCAACAAGTAAGGGTAATAGATCCTGTTCTGGGAACAGACCAAATCTCTGATGTGCTGATTCAAGATGGTTATATTCAAGGATTAGCACCGCAGATTTCCGATTTAGATGGAAATACTGTCGTTCGTGATTGCCGGGGTTTAGTTCTTGGGCCTGGGTTAGTGGATTTGTATAGTCATTGCGGTGAACCTGGATTTGAAGAAAGAGAAACTTTGACTTCTTGTTTACAGGCTGCTGCGGCTGGTGGTTTTACCAGAGTGAGCATTTTACCAGATACGTCTCCACCCATTGATAACCCAGCACTTGTAGCACAGTTGCAGCAAAAAAGAGATCGGGATAATTTATTACCCCATCTCTATCTATGGGGGGCGATTAGCTTGGAACTAGCGGGTAAACAATTAGCCGAAGTGGCTGATTTAGCGAGTTCTGGGGTAGTAGGTTTTAGTGATGGTCGCCCTTTGGAGAATTTAGGTTTAGTTCGGCGGGTGTTGGAATATTTGCAGCCCTTTGGTAAACCTGTGGCGTTGTGGCCTTGCGATCGCTTTCTTGCGTCCAATGGGGTGATGCGGGAAGGTGCAGAAGCTTTGCGAGTCGGTTTAGTACCTGTGCCTGTAAGTGCAGAAACCGCGGCCTTGGCAGCTATATTGGAATTAGTAGCCAATATTGGCACACCCGTACATATTATGCGGGTTTCTACTGCGCGGAGTGTGGAATTAATTGCCCAAGCCAAAGCCCAAGGATTGCCTGTCACCGCCAGCACTACCTGGATGCACGTTTTATTAGATACCACATCTATCAAGAGTTATCACACAGCCTTGCACCTAGAGCCGCCCTTGGGAAATAATAGTGATATGTTAGCATTGCGTCATGCTGTGCGAACTGGGGTGATTGATGCGATCGCCATTGACCATGCCCCATACACCTACGAAGAAAAAGTCCAAGCTTTTGCAGAATCTCCACCAGGAGCGATCGGTTTAGAATTAGCACTACCTTTATTATGGTCAAATTTGGTAGCCACTGGTGAATTGACGGCATTGGAATTGTGGCGGGCATTGAGTCAAAATCCCGCAGCATGTTTGCAACAACATCTCCAGGGGATGAGTACAGGAAATAAGGCCGAGTTAACACTGTTTGACCCTGACAAGCATTGGCAAGTCAATCGTCAATCTCTGCATAGCCTTTCTAGTAATACTCCTTGGTTTGGGCAAGAAATCACCGGCAAAGTTGTGGAAATTTTTTGTTAACGAATCTCTCAGATAACGCGAACAGAAGTTCAGTAGGGGCGGGTTTACAGATATCATCAACTATGAACGAGAATTGTGGTAAACCCGCCCGTACAGAAGTATGCCTACGGCACGCTGCGCGAACATAAGGCAGTAGGCAGGAGGCAGAAGTTTAAAAATGCAATAATTTGGGCAGTAATCGCATGAATTATCCTGTCTTCTTCTGTAACTCCTGTAACTCCTGTTCGCGAAGCGTGCCGTAGGCATACTCCTGAACTCCTGCACTTCTAAAACTTCGCACCCTAGTAACAGGTGAAAACATCCAGCAAAATGCTAGAGTGACACTGTGATTAGGTAAACAAACAGCAATTTTATTTCAGTTTATGGTGCGTCAACGCTCTATTTTTTCATTGATTCTGGTAGTATTGGCAACATTTCTATTTAGTTGCGGCAGCCCCAGTGTTGCAACTGCACCGCCAACTTATACAACCGCGCAAGTCTCGAAAATTAAAGCATACGTGCCGGAAATTCAAGTAGTGCGCGATCGCTCAGATGAATTAAAAAATCTCATTCAAGAAGGTGAATGGATTAAAGTAGGTAACTTCATTCATGGGCCCATGGCTGAAGCTAGGTTAAACATGACCTACATCATCCCTAACCTACTACCCCCAGACCAATCTAAAGCACGTCAAATCACAAAAGATTTATTAACTCATTTAGTGAAAGTTGACCAAGGTGCTAGCACAGCTAACAGTAACTTAGCTTTAAGTAACTATAAAAGTGCTTTCGCAGATGTTGATAAGTTCCTAGAGTTAATTCCTGAATAGGGGAGAGAAGTTCAGAAGTTCAGAAGTTCAGGAGTTCAGAAGTTCAGAAGTTCAGGAGTTCAGGAGTTCAGAAGTTACAGAATAATTCATGCAATTACTGCTGAATTATTGCATTTTTAAATTTCTGTTCGCGTAGCGTGCCGTAGGCATACTTCTGTACGGGCGGGTTTACCAAAATTCTCGTTCATAGTTGATGATATCTGTAAACCCGCCCCTACTGCCTCCTACCTTCTACCTCCTGCCTCCTGAGTCACAAAATGTCAGGGTGAGAGAGTGCTAGGGTGGAATGGGGATAACTCTTCACTCTTCACATCTCACTCTACAAAAACAGCTATGAATATTGTGATTATCGGTTGTGGTGTGGTTGGGGCAGCGATCGCTTATGAGTTGAGTCTGGTTAAGGGCTTGAATATCACTGTTTTTGACCAAAAAGCACCAGCACAAGCTTCTACAGGGGCAGCACTCGGCGTTTTAATGGGTGTTATTAGCCAAAAGGTCAAGGGCAATGCCTGGCAAATTCGCCAAAATAGTATTCGTCGTTATGAAACTTTGATTCCTGAACTGGAAGCAGCAACAGGGCGAAAAATTCCTTGCAACCGTCAGGGAATTGTTATGTTGCTATCGGAAGACTCAGAACATCCTTTAGAAAGTGGCGTAGAACCTCTTTCCGAGTGGGAACAACTCAGAGAAATTCGTCAATCTCAAGGGTGGAATTTAGAAGTTTGGGAAGTGGAACAACTACAAAAATTCTGCCCACAAATTAATCACCCTAAAATTATTGGTGCTGTTTATTCTCCTCAAGACCGTCAACTTAATCCCACAGCTTTGACCTTAGCTTTGGTTGACGCAGCCCAACGCAATGGTGTGAAATTTCAATTTGATGTGACTGTTGAGGGAATGGAAAACCCTCACGCCCCTAAAGGATTGGGTACAGACCAACAATGCACTAGTATCAACACTTCTGCGGGTAAAGTTTCTGCTGACTGGTTTATAGTTTCTGCTGGTTTGGGTTCTAAACAAATCACGAAACAGTTTCATCAAATGGTGAATATCCGTCCGGTATTGGGACAGGCTTTATTCTTAAGTTTGGGAAGGTTATTAGGAAATGCTGATTTTCAACCAGTGATTACAGGCAATGATGTACATATTGTTCCTGTAGGTAGCGGTGATTACTGGGTAGGTGCAACAGTGGAATTCCCCGATGATACAGATCATATTCCTGCCAATCCTGATTTGTTGGAAGCAGTCAGACAACAAGCGATCGCATTTGCCCCTGATTTAGCCTCAGCTAAAATTCTCCGCACTTGGTCAGGTTTACGTCCCCGTCCAGAAGGCAGACCAGCACCTGTTATTGGCAAGTTATCTGGTTATAGCAATGTTCTTTTGGCAACTGGACATTATCGTAATGGTGTTTTACTTGCACCAGCCACCGCTTCGGCAATTCGGGAAATGATTGTTTCTAAATGATTAATATCGTTTCTTTGTGATTCTGTATATATTTACCCCCCGTCTTCGTAGTCCCCCCTTAGCAAGGGGAACAGGGGGGTGATATTATGTGCATCTTCAGAAAAATTGGTGAAAGGTTTTACACGCAATTTATTGAGAGTTTATTCATAAACCTTGGAACGATGGGCAATAGTAATTACTATAACCTGATGATTTGTATCATCGACTTCGTAAACTACCCTATATTCACCAATACGATAACGGTAATATCCTGATAAATCACCTTTCAGGGGTTTAATATTAGGATGGAGACGGGGATTTTGTTCTAGCTGTTCAAAGCACCTTGCTAGTTTTTTTGCTAAAATTTGTGTTGCTGAAACATAAATTTTCTCAGCTTCATCAGATAAGACAAGACTATACATCAGACCGAATGTTTCTCCAAGTTTTAACTCGACCTTCAGCTACATCTTGTTTACCTCTTTCAAAAGATGCAATAAAATCAGGAATATCCAGTATTTCTTGGGTAGCTAATTCGCTTTCTCTATCTGCGAGATAAGCTAAAAATTCGGCAACTATTTTTAAATTATCTGGAGATAATCTTTCCAAGTTATAGTTAATTTCTTGACGTAGTTGTGAGGCATTCATAATGTTAGTAATTTAATGGACATGATATAAATTATAATCCTGTAAATGCTAATCAATTAAGCAGCTAATACTAATTCACACAAATCCTAATCCTTATAAATTAAGCGTAGGGGTTTAGCATTGCTAAACCTTTACCCACGCATTTTTATCATTATTAAAGCGAAACGGTATAACTCACCATGCGTCTGATTTCAGGGCAGGCAAGATGCCTACCCTAGAAGAATGTAGTTATTAGGCAACTAGAGTAAAGTCGCTACTACCAAGAGTAATGTCAGGATTACCTAACCGGGCAAATTCAAATACTGCGGCTGCACCTAAAACATTACCATTTTGGTTATAGAACAGGCTGCCAGTGCTTTGGCTAAAGACGACACGGGCATTGCTGGCATCTACTAAAGCATCATCAGTGACAAAGGCAAAATCAGTTAAAGTTGTTCCCACACTGTTACTAATGGCGCTGAAAGTAGTTTTACTCAGCAATATTTTATCTAGTCCTACTTCAAACTGACTGATATAGTCCACACCTAAAACACTACTAAAGACTCCAGTATCTTTAAACTGATATTGATCATTGCCTGTATCTCCAACGAGAATGTCATCACCACGTCCTCCCCACAGCAGGTCATTACCGCTGCCACCTGTGAGAACGTCATTACCATTACCTCCGTTGAGGGTATCATTTCCCCCTAAGCCCTGTAATTGGTCATTGCCATCGCCACCATTGAGGGTGTTATTGAGAACATTACCTGTGAGACGGTCATTACTTGTGCCACCTGTAGCATTTTCAATCACATTATTGGCAGACAGGATCAGTTTGAGATTACTATTAACAGTTTGTGATGTGGTAACTCCCAAATTAATATTTGTCGCTACCGTAGTACCACTAAAACTGATAGTATCGATTCCCCCTGTGGTAGTTTCGACAATTGTATCAGTGCCTAAAGGAGTTGTAGCCACGAAAAGATAAGTATCATTCCCATTACCACCTGACAGGGTATTATTGCCGCTGTTGCCCCGAATCACGTTATTACCTGCATTACCTGTACCGTTGATGGCAGATGTTCCCGTGAGAGTCAAATTTTCTACATTTGTGGGTAGGGTGGTGGTAACTGAAGTGGTTAAGGTATCGGTAATGGTTGTAGTCGCTGTTGTCCCACTACCCAAGGAGGCATTAGTTGGATTAGTCAGCGTCAGGGTGATGCTTTCATTGGCTTCATTAATAGAATCATTGAGAATGGGGATATTAATGACTTGACTGGTAACACCAGGGTTAAATGTGAGAATGCCGCTAGTGCTGGTGTAGTCTGACCCTGCTGTAGCTGTACCGTTGGCAGTGGCATAATTAACGGTGATAGTTTGGCTACTGGGGTTGGAGAGAGTTACTGTATAGCTGACATTTTGGGGACTGGTCAAACCTTCGACAATGGTTTGATTACTACTCAGGTTAATAATGGGTAGGGGGTCATCATTGGTAATAGTTCCTGTGACTGCTGTGGTTGTACCAACGGTGTAACCTGTACCGGTTGCTAAAGTTAAAGCAACGGTTTCATTACTTTCAAAGGTATTGTCTGCTGTGGGGTCAATGGTTAAAGTAGCTGTACTTGCACCCGCAGCGAAGGTAATGGTTTTTCCGGTTCCGGGTGTAGCACCAGTATAGTCACTACTATCTGCTGTGCCAGCAATGCTATAGTTGACTGTTAAAGCATTGGTTGTACTTCCGGTACGAGTGAAGGTATAGACTAGGTTAGTTGTACCATCTTCATTCACGCTACTGGGGGCGACTGCTAGTGTTACTCTAGTGTCATCATTAGTAATAGTTCCTGTAACTGCTGTGGTTGTGCCAATAGTGTAACCACTGCCAGCAGCTAAAGTTAAAGCAACAGTTTCATTACTTTCTAGAGTGGTGTCTGCGGTGGGGTCAATGGTGAGAGTTTTTGTACTACTGCCAGCAGCAAAGGTAATACTTCCTGTAGTGCCTGTAAAGCTAGTAGCACTGGTTTGGGTATAGTCTGTGTTGAAAGTAGCAGTACCACCAATGTTGTAATTTACAGTTAAGGCATTAGCTATATTGCCTGTTCTGGTGAAGGTGTAAATTAGGTTGGTTGTTCCGTCTTCTAGGACGCTGCTGGGAGATACAGTTAAAGTGATGTTAGTGGGTAAGGATTTATAGGCAAAGTAACTACCTGTCAAACTTAACCCTGTTTGATTTCTGATGATGGCAATGAGTTCATCGGGTTCTGTTCCAGGTTTATTCAGTAATAGTTGAGTGTCTGCATCGACAACGTTTAATAGATAACTCAGACCTCCTTGTAGCTGAATTACATCCCCTTCAGTGGGGTTAAAGTCAGCTATTTCGGCATAGTCGCTGTCACCATTGGTTGTACTATCTCCGTCATCGTAACCAATCCAAGTGGTATCACCAAGTATAAAGCGATCGCTACCTAAACCTCCTTCTAAATATTCTAGTTCCCCTACACCACCATTTGTTCCTTGTAGTAGGTCATTACCATTACCACCATAAAGTTCATCATTACCAGCTTCACCATTTAAGGTGTCATTACCATCACCACCATAGAGACCGAAATAATCAAAATAATAGCCATCATCCCCACCACCTCCAGACAAGAGGTCGTTTCCATCTCCTCCTTCTATGCGATCTTGTCCACCACCGCTATTGAGCGTATCATTACCATCTTGTCCATAGAGCGAATCATTACCACTTCCGAGAGCAATAAAATCATTGCCAATACCTCCTTGAATGGTACTATTCACACTGGTGGCAATAAAATTAAGATTGTCAGCACCACTACCACTGAGCAGATTAACTCCTTCAATCGCTTTGAAGGTATCCCCTACCCCAGATGTAACTACCTGAGTGTCGGTATAGGCGATAGTAATAGGGGTGATTTGAGCGGAGTAATCTAAATAGAGGGTATCACTGCCTGAACCACCGTCAATGATATCGCTACCTGCACCACCGTCAAGGTAATCATCTTCAGAACCACCATTTAAGATGTCATTACCATTACCACCATAAAGTTCGTCATTGCCAGCTTCACCATTTAAGGTGTCATTACCATCACCACCATAGAGACCGAAATAATCAAAATAATAGCCATCATCCCCACCACCTCCAGACAAGAGGTCGTTTCCATCTCCTCCTTCTATACGATCTTGTCCACCACCGCTATTGAGCGTATCATTACCATCTTGTCCATAGAGCGAATCATTACCACTTCCGAGAGCAATAAAATCATTGCCAATACCTCCTTGAATGGTACTATTCACACTGGTGGCAATAAAATTAAGATTGTCAGCACCACTACCACTGAGCAGATTAACTCCTTCAATCGCTTTGAAGGTATCCCCTACCCCAGATGTAACTACCTGAGTGTCGGTATAGGCGATAGTAATAGGGGTGATTTGAGCGGAGTAATCTAAATAGAGGGTATCACTGCCTGAACCACCGTCAATGATATCGCTACCTGCACCACCGTCAAGGTAATCATCTTCAGAACCACCATTTAAGATGTCATTACCATTACCACCATAAAGTTCGTCATTGCCAGCTTCACCATTTAAGGTGTCATTACCATCACCACCATAGAGACCGAAATAATCAAAATAATAGCCATCATCCCCACCACCTCCAGACAAGAGATCGTTTCCATCTCCTCCTTCTATGCGATCTTGTCCATCACCGCCATTCAGGGTATCATTGCCTTCTAAACCATAAATGTTATCATTCTCAGAAGTTCCCGTAATAGTTTCATTACCTGCGGTTCCAGTAAAATCTTGCTGTTCTATTTGAACAATTTCCCCATTTACAGTAATTGTGGCGTGGTCATTCTCTCTTTGCAAAGCCTCTAAGGTTGCAGCATCCAGACTATTACCCTGTACCAACTCCGCAAAAATCGCCCCTTCATCCCCTGCACTATCCGTCAAGTTGATATGAGCATCAACAAAATGCCCAATTTCCTCTAACAAAACCGCACTAATAGCTGCTGATGTGGCAGTTGCAACAAAGCTATTTGACAGATAAATCTTATTCGTACTACTGGCATAAGCACCGTTAGCACTGCCAAGAATGCTACTATCAATAACCTCAATCTGCGGAAGTTGACTAAAATCACCACCTTGCCACTGTAAACGCAGAATTTCCGCGACGCTGCGGTTGTATTGTTGACCAAAAGCAGTATTTAAAACCTGCCAAAAATTATTAGCACTAGAAAATGCAGTCAGTTTGTTATATGTTAGCGTCAGCGCGGAGTTGAGTAATAGGCTCATATATTTTTTATTCAATGCTTCTTGCATAAATTATCATTTAGTTAAACAAGTTAAAACTTGATGTTATATAAAAAACACTTACTTTACCTAAATGGGCAATTATGTAAAAAAATATGCAAGATTAGCAAATATACTGTTAATGATAGGTGTATATATGTTATCTTTATTGGTTTATGCTATTTATAGAGAAATTACGCAAGATTAACGCATTTTCGTCATTGCGATGCCTTCGGCAAGCGTAGCTATCGCAGGGAAGTAGAATTTGTAGGGGTTTAGCATTGCTAAACCCCTACCCATGTGTTGTTATCATGATTTCAAATTAAGGTTTTAATTTTTGATTCCTTAAACCAGGAGATTGTTCTATGGAAAGAATAAATTACTCGCAAATTATTCAAGATATTTTCAGTAATCATTTTATTAATGATATAGATAATGGTACAGAAATTAAATTGCTAAAATGATGCAAAAAAATTGTAGGTTGGGTTGACTTAAAGAAATCTAATAACAACAATGATTAATAACATTTGTAACACAATGTTCTAAAAATATGAATAAACAATATAGAATATATTTAGATGTTTGTTGCCTTAATCGTCCTTTTGACGATCAAACCCAATGGCGAATTAGGCTAGAAACTGAAGCAATTTTAGAAATTATAAATCATTGTCTATCTGGGAAATGGCAATTAGTCAGTAGTACAGCTTTAGAATTAGAAATTGCCCGAACTCCAGATGTAAACAGGAGAGAGCAAGTACAAAAAGTCTTAACAATGGCTCATGATAAGATTTTAGTCACAGAAGAGATTACTCGAAGAGCAATAGAATTAACAACTTTTAATATTAAAAAATTTGATGCTTTTCATTTGGCTTGTGCTGAAAATAACGCTGATATTTTCCTAACCACTGATAGCCGTCTATTGTCAAAATCATTAACCTATAAGGATAATATAAATATAATAGTTGCTAACCCAATGTTCTGGTTAGCAGAAGCTACTGATAATATTGGACAAGGAGGAGAAAATGACCCCAATTGAACTATACAGAAAAGGATTTCAAGCTCTCGTAGATGCTTTAGGATATGTTGACGCTATCAGATTTATTCGTCAATTTGATAATGGTAATGGAGACTATACAGAAGAACGTCATCAATGGTTAGATGAGGTAACAATGGATGAAATACTAGCTGATATTAAAAAATATCAAGAAACTATCTAGGTAAAAGAGATAAATAGGTTTTAATTTTTGATTCCTTAAACCAGGAGATTGTTTTATGGAAAAAATAAATTACTCGCAAATTATTCAAAATATTTTAAGTAATCATTCTATTAATGATATAGCCAATGGTACAGAAATTAAATTACTTTTTGATACGCAACGTCATCATTACCAAGTATTAAACATTGGTTGGAAACAACAAATTAGAACCTATGGCGTGATTATTCATGTTGATATTAAAGATGATAAAATCTGGATACAAAGAGATGGTACAGAAATAGGTATTGCTAATGAATTAATCGCTGCTGGTGTACCTAAAGAAGATATTGTTTTAGGATTTCATGCTCCTTATAAACGTCAATTTACAGGTTTTGCAGTGGAATAATATAGCAGGTGACAGTTAACAGGTGACAGGTGACAGTGCTAAAAGCCTTTTGCTGTCTAAGTTTTATTCTTAGTTAATGTCCTAACCGCTCTGTCCATTGCTATAAATAATTTGATTAAATTATTTAAAGACGAGAAGTAGATAGTGTGAAATCTTAATGAGCATAAAGAGATGGCGTTGCTAAAAATAAGTAAAGTCTCTGAAATATTTCACTGTGATGGCTATTGTTTATGGTTGATGTAAAGGAATAGCGATCGCAAATTCTGTCCCTTGACCTGGTGAGGAAATACACCGCAGCTTGCCTTGATGTTTTTCTGTGATGATTTTATAGCTAATTGATAGCCCTAAACCTGTACCCTTGCCTACAGGTTTGGTTGTAAAAAATGGGTCAAATAAGAGCTTTTGTAGTTTTTCTGGTACACCCATACCATTATCCGCAATTCTAATTATGACTTGTTGAGCATCTGTAACTTCAGTTTTAATCAAAATTTGCAGATGAGTCATTTTTTCATTATTCGTAAATGCTTCCTCTAAGGCATCAATGGCATTAGCTAAAATATTCATAAATACTTGGTTAAGTTGCCCAGGATAGCATTCTACTAATGGCAATTTACCGTATTCTTTGATTAATTTGATGGCAGGACGTTCAGATGTTGCCTTCAAGCGATGTTCTAAAATCATGAGTGTACTATTAATACCGTCATGAATATTCACTGCTTTCATTTCGGATTCATCCAAGCGCGAGAAGTTACGCAGAGATAGGACAATTTCTCTGATTCTTTCGGCACCAATTTTAATGGAATTCAACAATTTAGGCAGGTCTGTCAGTAAAAAATCTGTATCAATTGCTTCTGATTTTTCTTGAATTTCTGGTACAGTGTAAGAACTGTGTTGTTGATAAAGTTTTATTAGTTCTACTAAATCTTCAATATACTGCTCGGCATGAATGAGGTTGCCATAAATAAAGGTAACTGGGTTATTAATTTCGTGCGCTACGCCGGCGACCAATTGCCCTAAGCTAGACATCTTTTCACTTTGTACTAATTGAGTGGCTAAAAGTGCTGCTTCTTCTCGTAACTTGGCTTCAGAATTGCGTAATATTTGTTCGGCTTGTTTGCGTTTGGTAATGTCGTGGAGAATAATCACATATTCTCGAAAGCTTTGATGGATGCGGTTAGAAATAGACACTTCCAGAGTGATGGAATGATGTTTATCAATTAGGGTGTGTTCACTACGTCCTGTCCATTTTTCTGGATATGGGTCTAATTGTGGTAGCCATTGTTTGAGGTGGCTTCCTAGTAATATAGATGGGTTAACGGCAAATAAAGATTCGGTAGCTGGGTTAGCTTGAAGGATGATGCCTTGTTCATCAACTACTAAAATTCCATCCAATGCAACGGTAAATAGGTGTTCAGCGGCTTCTCTGGCTTCTGCAATTTCTACTACTTGGGGTAAACTTGTCCAACAGGCGATCGCTACTCCTACAAATGCTACTGTCATTAGTAAGACTATGGCCAAGTTTTCATCTTCCATAGCCCCTGGTTTATGAATATGTTGCCCAAATATCCAACCCGCTGTAACTGCACTACACAGCAGAAAAATCAAAGTAGTTACCTGTACCATGACGGAATCTTTGATAACTACTACAGGTTTGGATTTATATATACTAATCCACCAATGGGGACGAAAGACAGGGAAGCTAAGATGAACCATCAATCTGTCAATTCCCATAATACCGATGGGCAGTAATAAGCCGAGAATAAATTCTTGCTTACCCCAAGCCAGTCCACCCACCAGTAATACCACTATCTCCAGTAGTAAGATACCCAGAGAAATACGGGGAAACCATACCCCTGGTTTATTCCTCCTCAACCACAGTGCTAAATGCACAACCATAATGGAGATAAACCAGCCAACGTTTCCAATGACGACAATCTGTGCTACATTTCCCCAAATCAGGCAGGTCAAACT
The DNA here is from genome assembly GCF_014698825.1 of Richelia sinica FACHB-800. Taxonomy (GTDB): domain Bacteria; phylum Cyanobacteriota; class Cyanobacteriia; order Cyanobacteriales; family Nostocaceae; genus FACHB-800. The sequence goes on from NZ_JACJTT010000020.1 coordinate 54,719, forward strand.
CAATAATAGGGTTAAAGTTAAGGCTGGGCCAAAGACACCCCGATGAGAAACTACTGCAAACACAGGGGATAGATACTTGTCCTGGGCCATTTGATAGAGAATGCGGGGACAATTGGAAACTACTGTGGCACAAGCAAGTAAGCAAGAAGCAGCTAGCAAAAAGGTAATCATCAAAGGGGCTGATTTTCCCCAAAAAGATGTAGAAGCACCTAGCAAGTTGAGGTAGGCACTGTCTTTGAATTCCGGGTTGGTAGCTAAACGCATCACTACCCAGGAACCGCCTAAATAAATGGGAATCATTAACCAAGCGGCGATTTTTAGCCCCAAGAGGGTCTTTTGGGGACGGTGACTATCAGCGACGAAGGAAGACGCTGTTTCACAAGCATAAGTCCCATAGGTGACAAACAGAAACCACTTGGCCCAGTCTTGAAAACTTAATGACGACCAATGATCAGGGAAAAATCCCGGACTACTATTAGAGAAGGCTAACCAACTCAAACCCTGTCCAGAAAAGGCTAATAGTAGCCCACATGCGGGAATGACGAAAAACAGATGTAGGATACTCAGGGCACGAGTACCACTAAAAGCTAAAACAAAGGGTAATAATGTGAAGGCAATTTCTAGGGCGATATGTGGACAAGCAATATGTAATGTTTCTAAGTTGACTTTTATCAGGTCTGTGAGTACGATCGCATTGACTGGCAGGACGGAAACCCAACTGAAATAGTATCCCAAGGCTGCATAGGTGGCTAAACTGGGGTAGGGTTTAAGTAATTTACTGGCGTAATTGGGTGTACCTCCAGCCACATGAACAAAATATTTACCCAAATTTGCCATCTGATAGTTGAGCAACATCCCAAAGATGACGGCAGGTATCCAAACAAACATAGCCTGAGCACCTAACGCCGCATGAATTGCCGGAATCATGGCTATCCAGAGGATATGACCTGTCAGCCCAAAACCCCAAGTTTCCAATGCACTCAAGCTTCTAGTTAAGGGTAAGCCGGCAGACTGGTGACGAGGGATAGGATCGGGATGAAGCATAAATATATCTACTTATATAAATAGTAAAATTTTTTATTTACAGGAATAGATTGTGCAGAAAATCCTGATGATGGGGACTTAGATAAAACACACCCATGAGATAACTTCCAAATGTAGCCGTAGGCAAGGGGGAAATGGGGGAACATCTTCTTTTTCCTCCTCCTCTACTCCTCTCTTTCTGTCACCTGTCACCTGTCACCTGTCACCTGTCACCTGATGCAGCAACTCTTTGAGGCTAATTGTTTCTCAAAAATAGTGAAGTCTAGTTGAAAAAAATGCACCATGAAAAGGTGTTTTCACTGCTTTCTGATTCTTGCCTGAAAGTATTAAAAATTGATCAATATTTAAACAATCGTAATTATATCAAAGTCACTCAAAACCACAAAAATTAAGCCAATTTACGTGGTTTCCCTACCTAGCAAAAATCGAATTCATGGAAAATACGGTTTTGGTGATGGCAATGTACTGATGTGGCTAACCGTGGGAATATAGAGGAAGCGATCGCTTCCTCAAGGATGAAGAAGACGAAATTTTTTTAGTCTCCCATCCAGTGATCAACCCATATATGCGTTACTGTTGCATTCTCCCAGATAGGAAAAAAGCGTGTCAATTACAGAACAAACAATCACCATCGATGGACTAGAATGGTTTTATCGTGAAGCAACACCAGTGGGTAACAGTGACTTGCTGCCTGTTGTATTCCTCCATGGCATAGTATCCCAAAGTTATAGCTGGCGCAATATTCTACCGAGTTTAGCAGCCCAAGGTACAAGAGCGATCGCCCCAGATTGGCTTGGCTATGGTTACTCCGCTAAACCAGAAAAACGGGACTTTGCTTACACTCCAGACACATATATCCAAGCTTTAGCCGCATTTATTCAAGCTTTAAAAATAGAACGTTTTTCCTTAGTTGTTCAAGGCTTTTTAGGTTCCGTTGGGTTACAATATGCCTTACGTTATCCTGAACAAATTGCCAACATCGCTATTTTAAATACACCCATTTCTACTGCCGCTCAACTGCCTTGGAAAATCCAACAAATGGGTTTACCATTAGCAGGGGAAGTCATGACTCAAGACCCCTTATTAGTAGATAGAACCCTAGAAGGTGGTAGTCGTTACCGCATTGATGACCAAGCTTTAGACATTTACCGCAAACCCTTCTTAAAAACCTCTGCATCGGGTCGCAGTCTACTCAACACCATTCGCAACCTCAAGCTATCCCAGTCTATGCAAGAAATTACCACTGGGTTTACCCAATGGCAAAAACCAATTCTCATTCAGTGGGGCATGATAGACCCTTGGTTATCGATTGATATTGCCGAAACTTTTACTAAATCTGTCCCCAATAGCGAACTAATCAAACTCAACAACGTTGGACATTATCCCCAGGAACATTATCACGAAGTCATCCTCCAAGACCTACTTCCATTCGTCAGATGTTCCCCATCGTGAGGCATTTGCACTGAATAAATTAGTTCGCTAGTCTAAGGTTAAGTCTTCAGGTTGACTGGGTATGGACTTTCAAGAACCTCACACCACAGAACAGATCAAAACTCAACTCTCTCAACCGCGTAAGCCTCTGGTGTTACTAAGGGACACAGAGGCATTATTGCGTCGTCCCACTGTCGCCACTCTTGCACCGATTCTACCACCCAAAATTAGTAATCAGCTGCAAGTTACCTCATCTCTAGCAGAAGCATCTTTAGCAGAGTTAGCACAAATTAATTTAGAGGAAATTAGTGATTGGGAATTACAACCTGTCAGAATTCGCATCGGGTTAACTTTTGTTGGGTTTGGGGCACTGATGATAGTTTTACTGTTATTGTATTTAAACTCACTACACCCAGAACTTAGCCCAGTCCAGCAAATCCACGCTTATTGGTATGAATATATTTGGTTTGTTAGTTTTGGTGTAGCGGGAATGTTTATGTTAGGTAGAGAAGCTATGCGACCTCACAACCGCAATTAAAGTTTGATGCATTTGAACATGAATCATGATCCTTTTTTCGTTAAACCAAACACACAAATTTCTTTAACCAAAGATTATGACCCTGCTTATCTAGCAGATTTCCATGAAAAGTCTGATGCCAATGCCAAATTAAGTGCAGGTATTGAAAAATTAGCTCAATATCAAGATATCCTCTACGCTCAAAATACCTACGCCTTACTAATTATTTTTCAGGCCATGGATGCTGCTGGTAAAGATAGCACCATTAAGCATGTTATGTCTGGTGTAAATCCCCAAGGTTGTCAGGTTTATAGCTTCAAAATGCCCAGTGTAGAAGAATTAGATCATGATTACTTATGGCGAACAATGAAAGCTTTGCCAGAACGGGGTAGAATCGGCATTTTTAACCGTTCATATTACGAAGAATTGCTGGTTGTACGTGTTCATCCCGAAATTTTAGCTAAACAACAATTACCCCATATTCCCCCAGGAAATCAAATCTGGAAACAGCGATTTGAAGAAATTAATAATTTTGAAAAATATTTAGTTAATAATGGCATTATTGTCTTAAAGTTTTTCCTGAATGTTTCTAAGGCAGCGCAAAAAAAACGGTTTTTAGAAAGAATTGCATCACCAGAAAAGCATTGGAAATTTTCGGTCAATGATGTGCGAGAAAGGGCTTTTTGGGATGATTATATGCAAGCTTATGAAGATATTTTCAATCATACAAGTACAAAATTAGCACCTTGGTATATTATCCCTGCTGATCGTAAGTGGTTTACACGCTTGGTAGTAGCCGATATTATTTGTAGCAAATTACAAGGCTTAAATTTGCAGTATCCCCAAGTAAGTGAAGAGTATAAGCAACAATTATTGCAAGCTAAAGAGTTATTAGAATCGACAGAGGAGTAACTACTATTGGCTAGAGGATTTTCAGGTGAAAATTTTCAACGTATTGCTAAAAAAAGCAGAGGAAAATAGCCCTTTAATTTAACTGATGCTCTCAGGTTTTTATATACAGTAGATTGTCAATTAGGTAAAAAATAAAAACCACAACTCAAACAGTAAATATGTTTAACTTTTTGCCTTTTACCTCCTGCCTCCTATTGATCAAATCAAATTTTAACTGATTGTTAATTATTAATTGATTTTAATAGACATAAGTAATTTACGAAATATTATAGAATAATACTGATTATTGTTTGAAAAAATACCGTAGGAAATAGAGACAATGAATCAATAACATACTATTCAAGACTTTTTTATACATCTTGGGACTGATATTTTTTATTGTGGATGAATTTGGCAATCATCGATGCTTAAATCCAAGAAATGACACATAAATGCTCAAATCTTAGCTATTAGTGCAGTTTTTTGCTTAAAAATACTTGCACATAGCCATAATTTCCATAATTTTATTTTTAAGTTATGAATTCTAATGAGAAAGACCCCAACTTTGAAAACCTACTGATTTATTTACGGCAAAATAGGGGGTTTGATTTTACAGGTTATAAGCGTTCTACGTTGATACGTCGTGTGTCTAAGCGAATTCAGTCATTAAACATAGATAATTTTGCTGACTATCTAGATTATTTGGAAGTTGATCCAGATGAATTCAACCATCTATTTAATACCATTCTCATCAACGTAACAGGATTTTTTCGGGATGCTACCGCTTGGGAATACTTAGCAGAACAAGTTTTACCTAATCTGATAAAAAATAAGAAAAATGGAGAAACTATCCGGATTTGGAGTGCAGGTTGTGCTTCTGGGGAAGAAGCTTATACTTTGGCAATTCTACTTGCAGAAATTTTAGGAATAGAGGAATGTCGTCAGAGAGTCAAAATATATGCTACCGATGTAGATGAAGAAGCGCTGAATCAAGCGCGTCAGGCTGTTTACAGTCACACTGATGTGCAAGCAATATCACCAGATATCCAACAAAAATATTTTCAAATATTAGGCAAAAAATTTGTATTTCGCCAAGATTTACGTCGGTCTGTGATTTTTGGTCGGCATGATTTACTTCAGGATGCCCCTATTTCTCGATTAGATTTGCTAGTGTGCAGAAATGCCTTGATGTATTTTAATTCAGAAACTCAGGGACGAATCTTAGCTAGATTCCATTTTGCCTTGAATGATAGTGGTTTTCTGTTTCTAGGCAAAGCAGAAATGTTGCTGATGTATTCCCATTTGTTCACCCCTGTGGACTTAAAAAATCGCATATTTACCAAGGTATCTTCTCGGAATATACGCGATCGCTTGCTCGTTATGGCAAATTCCGGGAATGATCAGTCTACTCAACTGTTAAATCGTGATATTCGCCTCAAAGAACTGGCTTTTGACACCACATCAACTGCTCAAATAGTTATAGAAGCCAATGGAACCCTAGTATTTATCAACGAACAAGCACGCAATTTGTTTGGTCTGTCAGTCAAAGACATAGGACGACCATTTCAGGATTTAGAATTATCTTATCGTCCCCTGGAGTTGCGATCGCTAATCGAACAAGCATACAGAGAAGCACATACCATCAGCCTTGCTAAAGTAGAGCGTTATTTATCAAATACAGACATACAATATCTTGATGTGCAGATTACGCCCATTTATGACACAGATCATCATCCCTTGGGCGTAACTATTGGTTTTGATGATGTTACCCTGTACGTTAAACTTCAGGAAGAACTGCAACGTTCCCGACAGGAATTAGAAACCACCAACGAAGAACTTCAATCTACCAACGAAGAGTTAGAAACCACCAACGAAGAACTTCAATCTACCAACGAAGAATTAGAAACCACCAACGAAGAACTCCAATCTACCAATGAAGAATTGGAGACTATGAATGAAGAGTTGCAATCAGCAAATGAAGAATTACAAACTATTAACCATGAACTGAGTGAGCGAACTTTAGAACTCAATCGTGCCAACTTATTCATGATTTCCATTCTCCGGAGTTTGCAAACGGGGATTATTGTTGTTGATAATCGTCATCACATCTCGATTTGGAATAATACCGTTGAAGATTTATGGGGTTTACGGAATGATGAAGTATTAGGTCAATCAATCTTTAATCTAGATATTGGATTAGCTGTAGAACAATTACGATTACCAATAGCAGAAATTTTAGGTGGAAAAACGCAATTTCACGAAATGATTCTTGAGGCTACTAATCGCCGAGGTAAAACCATACAATGTTATATTGCCCTGACACCTCTCATTGAAAAAGAAATCGAGGGAGTCGTCTTGATGATGGCAGATATCGATAAGATTAATTGGATAATTTCTGGTCATAAATTTTAGGTGGTTAAATACTGAAATAACAAAAAATGAAAAATACCTCCATAAATGCTAAATTAATTAGCAAATATCGAGGCGGAGATGGGAGTTTAGCTTGATATCTCTTTGGCAAGAGACAAAAAGATTGAATTGAGAAATTAGTGCTAGGTTAATGGCAATATTTTAAAGATTCAGAGGACAAACAAAAGATAGATGTATCTTTGCTGCACCAATTCAATTAACAGCTTTTTAAGCAGATAATTCATCTACCTAAAGATGTATTTTACCCTGTTTAATACATTTGTATGTTGTCACCAGACAGAGGATTGATAACACAGGTTATCAACTGCTAACAGTTATATCTATACTGTTGCGCTTATTTTTCACAAAAAAAATCATTATCATCGAATGTATCAAGATTGAGGCGATCGCACTCATACTGTCCTTTGATTTCTTCATTGAAAAAGTTGCCCAGGAAGTCTGTGGTACTAAAATCTTCCCAAGTCTCCTGATCTACACCTGCATATTGATAAGTAGCACCACTGTGAAATTCAATCTGCAAGATTTTTTCATCACTATCGTAGCCAATGGCATAGGCCATAGATGAGCTAACTGGTAGCATAGCAATTGGTTCCTCTACTGTCGGTAGTGCAGCAGTTTCTGTAATCAGACTGTTAAGTCTTTGCAATCCTTCAAAAGCTTCCACTGGTGCAGAAATCTGCATTAATTCCAGTTCTTCGCCTCGATTCAGCAATAGCTGTAGATGTCCATCAGAGTGAGCTATGGCGACTAAACTGCTCAGATCCATTTTAGCTAATTTCATTGCTTGTGATCTCCTCTAGCTGAATCGGGAGTGTAAAGTTTTACTATGAAAGCTTTATAGTAAAAATGTACTATAAAATAATTTGAATGTCAATATTTTGTCTATCTACTGAAATGAAAACATGGGTACAGCAGGAAAGCAGCCAGATACTGATTTGTTTCAAGACCATGAACTATGTTGATATTTTAATTAAGAGTTACTATAGACAATGAAACTGTCATTGCCAGTCAATATCGGAAGCTATGCTCAATATACAAAAGAATAAAAATACTGCCTTTTTTTTAGGAATAGTAATAGCTTATATCACCGCATATGGAATTGCTCGTAGCACAGTTTTCCATACTGTAGAAAATTACCCCCAAGGTAAGGGAAATAGCCGCCAAGACTTTATTACTCAAAAAGAGCATCAACCCGGTGAAGGTTGGGAATATCAAGTTTTTTTACCTGCCATTAAAATAGAAGAGGCAATAATAATGTATATACACAACAGATAACCTAGAGTTTATATTTAATCTGAAATAAAAATTAGACAAAAACTATAAAATTACAACAATAAATGAAGGATAATAACTATCCTTCATTTTATCGCCATGAATTTAGTTAGATAAAACGAGATTATCTAATGCTAAATATTAAGCCAAGTAAGGCTCTTGGTGGGTTTTGATTGTGCAGTTGGAGCGAGGATAGGTAACGCACAACAGAGCAAAACCTTTAGCTACTTGATCATCATCCAAGAAAATTTGGTTGGATTGATCAATTTCACCTTCTACAACCTTACCTACACAGCTAGAGCAGGAACCAGAGTGACAAGAAAAAGGTAATTCAATACCAGCTGCTTCTGCACCTTCAAGAATTGTAGTATCTTCGTCAATTTCAACTACAGTGTCGAGGTTTTCTTTTTTGCTGATCAATCGTACTTGATAAGTAGCCATTTTCCGGTTCTCCTCAAACGTGAATAGAATTGCTGTTCAGAATTGGTTAAGTCTCCCCCTCTGAGCATGGGGAAATGCTCTTGCCCGTACACAAAAAGATGCGGAGTATGTTTACGGGAAAGTTGTAAACTTGTAAGTTTTGGAATGGAACTTAGGAAAGGTTCTATATCTATTTTTTCCTAAATTCCTAATTGTTTTAGCTGCAAGGTACACCGTTTGGTGTGCAATTACCGGCTTTAAATGACTTGCCGCAACCACAAGTATCTGTGGCGTTAGGATTAATAAATTTAAAGCCGCTTTCCATTACTCCTTCTACAAAGTCGATGACAATGCCTTGTAATAACGGCGCACTTTTGGCATCAACATAAACCAACACATTGCCTTGTTGGACAACTACATCATCAGGTTGGGGCTTACTGGTAATTTCTAATCCATATTCATAGCCACTGCAACCACCATCTTTAACGGAGATGCGGATACCTTTAGTGACATTATTAGTTTCGGGAGCGGAACCTTGCAGGAACGCCCGCAGACGAAATTCTGCTTTTTCTGTTAAAGTAACAGTCATTTTGTTTCCTGTTCTGTAGCGAATATTCTGTTATCAGGTGTGGGTTTTGACCCAAGTTTTTACACTTCGGAAAGAGATTGAGATTGAGAATATCTCCAAGGGGCGGTATTTCCACAAACGGGACAGGAGCGATCGCGATGGGAACGCCGTTTAGCAAATTCCATCCGATTTAAGTCAATTGTTAATAGTTGGGACAACAAAGGTTGACTAAAACCAGTAATTAACTTAATTGCCTCTAATGCTGTTAAACAAGCCAGTGTCCCAGACACAGCCCCCAGCACAGAAAAACCGCGCCGATCCCAATCAGGCTTTTCTGGAAATAGACAAGATAAACAAGGAGTGACACCGGGAATAATCGTTGTCAGGTATGCCTCCATCCCGTCCATAGCAGCTTCTACCATGGGCTTGCGCCAGCGCACACAGGCTTCATTTAACAAATTCCGTTCTGTAAAATTGTGGGCGCAGTCCAAAGCCATATCTGCCGATTGCACCAACTCATCTACATTGTCCGCGGTGATATACTCATGAATCGCTTCAATCTGGACATCGGGATTAATAGCTTCCAGAGTTTCCTTCGCTTTAAATACTCTGGGCTTACCAACCCAATCGTCTGTCATCAGCACCTGACGATTCATATCATCTAGTCTTAAGTCTCCACCCCGAACTAGGATCAGCCGCCCAACGCCTGCTACTGCCAGGTAAAGCGCTGCCGTACCGCCTAATCCCCCCACACCAGTCACTAAAACAGTCGCTGACTTCAGACGCTTCTGAGCTAGTTCGCCAAAGTTGGGGAGCATCATTTGGCGACGATAGCGTTCTAATTCGGTAGGCGTTAGGTTGATCAATTTATACCTCCTAATCAGAAGTGATTTCTGTCAGCGTAATTACATTCTTGGGCTTATCATTAAACACCTTAAACAGTTTTTGTTCGTGAGGTGTAGATTCTAGAAATACCTGATAAGCTGTTTGCAATGCTTCACAATATTTGTTTAATTTTTCTGCTTCACTCAGCCCAGCACTACTATCATCAACTTCTTGGACGTATTGGGAAAACTTTTTCAATATATGTAGACGGTTAACATTCACAACCTTTTGGTCATAAGGCAAGTTAAAGAACTTGAAAAATTCTTCTGCATCAGAGAGTTTTTTGAATTCTTGAATAGTTGTCATTTGCCATTCTCCAATTGTTTGAGTTGTTGCTTGAGTTCATCTAAATGACGATAAATTTCATAGGTCTCAGCAGCAACATCCATTAATTTTTGGTAGTCTGTTGGCAGTCCTTCAGCTAAATCATGCAAATCCATTTTCATTTGTCCGGCTTTGCTGTTTAGCTTTTTAATGGTGGTCTTGAGTTCGTCAATGGTCATAATAGGGGACAGAAGGAAGAATACAGAAGTTCAGGAGTTCAGGAGTTCAGGAGTTCAGAAGTGCCTCGCAAAACGAGGAGCTTCGCTAACAGAAGAAAACTAGAACTCCTGTTCGCGTAGCTTACCGGAGGCATCAGCCATACTCCTTCTTCTGCCTCCCCTACTCCTCCTGCTGCCTCAACGGTAATCTGTGGGTAAGAAAGGATGATTAAATCTTGCCGACTTCGGGGAAGCGTTTGGCTAAATCTAAGCCTTTCTCTACTAATGTTTCACCTTCTGCTGATAACTTTTCTAGGGATTCAAAACCAAACCGATGGGCATCACGTAAGGTTTTGACTACTAGCAACAGCCGACCAGAAAAGACTAAGGCCCAACCAAAACCTTCATGATTAACATTCACAACAACGTTAGAAATTAATCCTGTTTCTTGTTCGATTCTGGCAGCGATAGCACGGAAGTAGGCGTTAATGCGTGATAAAGTGGCTGGGTCTACTTCACCTTCAACAGAAATTTCCCGTTTCTTTTGTTTGGTGACAATAAAGGGTTTGAGAATTAATTCATCTGACCAACTCCGATAAAAACCATAGGTATCTTGACCACGGATTTGCATCAGAATGGCTTTGAGAAATGGTGTTAAGGTCAATTCTGTATTGCTGGCGTTACCATTCAGGTTATTGGCACTCATACTGTTGCTTCGTTTTCTATTTCTTCAATAAAGCTAGGCTTTTTAGTTTGTAAAGCTTTACGCAACCAAGGTGGAGGATTGCCTTTAAGTGTTTGGACTAATTTGGTTAAAATTTCTGCGATTTTTTCTTCTTCAGATTTCACCTTAATGGGGGTGACACCTTTTTTAATTAATTTGGCAGCAGCAGTTCCACCAATGGCGGTAACATACACAATTGTGCAATCATGTATGGCTTGAAGTTTGGGTGTAATTTTATCTTCGTTACCGTCTTCCTTGAGTTCACCTTCAAATTTTAAGGTTTCAACAAATTCGTATCCTTGTTCGGAAACTTCGTAAACTTCGATTTCTCTGGCCCAGCCAAAGTGAGCATTAACGTGAACTCGATCGCTAGTGGTGAAAGCAATTTTCATTGGTTTTGTCCTTTGTCAGTTGTCATTATGTCGCTTGTCATTCGTCGGTTTTTTCACTGGTTGATTACTGACGACCAATGACTCATGACTAAAGCTTCTTCGCGTTCTAAAAACAAGTTGCCCATACCGAAAAGCAGTTCCATGGTGCCGCGATAGCCGACTTTGGTAAATAAACCATTGCCTAAGCGGTCATAGATAGGAATGCCTAGACGATAGAGAGGAATAGAAAGGCGTTTGGCGATCGCATTCACGTTAGAATTACCAACGAGCAAATCAGCACCTACCGCCAATTGTTCAAAATCTTCTAAGTCACCAATGGTGACGTTTTTGATGGGGAGTTTTTCCAACAGGGGAGAACGGGTTGTGGTTACAGCCCCATGAACTTGCGCTCCCATCGAATGCAAGAAGCCGACTGTTGACCATAATAAATCTGGTTCTAAAGCTAAAGCTACCCGTTTTGCACCAAAATAAAAGTGCGTGTCCAACATTGCGTCTTGCAATTGACGGCGTTGACGACGGTATTTTTCCGGGACTGGATTTCCACTCAGATGGGATAACTTTTGCAGAAAATCATCCACAGGATTTAAACCGGTCAAGTCTCTCACCAATTCATAGGGAGTTCCAAACCGTTCCTTCAGAATTTTCGCTGCACCGCGCATACTTTCACCCAAAGCCAAGGTGAAAGCAGAACTACCCAAAGAACGCAGTTGTTTGAGAGTAGTACCGCTAGCTGTCACCGCACTATAACCATCTTCCAGGTGTCCATCTAAAGAAGCACCTAAATCAGGGACAAAAATTGGTTCTAAACCAAAAGCGGTGACCATTTCCCGAATTTCCTGCACATCCCCAGGAGTGAAAGCCGCACCCGCTAAAATGGTGATTTGCTCAGGAATAATACCTCCAGCTTGGGGAATTTCCTTCACCAAACTTTCCACCGCAGCGGCAAAACCATCTTGCAACGCACCTTTAAAATCCGGAGTCGGGGCAAAAGCGATCGCTAAATGATTTAATTCTGGATGACGCTCCCGAATATCCTTCAAAAACCTTTCAATATCATCGCCTCTAGTTTCCGTCAGTCCCGTCGTACACAGACCGATAATTTCTGGATTAGCCTTTTGTACCAAAGTGAGGATAGCTTGCTCAACATTCTCCTCACCACCCAAAATCGTTGTCACCTCCGTCATCGCCGTCGTTGCCAGAGGAATAGCCTCACGGAAATGACGTACCAAAACCACCTTAGCGAAAGCAGTACAACCTTGGGAACCGTGGAACAAAGGCATCATCCCCTTAATCCCCAAAAAAGCCAAAGAAGCACCTAAAGCTTGACTTTGCTTCAAAGGATTAACCGCCACAGACTTTTCTGGAATAATAGCGATCGCCATAAACTCATCTCATCTAAATTTTATATTGCGGCCTTGGTGAACTTTCTCTTTGCGTCTTTGCGTCTTTGCGCGAAACTTATTACCCTTATTCACCAACGCCAAAAACTCAACTATTCCCAAGGAGCAGGCTTCCGTACCTGTTCCCACACCGGACTGTACAAAGCCTCATACAACTCCCGCGCCATTTCCACCATCCCCACATAACCTGCATAGGGATGATGACGCTCCTGGTTAATATCTAAAAATGGAATTCTCGCCTTTAATGCTGTGTACTGATTTCGACCACCCGCAATCAGCATATCTGCGTTAGTCTCAGCAATTAATTTTAGTAACTCTTGAGCATTACCCTTTTCCAACATAATGCCCTCATTACCCAGCAAATTCTTGATTTTTGCCTTATCTTCCTCCGTACTCTTCCGGGTACTGGTAGCCACAACCTCAATGCCCAAATCCTTTGCTGCGGAGATAATAGACCAACTTTTTACACCGCCAGTATATAAAACCACCCGCTTACCCTTGAGACGTTCCCGGTAAGGAGCCAAAGCAACATCCAAAGCCGCAGTTTCTTCTGCAATTAGCTGTTCCGTGCGTGCTTGTAAATCAGGATCACCTAACTTCGCTGCCACATTTCGTAAACAGCGATTGACATCATCAATCCCGTAAAAAGATTCTTCAATATAAGGAATACCGTAACGCTCCTCCATCTTCCGCGCCATATTTAATAAAGCGCGTGAGCAAATCATCACATTCAACTTAGCGCGGTGAGCATAACAAATTTCTTCATAGCGAGCATCACCAGTAATCTTGGATAAAACGCGGATGCCTAACTTTTCAAATAAAGGTAAAACACCCCACATTTCCCCAGCGATATTGTACTCACCAATCAAATTAATATCATAAGGTGTAGTATATTCAGCTTCAGCAGTACCAACCACATAATCAAGTAAAGCCTCACCACCAAAGCGATTACCTAAGTTTTTACTACCAATAAAACCAGGAGCAATCACCGGCACCACAGGTAAACCAATTTTTTCTGCTGCCACCTTACAAACTGCTTCCATATCATCGCCAATCAAAGCAGTAACACAGGTAGCGTAAACAAAAATCGCCTTTGGTTGATAACGTTCTTTAATTTCCACAATTGCTTTATATAGTTTCTTTTCACCACCGAAAATCACATCATTTTCAGTTAAATCAGTGGTAAAACCAGTCTTATAAAGCATCGGGCCAGAAGACAGACTACCGCGACTACCCCAGGAATTGCCAGCGCAGGCGATCGGGCCGTGTACCAAATGAGCAGCATCAGTAATGGGTACAAGGGCAATCATCGCCCCATCAAAAGCACAACCCCCTTGAGCCGCACCAGGTTGAGCTTGTTGAGTACAAGATTTATTTTTCTTTTCTCCCTTTTTATTTTGATTATGTTCGCATCCCGGCTCATGCAATAACTCGTTGATTTTACTCTGGGTAATTTTCATCTTTATTCTCGCTGTGGATGGAATTTGAATAATAAATAATCTCTAAGAAAATGCCTGCAAAAATATTCTTCACATAATATTTACACAGATAATTTTTTAGAAAAGATATGTATGTATCTGTAACTCACCTTTCTGTACATTAATCGTTGACATTTGCCCTCATAGATAATGCAGTTGATTCTTAATTAATAATCAATGACAAATAACCAATAACTAATAAATGAACGGTAATGAGTAATGAGAAAAATCTAACTTCTAGCAAATATATTTAGACACATCCTCGCCACAATCATCAGCGAGATAAGACAGAGCGCGCATTCGCAGAGCCACAACCTCATTATAGACAGGATTAATTTTGCACAATGCGGGAATATGATAAGTCCGCCCAAATAAATTAATATCTCGCTCAAATGGACAACAACAAGGAATCACCCGACAAATAAGATGCGCCAACCGATAACGTTTCACATCAAAATTATCTAACCACCGCCGCAGAGGATAAAAAATATCAAAAGCAGCACCTTCAGCTAAGGAAGAATTTTCACCTACTTGATGACGTGGATGATAATTTGACTGAGCATCAATAGTTCCCATAATCTATTCCTGAGAAAAAAGCGACTTAGCAAAGGTATTGCTGGCACTTAAACTATGAATTTTTGGTTCTTTATGCTTAATTAAGGCAGCAATACCAAAGAAAAGGTTCACTTGGGAATTGGGAAATAGCAATTAGTAATTGATAATTGGGAATTGGGAAATAATACCCAATCCCCACTGAATTTAGTCTTTCGTCATTTTTTGCACAGTACGAGCGGGACAAACCCGCCCATATTGACCAAATTAACGAATCAAGTCGAAGGAGATGTCGGTCTTACCAGTGATATTGGTATTGCGATCGATTTCATCCAACAGGGTGTTAACAACCCAAGTTAACAAGTTGATACCGCCTTGGTAACCCAATGTAGCGTAGCGGTGTAAGTGGTGACGGTCAAACAGAGGATAACCGATGCGAACCATAGGAATCTTGGTATCGCGCCACAGGTACTTACCGTAGGAGTTACCAACGAAGAAGTCAACAGGCTCAGTGAACAACAAGGAGCGGAAGTGCCACAAGTCTTTACCTAACCAAATGGTAGCTTCCTTACCGAAGGGGCTAGCATCGAGGATAGCTTGCAATTCTTGCTTGAATTCTCCGTCACCGTTGTTGCAGAGGATGTGTACAGGTTCAGCACCTACTTCTAACAAGAAGCTGGTAACAGAGATGATTAAGTCGGGATCACCGTAGATAGCGAACTTCTTACCATGTAACCAAGCGTAAGAGTCGGTGATAGCGTCAACCAAACGACCGCGTTCGATTTCCAACTCTTCAGGAATAGCCTTACCAGTTAATTCTGACAAAGCCATCAAGAATTCGTCTGTACCCTTAACACCAAAGGGACGCAGAACCTTAGCTTCTTGGTTCCAAGACTTAGCGATATATTCACGAGTCTTAGCAGTGGTGTAAGCTTGCAGTGCCACAGTAGCTTTACCATTGATAGCATCAGCAGCATCTTCCAGCTTGGTTCCACCGGGATACATTTCGTATTCACCAGTGTTGGGTGAATCGAAGTAGTCGCTGGTATCAGACAGGATGGTGTAGTCAATACCCATCAAGCCTAAGATTCTCTTTAATTCACGGTTGTTACCAACGTAGGTATCAAAACCAGGAATAAAGTTAACCTTACCGTTAGCTTTGCCTTTCTTACCTTCTGTCAAGCTAGACAGAATACCACGCATCATGTTGTCGTAGCCAGTGGTGTGAGAACCAACGAAGCTAGGTGTATGAGCGAAAGGTACGGGTAAATCTTGAGGAACGGAACCAGCGTTCTTAGCGTTGGTGATGAATGCACCTAAGTCATCACCGATAACTTCTGCCATACAGGTGGTGCAAACAGCAATCATCTTGGGCTTGTACAGTTGATAAGAAACTTGCAAGCCTTCAATCATGTTGTTCAAACCACCGAACACGGCTGCGTCTTCAGTCATGGAAGAAGAAACAGCAGAGCAAGGCTCTTTATAGTGACGGCTGAGGTGGGTACGGAAGTAAGCTACGCAACCTTGAGAACCTTGAACGAAAGGTAGAGTACCTTCAAAACCTAGAGCAGCAAACATTGCGCCCAGAGGTTGACAACCTTTCGCAGGGTTAACGGTTAAAGCTTCACGAGCGAAGTTCTTTTCCCGGTATTCCCAGGATTTTGTCCATTCAGCTACCCGCTCAACCTCTTCAGCGCTGTGTGCGCCTTCAAATTCCTTTCTCTTGTTTTCAAACAGTTGTTTGTACTCTGGCTGTTTGAATAGATCAACGTGGTCTACAATTCTCTCTGGATTCTGTGGCATTTCTCGTTACTCTCTGTTACTTGTTAGTTTGATGTGGCGAATGAAGAGGTGATTTGGGTAGGGGCGGAGTAAACCCCGCCTTAGTGAAAACCTGGGGGTTGTCTTCGGTTGAGGGAGTGACGAGCGATGAATGATGAATAATGAATGAAAACCCTATTCATCGCACCATTCAACATTCATCATTCTTCCCTTTGTTCCTGGGGCTTCTACCCCAGGTTTTCCCATGAGATGAAGCGAATGCTAATTAAGCAACTTTAGCCTTGCTCTTAGCAGCAGTCTTTTTCCAGGGAGCGCCGATTAATCCCCAGGTTGGGCTGTTGAGAGCTAAATCCATGTCGCGAGCGAAGATAGCAAATCCGTCGTATCCGTGATAAGGACCGGAGTATTCTTTTGATGCTTTAGCAGCCTAAAATAGTAAAATGTTTAATGTAAGCAATTTTATCCACCAAATTGTTTGCTGATAACACATTTATTTTTAGGCTAAATATAGGCTAAACAGACAGCAATGGATAACCAGGGTCACGACAAATATCAGAAAGCCTTTGCAGATTTAGAGGTCATTTCATCTACCGATGGCAGTTTTCTCGGCTCAAGTCTGCAAGCACAACAACAGCGAGAACACATGAAAACAAAGTTATTATTAGAATTAGCGCAAGTAAATCTGCGTTTGAAGTCTGCAAAGACAAGGGTAACAATTCGGGAATCAAATGGATGTCTGCAATTGCGGGCAACTTTACCAATTAAACCCGGAGACAAAGATACAAGGGGTACTGGTAGAAAACAATACAATATCACTTTGAACATTCCGGCTAACTTTGATGGGTTGAGAACGGCTGAAGAAGAAGCCTATGAATTAGGAAAATTAATTGCCAGAAAAACCTTTGAATGGAACGATAAATATTTAGGAAATGAGGCAAATAAAAAAGATTTGCTAACTATTAAAGAATTATTAGAAAAATTTGAAGCTGAATATTTTAAAAGCCATAAACGCACGACTAAAAGCGAGCATACCTTTTTTTATTATTTTTCTAGAGTCAAACGTTATACAAATGCTGATGACTTGGCAACTGCGGACAATTTCATTAATGCCATTGAGAAAATAGATAAAGAATGGGCTAAATATAATGCAGCCAGGGCTATTTCCGTATTCTGCCAAACTTTCAAGATAGAAATTAATTTAACTAATCATTCCAAAATGCCTGAAAGTAATTCCCGGAATATTCCCACAGACCAGGAAATACTGACAGGTTTTTACAGGTTTGAAGAATATCTTAATCACAGAGGAAAGCAAGTTAATCAAAATTTAAAAGATAGCTGGAAACTGTGGCGTTGGGCTTATGGAATGTTAGCGGTTTTCGGTCTACGTCCCCGTGAGCTTTTCATTAACCCTAATATTGATTGGTGGTTAAGCAACGAAAATATAGATTTAACTTGGAAAGTCCATAAAGATTGTAAAACGGGAGAAAGAGAAGCTTTACCCTTATATAAAGATTGGGTTGATGAATTTGATTTAAGAAATCCCCACTATTTAGAAATGTTAGTAGCAGCAATTAATAAAAAAGATAAAAATAATCACGCAGAAATCACAGCTTTAATTCAAAGAGTGAGTTGGTGGTTTAGGAAAATAGGGTTAGATTTTAAACCCTATGATTTACGTCATGCTTGGGCAATTCGGGCGCATATTTTAGGTATTCCGATTAAAGCAGCAGCCGATAATTTAGGTCATAGCGTCCAGATTCATACGAAAACCTATCAACGTTGGTTTTCTTTAGATATGCGAAAGTTAGCAATTAATCAGGCTTTGAGTAAGCGGAATGAAGTTGAGGGAATTAAAGATGAGAATTTGCTTTTGAAGTTGGAGAATGAGCGGTTGAAGTTAGAGCTTGAGAAATTGCGGATGGAGATGGTTTATAAGAGTAATTAATTGTAATCTTTCTTCCCTTGCTGCTTATGAGTGTTTTTTTACCTTAAGCTCCTGTTTTTGAATAAATTTAATAACTTACACCAAATACCCTTTCATTATGGTAATCAATGAACTCTTGACTGATGTTATGCCCAGTATTCATCCGAATACTATTGCTATCGAGCTTTATCACCCCATAGTCAAGCATTACGTGATGATTTGGACATAGCACAATAATATTGCTCGCAATATCGGGACCATTATGTGGACGGCCTAATGGTTTTATATGGTGTGCTTCCGAATAACTATTGCCATTCGGTAGAACAATGGAAGTATCACATAACTGGCAGCGATGATGATGTAAAAGTTTTATTTGACAAGCAAGTTGTGTATCTCGAAGAATGCGATAAGTCTTTTGCAGCATTCGTCCAGGAGGTTGATTACCACTCAGATGATTATTCTGATTATCAGCCACTTCATTTTCATTATCGCTTCTCTCCTCTATGTCAGAAGCTTTTGGGGTATCTGTAACAAATGAACGTAATCCCCAGACTCCACTTCCAATACCTTTTACGGAAAAGAATAAATCTTTTCCCTTATACCTCGCTGAATCAGACGAATGGTCTTCTATTGTCCCTCTAACAATTGCAGTTAAACTTTCAGGATGTGGAGATGGACGTACTTTTCTGACTTCTTGGTAAATATCAGCTAATGGAGCTACACCCTTCAGGTTTTTAAGTGCGATAACAATATCTTCAACCCATTTCGCCATCATCTAAGTTCCCTAAAACTATTACTAGCTTAACGTATTTTTAGTAACTAGGCTGTTCTTAGTTGCGTTTACAGAATACCAGAATTTATTTATGTCAGGACTTACGCAACTGACACAGCGATCGCACCTCCTCACCCCCAACAAGCGATCGCCTTTAATAATGTACCAGAGTGCGATGGCTACGCCCGTCCCAGGTATCACACTTCTCAACCGTTAACACAAAACAATGCTTAAATAAAATAAGCTAATCGTTATACTTAAGACTATGTTAGAAAAACTAACACTGCATAATTTTAAAAGCCATAAATTGACAGAACTAAATTTCGACAATTCTCGATTACATGGGCTTGTAGGGAAAAACAGTGCTGGTAAAACATCAGTATTACAAGCTTTACATTATCCGAGTATGCTTATTAATGTATCATTTGACCGAATATTTCAGTATGAAAAAGAAAGATTAAAATTTCTCCAATTTATTACAACTATTGGAGAAAAAAATGTGTCTGTCACAGCAAGTGGTTATTGGCTCAATAGTAGTAAACAACACTGGGATTTTTTTTACAGTTATGAACCAGATAATGTTTCTAATCGACCTTTCAAAGTAACATTTAATATAAATGGAAATTCATATAACTGGAATCCACACACAGGATTTGCGAAAAATGAATCCAAGATTCCTCCGTCTTTAAAAAACACTATTTACTTAAAATTAATTGCCAGTAATCTCGCTAAACCAGCTTACAGCGATAAAATAACTCCCAGAGTTGAATTTGATGGTTCAGGATTAGCACCTACCTTAGATTTTCTCCGTGATGAAGCACCAGATAAATTTCAATTAATAGAAGAAATGTTACGTCGAATTGTGCCAAATGTACGCAAAGTAGGCATCAGGCGAGCAAAAGTTCCTGTTATTCGTAAACGTTTAATCGAAGTTGATGGTAGGTCTATTTCCTATGATGAAACTCAGGAAATGACAGGACAAGAAGTGGTGCTAGATATGAATACAGGTGAGCGTATTTCAGCCCATGCAATTAGCGAAGGAACTATGCTAACTTTAGGCTTGCTAACTGTGCTGATGAATCCTACCCAACCTAATTTAGTTTTATTGGATGATGTGGAACAGGGGCTACATCCCCAAGCGCAACGTCAGTTAATGACAGTTTTTAAAGAAATAATTGCTGAAAATCCCAATTTGCAAATTATTTTCTCTACTCATTCCCCTTATATTATTGATGAACTTGTTCCTTCTCAAGTCCATATCTTAAATAACAGTAATTCAGGATTCACAATTGCCAAACGTTTAGACGAACATCCTGATGTAGAATGGGCAAAACAAACCTTGACAACTGGTGAATTCTGGGACGCAGAGGGGGAAGATTGGGTGGTAGAAGGAGAAGTCAGTGGTTGAGTTTATTGTTATAGTCGAAAGTGGTGCAGATGCCAGAACAGCTACTAAACTAGCCGAGCGCGTTTTGAAGGAAAAACTTGATTGGTTAGATGATGATAGCCTTAAATATTATTTTCGTTGGACTGGTTTGGAGTCAGGGGCAGAATATTCTTGCTGGCGAGACATTAAAAAAATTGTTGATGATGCAAAAAAACAACTAAAATATCATGAACACAGATATCTAGGACATCATAGTACAGGTATCCCTTTAAAAGCTGACGGAGCAGCATCTCTTAAAGTTCTTAAGTTAGTGCGATTTCTACAAAAAACACGCAATATTAAATCTGTTTTATTTATTCGTGATTTAGATAATCAACTAGAACGTAGAGAAGGGCTTGAACAAGCACGTTTACAACATATCAACCTAACACCAAAATTAGAAATTGTGATTGGTGCAGCCGACCCAAAACGGGAAGCATGGGTTTTAAATGGGTTTATCGCATCCAATAATGAACAAGCGATTTTAGAAAATATCAAAAATCAATTGAATTTTGACCCTTGTATAGAGTCTCACCGATTACGTTCTACTTCAGAAAAAGAACCCGAAAGAATTAGAAACGTAAAAGTAGTAGTTGAACAGCTAACAGGAAAAGATATGGAACGAGAAAAAAAGTGTTGGGAAGAAACAAGTTTAGAAGTTTTACGTGCAAGAGGTATACATACAGGTTTAACAGCTTTTCTACAAGAAGTTGAAGAAAGATTAGTTGCAATGATTGTGTCTGGGTGAGAACCAATTTTTATGTTCAATTAGCAACATGGAAACATTATTGTTTAACCTTGCGTTTCTTCCTCGGTAAAAACAGGCGGCCATAATTCAGAAATAGGCAATTCCCAACCTGGAAAAAGTTCAGGTATCGTTAAAATATCACCATTATTAAATACTATTGGCTCACCTTGAGAACGATAAACCGTAACCGTTTCTTCATCAGGGTCAATTAAAATACCAATTACAGCACCTAACTTGATGAAATTGAGAACTTTATTAGTTAAAGGCTTAATCCTATCACTTTGAGATTTAATTTCTACCACTAAATCAGGCACAATTTCGCCAAAATAACGGGGACTTTGACGCAACCGTGCAGCACGCACAAAAGAAACATCTGGTGCGGTCAAGTTGCTATCAGGTAAAATGAACCCACCCGCAGAATCAAATACTCTTCCTAAACGACGAGGATTTATCCAAGCAAAGAGAAAAGCAATCAAGCGGCTACTAATTTCACTCGATACAATATCTGATGGACCCACAATCGAAATTTTTCCATTTTCTAATTCAACATCGTAATCCAAACCTGCTTCTCTAAAAGCAGCTTGCACTTGTTCTACATCTTTAATTGTCATCATTGACATAGAATTTTCTCCAATTTTCAGCTATAGCATGATTCTCATATACATTTAATTATTTAGTTTGGGCTAATTTAGACTAAAAAATAATGATAAGAAAAGTTTTACTGTAAACAAATTTGCTACTAATTAAAATTTAGTAATTAGCTCAAATCCAGACAAAACCAGAACTTGACTATTTGCAGTCATCAACAAACAATGTTATTATATAACATAATTAACAGTCTTTAGGCTAAAAATTAATTACTATTAACTCACCAATTGAAAAAACTGAATTTACTGCACATTTCCACCAACATTACTTGGTTCGGAGTAATCCCAGGAGTGCATTTGACGGAAAGGTAAGCCCATCTTTTGGAAGACGTATTTTTCCTTAATACCTGAAGCAATCAAGTCAGGCTTAAGTTGCTTGGTGAATTCTTCAAATTCGTAAGCAGTTACGTCGTCGTAAATAACGGTAGCGTTGTCAATGTAGTGGGTAGTACGTTTATAGTCGTCGTTGTGAGCGAATTCGTAACCTGTACCCAATACTGTGATACCCAAGTCAGCGAAAGCAGGAACAACGTGACGAGGACGTAGACCACCTACGTACAACATTACGGTGTTACCTTCAACGCGAGGACGATACTTCTCAAGTACCTTGTTCATTACTGGAGTGTACTTCGCGATTACTTTCTCTGCGTTTGCTTTGATCTTGTCGTCGAAGCGAGCAGCAATTTCGCGGAGAGATTCAGCAATCTTGGTAGGACCGAAGAAGTTGAACTCCATCCAAGGCAAGCCGTAAGATTCTTCCAAAGAACGACAAATGTAGTTCATGGAACGGTAGCAGTGGATCAGAATTAATTTAGCAGCAGGTCCTTGAATTAATTCGTTTAAAGTACCGTCACCAGACCATTGAGCAACAACACGTAAGCCCATTTCTTCTAAGAGCATACGGCTAGCCCATGCGTCACCACCGATGTTATAGTCACCGATTAAGGCTACATCGTAGGGGCCGGGTTCAATGGTGAGTTTGTTGTCTTTCTTAGCTTTGTCGAATTGAGGGAAAATCCAGTCACGGATAGCGTCGTTAGCGATGTGGTGACCCAAGGACTGAGACACACCACGGAAACCTTCGCAACGCAGGGGTACAACTGGCTTACCAGTGGTCTTAGATGCTTTCTTAGCTACAGCTTCGATGTCATCCCCGATTAGACCGATAGGACATTCAGATTGAATAGAAATACCACGGTTGAGAGGGAATAAAACTTCGATTTCTTCGATGAGTTTAGTAAGTTTCTTGTCACCACCGAATACGATGTCGCGTTCTTGGAAGTCAGAGGTGAAGTGCATGGTACCGAAGGAATCTACACCAGTGGTACCTACGTAGTAGTTACGACGACCAGACCAAGACCAGTAACCGCAACCTACAGGACCGTGGCTGATGTGGATCATGTCCTTAATAGGACCCCAAACCACACCCTTGGAACCTGCATAAGCACAACCACGAGCGGTCATTACACCAGGAACGGATTTGATGTTAGACTTAACGCCGCAATCAGCCTTACCTTCTTCGTGTACGTTCAGATGCTTCTCGCGTTTTTTGCGAGATTTTTCAGGATAAGCTTCGAGAACTTCTTTAACTAGCTGTTTGCGTTCTTCAATCAGGTTTTTATCTTTATCTGGAGGTGTCATTTTTTGCCTCTGTCTGGAATTGCTGGTTCTGGGAAGAGGGGACTTATTCTTGTCCCCCTGGGAATTTGTGGGGAAGGGAGGGGGTAAAAGGTCAAAGGTAGGAATGTTGTGGAGTGTTCCTTGTCCTTTTTCCTTTTCCCGTGTAGATTAAATTCTACTTACTAGCAGATGCGGGCTTACCGATGATGTCTGCGTGCTTGGTATCGTCGTCAAGAATACCGTATTCGATCAACAGAGCTTCTAATTCATCCATTTCCATTGGGGTAGGAATGGTGAGTTTTTCGTTGTTGATGATCTTCTTAGCCAATGCGCGGTATTCGTTAGATTGGTTGCTGTCGGGAGCGTACTCGTTAACGGTCATACGACGCAATTCTGCGTGTTGAACGATGTTGTCGCGAGGTACGAAGTGAATCATTTGGGTGTTCAAACGTTCAGCCAAGTTTTCGATCAATTCAGCTTCACGGTCAACCTTACGGCTGTTACAGATCAAACCACCTAAACGTACACCACCGGAGTGAGCATATTTCAAAATACCACGAGCGATGTTGTTAGCAGCGTACATCGCCATCATTTCACCGGAGGTAACGATGTAGATTTCTTGAGCCTTACCTTCACGGGAAAGATTATTGATATTATCCTAATAGCCAAAAATTGTTTATTTTTAACAATGTTTGCCGTAATCATTGTCAGGGATGAACGGTTTTTTTATTAGGGTAAATCTAGGGTATGGATAGAATACAGGAAGCATTTGCCGATTTTCACCAAACAGCCATCACCGATGGAGGATATTTAGGCAGAATGCAAGCGGTAAAAAATCAAGAAAGTCACCTGACGGCAAAACTGGAAACGGAATTAAAGGCGGTAAATGCTAGACTGAAGGCTGCTAGGGTTTGTGTTTCTGTGCGAAAATCTGGTAATTCACTACAATTGAGAACTACCCTACCTATTAAACCAGGGGATATTGATAAAAACGGTACAGGGACGAAACAATATGATATTTCTTTGGGAATTCCCTTTAATTTTGATGGGTTGAATACTGCGGAAGAAGAAGCCCAAGAGTTAGGAAAGTTAATAGCCAGAAAGCAATTTGTATGGACGGAAAAATATTTAGGGAAGACTCGCAATAAGATTCAGGAAAAAACTATTGGTGACTTGCTGGCAAGTTTTGAAGAAACATACTTTCAAACTAGAAAACGTACTCTCAAAAGTGAAAACACTTTTAATAGTTACCTATATATTGCCAACAAACATTTACCGAAAGAAAAGTCAGCAATCAATGCTAATTTTATTGAAGCTGTGGAAATTTGTCCTTCATCGGATAGTGTGAAAAATGAGTTAATTAAAGTTATTCGGGTATTGTGTAAATGTTCTGGTTTAGAAGTACCTGATTTAAGTAATTTAAAAATTAAATCTACAGCTAAACGTAAGCGCGATATACCAACTGATGCAGAAATAGAGCAAGAATATCTTAAGTTTGAAACCTATGCAATCAACCGTCCGACTAAGTTAACGACGAGGGAAGATAGGAATAATTGGAAGTTATGGCGTTGGGTTTATGGAATGTTAGCTACCTATGGGTTAAGACCTAGAGAAATTTTTGTTAATCCTGATATTGATTGGTGGTTATCATCAGATAATGCTATGAATACATGGCGAGTTAATGAAGAGTGTAAAACCGGAGAACGGGAAGCTTTACCATTATATCCTCGCTGGGTAGATACTTTTAATTTGCGAACAGATAAGGAAGCAATTGAGTTATTAAAGGCAAAAATTGCTGATAAAATTACCAGCAAACAAATCAGTTCGGCTCGACATGGTACTGACAGATGGTTTAGATTTGTGGGAATTCCTTTTCAACCCTATGATTTACGTCATGCTTGGGCAATACGAGCACATTTAATGGGGATTCCCATTAAGGCCGCTGCTGATAATTTGGGTCATTCTGTAAATATGCACACTTCAATTTATCAAAAGTGGTTTAGTTTGGAAAATCGCAAGGTTGCGATTGAGCAAGCGATTAAGAAAAAGTCTAAAGTGGAAGAGTTACAAGATATGGTGATTAAGCTGGAACAGGAGAATGAGAAATTGAGAATAGAGAATGAAAGATTGAGGTTGCAGATAGGAAATCAAGATTTGATGGGAGTAATTAATTAATGAAATATAGTTTCTACCAAGTAAACAAGGGCGGGCAAGATGCCCACACCACAGGAATGGAGTGATTACTAGTGTTCTATATATAAGCTATTGGCAGTGATAAAGTTGATGTTCATAACCATAGATTGTTGGTAAGGCTTGGGGGTCAGAAATACATTTTTTGAATTCATTATCTAAAGGTGCATCAAAATTAATTAGCCATAAATCAAACGGTCGTGGTAAGAATTTTAAGGTATTTCCTATAACTTTTGTAGCAGTATTCCTATCTTTTTCTTGATGGGCTAAAAGAAATTGAGGGTTAATTTTTGAATGGGAGGATTTTAATTGCCAGGCTATTCCCATCATTTCGCCAGTTTGAACTAAACTTCTGTGGGTTGTGGCGATGAGAACTGGAAATTGCGAATTTTGTTCTATGAGTGGAACTAATAAATCAGGGCGGTAGTATTTACGATAACCAAGATTAGCCGTAACTGTAATGGCACTAATTAATCCCATTAACCAAATGATGGTAATGGCTTTTTTTCCTGTAATTCCCCATTTACCAATATCTTGATTTTGATAACAAATTGCTAAACTAGCTGCTAATAAAATGATGATTGCAGGAAAGTAAACAAAGTAGTAACGTGCACCCCTTGTGAGGTCAATTCCGAGAATATAGGTAAAGATAAAAAATAAAGCGATCGCACCCACAACTACCCCTGTCAATACCTGAGTCATTACACCGTTTTCCGGGTGCTGTAGCTGCAACTGAAAGCCACGCACTAAAATCGGTGTTACCCAAATAAAGAATATCAACATTCCCAACCCGGAAACAATCACAATTGCTAGTTGTGGTGCTTCTACTGGCAGCAAGCATATCATTGTTATCCAGGCTGCTAAAGACTGAAAAATAGGGTTTACCCAATCTAGTCCCACTCGCGTACCTTGAATCCAGTTAGTTAAAGTGCTGCGATAGGGATTGTTTAAAAAGCTGGGTAACCATACTAAACCTGACACACCTGTACCAACTGCTACTGCATATATGCGTGACCACAGAGGTGAGTAGGAAATAGGGAGGAGGAGAGATTTTAGCTGGCTATTTAGCTGCGTTTGCTGATACCAAGGTAAAAGGATTAAAACCAATGCTTCAGCGCAGAGGGTGAGGGTAAAGAAGTAATGAGTCGCAATTCCCAAAGCGTTAACTCCTAACCAGGAAAGTGCTACGGGAATAGGTAACTGTCTATGGTTTTGCAGGTGACGGACGGCAATTATTAGGCAAATTAAGGAAGCCATCACCCACAAAATAGCCAATGTATAATGACGCGCTTCTTGGGCTATAAAAATACCATAGGGTGAAACTGCCATCATGGCAGCAGATAGCTGTCCTACCAATTGAGAACGAAAAGCTAATTTACCTAAAATATAAGCCAGGGGAATTGAGGCTGCACCTAGTAAAGCTGGAAGCGATCGCGCTGCAAACAGAGATACCAAATTATCTGGATGGGGAAATAGGTTCATCCACAGATGGGCCAGGACAAAATATAGCGGTGGATGGGTATCTTGTGTGATTATCGTCTGAATTACATCACTAATACTCGCTGCTGGATTTGGTTGGAGTGGTTGCAATAAAATATCGGCTGTAATGGCTTGGTCTAGGGGGACTGGTAAAAAACTATTACCTAAACTAAATACTAAAGTTGCAAATTCATCAGTCCAAGGAGGTTTGCCAGTTAAATTAGCGAAACGCAAGCACAAACCAATGATGAACCATATCAGTAATAATAGAGGTTGAAACCAGCCAGCAGTCAACAAGTACATCTGTTATCTATCACAAGTGTTACCTGCTAACAATAGCTCAAACGTAGGGTTACGGAGTCTCTATCAAATTGAGTAAAAATCAGAAGAAAAAATACTGCAAGTGTTAGATAATTTACCGCAGATATCAATTTATTCCACTCGATAAAAGAAATTATTCCGCTTTCAAGCATGGTCTTCTTGCTTTGGCTTTGCTGCTGTTAGCATATCTGATAATCTTTTGGCAGCTTCATGGGCATCATAAGGAGACCAAACAATAGCTTCAGTAGATGCTAATTTCTCTATTAAATTTCTAATTTCTTGCGCTTCCATATTATTTAATCTCTAAATTCTTCAAACAAATTCGTCAAATCTCTTTTTCCATAAACCACGCGGACAATCTCAATTCCATCTTCACACGGATAGTAAAATATAATGTAATTATTAACGATAAAGCCACACAAATTAGATGTTATCCAAGAATAATCCTTCCCCATATTGGGAAAGCCAGCCACTAGCTTACATTTTTGTCGAATATCATCAAACAGGTTGCTTGCTGCTTTAATATCAGTTTGCCCGATAAATTCACAAATTTCATTGATGTCTTTAACTGCTAGTTCAGAGAAAACGTAACTACTCATATC
This sequence comes from Richelia sinica FACHB-800, assembly GCF_014698825.1. Taxonomy (GTDB): domain Bacteria; phylum Cyanobacteriota; class Cyanobacteriia; order Cyanobacteriales; family Nostocaceae; genus FACHB-800. Next base: position 82,716 of record NZ_JACJTT010000020.1, read on the forward strand.
TTAGATTTAGCTGTTTTCCATCCGTTCTAGCTTTTCTTGTAATTGTTGAAAAACTAATTCACCATCAATAACTTTGCCCTCGCGAATTTGTTGAGTTCCTTCAGCAATTTTCTCTTTTAACTCAAACAACTCCTTTTCTTTTGCATCATGTTGCTCTAAAAGTTGAAATGCTACTGCTAATAAATCATCAATACTTTTATACTTACCTTGCTGTAATTTCTGGAGAATAAATTTTTCTTGCTCTGGCTTGACTGGAATTTGCATTTTTATCTCCTCGTGTTTGAGTTTATAAGTCATGATATATGTGCAGTGATTAACGTTACATACTACATATTATTACTGATGTGAGCCGAATATTCGTACTTACATATATTATAGTTGTTCTCCAATGCTCAATACCAGAAAAGCGATCGCTCTCTTAACATACATACCCGAAAAGCGATCGCACCCCAACAACCCAACTCTCGAAAAGCGATCGCTCTCTTAACCTGCATACCCGAAATGAGATCGCACCCCAACAACCCAACTCTCGAAAAGCGATCGCTCTCCACAAACCACATTGCAGAAAAGCAATCACACTCTCAACCCGCATCACCTAAAAGCGATCGCTCTCTTAACCTACATACCCGAAATGCGATCGCACCCCCACAACCCAACACCCAAAAAGCGATCGCACCTACAACCAAACACCAAAAAAGCGATACCTTCGGTAAGCTTCGCTAACGCACCTCACAACCCAAACACCAGAAATGCGATCGCACTCAAACCAAACACCGGAAAAGCTATCCCCATCCTAAAAGACTGCTGGATGTGCGACCAATTACAGTGGAAAGTGATTGAATCATTTTAACTAAAGCTAACAATGAACTATTCTATATTTCAATTATAGTTAACTTAATTTTTCGGTTTTTGTAAAGGGGTTTCCGCAATTACAATATCAAAATCATTAATAAATAATTTACTAATATCTCCTAATGCAAGCTTACTGTTGCTATTTCCCAAGTCCTTGCGAATTGCTCTCAGTAAAGCTTCAACTTTTAGAAAACCTTCTAAAGAATCGCTATTTTGCCAATCGTATAACTTAAATTCCGACCAAGCCTGGATAACTTCTGGACTACCCCAAATTATCAGTTTCTCAGTAAATAATTGAAATGCCTTTCTTAGCTCTTCTTGAGTTGGTTTGTCATCACCATTCTTTTCTGCAAAAATAAGGGAAAAGAATATTTCTATTTGTTTTTCATATACTGGAATCTTTTTTTCTCGAATATCCTGCTGAATTTTTACCTGCTGTTCCCATAACTTTCCTATCACAAGAGTTAAAACAGCAATAGATACAGTTACACCACCCGTAATAATGGCTTTACCAAGATCAGAGTCAATACTATTTAGTTTATCGATAAGTGCAGATATGAACCAATATAAACCCATACCTAATAGTATAACTGTTACCAGAGAAACAAAAAGACTTACAGGCTTTTGTTGGCTATGATTCATAGGTGTTTCAAATTTGAATTGTGGCAAACTACTTTAATGTAACATACTTGTAATAAGGTTGCATTAATTTATCAAAATCTACTCAGTGCGGATTACCGAACTTATATAAATTAAACTTCTCATCACTAGGGAAATTAGCATTTAATTCTATTACTGAAAATATGAGTTTCGTTCTTTTAATCACCAATCAATAGTAAATCCTTAATCAGTAACCCATTTATCAAAAATCATGTATCCCCATTGACACAAGGTAAAAAATAGGGTAAAAACCCATATAAACCCCCAACAAAAACCCCATTTCCCCAAAAAATTATCAGGGCAAAAATAGGGAACAAAAAAACAAAAATCCTCAAACAATTGCACCAACAAAAACCCTAAACAACCCCCCCTTAACCTTCACGGATAGGCATAGCGAAACCACCACATACAACGTCACCTAATACGTCGTAGGAAACGAAGTCTAAGTCTGTGTAAGCACCGTTTTCTTCCAAGAAGTTAATAGCGGTGATAATACCACGACCTGCACAACCTACACCGGGTTCTGGACCACCAGACTCTACGCACTTAACACCACGGAAACCGGTCAACATTACTTCTTCGAGTTCCAGGTCTTCTACAGCGCCTCTTTCAGCAGCCAAGTGAAGAACGGTGGTTTGAGCTTTGGAGTGCAGCATCAAACGGGTAGAGTCAGCTTTAGGGTCGCAACCTACGATCAGAATGCGTTGACCCATTTCAGCCATAGCTGCCAGGGTGTTTTGAGAGGTTGTAGATTTACCGATACCGCCCTTGCCGTAGAAAGCTATCTGTCTAATTCTTTCGTCGCTCATTGTTCGTGTTTCCTAGTATTAGTTGGTTGATTTAGTGGGTCTGTTTTTCGTTGCTTCTCACGCCTATGTATCTACGGCAGTGAGCGTGTATAGAACGTCGCTACGGTGGCGAACGCTCTACCAAAAATAGAGTTAGTATTGAGAGCATAGTGTTTATTGGGTTGTCAGGATTTCTGGTTTTTAGGTGTAGGGGTTTAGCGATGCTAAACCTTAATTTTCAATTACTACACTGCTTCGACAATGATGTCTTTGCTGATGCGATCGCGTAATCTTGCTTCAATCGCTATTTTTAAGGTCGCGGTGCTGCTAGAACATGAACCACAAGCACCTTGGAGTTTTACTTTTACCTTATCGCCTTCTATATCGTAGAGTTCAACATCTCCACCGTCAGCGATTAAAACCGGTCTAACTTCTTCATCAAGAACTTTTTGAATTAGGGCTATTTTCTGAACATTAGTTAATGCTTTTTGTTGCCCTAAACTAGAAACTTCTGTCTTAGCTTTCGCGCCGTTGGTGTTGAGATTTTGTTTGGCGGATTCTTGCTTTACTTCACTTATTATATCATCAATCTTCGCTAAACAGGAACCGCATCCGCCACCAGCTTTCACATAATTTGTTACCTGCTCCGCACTGGTAAGATTATTTTCTAATACCACACGGCGAATTTTGTTTTCGCTAATGCCAAAGCAGGTGCAAACTAAGGTGCCTTCATCATCGTCATCGTGGGCAACACGAGGAATGCCTCTGTAATTATAGATAGCAGCTTCTAGAGCTTCTTGTCCCATTACAGAACAGTGCATTTTCGCTTCTGGTAAACCACCCAAATAATCAGCAATTTCTTTATTTGTGACTTTTAAGGCTTCATCTAATGTTAAACCTTTAATCATTTCTGTCAGGGCACTGGAAGAAGCGATCGCACTGGTGCAACCAAAGGTTTGAAAGCGAGCGTCTAAAATTTTGTCTGTGGCTACTTCCACCTTCAAATGTAATCTTAAAGCATCACCACAAGAAATACTGCCGACATCACCAGTTGCTACTTTCACACCAGGTTCATTTGTAGCTTCAATTACGCCCTGGTTTTTGGGATTGTAAAACAATTCTAATACTTTATCTGTGTAGTCCCACATTGCTGATTTTGGATGTTAGATTTTGGATTATAAGAACTCATTGAGAGTGGGTAGGGGTTTAGTGGTGCTAAACCCTTACAAGGTACAGGATTCAGGAATTCACTTTTCTACTGTTACCTGCCACCTAATCTACCGATTGACCAGTGTTTGTTCCTGTTGTTGTAACCATTCCACGTCATCACTCTTGAAGGGTGATAATGAACGTAAATGTTCAACAATACCAGGCATAACTGAAATAACTTGCTCAATTTCGGCTTCTGTGGTGTAGCGACAAAGGCTGAACCGAATAGAACCATGTAAGGTTGTGTAAGGTAAGCCCATTGCTCGTAATACGTGGGATGGTTCTAGAGAGCCAGATGTACAAGCAGAACCAGAGGATGCACAGATACCGTATTTATTCAAATGCAGGAGAATTGCTTCACCTTCGATGTATTTAAAACCAATGTTGGTGGTGTTCGGCAATCTCTGCGTTGGATGACCGTTCACTTCACAATCGGGAATTGTAGCGAGTAAAGTTTGTTCCAAGCGATCGCGCAATTTTCTCTCTCTCTTGGTTGCTTCTTCAAAGTGTAACAGTTCCAATTCCGCAGCCTTGCCTAAACCGATGATGCCTGGGACATTCTCAGTACCTGCTCGGCGACCTCTTTCTTGATGTCCACCAATGAGCAGGGGACGGAATCTCACACCACGTCTAACGTACAAAGCACCAATACCCTTGGGAGCGTGGATTTTATGACCAGACATTGTTAACATATCGATTGTGCTGGTCTTCATGTTCAAGGGTAACTTACCTACCGCTTGTACTGCATCGACATGGAACAACGCTCCATACTCTTTTACTCTAGCACCAATTTCCTCAATTGGGAAGATTACGCCAGTTTCATTATTGGCATACATCAAAGTTACCAAAGCGGTGTTACCTGTCAAAGAGGCTTCCAATTCATTCAAATCTATCTGCCCTTGATGGTTTACAGACAAATAGGTAACTTGATAACCTTGGGATTCTAATTGTTTGCAGACATTGAGAACTGCGGGATGTTCCACCTGGGAGGTGATGATGTGTCTTCTATCTGGGTGAGCTAACAAAGCCGCACGAATTGCCGCATTATCGCCTTCTGTACCACAACTGGTAAATACGATTTCTGAATCTTCTGCACCTAACAAAGCAGCAACTTGTTTTCTCGCTGTGCTGACTGCCTTTGCTAATTGCCCACCAAAGGTGTGCATACTAGAAGGGTTGCCGTAAAAATCGCGCAGATAAGGCAGCATTGCCTCAATTACTTCTGGGTCTACCTTTGTGGTAGCGTTATTATCCAGATAGATGCAATTCTTTTGCATAATTACCGTATAAATGGGTATTCGTAATTCGTAATTCGTAATTCCTAATAGGTGATTGGTGATGGGGAATTAGTAATTAGTAATTGGTGATTGGTTGGTTTTCACCCCTGCTTCTTCTACTGTCACCTATCACCTGTCACCTGTCACCTACTATGCCACTACTTCCTGTTGGCGTTTTTTCAACTGTTCAGCAATTTTTTGAGAATAAGTGTTATACCAACACTCCCAATAATCTTGTTTCTTAGTTAATTTCGCTATGACGCGATTATATTTAGCAAACCAATTTTCCCAATAATCACTGGGTTCTTTTACGCAACCATGACTGGTGGGGCAAACCGCTTTACATTGAGGTACGGTGTGAATACTACCAACACAGTGGGTGCAAAGTTCAGAATCAATGAAGTGATTACCGCTATCATCTATTTTCACTGCACCAGTGGGACAAACAGACACACAAAGATGGCAAGAGATACACGTTCCTGTGATTTTGTAAGCCATGATTATTCCCTTTTTGTGAATTGGTAATTGGTGAAGCGGGATTTGGTGAAGCGGTAATAGGGAATCGATAATAGGGAATTGGTAATTGGTGAAGCGGGATTTGGTGAGTAAAATTATTATTCTCTGTCACCTATCACCTGTCACCTGTCACCTATCACCTATCTCCTAACCGTCACCAAATACCCATTACCCATGACCTACTGCTTAACCGATTCTTGGTAAAACTCTAAGGCAACTTTCTCAATTACGTCGTATGCTTCAATAGCCTGAATGCCTGCTTGTTGCAATTTCTCTTTGGGAGAGTTACCTATCTTAGAAACTAGAACAGCTTTACAATCTGCGATCGCCTTAATTATATTGTCAAATGTGGCTTCTTCACCGTATCCACCTTGACAAAACTGGTCAATCTTGCGATGGCTGACAAAGCGAACTTCACTACCATCCACTTCGTAAATTTGGAACTCCTTAGCATGACCGAAGTGTTGGTTAATCAAACCGCCACCTTTGGTAGCCACTGCCACTAAAATCTTAGGACTGTTGGTAGGCTTGTTACCATTCCGTACCTTGTCTTTTGCTGTTTTTAGTTCTTCTCTAAACTTCTCGATCCCTTCGTGGACTTCTTGGCGTTTTTCCAAATTGTATTCTGGAGCCATTTCCAAGAACTTATCTTTGGTAAATTCTTGGCTGCGGTCTTCCCCTAGCAATCCTACTGCATCGGCTCGACACTGGCGACAGTGACGCATCATTTTCATGTTGCCAGCACATTGGTCTTGCACTGCTTTCAACTCAGTCAATGTGGGGCCACGTTGACCAGTTAAACCGAACTGTGTACCATGTTCCGGTGCAGAAATCAGGGGCATAATGTTGTGCAAGAATGCACCATTTTCCCGGATGACTTTGTTGACTTCTATCAAGTGTTGGTCATTAATGCCCGGAATCATCACCGAGTTAACTTTACACAAGATATCAGCTTCTTTCAGAGCTTGCAGTCCTTCTAGTTGCTTTTCTAGCAGAATTTTCGCACCTTCAACGCCTCTGTAACGTTTCCGTTTATAGTGAACCCAAGAGTAAATCTGTGCGCCGATTTCTGGGTCAATGGTGTTAAGGGTGATAGTAACGTGATCTATATTTAATTGTTTAATGCGATCGATATATTCGGGTAGCATTAAACCGTTGGTTGATAAGCAAAGCTTAATATCTGGTGCTTGATCAGCAATCAACTCAAAGGTACGGAAGGTCTTTTCTGGGTTCGCCAAGGGGTCTCCAGGCCCCGCAATTCCCAACACTGTCATTTGGGGAATCTTGCCAGCAATCACCAAAACTTTGTGAGCAGCTTCTTCTGGTGTCAGCAACTCGCTCACAACTCCAGGACGACTTTCGTTAGCACAGTCATACTTGCGGTTACAATAGTTACATTGAATATTGCAAGCTGGGGCAACGGCAACGTGCATCCGGGCATAGTGGTGATGCGCTTCTTCGCTATAACAAGGGTGTTTGGCGATGCGTTCTTTGAGCTTTTCGTCCATTTCGCTAGAGGTGTTGCTGCTAGTACAGCCGCAGCCACCTGCTTTAGCTTGGGAAATGGTGGGTTCCTGTTCGGAGGAGGTGAGGAGTCCTGTAGCCGGTATTGTCATTGAATTTCGCAAAGGTCGGTGGACGGGATGCCACTGTGGGAGATGCCGTTGCTACTTCCAATGCCTGTGAATTCAAGTCGCGTCTTATACTCACTTTGCCCGCAAGTTTTGACCCTGGAGCGGTAGGACAGCCTGATAATGGGCTGATCAAGTAGGGCGGGCTAAAAGTCCTTGAGTTTCGGCTGGTGTGTCAACATTGGGGTCTAGGTAGACTAAATGTGTACAGCCGCGACTTTGATTCACTCCAGGCATGGTGCTATCTCATCCCTCACGGGCGGGGACCCCTTACATGGGGGGAAACCCAGCCCCTATCACTTTTCGCTGTTTACTTGGTATTTGTAAAGGAGCGTTAAGTGATTGGCGATAAATGATTTATATCAGCCGCCTGCCAGCTTTGCGTTCTGCCTTATGAGAATAGAATTTATTGGATTTATTATCTATGTACTCAAAAATAGCAAAGCCCATGTTTGCTATGTTTACGAAACTTAAAAATTTTTTTTGGGTAGGGGTACTAGTATTTTTCAGTTGGGGTACGAGTATTTATGGTTAGGGGTTCAGGATTTCTTTGTACTCACCTTAAACCCAATCTCTGCATGGGATCGAGCTAATTTTTAATAATTTTTAAGTTACACTCATCTGTACTCATGATTCCTTGAAATTCTGCTTTAAGCCTTAATAGATGAGGGTTTTGGGGAAAAACTGGAGTAGGATACGCCTTACTACTCCAGATACGTGCGAAATTCAATTCTGTATACAACATATCATTTTTTTTATCATAAAAATGCAGTTCATATTTTCTTAAGTTTCAGATTATTAATAACATTAATTTGATTTATAAGTCTTGCTGTTTAAGGGCTGTAGCTTACTGCAATTCAATAAAATGATGGAGTTTTTTTTCATAAATTTTAACTTTTGCCTCCTAGTTGTTAGTTTTTTGTATTCTTAATCTCAGTTCAACAATGAGAAAAAATCGCAAGTTGGGCAGATAGTGAATGGCGATCGCTTCTATAATCCTGAAATTTGAAATCTGCTCGGACGCTCAACAGTTGTCTTGATTAGACTGTAATTATGGAAAACAAGTCTCTATGATTTTGAATTTTATGTTTTTGGATTGATGCTGGCCTTCACCCTGGTGGGTGATGCTATGGGGTGAGGAGTTCAGAGTTTATAATCAGAAATTGAGGGTGCAAGGAAAAATACTATGAAAGCAGTAGTTATCCGTCAGTATGGGTCGCCAGAAGTGTTGCAGTATGAGGATGTGGCACAACCAACAATAAAACCTGACCAGGTACTAGTGAAAATTCATGCTAGTAGTGTTAATCCCATTGATTGGAAAATCCGCAAGGGAATGCTGAAGCTAATTACAGGTAACAAGTTTCCGAAAATACTGGGCTTTGACTTAGCGGGGGAAGTTGTTGAGGTTGGTTCTCAAGTAACTCGCTTTCAAGCAGGAGATGCAGTTTATGGTAATGCGGGTTTGGGTGGTGGTGCTTATGCAGAATATGCTGCTGTTGGGGAAAAGTATTTGGCTCCCAAACCTAACAATATGAGTTATGAAGAAGCTGCTGCTGTGCCTGGAGGGGCGCTGACGGCGCTACAAGCCCTGCGAGACTTAGGGAAGATTCAATCAGGTCACAGGGTATTGATTAATGGTGCTGGGGGTGGTGTAGGCAGCTTTGGGGTGCAAATTGCCAAGGCTTTGGGTGCAGAGGTAACTGGTGTTTGCAGTGGTAATAAGTTAGAGTTGGTGAAATCTTTGGGTGCAGATTTAGTAATAGACTATACGCAACAGGATTTTACTGACGGTAATGTGCAATACGATATTATTTTGGATGCGGTGGCTAAACGCGCCTTTGGAAACTGTAAACGGGTTTTAACGCCTCAGGGAGTTTATATTTCTACTCTTCCTATTCCAGAAGTAATTGTGCAATCTGTGTTAACGTCTGTTTTACCAGGACAAAAGGCTAAGTTGGTGTTTGAAAACCCCAATAGTCAAGATTTGATTTATTTGCAAGGTTTGATAGAAGCGGGTAAAATCCGGGCTGTGATTGATCGGATCTATCCTTTGGCTGAGTTAGCTGCTGCTCATGCTTATAGTGAAAGTGAAAGGGCAGGTGGGAAAATAGCGATCGCTATTCCTGGTTAATTAGGTTATTTTGCTAAAAATATTATTCACTCAACTAACCAAAGAGTAGATCAACAGTGAGATTTGATGAGAAGAGACGGAACCCAGGATTCATGGATTAATTTGATATTGCCTTTGGGTCTAATTCTAGGGTTAGTTCTACTTTTGAGCTTGAATATAGAAGGCAACAACCAAGGTAGAGAAACTACTGCTTTGGAGATATGGTTGAAAGTCATTGTTGGTTATTTAGCAGCAGGAACAGAAATTGCCGCAGCAATAGTCATTGGTGGAGCAGTGATTCGTAGTATTGTTGCCTATTTGCGGTTATTGTTCTCTCGCTCCAAACAACATTTTGATGCTACAGAAGGAGTTCGTCTGCAATTGGGAAGAGTCCTGGCTTTGGGTTTGGAGTTTACTGTTGCTAGCGACATATTACGGACGGCAGTAGCACCAACTCGCCAAGATATTTTAAATTTGGGGGCAATTGTTTTACTGCGAACTTTACTGAATTATTTCTTAGAGCGGGAGATTGAGCAGGGAGAGCAACGCCGTTTACCCCAGCCGCAGCTTGATAGGAGTGTACAATGAAATCCCAACTTTAAACATTAAGGATTGTTGGGTATTGAGAAATTACTAAGTTGGCAAATAGTATCTGGATTAACACCATTTCTTATTGCTGCTGACCTCGCATTAATACAAGTAGTAATAATACTGGCACTTGCTCTAATTACTTCCCTTTTATTCTCATTTTCTTGTCTGATTTTTTCTAAATTACTTTGATTAGTACAGGGATTGGTATTAAAAGTAGTGAAAATTTGATAAATATCTTGATTACCATTATTGATATAGCCACCTGAAATCGATAAACCACATTGACTGCCGTAGGAACTATAACCGCTAAAGCTGGAACTAAAAGCAGAGATACCTTGGTTAAGAGTATTTGTGTTTAAATAAGATGAAGTTTCAATAGAGGGATTTATACTAGTATTTGTTGTTGGTAGCACAGTAGTAGATGTATCAGAATTTAATGTAGTATCCTCTTCAGGAGATACAGCAGTATTTCCACCTCCTGCTGCTAAAGAAATAGAGGCATAGATATTAGAAAAGAATAGATAAATTAGACAAAAATACCATCTATTTATTTTATTCATAATTTTTATTTAGCCTATTTATTTATTATGAATTAAGGGTTTAGCATTGCTAAACCCCCACAAAGGAAAAAAGTGAAGTCATTTAATGTATTGAGCCAGATTCATAATATTGAATCTCATTGCTACAAAAACACTTAACGCCGTCTCATTTGCCAGTAATCTTTTAAAGGATTATAAGTACGGGTGCGGAAATCATCTTTGGTGACTGCACGTGGTTTTTGTAATGCTCCATAGGGATAAGCGGAACGAGTAATTTCGTAGTGTAGATGTGGACTTGCTGCCGCTGTACTACCTGTATTAGCAACAATTTGACCTGCTGTAACATTTTGCCCTGGAGAAACGAGAAATTTATTCAAGTGCTTATAGATATGATTAACACCATTAACATCTTGAATGGTCAATAAACCCCATGTCATATCAGCAACAATAACTTTACCGGAAACAAGGGTTTTAACAGGAGTTCCTGATGGTGCAGAAATATCAATTCCGCCATGATATCCGTAACCGCCCCCTGTTGCACTATAGTAGTCATCAGAGATATAAGCTCCTTCAATTCGGAAAACCTGTCCAAATAAAGAATTGGATAAATCTCGATAAATTTGAGTAACAGGAGAACTACCATTATTAATGCTAGTTAATGCTGCTGCACTGTTAATTGAACTCTCCCATTGAGCATCAGACCATTTTAATAGATTGTTAAAGTAACTTCCTGTTGGTGGAGGTGAAGTTTGATTTGCGCTACTACGAAAATTTTGATTAGCAGTATTGGCACATCCGGTTAATTGAATTTTACCGCCATTGGCACGGTAAGGCATCTCTATACATAAGTTTGTATTGGCAAGTTGAATTGAAAAATAACCATTTCCTCGATCAATTTGCTTCCAATTCTGATCACCATCGTTAGGATTACAAGGACGAACATTGAACTGTGCACCAGCCCAGTGACGATAAGCATTTAGACAAAGACCTGTAGAACCGTGTTTGAAGAGAATTCCATCTTTATTTCCCTGTAAACGGTCAAATTGTTGATCAATATCACCGTCATTGCGTTTCCATGATGACATGATTGGTGAGCTATCAATCCGAATAAATTGATTATTAGTATTGAGTGCAAAACCATCAATGTATAATGTTTCAGCTGCTTGTGCTGATCCAGCTGTAGCTACTACTGATAAAGCAAAAACCCCGGAAGCGAGTGTATTTTTACGGCTAATCTGTGCCATAATAACCTCCAATAATATGTTTAATCAACCGTCCTAACCCCGTGAAGGCTAGGACTTTTTGTTCCGTGTCTAAAGTTTCACGTATAAGCCATAAACACCGCTATAAACAGGTGTTAGTCTTGATAAACAACTTACATAAACGTTTGTCTACGGATGACTAAACAGGGATTTGAAAGAGCATTGCAAAAGCTAACACCAAAACGTAGAGAGGTGTTAGAACATTTTTTAGCTGGTAAAAGTGATGAAGACATTGCCCAATCTTTATACATCAGTAAATCTACTGTTAGACAGCACATTAGGAATATTTGTCAAGAACTCGGCTTAAAAAATGGTTGTAATGATGATGGAACTTCACAACGAGCCAATTTAATAGCCTTATTTGCTCAATACAAACCTGAGTTCCTACAACAAGCAACGCTCACAGAAGGCGAAAATAAGGGGAGTGAGAGTATTTTGCTCTCTAATACATCTACAGATAACAAGCAAGATGCTTGTGTGACAACACAAATAACAGAAGTTCCCCTTAACAAGGAAGATTCAGGGGAATCAGATCATAATTTCGTGGGTAGAGATGACGATATCGCATCTCTTGACAAACTCATTAATAAAGGTGCAAAAATTATCCAAATCATTGCACCTGGAGGGACTGGTAAAACTCGTTTGGCTCAGAAGTATCTTGAAATAAGGTTTAAAACAGTATTAGAGTTTCCTATTGGTAAAGAAAGAAAGGATATCGCATTAATAGATAATCTTTTAGAATTTAACCTGTGTAAATTAGGAGAAGAACCAGGACAGGAGTTCATGGTATCTTTACAACGATTAAAGCAGAAACTCCAAACACAGGAAATAGGTATATCAATAGATAACCTTGAAACTGCTTTAGATGGTTCTGGAAAGTTTATTGAACAGCATCGTAGTTATGTAGAATTGTTGCGTATTTTAACAGACTCTAGCATTAAGTCTATTACTCTTATTACCAGTCGTGAGCGTCTTTGTGAGGGTTTAGATATTACTCTGTATAAACTGCCTAGTTTAAATATAGAAGCATGGTATGAATATTGGCATCATCAAGAAATTAACCCAGATACTCCCATATTAACTGAAATTCACAAAGCCTATGGTGGTAATGCCTTGGCTATGAAAGTATTATGTAATCCCATTCTAAATGATTTCAATGGAGATATTATTGCTTATTGGAATGAAAATAAAACCGAGCAGAAATGTTGAATGTCGATACAAAACTTTACATCTTTAGATAGAGTAGCTCTAAAAAGCCTAAAATAGTCAACATAACATTATCTCCTCAAGCCAATGAACATAAC
>NZ_JACJTT010000021.1 GCF_014698825.1 Richelia sinica FACHB-800
AGCTATTAGATAAACTTCGCTATTTACAATCTTGTATGTGTCAGAAAATCAGTTATGTTCATTGGTTTGAGGAGATTATGTTTTGTTGACATATTTAACCTTTTTAGAGCTAGTATAACTAGATATGTAAAGTTTTGTATTAGGATTCAACATTTCTGGAATAATATCAATCTTGTGGTGCGGGCATCTTGCCCGCGCTATGGTTGTACTTCATTTAAATGAAATTTGCTGCAATACCAATTGCGAAAACTCAAAGTTTCGATTGTGTTTCACTTCGTTTAACCCAACATACCCATCTATTTCATTTATTATCAATTTTTTACATGTAAATTAGCAAAAAACACACAAAACTGTCGTTTTTATAATAAGATTAATCTTTAAAATATCTGGATTTGATCTCTGCATGTTCAGCGAGGAAACGTTCTATTTCCAAATATGACCATCGTTCTATTTGAAACCCTTTTTTATGTTTCAAATTATCAAGTTTATCGTGTAGAGTAGAGTCGATTACGCCACTTGTCATGATACAAAAACCACCTGCTTCATGGTCTTCTAACATATCACGAATATTTTCAACCTTCTTGCCTGTGAGGGAATTACCGTTACGAAGCAATTTACACTGTACTATCCATTTCACAGCCTTTGGGTCACTATCACTAGATGTGTGAAATATAATATCTCTTCCACCATCACGAGCGCGAGATTTGCCCATTTTATATATTTCAATAGGATTGTGTTTGATTTTCAGGATATCGTAGCAAAGTTCCTCAAATTCTTCATCATTAAGTTGATTCCAAGGGCAGGATATACTTGATTTTGATGTTTTTGTAGTTGTTTCTTTTTGTGTCTCTGTCTGACTTACTGGTTGGAAATTTCTACAGGGAAATAACGCGATATCTTTTTTCTCATATCCAGCAGCAATCATTTGACCTTTAGGGTGAAAAGCAACAGAGTATACTTCGCTATTTATACCTTTAAAAGTATAAATTTTCTTGCCTTCTGTTAAATACCACAGTTTTACTGTTTTATCTTTACTACCACTCACTAACATTTGACCATTGGGACTGAAAGCTACGGATAAAATATCATCGGTATGTCCAGTTAAAGTGGTTATTTTTTGACCAGTTTCTACTTTCCATAATTTAATGGTTTTATCTTTACTGGCACTAGCTAAAATTTTACCATTAGGATGAAAAGCTAGCGAATAGATACCACCAAACCAATCAGAATGTCCGGTCAATGTATGAACTTTTTTTTCAGAGAGATACCAAAGCTTGATGGTTTTATCGTTCCCACTACCACCACTAGCTAGAATATTACCCTTAGGACTAAAAGCCACACATAATACATCATCTTTATGTCCATTAAATGAGGATATTTCTTGTCCTGATGGCATTTTCCATAGTTTGACTGTCTCATCTTTACTAGCACTGGCTAAGAATTTACCATCGGGACTAAAAGCCACACAATAAACTTTTGACTCATGTCCTGCGAGAGTGACAATTTCTTGTTTACTATTTATGTCCCAAAGCTTAATAGTTTTGTCATCGCTGCCACTTGCCAGTATTTTACCATCAGGACTAAAGGCAACAGAATTAACACCTGCGAACCAAGAAGATTTACCGTGTCCATTCAGGATGAAGGACTCTTTGGTAAATAAATTCCAAATTCTGACAGTTTTATCATCACTAGCACTGGCTAACCAACGTCCATCAGGACTAAAGGCCACAGATAAAACTTTGTCGGTATGTCCTTTTAAAAAGCGTGCAGATACCAAATCTTGCATACATACACAATTTTATGGGTTAATAACACAACATGATGATTGAGCCATATTTATTTAACTAGCTTTTATTAGCAGTTGCTAATTTTTGTGGTTGTGTTTGTAAGATGGGAATTTCAATCACAAATTCTGCACCTCCATCTGGTAGTGAATGACAAGACAATTTTCCTTGATGTCTATCAACAATGATTTGGTAACTGATAGATAGACCTAAACCTGTACCTTTACCAACATCTTTAGTTGTGAAGAATGGGTCAAATAATTTAGAAATAATTTCCTCAGAAATTCCTATACCGTTATCAGCAATGCGAATGGAAATGGTGTCATGATTGACAAGTTCAGTGGTAATGTGAATTTCTCTAGATTTGTTTCCTAGTCTTGGGTCTTCTAAAGCATCTATGGCATTACTCAAAATATTCATGAATACTTGGTTTAATTGACCCGGATAACATTCTATCAAAGGTAGGGTGGCATAATTTCTAATCACTGCTATTTCTGGATGATTAGGCTTAGACTTGAGGCGATTATGCAAAATCATTAAGGTACTATCAATACCTTCATGAATATTCACTTCTTTCACTTCTGCTTCATCCAAGCGAGAGAAATTGCGTAAAGAAATGACAATTTCACGAATGCGGTCTGTACCGATTCGCATAGACTTAACGAGTTTCATTAAATCTACTTTGAGAAAATCAAGGTCAATAGCTTCTATTTCTTCTTGAATTTCTAGGGGTGGTTCGGGAAAATGTTCTGCGTATAAATCCAGTAATCTTAAGATATCTTCAATGTATTCGCTAGCTGGTGATAAATTACCATGAATGAAATTCACAGGGTTATTAATTTCATGGGCCACACCAGCTACCATGTTACCTAAAGAAGACATTTTTTCACTGTGAATAAGTTGGATTTGTGTACGCTTCAAGTCTGACAGGGCATTTTGTAAACTAGTGGCTTGCTGTTGCAATAAAATTTCTGCTTGTTTTCGTTCTGTGATATCAGCCGATACACCGAGAATTTGCTTGACTTGGCCATTGTTATTGCGATTAAACACCGTATCTCGGCTGTATAACCAGCACAATTCACCATTAGCCTTTTGCATCCGATATTCAATTTCAACAATTTCACCATCGGCAATAGTGGTTAATTTCTGCCAATGGTCTAAAACTTTCGGTAAATCATCTTTATATGTAACATTGGGAATGAGATTTTCTCCCATGTTTTCAAAGTCGGTTTGACTATAACCAAGGAATTTATATAATTCTTGATTGGCGTAGACGTTACGTTTTTCTTCTAAATCGAAAATGTACAATAGATTAGGTGAAGAATCAGCAATACGCTGAATAAAGTGCTGACTTTCTTGTAGTGCTTGTTCAGATTTTTTTCTGCCAGTAATATCTAAGGTAGTACCGACAATTCGATAAACTTGACCTTCACGATTTTTAAGGGGGTTAAGTGTTGTAATCCACCAACTAGACTGATTATTAATGGTGAGAAATTCTTCATAACTAATGCTAGTTTCTGAATCTATACAACGTTGATAGCGTTGACTAACTTCTTTAGCTTCAACTTCCCCATGAAAGTATTCTAAGGTTTTGCCGGCAATTTCAGCTTGACTAATACCTGAGGCAATTTCAGCAGAAGAATTCCAACTAGCGTAGCGTAATTCACCATTTTCCATGACATCCACAACAAAGATAATTTGAGGAACGCCTTCATAGATAGTGCGGAGAAATTCTTCTTGTTCTTTGAGTTTAGCTAGTGCTTGTTTGCGATCGCGCAATGCTGCCTGTTGTTCGCTAATATCAAATAGACAGCCGTACCATATAATTGCACCGTCAGGTTGTGGTTCTGGTCTGGCTACAGCTTTTACGCTCTTTCTTTCACCAGTGGTAGTTTTAATCCGCCACTCTGACTGATAATTTTCTAAGGTTTGAGCAGACAGAGACATGGCTGATTGGATTTTGGGAATGTCTTGGGGATGAATATAGTTATAGATGAGCGACCCATCAGCTTGTATTTGTTCTGGTTCTATGCCAATGATGTCTCGACATCCAGATGAAGCATAAGGAAAGGATGTTGTACCATCACTAGCTAACCTAAATTCATACAACATGCCTGGCACATTGTCTGCTAGTCTTTTGAGTCTTGCTTCACTTTGATGTAAAGCTATAGTCCGTTCTTGGACTTTAACTTCTAATTCTTCATTTAATTCTCGTAATGAGATTTCTGCTTGTTTACGGGCAGTAATATCTAAGAGTACACCACAAAAAATCATCTCCCCTTGTTCATTTTTAGTTGGTGTTGACTCTCCTTGCCACCAGCGAATTTCACCGTTAGGTTTAATTAGTCTACCTTCATATTTCCAGGGGACATTTTGGGTAATAGCATGATTGATAGAGGCTAAACAGCAGTCAACGTCTTCTGGATGGATGAGTGCGAAAAAGTTATCTAAATCTTCTATAATTTCACTGGTGGTAATTCCTGCTAATTCATAGATAAAGTCGCTAATATAGTCTACTCGCCAGGTGCCATGACTGTTAGTGAATTGGAAAATTGCACCAGGAAGATTATTAGCAATATCTCTCAACCGTCTTTCGCTTTCTGCTAAGGCCATTTCTGCACATTTACGGTTGGTAATCACTTCCGTAAAGATGATGATGCCACCAATTTCCCCATCATCTTGATACCAAGGATGGATTTCCCATTTCAACCAATCTATACTGCCATCTGTATGGTATATTCTATCTTCCTCACAATGTTCAACAGCACCAGCTAAACAACGTTGGTGTATTTCCTGCCAAGACTGGGGAAGATGGGGGAAAATATCATAATGGCAGTGGCCAATTAATTCCCTATCTCCTAAGCGGTAATCTTCTCGCCAACGACGACTGGCAGACAAATAACGCATTTGCTTGTCGAAGATAGCGATCGCTGCCGGTGTATATTCGATAAATAAACTTATCTGCCTATAGTTATGGGAAAGCGGCTGAGAAATTTGGGGTTCCTTGCGCTCTTTCACTACCTGCCGTAATTGTGCTAATTCAGTTTGCAGGGATTCATAGATTGATCGATCTACAGGAATTACATCACAAGTCATAATCTAGTTATTTACCTGGCAAGGGTTGGAGATTGACTGCTTAATTTAGGTTTCCCCAAGTTGGCCAGTAAATAACATTTTTTTACAAAAAATATGTAAATGCTCAGAATTGAGATATGCAATTTACCAACTCAGGGTTAATTGTCGCTGTGCTAAAACCTCTGTGTATAGGTCTTGCAAGCGACTAATATTGTCGCTGAGAGTATAACGCTCTAAAACTCGCTTTCTGGCTTTCTGTCCCAATAAGGTTGTTAATTCTGGGTGGTCTTGAAATAATGGTAACAGGGTTCGCAGTTGCGATCGCACAGTTTTGGTATTGATGACCACTCCAGCCCCCTTTTCTAGCACTTCTCCATCCGCACCCACATCAGTGGCTAAACAAGCTAAACCACATGCCATGGCTTCCAATAAAGATAGAGATAAACCCTCTACTAGAGAAGGTAAAATAAATACATCTGCTCCCCGTAAAATTTCGATGCGGCGTTCTTCACCAGCCACAAATCCTAACCAAATAATGTTGTATTCTGAACCATAAAAAGGCTCTAAGGATGCTCTTAAAGGCCCATCCCCAACCACCAGTAATTTACTATCAGGGCCCAAGTCTGACTGCCTCCAAGCTCTTAACAAAGGCTCGATATTTTTTTCTGGAGCGATACGTCCTTGATAAACAAATAAGCGTTCGGCCCCAAATTCGGTTTTGACTTGAGAATAACCAGGGGAGTATTTAGCTGTGTCTACACCGTTAGGAATAACAGCAATTTTTTCTTCTCTCACACCCATTCGCGCTAATAATTCTCGTTGAATTTGCGAGAAGACAATTACCCGGTCATAATTGTCTAGAAAAGGTGCATATAACTGATAGGCTAAAAGCTGTGTGCCAGAAATTAATTTTGCCCCTTTCCCGGCAAAGGGAGTGTGGAATGTAGCGACGAGGGGTATATTTAATTCTTCACAAATTTCTGGCAGAACAAAATCTAAAGGAGATAAAGTCAAAGAAGCGTGGACGATATCTGGTTGAATGTTGCGGAGGGATTCAGTTAAAACTTTTGTGGCCTTAAATGTGGGAATTGTATAGACCTGAGATTTATAAATGAATGGCAAAGAGACTTCTTGAAAATTGGGCCAGTTATCTGGTTCTGCTTCTTCCTGTGCGAAATGCAAAAAACTGACTTCGTGTCCCCTATCTAACAATCCATTTGTAATTTCTCTACTATAGGTGACATTACCACAAAAGGGAGATTTTTTTCCAATCCAGGCTATTCGCATTCTTTGTTTTGCTCTTTAAAGTCAAGCGGGTTTAACTAGTTTACTATTTGGTACTTAGTCGTTTTATCCCGTTGTACTTGCTGGATTCTTAATTGATTATAGCTGGCCATTTGGTATTCAAAAAGCGATTTATCTTTGTTAGTTAAAACATTGAACTCATGGCTTTTTTAACTACTGTGAATAAGTCGTGTATTTGCTGAATAGAACACAACCAAATTCATGGCTAATTTTTGGCTAATTTTAATTGATCCCAGCAAGTATTTTATAGATTCTCGCTGGACTCAGTTTAGCATAAAAACCCATGATTTTATGCAGCTATTGATTATTTCCAGAGCAATGATTAGTTACGGGAGTTATACCAGGTTAATATACCACCTAAGAAGACAATTACAGCTAATACCAAAAAAACAGCCTTTAAACCAATAAAGGTTTCTGCCACACCTGCCAATGCTAAAGGTAGGGAGAGGGCAATATTAATCACATTATTTTGGAGTCCAAACACTTTACCCCGCATTTCTGGTGGGGTTTCGGATTGAATTGTGGTTTGCATAGGAATACCAACTAAAGAGCCAAAAACGCCTAACCCAGCTACTAAGATTAAATCCATCCATAAATGGGTAGTGAACATAGATAATCCCACCAGCGCCACAGTCATGCCCATGGAACCCCAGAGACTGAGGCGGTTATAGCTAAAGCGTTGACCAAATTGACCCAGTACCCCTGCCCCCAGAGCAATACCAACGCCTCCAGCAGCTAACAAAAAGCCAAATTGCGAGGCTTTCAAGTTAGGAATGATTTCTGCCATTCTCACCGCCAGGACAGTGAGGGCGGCGAAGATGGAAAATAAGATAATTAGTTGTAATAGGGCATTGCGGACGTGGGCATTAGTTTTTAAGTAGCGTAAACCATCCCGGAGGTCTGAGAACACATGGGGAAATTCGGTTTCTGGAGGATGGGGTTTTTCATTGGTTTGCAGAAGGAATAAAATAATTCCAGCGATCGCATAACTACCACCCACTAAAATTTCCTTTCCCAGTCCATCACCGCTGCCAAAGAACTTTAACCATAATTCATCTGCTATCCCTAGTACAGGTTCTCCCACCGCAAAACCAATAATCACCGATGCCATCATGGTTGTGGTGTAGAGAGAATTCGCTGATAGTAAATGCTGTTCTTCCACCACTAACGGAATTGCCGCTTGTTCCGCTGGTGCAAAAAACTGGGTGAGGGTAGAAACTAAAAAAGTCACACCCAAAATAATCAAAAATCCCACAGGTAGTAATCCCACTGGTTGCCAGTTATGGGTAAACCACAATAAAAAGGGAATTCCTAACACGAGAATTCCCCGCCACACATTAGATGCCACCAATACCACTTTTTTCGACCATCGGTCTACAAATACCCCTGCCACAGAACCAAACAACACAGCGGGAATAGTAAAGGCCATCATTAAGGCGGATACCCAACCACTGATACTTTGTTCACTACTTTGAAACTGGCTGTTAATTAAAGCAATCATTAACACCAAATAAACCTTATCAGCCAGTTGGCAGAAAACTTGACCGCCCCACAAAGCTAAGAAATTGGGATTTTTCAACACAGGGAAAAAACCCTTGTTCTTGGTATGAACAGAATTTGATTCATTCCCTGTCCCAGAACCATTGCCTGGTGTTTGCTCCCCTATTAATTCTGCTGGAGCATTAACTTTGCCATTAGTGCCATTAGTAGGAGCAACTATTTCTGCGGCCTTGGGAATCTCCGCAGCAGGTATTTCCGGCTGCCAATCTTTCTCCTGGGAAAACTCGGTGGGAGTCATATCTTGGCTAATCTGACTAGATACAGGGCTGGAAGCAGCAAGGGTCTTGCTAATCTGAGTATCTGCTACCCTATTCTTCTTTTTAGCTGGGGTTGACAAAGTAAGGATTTTAGTATCCAAATCAGACGATTGCATCATGGTTGGCGGCAAAATAGGAATCGATCAAGGTGGCAGAGCGAATGGAGTAGCCAAAGTGATACTGTGCATACTGGCGCAAAATCTGCTCAACAGATAGCCAGCCATCATCTGTAGCTGCTTCTATTTGCATTATCTCTGGTTGGGACAGATATTGAAGCATGAACAGTTGTTTGGCTGTCAAGCGACGAGAAATTATTGGTAATTCTTGTCGATGAACAACGGTTTGATAATCAGGGTTTGAGGCTTGCGGGGTATCAGCAGGATGATTCTGTTGTCCCTGTTTTTCCTTTTGCCTTTCTAAGCGTAAACGTTCCCAGGCTTGTAAACAAACCACTCCACCGGCGGGAATACTCAATCCTACTCGCCAAAAGGGGTTTGTCCAGTCTGGGTGGAGGGGTTGATGGGTTAAGCAACAGGTGTCTAGTTGTGGCGTTAGTCCAGCTAAGGCCAAAAGTTGGAAGACTCCATGGGCTAAATAAGCAACAACATTCCCTACTTCCGTTTTGGATAGACTTTCTATCCTCTGGAGATATTCATTGAGTAATTGAAACAGTTCCTCTTGGGGTTGGTCGCTTAAAGCCTGACACAGAGTAATTTCCGCTAAATATTGACTAGCAGCTAATTTACCCAAATCTTGAGCGAGACCAGGATAGGTTTTAATCGTTTGGGCTTGAGTAATTCTATCAAGCGATCGCCCCTCGGCAATCAACAATTCATTGACGACAAACATCCCACTCCTACCACCCAAACTAGAGTTATGCTTCCTGGCCCCAGGAGCAACAACCCGAACTAGACCGAACTCTTTGGTCAAAATGGTCACTATCCGATCCGACTCCCCAAAAGTTTGAGTTTTAAGATTAATACCAGTTGCTTTATAGGTTCTACTCATAAGTTATTAGTCAGTGGTCAGCCGGAACAAAAAATAACCAAAGACAAATTCAACATGACCAATGACACCAAAACAATAGCTACTCTTTCTTTTGTGGATGATCACGCTGGCGTAACAAGTCTACACTCCTAGAAGTGCCTAATCTCGTAGCGCCCGCCATTATTAAATCTAACGCTTGCGAGAGGGTACGAATCCCACCGGCTGCCTTAATTCCCACTCTGTCCTTGACTATTTCCTTCAAGAAGCGGATATCCTCTACAGACGCGCCACCATGCCAACCTGTACTGGTTTTTAAGAAAGCTGCTCCTGCATCCATAGCTATTTCCGCTAACAACTTTTTCTCTGCATCGGTGAGCAAATTGGTTTCTAAAATGACCTTAACAGGTTTATCAGCTTCTTCACAAATAGTAGCAATTTCCCGATGGACTGCCTCTGTTTTCCCTGCCTTTAACCAGCCTAAATTCACCACCAAGTCTAACTCAGTTGCCCCATTGTCTACCGCTTCTTGGGCTTCATACAACTTTACAGCAGAAGTTGTCGCTCCGCTGGGGAACCCAATCACAGTACAAATCTTGGGTTTCTTGTTGTGCAGCGATTCGGCTGCTTGCTTGACAAAAGCAGGATAGAGACATACAGCCGCAAAATTAAATCTATCTGCTTCTTCACACCAACGCTCCACCTGTTCCGGGGTGACAGTAGGTGACAGGAGTGCGTGGTCAATAAATGGCGCAATATCAATGTCTGGATAGTCTGCTGCCATCGTCGTCTTGTGCCCGTAAATGTTTATTAAACTTTATAAAAAATTAAAACATTTTTTATCTATTAAACCATAGATATTACGAGTTAACCCGGAAATTAGCTCCTTAATCCTTTGTAATATGCTAGATTTTCTGGGTTTTTCACCTTCATACTAGTATTAAAATTAACCTAAAACTATTTATTAATAATTGTTAAGCAATCCAAAATCGATTTAGCCAAAGCTTGAGCGGCCAAGTAGGGAACACCATTACCAATAGTTTTAAACATATGAGTCAGTGACATATTAGCTGGGAGCAGAAAATTTTTCGGTAAAGACTGTATTGCTAAAGCTTCAGCCACAGAAATTCGTCGCAGTTTGTAAGGATGTAAATGTACTTCATTATTACCATAACAAGCTGTAGGAGAATAACGCCATCGATGTAGACGTTTAAAAGATTTTTTAGAATCATCTCCTTCATCAATGGTAGCAAATTTAGTTAGACCGGCTCGTGGTTGAAAATAATGTTCACCATGAGGATGATTAACTACATCATTGGCTCTAAACCAATATTCAACAGTTAATTCTTGAGGAATATTCTCAGGACAAGGCAGAATAGAATCCACTTGAAATGGATGGCTTTTATCCCAAGGATAAGCAAATACTTGTGCTTGAGGATAAACAATATATTTTTCCCACGGAAATTTAAAATTATCTACCATAAACATATCCTGGAAAAAATCTTTTTTAAAACCAATTAAAATAATTCTTTCTCGATTTTGAGGCACACCATATTCCAGAGAATTAATTAACCTATCTGTTAAAATATAACCTGCTTGTTGTAAATTCTTTCGCAGAAAATCATAAAACAAGCGGTGTTTTTTTGTCTTCCATAAACCCTTGACATTCTCAAAAAGAAAGAAATCAGGGGAATTTTGACAAATCAATTCCATATAAGCAGAAGAAATTTGACCATGGTTTCCTAAATGTCCTTTGTTTTTTCCCCCCATGGAAAAATCTGGACAGGGTGGCCCACCAATAAAGCCAATTAGATGATGAGATTTACGGACATCCTGAACTAATTCCTTGAATCTTTGTTGTGCATTTCCTACTATTAATTTGCTAATATCTGCTGCTTCCCCTTGGTGATATCCATACTCAGGAGATGGAAGGTGCATATTTTCCCTGGCATAGCGATACGCATTGAGAAATGGAGGAAATATTTCATTAACATAAGCAATTTTATAGCCAGTGGTTTCAAACCCTAAATCGAGGAAACCAGAACCAGCACAAAAGGAAAATATATAAGGTTGTATACAAAGATTTGCCACTTATATGGTGATAGAAATTATAGAGATAATTGACTATTGAATAAAAAAGCAAAAACGCTAGCCTAAATTGGTGGTAAACGTTTTTGCTTTATTTTGTTATCACTCCATTGTGCAAGGAGTATTTGTGTAATTAACTTAACAATAAGTAGTTTCTTATATTTGGTTTTTACCAAACCTGGGGTGAATGTTACCTCATAAATTGCTTTTTGTCAAATTTATGGTAATTGAGGAAATAAATCTGTGCAGAAATATGACTTGCACCAAGTGAGGAAATAAGTAAAGGTGAGACTATGTGGGCACAGAAACCAACCATCGTTATAGATTAATTATATGGTCTTCTTCTCCAGATGCGGGAAAAAGGAGATTTTTCCTTTAACTTGTTCATTTGGTAGAGAAACTCTGTATGGAAAAACCGGACTTGTACTAGCTCGGTCTCAATAGCAAAGGGTTGGATATGTTTACTTCATCAGAAACTCCTATAATTGCGGCAATTGTGCTGGTAGCGTTCGGCATTTTAGGCTGGGGCTATTATCGCGCTAGACCTTTTGGTAAGCTGGGAATTCTGGCTTGGTTACAGTCAGTAGTCTTGATGGCTCCTTGGTTGCTGTTCTTTGGCTTTTTTGCTGCCGGGATTTATATCAATATTGTTGGGATATTGTTATTGCTGGTCGTTTCTGTCGGTGTATATGTGTTTTTAGGTAGACAGTTACGTGCAGCTGGACAAGATGCCATTCTCAAACAACGGGCTACAGAAAGAATTGCGGCTCAAGAAACTAATGCCACAACTGATACTAATAATCCTGTAGTAGTTGCCGAAGTGAAACTAGAGGCAATACCCATACCAGAAGAAGATTTAAATGGGATTAAGGGCATTTTTGGCATTGACACTTTTTTTGCTACTAAAACCATTGCTTATCAAGAAGGAGCTATTTTCGAGGGGAATTTACGGGGTGAACCGGAACAGGTTCACGATCGCCTCACTAAAAGTTTACAGGCTCGTTTAGGTGATAAATACCGCCTGTTTTTAGTAGAAAATACTGATGGGAAACCAGTGGTAATTGTTCTCCCTAGTCGTAATGACCCCCGTCCGGCCCAGTTACCCCAAAAAGTATTTGCTGTGATTTTGCTCATAGCAACCATCGCTACCAGTTTAGAAGCCTCTGGGTTACTACTGAATTTTGATTTATTGGCAAATCCTGCCAGATTAGCAGAAACTTTACCCATTGGCTTGGGTTTATTTACAATTTTGATTGCCCATGAAATTGGTCATTGGGTCTTAGCCCGTCGTCACCAAGTACGGTTGAGTTGGCCGTTTTTCTTGCCGGCTGTACAAATTGGCTCCTTTGGGGCAATTACTCGATTTGAATCGCTCCTACCTAACCGCAAAGTCTTATTTGATATTGCCTTGGCTGGCCCAGCTTTTGGTGGCATAGTTTCCTTGGTGATGTTGGTGGTGGGGTTGCTCCTATCTCACCCTGGCAGCTTATTTCAATTACCCAATCAGTTTTTCCAAGGCTCTATTTTAGTGGGTAGCTTGGCTAGGGTAGTTCTGGGTTCAGCTTTGCAGTCACCGATGGTGAATATCCATCCTTTGGTGGTGGTTGGTTGGTTGGGCTTGGTAATTACAGCCCTCAATTTAATGCCGGCAGGACAGTTGGATGGAGGGCGCATTGTCCAAGCTATTTATGGCAGAAAAACCGCCGGGAGAGCGACATTTGCCACTTTAATCTTGCTGGGGATTGTATCCTTGGGTAATCCTTTGGCAATGTATTGGGCCTTTGTGATTTTATTCTTACAACGGGATTTAGAGCGTCCCAGTTTGAATGAAATTAGCGAACCTGATGATGCTAGGGCGGCTTTAGGTCTTCTGGCGTTGTTTTTGATGATTACCACCCTGTTACCACTGACTCCGGCTTTGGCTGGACGGTTAGGTATTGGTGGTTAAATACAGTAGGTGACAGTTAATAGATTACACAGTTAAAAGTCTTGTGTTATCTGCTTTTCATCATCTTGACAATGTTCTAAATACCTTGCCTACTGCTATAGCAGTTCAAAATGCAAAATTTAGTTTTGCACTAGACATCTGGTGAAAATGAATGTAGAGACGTTCCGACGGAACGTCTCTACAAGGGTTTCAAAACAAGTACAATTTGATTTTTTGATTTAAGGCTTCCAGCCCAAAAGTAAATTGGGATATTTAGCAGGTGTAGGGAAGATTTGTTGCCAGGTTGCTTGGCGTGTTTCTGCTTTTTCTTGGCTCAGATTCCAGAGGGTTTCATAGAAAAAGAAGGAAACTCCGGCAAAATTGCGCTCCCTGACTTTTTGCACTTGGGTTTGAATCTGTTCCATGGAAATGGAGCGATTTTTCAAGCCAGTTAAAATGCCAATGCTCACAGGAATATGGCTTTTAGCTGCTTTGACTTCTGGATATTCCAATTCCTTGACAAAGACCTTTAAATCATCACGGTATATCTGCAACACTAATTCTTCGATTAATCCCATTCGCTCCCATTTTTGCCAATCTGCTAAAAAGAAGTCGTAGGAAAAACGCTGTGGATTTGGTGCAACGGAGATTAAACAATTTTTATTCACAGTTTTGACGGCTTTAAATACCCGTTCCATAAACTTGGTGATTTTATTAGCACGCCAATTTAACCATTCTCGATCTAAAGGATTTTTGGGTGGGGCTTTTCCTCTATGTTCTTTTCTGTAGAGGGCAACGGTATAGGCATCATAGCCTAATTCTGAAGGCAAGCCGAAGTGGTCATCAAATTGTATCCCGTCAATATCGTAGTTTTTGGCAATTTCTACGATTAAATCCAGGATGAATTGTTGTACATCTGGACGAAAGGGATTGAGCCATACCCGGTCATGTATTCCTTCTTTGACAATTCTGCTGCCGTTACGCCGATTAGTTAGCCATTGGGGGCGATTTTTAGCTAACAGAGAATCAGCAGGGGCCATGAAACCAAATTCAAACCAGGGAATAACTGTTAAGCCGCGCTTGTGTCCTTCCGTGACAATTTCTTGCAGCATATCCCGTCCCTGTAGTCCTGGTGTGGGGTCTAGGGAACGTCCAATCACTTTGGCGGCAACTTGACTAGGATAGAGGGTATAGCCCCAATTCCACACCGCTGGATAAACAGTATTAAAGTTCAGGTCATCTAACTTTTGCAGAGAATTTTGCAGGCGATCGCGTGCAAATAAGACATCACTATCAATATTGGTTAGCCAAACTCCCCTTAACTCGGAGGTTGGTAATCTATTCACGGTGGTTTGAGCATTCAATGGTAAAGACAGCATCATCACTGTCACCATACTCAGAGCTAGTAAAACTCCAAACCAACTGCGCTTAATCCAGCTATAACTATTTCTACTCAAAAATTTTCTACTCATCGGCTACATGATGTAGTAAAAGTCATCCGCTATAGATGTTACATCGGTAGCTGGATCATAAATTCAGTTCCTTGACCTGGTGTAGAATTGACATCAATGATACCTCCATGGGATTCTTCCACAATCTGCCGAGCGATCGCTAAACCCAAACCTGTCCCCTGCTATAACTAGCTTGTTTTCCTATACTGTCGTAATAGTAATACGGTGCTGCCGGAAATCACCCCTGATGCCAGATGGATATCACTGCTGATCAGTTGCCATATAATAAGAAAAGACAGACAGTTTTAATTGCTTTTGTATGAAAATACAGGATTTTTCATGACCACTTATAGTGCAACTTCAGATTGGCAGGTTAATAACTCATTATCTCTTCATCGGTTAGAAAGAGCGATCGCAGTTGCAGGTCAAGAATTTTCCCTGATATTAGCTTGCTGTAATTCCATTCCTAAACAACAGCAAATCACCACATTATTAACAACATCTTCTACTTTAGATATCCAAGCAGTTAACCTATCTCCAGAAACAACAACCCTGTACACAACTATTAACGATTTGCTAGGGCAGACTCAACCGGCAGCATTGATCATCAACGGCTTAGAAGCTGTGGTGGAAATTAATCAGCTGTTGCTCAGTACCAATTTCATCCGCAATGAATTTCCGAAGCGATTTCATTGTCCCATCGTTCTATGGGTCAATGACGAAATTCTGACGAAATTAGTTTGGTTAGCACCAGATTTAAAAAACTGGGCTGCTACTACAATCAGATTTGAGCTTCCTGCTATCCAGCCTGTGTGTCTGGGTACTTAAATTGAGGTGACAGTGACAACAAGGGTATGGGGTCAGAAATTTCTCCCCGTTCCCCCATCAACACCTCAACATTATTTTTTCTTCGGATGGGAAGCATTACGTGGTGGTGGGGAGTCACCGCGAATTTGTTGCCTACCATTAGTGACAACTCGCAGCATTTCTTTGAGGTTATCTTCAATATTTTCTAAGACGTTATCAGCATATTGATCAGCACCATCTTCAATTTCCTTGGCTTGAGCAATAGCAGCTTGACGCATTTCCTCTAGTTCTTGTTGAAGGGCGCGACGTTGACGATCATTTTCTGCTAAGGTCTCTTGCATCATAGCTTCACATTCTTGCTGCACCTTACGTCGCATTTGGTCAGCTTCCCATTCTGCTTGTCTGACAATATCGCTTTCGGCAAGGATTTGCGCTCTTTTTGCTTGGGCAGCTTCTACCACCTGCTGTCCATATTCCTCTGCTTCCAGCAGAATTTCGTCCTTTTGGGCGAGGATTTCTGCGGCTTCTTGAAACACAGATGGTAAAGAAAGACGGATGAAATCCAGTTGTTCTAGGAGCTTATCTTCTTCTACGAGAGTGCGACCTGTTAAGGGAATTCTCAAACTAGAGAGAATCATATCCTCTAGACGGTTCAATTCCTGCTGAAGGTCTACACCTCCCATTTCTTCAGGGTTCCCGTCGTAGGTGTTTCCGTCGGTATATCCTGATGCGGGAGGGGTGTTTCCGTTGTAGTTGGATTCAAGGCTGGAGATTTTTGGTTGTAGCATTGGTATATATCTAGGGCAATGTGTGGGGGAACGAGATGATCGACAGAGCCACCAAACTTTGCAATCTCTTTTACCACACTACTACTCAAAAAACTATACTCATTTGAGGTGGCGAGGAAAACAGTCTCTATTTGAGTAGAAAGAGTTTTATTTGTATGAGCCATTTGTAGCTCAATCTCAAAGTCGGAAACGGCTCTTAAACCTCTGAGCAACACTTGGGCTTGTCGCATCTGGGCATAGTTAACAGTCAGACCATCGAAGCTGTCTACCTCAACATTGGGCAGGTGTGTGGTAGCTGACCGAATTTGTTCTAGTCGCTGTTGCACTGTAAACAATGGGGTTTTGTTAGGATTTCGCAAAACGGCAACTATCACCTGATCAAACAGCCGACTGCTGCGCTGGATGATGTCTAGGTGTCCCAAGGTAATAGGATCAAAGCTACCAGGATAAATGGCAATCACGATTTTAAATTCATGAGAGTAAATTAGGTGTTTTTATTGAAAGCGTTTTATGGATCTTAATCAAATCTAACATCTGGTTTCCCTTGTGGGGCAAGAGTGATAGATGCAAATTTTCAGGTCAGTCTAGATTCAGATTCAACGGTATCGACAAATAGGGGCAGATATTTGTACAGTAAGTAGCGCCTACCGATTGGGCCACTTTTTTACTGACAAGCCTAAACTGCGTAACTAGTCAATCCACTTTCTAGGTGATTTTGCATGGTACTGGATTTTTCGATTTTGCCCTTGGCATTTCAATTTACCTCCCCAGGGCCGATTTTGGTGAAAATTGGGCCAATAGTTATCCGCTGGTATGGCTTATTGATAGCCTCTGCTGTGTTGATTGGTGTCAGCCTGTCCCAGTACCTGGCAAAGCGCCGTCACGTTAATCCAGAGTTGCTGAGTGATTTATCAATTTGGTTGGTAATTGGTGCAATTCCCGCCGCCCGTTTATATTACGTTTTATTTCAATGGTCAGAATATTCCCGTCATCCTGAACGAATTATTGCCATTTGGCAAGGAGGTATTGCCATTCATGGTGCGATTATTGGGGGTGTTTTGGCGGCATTAATCTTTGCCAAATTAAAAAAAGTATCTTTTTGGCAATTAGCGGATTTGGTGGCTCCTTCGCTGATTTTAGGGCAAGCGATCGGTCGTTGGGGTAATTTTTTCAATTCGGAAGCTTTTGGCGCTCCCACTGATTTACCTTGGAAGTTGTACATTCCCCCAGAACGTCGTCCACCCAATTTAGCTAATTTTGAATATTTCCATCCTACTTTTCTCTACGAATCATTGTGGGATGTCATGGTATTTATTCTGCTGCTGACTTTGTTTTTCCGTGCTTTATCTGGGTTGCCAAGATTAAAAGTAGGGTCGCTATTTTTAATTTATTGGGTAGCTTATAGCTTAGGCAGATTTTGGATTGAAGGGTTACGCACAGATAGTTTGATGCTAGGGCCACTGCGTATGGCACAGGTAGTAAGTTTATGTGGTATTAGTTTAGGACTGGCTGGTTTGGCTTGGCTGTACTTGCGGAAGCGTCCTTTACCTGATGTTGTGTCACCATCCCGTGGCGATGGGTTGATGGAGTAGGCATTTGAACTCCTGAAAATAAAAAATGCCCCAGAGTGTTCTCCAGGGCTTAACCAGGGTGCATCTACCACTTCTCTCTACTAGGGAAATAGACATCGTCCGGATAAGTCATGAAAAATGCCAAAAAATTCTTTTGATTATGAGCGTGAGTTCTAATTTCTCTAGCTATGCCTTGGCACCAGCAGTGTATATTGTGGGTGCGGGTCCGGGAGATCCAGATTTATTGACGGTGAAGGGGCAAAAGCTATTAGCTGGGGCTGATGTGATTGTCTTTGCTGATTCCTTAGTACCAGAGCAAATTTTAGAGGTTTGTCGGCCAGATGCAGAAATAATTCCTACGGCAGATAAAACTTTAGAGGAGATTGTACCCATTATGGTGGCTAGGGTGCGATCGCATCAATCTGTAGTCCGTCTTCATTCTGGTGACCCTAGTCTTTATAGTGCTATCCATGAGCAAATACAGCTATTAGCAGAGGCGGAAATTCCCTTTGAGGTAATTCCTGGTATTAGCGCCTTTCAAGCGGCTGCGGCTAAGTTAAAGGTGGAGTTAACTGTACCTGGTTTGGTGCAAACTATCATTCTCAGTCGCATTAGTGGACGGACAGAGGTTCCGACTAGAGAAGAATTAGCTAGTTTAGCAGCACATCAAGCCAGTCTGTGTTTATATTTGAGTGCGCGTCATGTTGACCAAGCACAAGCCAAGTTACTAGAACATTATCCTGGGGATACTCCGGTAGCGATTTGTTTTCGCATCGGCTGGCCTGATGAAAAAATTCATGTAGTACCTTTAACAGAAATGGCCAGTTGTACCCAGGCAGAAAACCTGCTGCGTACTACACTATATTTAATTAGTCCAGCACTCGGGTCAACTGATGGGCGTTCCCGTCTCTACCATCCTGAACACCGTCGTTTATTTCGGGCTGACTAAAAGAGAGAAGCCAAGTATCAAGAAATTGCTACTCTTCTGCGTAAAACTTCCAACAGAGTAGTGAAGGTTGGGGGAATAGGTGCTGTAACTGCAATTAAATTTTCGGTTATGGGATGTTGTAACTTTAAACGCCACGCATGGAGTGCTTGACCAGGCAAGTTTACCCCCACGGAACGACCAGAACCATAAAGGGGGTCACCAACTATGGGATGGCCGATTTTAGAACTATGAACGCGAATTTGATGAGTTCGTCCCGTTTCTAGTTGGAAGTGAATTAAGGTGTAATTGCCTAAGCGTTCTTGAATCCGCCAATGGGTGACTGCCAATTTTCCTCCTTGTTCAGGGGCAATAACAGCCATTTTTTTACGGTCTTGGGGATGACGACCGATAGGTAAGTCAATGGTTCCACTTTCGGTTTTTGGGGCACCGTAGACCACACCTAAATATTCCCGTCTGGCGGTTTTGGCTTGCAGTTGGGCTTGTAGGTGTTGATAGGCTAAATCAGTTTTGGCAATGGCGATCGCACCGGTGGTATCTTTATCTAAACGATGGACTATTCCCGGTCTTTGGACTCCTCCAATTCCCGGTAAGTTGGGACAATGGGCTAATAAAGCATTGACTAGAGTTCCGTCAGGATGGCCGGGTGCAGGATGGACTACTAAACCGGCGGGTTTGTTGAGAATCAGTAACTGCTCATCTTCATAGAGAATGTCTAAAGGTATATCTTCCGCTTGTAACTCCAAGGGTTGCGCTTCAGGAATCTCTAGAGTAATGCGATCGCCTATTTTCAGATTTATCTTTTTTGATGTGCATACTTGACCATTTAATTGGACATTACCCTGCTCAATTAATTGCTGGATACGAGAACGCGATAAATCTGTTAACTCCTGGGATAGGTAGCGATCAAAACGTTCACTGTTGGCTTGAACTTGAAGATGAATAGCAGTCACCTGAAATTACTTATAACCTGATATTTTTATTACGCTACTCACCATTTTAACAGTATTAATTAACAAAAAAGTCATATACTCCAGAAAAAAAATGAAAACTTTGCATTCATGCCCTAAAAGTTGAGTTAGATTAGCAAAATATACAGAAAAACTAACCCCTTCTAACCATAATATTGTCTGGCGAGAAGACCATCGTTTTTCTCCTTTGGTAATTGTGGGTTTATCTACTACATTTATTAGCTTCTCATCTACTAGTGAGTGGTTTTACTGTGCCAATAAATGCACCTGATACAAGATGAGAATATTGGTGAATTGCCAACCACTAATTCACTGGTTAAAATTGAACTTTTTAATTACAGCTTTGAGCAGTTTGCATGAAAACACTTCCTATTAGTAGATACAGGTTTTTTCAAAAATTACAACCTCTATCGCTGTTGCAAAAAATTACCAGTCCTGCCTTTACTGGTTGTTTGCAAGTATTTAGTGCCAATGGCGCTTGGTCAATTTATATGGAGGAAGGAAAGTTAACTTATGCGTGTTACTCAGAGCAAATGTTTGAGCCTTTGTACAGAAATTTGCAAACTTTAAGCCAGCAAATTTCTACTTTACCCAGAGGCATTAATGAGCAATTAAAGGTCATTTTTGAAAAGGAAATTGAAAATCAAGCTATTCCCAATCCTGACTATCTGGCTATTTGTTGGTTAGTCAATCAGAAGTACATTAGCAAAATTCAAGCAGCAGTATTAATTGAAAGATTGGCTGTAGAGGTGCTTGAATCATTTTTAGAGTTAGAAGTAGGTAGTTATGAATTTATCCCTGAAACATTTTTAGATGATTTACCTAAGTTTTGTCATTTAAATTTGCGCTTATTAGTGGAACAATATCAAGCCGCAGCTAAAGTCGTTCCCAATCAAGCTAATCATACTGTCAGAGAAAATCATCCACAACCTACCAATAATTATCAAGCTACTAAGCTCTCTGACTATAAAATCAAGCATCAGACTAAGCCTTTAGTATGTCCACCATCAACTACAAAAAAAGTTTACAATATCTTTTGTATTGATGATAATGCCACAGTTTTAGAGACGATTAAAGGTTTTTTGGACGAAGAAATTTTTTCTGTCATTGCTTTAACTGATTCATCTCAAGCATTAATGGAAATTTTGCGGGTTAAACCAGCACTCATTTTGCTTGATGTTGTGATGCCACATTTAGATGGCTATGAAGTATGTTCTCTATTGCGAAAACATACTTATTTTAAGAATACACCAGTAATTTTGATGACAGAAACCAGCAGTCTACGAGATAAAGCCAAAGCCAAAATGGTGAAAGCTACAGGTTATTTGCAAAAGCCATTTACGCAAGGAGATTTGTTGAAGATTCTATTCCATCATATGGTATAAAATCAGGGATGACTGTATATTTTTATCAGTCATCTTATTTAACTATTTTTTAGATTGGGACTCAATTAATAATAAGCTATATATTGAACGCAGATACCCACAGCTAAATATGGGTCAATTACGTGGTGCATGATTGTGTTTTTATATAAAAAATATATTTCCTCACAATTATCTAGTAATTTACGATAAATATTTTGCTCATAGTTATGGAAAAAGCCTATTTAATCTCTAGCAATAATTTTATATAGAGACAATTAGAAAATTTCTGGTTATTCCTATGTCAAGATTTACTCATGTAAAGAATAATTATATTTAGTTATTTGGTTACAAATTAGTCAGTATTAAATCTATAGTTTATAGTGTGTTTACAAGGTATTGATCATTACTGTAGAATAAAAACAGCATGATTGGGATGTTCTCTTCGTTAAATTCCTACGCTGGCAACAATAACATTAATCTTAATTAACATGATGAATCGCTTCATGTCTTTTGTGCTTGCGGGTCTAGTAGCATCCATGTCAGCTTTTTCTAATATTGAGAGTGCTGATGCTGCACCGCGCAGATATTATCGCCACTGTCATCGTCATGGCTATGTTCACCACCGCAGACATTATCGCCGTCATTACTATCGTCCTGTAAGTCGCCATCACCGACATAGAAGATATCGCCTGCGTCGTTCTCATCATCATTATTATCGCCCAGTTCATTACCATCGTTCCTATTATTATCGTGGACATGGACATCGTTATCGTAGATATAACCGCTACTACGGTTACTAATAGTTAATCTGATTTTTTGTAGGGGGGAAATATGATTATCAACCCCTACAACACAGGTTTTTGATTCAGCTTGAAAGGTTATGAGTTATATTCTTTTTAAAATCAAAAATTGGTAAGGCTATCATGTCATTAGTGTTTTCAAATTAAACATATACAGGACTTACGCAAAATATCTGTGAAACTGTCTTTCCTATCCCTTCGGGACGCTGCGCGTTAGCGGAGCTTTCGCTTTAGCGATACGTGGTTCGATTCTTCCCTAGTTTGTGCGTAAGTCCTAATAGATTGAAAAGAGTTAATTTTGACTCGGTATAATAAGTAGGTTAGTTGAACAAATAGGAATTAATTTAATTCTCTATACTAATCTACAGGTTTTATGAATGTTGATATTCCTGTCACTGCACTCTCAGTAGCTGGGTTAACCGACTATCTGCGGTTGTTATTAGAACAAGATGAGATACTCAGACAAGTTTGGGTGACTGGTGAAGTTTCTAGTGCAAATCATCATCGGAGTGGTTTATTTTTCACTCTTCAAGACCCCGATGGCACAGCTGCGATTAAATGTGTAGCCTGGAATAATCAATTGGCAAAGTTAGCACAGATGCCTGTTCCCGGTGAGCAGTTAATTATTTTAGGCAGTATTCGACTGTATCCACAACGAGGAGAATATCAGTTAACAGTCTGGCAAGCTTTACCTGGGGGTGTTGGTTTACAAGCATTACGCTATCAACAACTGAAAAACCGCTTGCAAGCTGAAGGATTATTTGATATTGATAGAAAGCGATCGCTCCCTCTGCATCCCCATACTATCGCTGTCGTCACCTCTCCCACCGCAGCAGCTTGGGGCGATATTCAAAAAACCCTCAAACATCGATATCCTGGCTTACATGTCCTCTTTTCACCCGCTACAGTGCAAGGAGAACTAGCACCACCATCCATAGTCAAAGCCATTCAACGAGTAGAAAGGGATGGACGCGCACAAGTATTAATTTTATCTCGTGGTGGTGGTGCAGTGGAGGAATTAGCCTGTTTTAATGATGAAAGAGTGGTTATGGCTGTTGCTAATTGCCAAATTCCCGTCATTACTGGCATAGGACATCACCGAGATGAATCTTTAACAGATTTAGTGGCTGATATGTGTTTACACACACCCACAGCCGCAGCAGAAAAGGTCGTGCCTTCACTCTCTGATTTATATTTTCAACATCAACAACGAATTACAACTTTGTCTCAAGCCGTAAATTCATCCTTAGCAGAACAAGCAGACCAACTGCAAGGATTAAAAAATCGGTTGCGGAGGTTGCGGTTAGATAGACAAGTGGAACAGGAAACCAACAAACTATCTTGGAAGCGTCAACAACTGATACAGATAACCACAGGGAAAGTGCAACAAGCCACCCAGCATTTAGAAATGCTACGCCAAAAATTGGCCAGTATCGACCCCCAAGCGGTGTTACAGCGGGGATATGCTGTGGTGAGGCAAGAACAGGGTGACATAGTTCGCGCTGCCTCAGAATTGACCATAGGACAAGATTTACTGATTCAATTGGCCCAAGGTGAGGTAAAAGTTAAAGTGGTGGAAGTGAAGAAACCACCAAAACCCAGAGGACGCAGAGGAAGTAATGGTCAAGCGTAATAATGCTGCTAATTCTGATTTCCTAGCAAGTGGCAGTTATGAAGAAAAGGTAGCAGAAATAGAGCAAATTATCACCCGCATTGAAAAAGGTGAATTGCAATTAGCAGATGTATTTGCACAATTTGCTACTGCGGTGGAATATTTACGTCAATGTGAAAACTTTTTACAACAGCGTCAGCAACAGGTAGATTTGTTGATTGAAACTTTGCAGGATGAAAGTTAGAACAATAATATAGTGTTGATCACAATAGACCTCTGGTGAAAATGAATGTAGAGACGTTCCGGCGGAACTTCTCTACAAGGGTTTCAAACCACGCACATTTAATTACCACCAGATATCTAATAGGCAGACAATTTCAACATCCACAGCTAGTAACCAATAAAGTACGGAATTATCTACATTTATCTGCGTTCATCCGCGTTTAATTATTACCAAAAACAGCATAAACTTTTTGTTGATTAACCCGACAAAAGGAGATAGCTGTGACTAAATTCTTATTTGTAACTGATTTAGACCATACCCTAGTTGGCGATGATGATGCGCTGCAAGAGTTAAACCATCGTCTACAAACACACCGAGAGGAACATGGTACAAAAATAGTTTACGCTACAGGGCGATCGCCCATGTTGTACCGCGAACTCCAAGCCGAAAAAAATCTCCTGCATCCAGATGCGCTGGTTTCATCTGTAGGTACAGAAATTTATTTGCATAATAGCGATGTACCAGATCCTAGCTGGTCACAAGTCCTCTCTCCCGGATGGCAACGGGAAACAATTGTATCTGTTACTAAGCAGTTCCCTGAATTGATTCCCCAACCCGATTCAGAACAACGGCCTTTCAAGGTCAGCTTTTTCCTTAAGGAGGAATTGGCAGGAATTATACCACAGCTTGAGTCAGAGTTGCAAAAAATTAAATTAAATATAAAGTTAATCTATAGCAGTGGTATTGACCTTGACATTGTTCCCCGAACCAGCGATAAAGGTCAGGCAATGCAGTTTCTACGTCAAAAGTGGGATTTTGCAGCGGAACAGACTGTCGTTTGCGGTGATTCAGGCAATGATATTGCATTATTCACCGTGGGGGAAGAACGGGGAATCATTGTCGGAAATGCTCGTCCAGAGCTAATCCAATGGTACAAGCAGTATGCTGCTCACCATCACTACCTAGCACAAAAATTTTGTGCTGGTGGAATTATGGAAGGACTAAAACACTTCGGTTTCTTAACATGATTAGTTATTTAAAAGGAATTGTTGCAGGAGTTCAAGCAATTAGTCCTAATCGGACAAATTTGACTCTAGAAGTGAATGGAATGGGGTATGATTTACAAATTCCCCAACGCCTCGCCCAGCAATTAACCAATACTGGGGAAGAGGTACAAATTTTTACCCATTACCAGATTCGGGAAGAAATACCTTTACTGTATGGGTTTTCTTCCCCGGCTGAACGGGATTTATTCCGGCATTTGCTGTCTGTCACTGGCATAGGTGCTGCTTTAGCGATCGCTCTTTTGGATACTTTAGAATTACCTGAGTTAGTCCAAGCGATTATTGCTGCTAATGTGCAAATGCTCATTCAAGCTCCTGGTGTGGGCAAGAAAACCGCCGAACGCATTTGTTTAGAATTGAAGAGCAAATTGATTGAATGGCGGAAATCAGCCGGATTTTTCGTGGCTACAGGTGGCCCTGCACCAGGCATTTTAGAAGAAGTGCAAATGACCCTATTTGCCTTGGGATATACTGCCCATGAAGTTAGTCACGCCTTGCATGTAGTCAGCGAAGACATTGGTTTACCCAAGGATGCCTATGTGGAAGACTGGATTAAACAAGCTATCGCCCATCTAAGTAGCAGCGAAATTGAGGTGAGAAATTCCTAATTTGTGACGAATGAATACTAACCCTTATGCTTGGATAGAACAATCTCTAGCCACAATTCATCGGGCTGACTGGTATCGTTCAGTACAAACTATACAGAGTCGTCCTGGTGCAAAAGTTATCCTCGAAGGAAAAGAAGTCATTAACTTTGCCAGTAATGACTACTTAGGTTTAGCTGGAGATGAGCGATTACAGAACGATGCAATTGCTGCTATCCAAGAATTTGGTACAGGTAGCACAGGTTCTAGATTACTCAGTGGACACAGGGAATTACACAGAGAATTAGAAAGAGCGATCGCATCTACCAAACAAACAGAAGATGCGGTAGTATTTAGCTCAGGCTATTTAGCGAATCTAGGTACAATTACTTCCCTAGTTGGCAAAAAAGATTTAATTTTATCAGATATATATAATCATTCCAGCCTAAAAAACGGGGCAATTCTCAGTGGTGCAACAATCATTGAATATCCCCATTGTGACATTGCCACATTAACGGCAAAACTCCATCAAAATCGTCACAATTACCGCCGTTGTCTAATTATTACTGATAGTGTCTTCAGTATGGATGGAGATTTATGTCCCCTACCAGAACTGTTAGATATAGCTGAAGAATTTAGCTGTATGTTACTCATCGATGAAGCCCATGCTACCGGAGTCATAGGTAAAACTGGGGCTGGATGTGTAGAGTATTTCGGATGTACAGGTAGAGAAATCATTCAAATTGGTACATTAAGTAAAGCCTTAGGTAGTTTAGGCGGATATGTCGCAGGAAACAGTAACCTCATTGACTTTGTACGTAACCGCGCCCCTAGTTGGATTTACACAACTGCCCTTTCACCCGCAGACACAGCAGCAGCCTTAGCCGCATTTCAGATAGTACAACAGGAACCCCAACGTCGCCAGCAACTTTGGGCCAATGTTGATTATTTAAAACAATTAATTACCAATAATTTACCTAAATTAAAAATATTACCTTCCCAATCACCAATATTATGCTTTCAATTATCTGACGCAGCCACAGCAGTAATAGCAGGTAAATATTTAAAAGCAGCGGGCATTTTTGCTCCCGCAATTCGTCCCCCCACAGTCCCTACTAGTCGCATCAGAATTACCATGATGGCTACCCATCAACTCGAAGAAATTGATCAATTAGTGCAAGCTTTGGAGCATTTTAATTTGTAACCCTAAAGTCCCCAAAAAAAAAGGTCTTTTTAGACCTTTCAATAATTTACTATATATAATCTTTGGTTTATAGCAATTACAGCAACCCAGTATTTGTACCTTGCTTACCAGTTGCCAATTCCACCTTAACAATTTTGCCACCCATTTTCATAATGCGTTGTTGCTCACGAAACCAGTTTTCAAAAGGAACTAGTTTGGTGAAGTAGGTGTTTTGTAATTCACGTTGGGTGCGAATCCGGGTTTGGCTAGGAACGCAAGCAGTTACTTTAAATAAACGGGCCATGTTTGTGAAATCTCCTGTATCGTTTGCGGAAACTTTTTTATCTCAAAACCTGGAGAGTAAATCTTTAATTATTTTTCTCAAAGTCTGGAAATCAATCATCAATACTAGACCGCTAATACTCCAATTTCAGCAATATCACGTTCTAAAACTCACGATAGATTTCCAGACCTGAATAAAGCCGCACCTAAATCATTAAGTGCAAAGCAAATTCTAGCTCAAGCCAGAGGAGATGTAGTCTAAGTAAACGCCCATTTCCTTACCAGCGTCGGGACCTACCAAGCTAGCGGTTACTTCTTTGATAGCTTGGATAGCTTGAACGGTAGCACCAACGGGTACGCCCAAGGAGTTGTAGGTTTCTTTCAAACCATTGAGTACGCGCTCATCTAGGATGGAAGGATCGCCAGCGAGCATAGCGTAGGTAGCATAACGCAAGTAGTAGTCTAAGTCGCGAATACAAGCAGCATAGCGACGGGTGGTGTACATGTTACCACCGGGACGGGTGATATCAGAGTACAACAAGGACTTAGCTACAGCTTCTTTAACAATCGCAGCAGCGTTAGCGCTGATGGTGGTAGCTGCACGAACGCGCAGTTCACCGGTGGAGAAGTAGCCTTTTAATTTTTCTAAAGCAGCGGTATCGAGGTACTTACCTTGAACGTCTGCGGAGTTAATGACAGCGGTAATTGCGTCTTGAGCCATGTTTTTAATTCCTTATTTCCAACCTTATTGCAATAGTTTCATTTCAGTAGGGAAGAAACTCAACCTACGCTAATGCACCTACTACGTAGTCAAAGTAAGAGCCAGCTTCAGAAGCGTCTTCAGCAGACAATAGAGTAGAAGCAACGCTCTTCATAGCAGCAACGCCACCAGCAACTGCATCGATGGGGGTGCCTAAAGACTTGTACATTTCGCGTACGCCAACGATACCGATTTCTTCGATGGGGGTAACATCGCCAGCAACGATACCGTAGGTAACTAAGCGGAGGTAGTAGTCGAGGTCACGCAAGCAGGTAGCTGTCATTTCTTGACCATAAGCGTTTCCACCAGGAGAAACAACATCAGGGCGCTTTTGGAACAGTTGGTCGCCAGCTTGCTTAACGATACGCTCACGGTTGTCGGTCAATACTTGAGCGATGCGGAGGCGTTGTGCGCCACCAGCGGTGAAGCTCTTGATCCGATCTAATTCACCAGGGCTCAGATAGCGAGCTTCTGCATCAGCATTCACGATGGACTTCGTGACGATACTCATTAATGGAATCCTCCAAAACTAATGAAACCAGAATAATGAACTGGTGTAATTTCAATTGGTTGATAGTAGCTCTGTACGCAAATACATTGTGAGTTTGCTTGAGTTATTACAGACGCAAGCTGGAAAACTCAGCTACCTTCCGCAAAATATTCTCCGGCATTATGTTGAGCATTTATGACTGCTCTTAATAGTTTGTAACATTGTCTTTCAGATTTACTCTCATTCTGAGAGTCCCAAAGCCGGATTTACAGGGAAATAACAGGAATATAGATAGGTAACAGGGAATAATTTACATTTCCTCTGTCACCTACCACCTGTGATTCGTCACCTAATGTCTAGCTGTTGGTAGAACGACCTGTTAACACAGCAGGAGACAAACTAGACCAAGATTGTTTCACTAGGTCAGATGCTGCCTTAACACTACCTAAGTAGTTACCAGCAGGTAGGGATGGGAAGCGGTTGTAAGGTACAACATCTTCTCCAAAGTAGCGAGCGTATTCAGGGCTATTCACAATTGCCTCTACAGCCGCTCTCAAGCCGCTATCAGCCAATAGTTTGTTGTATTGACGAATTTCACCTTGAGTAGCTGGTGCACGTCCCAGCAGGTGACGGAATAGGAATTCAATCACTTTGGTGTTGGGATAGGGGGTGTAGAAGCGCTTGCGATAAATTTCGGAGCTAGCCAGTTCTAGAACGAACTCACGCACGGTAATTTCACCATTACGCAGTTTGCTGTCTAAGTCACTGCGACGCAGATAATCAGGGATTTGTCCGCTAAATACGTCCATCACTTGAACGTAGATGGCATTAATCACTTGATTAGCTTCTGCTTTGTTAGCACCGATGGTAGCACGGTAAATGCGGGTAGGTTTACGACGGCTAGTACCCACACCTACTTCTACAGACTGACCACGACCATCGTTGAAGGAACGACCCAACTCGATGAACAGAGGTTTGGTCTTGTCCATTTGTCGGGCTTGAGCCGCCAAATCTGCGATCGCCTTCGCTAAAATTGGCGTATTCTCAGACTTAATCCGTGCCTTCACAGGTTCAAAGCTAGGCACAACCAAATCGTTATTTTGCTTAGTTAATTGGTTGTAAAGCTTCTCGGTATTGGGGAAGTTAGCCGCAGGTAATGTGGGGAAGCGACGATAAGGTACTGTATCTTCACCAAACACTTGAGCATATTCAGCACTATTCACCAGGGCACCGATAAAGGCGCGAATCCCTTGAGTAGCCAAAATTTGGTTGTACTTGCGGATTTCTGCTTGGTCAATGGGTGCACGTCCCAAGAAATGCTTTGTACCCAACTCAATTACCTTGGTGTTGGGATAGGGCGTATAAAATTCCTTGAGATACAGGTTAGAGTAACCCAAACCTTCAATAAATTCCTTCACAGAAATCTCGCCGTTACCCAGCTTGCTTTCTAAGTCAGTGAATTCATTCTTAGCAATGTAGGGAGCAATATCACGCTCGAAAATCTGACGGTAAGCAGCACTAATTAAAGTTTGAACTGCTACTTTATCTTCAGTGTTAGCAACCAGCTTGAATATCTTGGTTTGCTCACGCTGCTTGGTCACACCTTGATTAATGCGGAATTCAATATCTGGTGCTGTTCGCATTTCTGCCACAGTACCCAATTCCACAAACCGTGGAGTTTCTTCCTTCTGCACCTTAGCGGCGACATCTTCACGGATGCTGCCTACACGCAACTGACGTAGTGCCACACCAGCAGGTGTTAAATACCGTTCGTAAGGAACTGTATCTTCATTGAAAGCTTCACTGTATTCAACACTGTCAATGATGGCATCAACTACCGCGTAGAAGCCCTTCTTAGCAGCAATATCGAAATACTTGTTGTTTTCTTGACGACCGTAGGTAGGACGACCTAATAAGCGACGGTGAATGTATTCAATGGACTTACATACATATAAAGAAGTCCAGTACATCTTCCGGAATAAATCTGATTTCGCCAAAGCGCGAATAAATTCCCGTACAGAAATTTCCCCGTTTTCCAGTTTGATTTCTTGTACTTTCAGCCGTTGTCCTTCATAAACGTCACGACCGAATACTTGGAGGTAAGCGGCCCTAATTACTGCTTGGGTAGAGCTTTCGGAGAATTTAACACTAGCACCCTTGGCAGCTTTCTTGCCGATAGTACCGGGTAATTGGTCTAATTTGAAAACTTTGGGGCCCAATGAACCAGGGGCTACTCCTCTAGCACCAGGGTTGCTCACTTGGTTATTAATACCAGGCCCTTGGTGAATTAAGATGCGTCGAGTATCTTTACTAAACGGTGCGGGGCTGCTGCTGGGGTTACGAGTTTCTTTCGGGAAAATCGCTCCGAATTGGATTTCTAATGGGTCGTTACCAGAACCATAGGGGTGTTGATCAGGTAAGGGCTGTTCGTAAGCAGCAAAGGTGGTAATAAATTGAGGTACTTTGCGGAAAGGCGCACTGTAGTTGAAGAGGTCTTGTTGTGGACCCCAGTTGCGACATTCTTGAGCTTCTTGACCAAGACCACGAATGTAGGGAACTGTTTCTTCACCAAAGTAATCGCTATATTCCTGAGAATCTACCAACGCATCAACTAAAGCAGGTAGACCACCGTTGGAAATAATGGCAAAGTATTTTTGTACTTCTTCACGGCTGCTGGGGCCTCTACCTAAAATGTGGCG
The DNA here is from genome assembly GCF_014698825.1 of Richelia sinica FACHB-800. Classification (GTDB taxonomy): domain Bacteria; phylum Cyanobacteriota; class Cyanobacteriia; order Cyanobacteriales; family Nostocaceae; genus FACHB-800. Next base: position 30,576 of record NZ_JACJTT010000021.1, read on the forward strand.
GAAGGCTAATTCAATTACCCGGCTGTTAATAAAAGGCTGGTAAAACTGTTTTTGGTAAAGGGGAGATTTGGCTAAACGGCGGATAAACTCCTTCATGGAGATGTCGCCATTTTTGACTTTAGATTCCAAATCAGAGATGGACAAGCTGTAAGCACGGGTAATGTCGCGCTCAAACACTTGACGGTAAGCAGCTTTGACTACTTCTGTTTTTTCGCTGAAGGACAACCCAGGTTTCATGACAAACTTGGGACGGCGTTCTGCGGAGTTGAAGTAGATTTGTGGTAGTTGTAACCCTTGCTGGTCTCCAGAGGGACGTTGCCGCAGTTTGGTGGATGGTGTTGGTGCTTGGAATTCTGTCAACAACACATCCATGTATTCGGTAACGATGTCTGCGGCTACAGGGTCTTTGCGGAAATAAGACAGGGAAGCCGCTTTGATTTCTTGTAAAGCAACTAATGTAGCTTCACCGGAACAAGCATTTTCAATAATTTCTCGCAAACCTCTAGTGTTGACAGCGATGATGTTGGGGTCGCCGGCAACGATCGCATAAGTAGCATAGCGTAAGAACCAGGATAAATCCCGCAAGCTCTTAGCCATGTTGCTGGGGCCGTAGCGTGCAATGTTAATGGGTCTAAAACCTGGAGGTGTAGGGCCACCTGCACTGGTGTTGAAAATGGAACGGAGGTTTTCAAAGAAGCCACCGCGGGTTTCAACATAGGTGACAGTACCTAACTTCATGCCCTCTTGGACATTAGTTGCACCCGCACCAACCATGACTACTTCTTGTTCTCTGGGCTTTTCTAAGAAAGCCATGGGTGAACCACCAACAAAGATCCGGTTGGCAGCCCTAGAGACGATAATCTCAGAATTTTCCGTCAGTACCTGAGCAATTTCCAGCCGTTTTGCGCCAGATGAAAAATAATTCGATAGTTCGCTCAGTTCACCTTTTCCTAAAAAGCGGTCTTGTTGTTCCGCTTGTGAGATGGTTGCTACTGTTAGGGTTTGATACAGTTGCGGGCGCGCAACTGAGCTTCCTCCACTCGCCTTAACACTCATCGGATTTTTAAAACTCCTATCATAATGTTTTATGTGTTAAGTCTGGGTCGCTTGGGGCTTGACACTCATGTGCCTTTTATGCCTTAGGGATACTGCCTTCAGAAATGCCAGTAAATTAACCCAGTCAGCTTTTAGATTAGAACGTTTTGCGTTTGCGCTGCTAATTTATTAAGAAGTATGTCAAACCTGTAATCTAAATGCAGTCAGAAGGGCATGTCAGGATTAAAACTTGATTAACATCTGTATAAAGTTTATTTTTATACATTTAATCAGGTTTAATTTAAATTTTTGGTATAAAATATATTGTAAATACTCATAAGTAAAGAAGAAATTTTGTCCTTCTTTACACCCGATTGATTCTCCAGAGAGGGAATCCCTATTCTTTTAAGTTAAGGTATAGAAAACACGGTTAATTAGTTGAAATTATGGGCTTTTTGTTGAGAATTGTCGGCTTAGGTTTACTAATTATGGGCATCTACTTGGTTGGGCAAAACATCATGTTTACAACCAATGTGAGTCCTTATTGGTGGCGGGGTATAGCGGCTGATACTTCCGTACTTACACTGACCATAGGAGTAATGATCTTGATTTTTTTCCCTAGAGGTATGAAAAATCTCGGCTGGATATCTATCGGCATGGGGATGATTTTTGTGTTTATGAGTAGTCGCGCGATTCTTAATCCTATGAGTCTCTGGCAATTTTTATTATCATTAGTTTTAATGTCAGCAGGTTATAAGATGTTTGCTTCGGGACGATTACCTGTTTAAGAGAATTTTGAATACAAGCTCTCTCACAGCAACTCCTGAAGAAGGCAGTGATATTGATTAGATAGATTTTAACAATTGGGCAATTTGTTGGTTAATTGTGGTGAGATTAAATTTTTGGCTGGCAGTTAGTTGTGCTTGTTTCCCTAGATTGGTAATTGTTTGTGGGTGCTGAATGCAGGTGTTGATGATTTCCGCCAGTTTTTGGGGGTGGTTCGGTGGAACTAAAAAGCCATTGATGTTATGTGCGATTAGTTCTATGGCTCCTCCAGCTTGAGAGGCAATTACAGGTTTACCACATAACATCCCTTCAACAATCACTCTACCAAAAGGTTCTGGGGCAGTGGAAGTATGGGCTATTAAGTCACAAGCTGCCATTAATTGGGGAATATCTGCGCGAAATCCTAAAAATTTAACTCTGTTTTCTAGTCCCTGTGCGCTTACTTGTGTATGTAATTCCTGCACATAATTTTTTTCTCCAAATAAGGCATCACCTACGAAAATAGCGATTACTTCTGGTGGACATTGAGCTAGTGCATTGATTAATATATGTTGTCCCTTCCAAGGGGAAAGACGGCTAAAATGTCCAATGACAAATTTACCTTCTATTCCTAATTGTTGTTTTAATCTGGCGATATCTTCAATGGCAGTATGATAATTTTCTGGGTGAAAGCCGTTATAAACAACTTTGACTATCTCTGATTTCCCACCAGCTGCCACAAATGCAGCTTGACTAGCTTGGGAATTAGCTATCACTAAGGATGCACAACGGTTAGCTAGGGTAATGGCAACTCGTAGGTTTGTGGGGCTAAAGTGTTCTAGGGAAAGAATGTCGTGTAAATGATAGACGAGGGGACAACGGGTTAATACACTAGCGATCGCACCAACTACTAAAGCTTTTTGTGTATTAGCATAGATAATATCAAAGTTTTTCGCCTGTTGAATGACTTGAGCAATTAACGGTGTGATTGTTCCCAAACTGGTTAATGCTGGAATCAAGCCACTTTCTTTTTTGACTTTGATGGACTTTTCGGTGAGAACTTGCACGGGAATTTGCTGCTGTTCCAGTAAATCTTTAAAGTCACCGTTAGCAAATAGACCTACTAGAGATGTTTTTCTATAAGGTTTGGCAATGTCAATTAAACATAATTCTGCACCACCGGGTTTACCGCTTTGGTCTAAGAAGAGTATTCGCATATTTTTGGGAAATCAATTATTTTGTAGCTGTTCTTAATAAGACTTGTCGAACTTTTTGAGCAATATGAGTCCAATCATAATTAGTAGTTGTATATTCACGACATTCAGCCCTAGAAGGTAAAAATATTTTTCCTAAAATGGCTTGTTCTAAGGTATGAGCAATACTTGCGGATGTAATTGATTCTGTAATTAAATCTGGTGAGAATTTATGCAAGATTTCTGGCATTCCTCCCACTGGTGTACAAACTACAGGAGTACCACAAGCTAGGGATTCAATAATGGCTAATCCAAATCCTTCAAAGGATTGACTGGGCATAACTGTTAAATCAGCAGCTTGATAAGCAATTGGTAAATTAGCATCTGGTAAAAATCCTAAAAATTTGACGTGATTTTCTAAACCTAATTCATCAGCTTGTTGTTGCAGTTGGTTTTGAATATGACCACGACCAGCTATGGCTAACCAAATATCAGGAATGCGATTTTTAATGGTAGCAATTGCCTGTAAAAGTTTATCTATTCCTGTTCTGTATACTAATCTACGAGAAGTAAAAATGATGGGGCGATCGCTTGGCCAATTTAGGTGCATTCTTGCGGCTTTTGGTGATAGTTGGGGTTGAAAATGCTCAATATCTACACCACCAGGAATGACATGGATTTTGTGTCCAGGAATTTGATATCTTTGATGTAAAATGTTACCAAAAGCTTGACTAAGAACAATAAAGCGATCGCATCGGTTGTAGGTATTTTTTTCAATTAGCCATTCTTTTAAGAGAATACTCAGTTTTTTATCAACTACTTCCTGTTGACTTTCCGCAGCCCAAGGCCCATGGAAGCTGAAAGTAATAGGTATATCTTTGGGGAGAATATCTAAAATAGGAAAACTGTAGAGGGCAAAATGTAAATTAATGGCATCGGGTTTATCTACTCTAGTTTTCTGAAAATTTTGCCGAATAGACCACAATCTTTGGTAAATTGGGCTACTGGGATTAGCTAAATTAGTTAACTTAATGAGTGGATTTTCTGAACTTTTAGGTATACCAACTCCACAAAGTTCTATTTTGTCCTGATTAGCAGCTAATTGATGTGTTAATTCATAGATATATCTTTCCAAACCACCTGGTGTTTGCGGAAACCAACCAGTTCCTAAAGTAAGTATTGATGCTGTTTCTAATTCATAGTTTTTGTTCTTACTTGCCACTGGTATATCTTCTCCCATATTTTTCACTACCACATATAGACATGCTTGTTGCTGCTTTTCTAGCGCATGTTTAAATAGTTTCTCTTGATTTTCCTCCTTTTATTCACCTGTCATATCAGGAAGGTGCCAAAAATCCTATCAAGATAAATCATTTCTAAAAAAATGTATATCGAGTTACTATTTTTTGGTTTTATTTTTATCCTAATAAAATAGTTAACCAATATTTATTCAATTGAAGAATAAAAATTTTAAAAAAACAATGTTTTCTTGATAAAGTTTTGAATAAAAATGTTTATTCTGAGGGAAGCTCTGTTACTTTATGTAGGTATTGTCCCACTAGTAATAACAAGATTTAAAATTTCCGCCAATCCTTCTCTGGAGTGATTTATAAATCAACGACAAACTGTATTAATAACCAGAACACAGCATTAATTGCATGGTAATTAGTGGCAACAATTACATTTATGCCCAGTGAATATGGTGATAAAAACTTGGGAAATTTCAATTAAATAAACAGGAAATAATTGCTGTAGTTACCCGGAAAACGATAAAGAATATATGAATAATTGGGAGCCAGCAATAAATTAATGATGTGGTGGTGCTTTGTATAAGTTGGCAGTCCTCAAAATGCTTCTTTAAAGCTTAATCTTGAGTGTTTTTATGAAAAACAGATTATTGCTTCCATTCCAAAAATTTATCCACAAGATAAATCAATACATCAATAATTTTTCTCGGCGTAGTAACAGATGGATTATACTCAGTTTTAACGGTTTATTGGGTTTAACTTGTGCATTATTGATTACATTTTTGGGAATGGCCATGGATAGGGCCAGTATCAGTCCCAACTCTAAAACTTATATAAAAATAGGCCTACCTTATCAAACTTCTTGGCTTGGTAATTCCATTGGTAATGGTAGACTGCGGGTGCAAAATAATATCGAATCAATGTATGTAGCTGCCGATGGTACTGTATATACAAATAGCCATTGGGATGAAGCAGCAGCGGAAGCTGGTATATACAAAGATGGTAAACCGATCGCTATTTTAGAAGATACCCACGGTTGGAATCGCATTGGTGGTAAGGCCATCACTGTAAATAGCAAATATATTTTCATGGCTATGATACAGGGAGGCATGAAAAGCGATAAAGAAGATTATCCACCAGAAGGTAAAAATTGGTATTGTGTGAGACGCTATACCCTCCAGGGAAAAGCTGCACCCTTTAAGGGAGGACGTGGTTGGGATAAAAGCATGTTAATTACCAGTACAGAAACTGAAGTTACTGGTTTAGCAAATATCGGTGATAAATTATTTGTCAGTATTGGTGGTGCGAACTTAGTTCGTGTTTACAATACGACCACCATGGAGGAAGTTAGCAGCTTTAGTGTGATTAATCCCGGTGCCATTACTGTAGACCGTCAAGGTACTTTGTGGATTATTCAAGCTAGAAGAGGCTTTATTCCTGCCACTGTGGCCCACTATTCACCAAAAGGAACGAAGTTAGCTGAACAGATTCTTGATGTTGTCGATCCTTCAGCGATCGCTATTGATCATCGAGGTAGATTGTTAGTAGCAGACAATGGCCCCCGTCAGCAGGTTCTAATTTACGATATCAGCAAGCAACCTACTCAAGTTGGAACTTTTGGCACCGAAAAGGGGATTTTTGGCGGTTTACCGGGAGAAGTTCATAGTTTAAAACTCTATGGCATCACTGGTATTGGTACAGATGCCACAGGCAATTTCTATATCAATAACAATGGTTTCAACAAATCTGGCACCGATTTGAGGATGTATTCACCTTCCGGTCAACAGTTATGGCAACTATTAGGATTGATATTTGTTGATAATGCCGATGCTGACCCAAAAACAGATGCAGCTAATGTCTTCACCAAGCATGAACAATATTTGATGGATTACAATAAACCGGCTGGTAGACAGTGGGTTTATAAGGCTTATACTCTCAATCCCTTTAAATATCCTCAAGACCCTCGTCTGCATACATCACCAGATGGCACATTTTTCCGTCGTATTCAAGGAAAGCCCTACCTGTTTCTGACGGATATGTATAATCAGTTTTTGCAAATTTATCGTTTCCAACCAGACACAGATGGGAAAATTGCCATTCCTGCGGGGATGTTTGTAGGCACTAATGCAGAAGGGAAAGAATCTATCCAAGGTAACTGGCCACCTCATCAACCAGTGAAGGGAGAATGGATTTGGCGCGATCGCAATGGCAATGGTGGATTTGATAAAACTGAATATGATAGCAGTGAAGATTATCCCTATATTGGGGGATGGTGGGTAGATAGCAAAGGTGATGTGTGGAAAACTTTACGCACCCAAGATGGTATTGGCATCCGTCATTATCCCTTACTGGGGATAGATGCTAAAGGTAATCCCATCTACAGCTACAAATCGATGGTGAAAGAAACCACTCCTAGTTTCATTACAGATATACGTCGCATAGAGTATTTTCCAGAAACAGATACTATGTATTTATCTGGTTTTACAAAAGAACATCCACCTGTGGGTGACGACTATGGAGTAGTAGGTTCAGAAATTGCTAGATTTGATAATTGGAGTCAAGGAAATCGTAATGCCACTTGGCGGGCTGTTGTTCCTTATGATACTACTGGTCAGCGTCAAATCTCCACAGCTGCCATGAGTATAGCCGGTGATTATCTATTTACAATTACAGTCAAAACAGCCGAAGTGTCGGTGTTTAACTTAGCCAACGGAGAACTAGTGAAAAAGTTCAGTCCAGGCCCAGAAGTTGACCAAGAAAGTGGTTGGGTTGATATACCCTATGGTATTCGTGCTTTCCGTCGTGCTAATGGCGAATATCTGTTATTTGCAGAAGAAAACTGGAAAGGTAAAGTTCTAGTGTATCAGTTACCTATCTAATCATTCTCATGATCTAGAAACCTTCATTCCAACTATCTTTTAGGAAATAACTCTATATTGGCGGTAATTGATTAATTTTAATTGCCGCTTTTTTATTTTATCTATTCTTAAATGTGATTATCTCTGTGCATAAATACATCTCTATAGTTATTATTATTAGACTTAAATTTATTTACACTTCATACTTTTATGCGAAATTAACACAAAAAACAAGAAATAAACAACCGAAGCTCAATTATGATGAAATTAATGATTTAGGTTCTTCAGAAAAATACATTTTTTGCTAACAGGTCACAATTATGCCAATTAAACATAAACATCAATAGCAGAACATAATAATTTATATATTTCTAGATTGTATTGATAAATTCAAATGACAATAAAACAGACAAATTCATATATTCATGCAAAACATCGCCTAAAATTAGTCACCAAATTACAACAATTGATTTTTTCTATCTAGTTTACACTTGTCTGGACACCAAATAAATTGAGAATCCAGTGATTTAACTTCACTAAAATTTATGCCAAGTAAAGCCATCTTAAAACAAATACAAAAATTAATTCCCATCTATTTGCTCAGATTATTGCAAGAACTTCATGCCAATTTAGTTTCTCGTTGGATTCTCACCTGGGGAAGTACACCACTGACCGTTAGTGAAAAATCAGTGCTGGTTTTTTCACCCCACCAAGATGATGAAACCTTCGGTTGTGGGGGCATGATTGCCATCAAACGTGAACAAAAAATTCCCGTCACCGTGGCATTTTTAACTGATGGACGAGGTTCACATGGTTTAGAAATACAAACTCAAAACCAAATTGTTCAAGTCCGTAAACAGGAATCATTAAAAGCATTAAGTATTTTGGGTGTAGAAGCTTCAGATATTTATTTTTTAGACCATCCAGATGGTAGCTTACAAACACTAGATTCATCAAGTAGAAAAAAAATTATTACTCAAATTATCGCCTTATTAAATTCTTGTAAACCAGGAGAGATATATGTTCCCCATCGTCTAGATTCTCATCAAGACCACGAAGCTACATACGAATTAGTTAAAGAAGCAATCGCCCAAATAGGAATGAAAGTCGAATTACTCGAATATCCTATTTGGTTATTTTGGCGAGCACCAGTATTTATTATGTTGAAATGGCAACATCTAACCGCAGCATATCGATTAGCCATTCCCTCGGTGCAGGAGAAAAAGCAGCAAGCTATTGCTATCTATAATTCTCAAACTCAAGTTTTACCTCATGGGTTTATCCAACAATTTACTAAACCCATGGAAATATTTTTTAAAACAGAATTCTAGCCTCAATTTCTGTAAATTAATTACTAGAGGAAAATTTTATATGCGAATTCTCCATATTACAAACCACGTCCAAAAAGTTGGTAATGGCATTGTAAATGTAGCTGTAGATTTAGCATGTTTACAAGCCAACGAAGGCTATCAAGTTGCTGTAGCCTCTAATGGAGGAGAATATGAAGAATTATTAGCAGATTATGGGGTTCAGCATTTTCAACTTGACCAGTCACGGACATTACCCAACATCATGAAAGCAGCTTGGTGTTATCGGCAGATTGTGGAGAACTTTCAACCGACGATTGTTCATGCTCATATGATGACGGGGATTGTACTTGCACGTCTTCTGAAATATACCAGTGGATATGGTTTAGTTTCTACAGTTCACAATGAATTTCAACGCAGTTCTGTTTTGATGGGTGTTGCAGATCGAGTTATTGCTGTGAGTAAAGCTGTAGCTGAGTCCATGACTCGCAGAGGAATTCCACCGCAAAAATTGCGTGTAGTGCCTAATGGAACTTTAGGAAGTCCAAGACACCAAAGCATCCATAGTTATGAACCAATTACCCTCAACCATCCAGCTATTACTACAGTAGCCGGAATGTATAGCCGCAAAGGAATTATTGAGTTAATTGAGGCTTTTAGTAAAATTGCCTTAGATTTTCCCCAAGCCCATTTATATCTAGTAGGAGACGGGCCAGAACGCGGTTTGTTTGAGGAAATTGCCAACAAAACACCCTGTAGCGATCGCATTCATTTTGAAGGTTTTCAACCCGAACCGCAACGGTACATGTTAGAAAGCGATATTTTCGTCCTCGCTTCTCACTGCGAATCCTTTGGTTTAGTCCTCACAGAAGCTAGAGAAGCAGGTTGTGCCATTATTGCCTCCGATGTAGATGGTATTCCCGAAACATTAGATCATCGTCAAGCTGGCATTCTTGTGCCACCGAAAAATAGTCAAGCCTTGGCAAATGCTTTAGCCCAACTACTCAGCAATTCTCAACAACTTGCTTATTGGAAACATCGTGCCCAACAAAATATAGAACGTTTCCACGCGGTAAGAGTGAATAAAGAAACAATTTCTGTTTATCGTGAATTAATCAAACAATATGATGTCGCCCCACGATTAGCAATGCAGAAATTATTAGTTAGTAAATAATAATTGTTACCAATGTTTTGGAGCGGGCTATTTAGCCCGCCTTTTGCATATTAATCATTTTTTGTCAATATTAGAACTTACCCGCCAGTCACAGAATAATGAGCCACCTATCGAAGACAGCGTTCGCACAGCAAAGGAAAGAGGGTTTGAGACATATCTTGCCTAACTGCTGAATATTTACAATCTAAAATACATAAATAATTTTTTATTGAAGGTTTAGTAAATTTACTGTAAATATATAAAATTTTTAATTAAGTAAAAATTAGATGAATTCACTAAAAAAACATAAAAAGATTCACTTTGTTTAATATTTAACAAAGTTACTGTTAAAACAAATTTTAATCATTACTTTTAATGCTTTTATATTGGTATCAAGTCAGGGAAATTGCTGATAAATGTCTGCAAATATGCAATTTATCACCATTATCCACCATGAAGATAAAAAATTCATTAATTTAATCCGATGAAGACAATAAATAAACAGAGTTTTGCTCTACCAGCATCACTACTGTTAGGAACATTTGGTATTTTTTGCTTTGATGTAAATCAAGCTAACGCCACCCTACTCATTAGCAATAGTGGCAGCAATACCATCACTATTTTTGATGAACAAACAGGCAGTTTTTTGGGTGATTTTACCACTCCTGGCAATGGTGGTTTACGTGACCCTGATGACTTAACCTTTGGGCCTGATGGCAACCTTTATGTGAGTAATGGTGGATCTTCTGCCTTGAATTTGTTTGACTCTTTATATCCCAACGATTCTGCCGTGTTGCGTTTCAGTCGCACTGGAGAATTTTTAGGTGTAGCGGCTTCTGGTAATGAGTTGATTCGTCCTTATGGTAATGCCTTTGGTCCCGATGGAATGCTCTATGTGAGTAGTTTTCGCACTAATCAAATATTGAAATTCAACCCCACAACCGGAGAATTTTTAGGCGTTTTTGCTTCTGATAATAATAATGGTCAAGGGTCTTTAAATGGGTTAAATGGCCCCAATGATTTGTTATTTGGCCCAGATGGTAGCCTTTATGTTACTACCCAAGGTTCTGCTAATGATCAAAATGGGGATTTGGATTATCTTTACGATAGCCAAGTTTTACGTTACAGTCCAGAACAGGTAGCAGGGATAGAACCTACTACAAACCCTAGTGTTTTTGTTTCCCAACCAACACCATTACCAGAAAGTTTTGGATTTGTTAGTTTACTAGGACTAGCTCTTGCACCGAACAATGATATCGTTGTTAGTGATTTTGCTGGAGGAATTCGTCGCTATAACTCGGCAGGAAATCTAGTTGATATAATTTCAACTAACTATACCAACACAATTTACAGCAGTAACTTTATTGGTAACTTAACCTTTGGAAATGGTGCTTTTAGCAATAATCTTTATGTTGCTGGTTTTGATTTTACTCAGAACAATATAGGCTCAATTTTAGCCTTCAATGGAGCGACTGGTAGTGAAACCAGTTTTACTGGTGTTGCATTTAGTAACCCTAATTTAGTGCGGTCTATTGGTATTACTGCGGTACCAGTTCCAGAAAAATCTACATTGGTATGGAGTCTAATTACCTTTGGTGCATTATGTGCAATTAGCCAGAAAAAGCGTAAAAATAAATTTATGCCAATGAGTAATTAAAAATTGCACAGAGATAATTTCATCAGGGTTTCATTTGTTATCTAGACAAACTATTGAGCAAGATAGTTGTTGATTAGCATCATTAAAGATGATATTCATCTATAGCAGGGGACAGGTTACAGGTTACAGGTTACAGTACTAAAAGCCTTTTTGTGTCTAAGTTTTAGTTGTAGTTAATATCCTAACTGTCTTGTCTACAGCTATAAATGGATTTCTTGCTTTTGAGTAAAGTGCATGGCAATACCTTTCTCATAATAAGCAGCTTCATTAATAAAAATGGGATAAACTGTTGATTCACCTTTATAAATAATATTTTCCCCATTAAAGGTCACAAACATCGGCTCACCTGGATGAAGGGGTTGATAATCTTGATATTGCAGTTGAGGATGAATCATTGCGGCAATTTCTCCCACTTCATTTCTAGGATAATCTACAATATTAATAGACTGATAAGCCGTTAATATATTGCTGGTTTTTGGTGTTTTACCTTGATTGCTGGCTTGAAAATAATCTAGAATTGCATAGACAACTTGCTCAGTTTGTTGAAATAATTCTGCATGTAATACCCCTTGGGGAACTGCACCAACTTCCACGACAATACCAAAATTACATATAGAACGCAGAAAACCACTAAATTTTGGTTGTTCATGGACACAAATTTTGACCAAAGGGTTAATTGTGGATAAATAAGCCCCTAGATTTAACAAAAAAGGATGCTGATTACTGAGAATAATACTGATACCCATATTTGAGGTTGTAGTATGCAAATCAATAATGGCATCTACACCAGTTTGATTATTTGGGTGTAAAATTTGATGGATTTCCTTTGCTCGTAAGTCCTCATACGTAGAAGGAGAGTTGTCTTGTAAACCATAAGCATGAAAACAGCGATTTAAATCTTTATCAATATATCTTTTGTTTTCTTGAATTGCTTTGAGATTGCCCAATACAGATAAAGTTTGAAAACTGGATCTAATGATTAAATTGACATTTTTTTGAAACTTTTTCACTAAAAAAACACCAATTAACTCATTGCCATGACTACCTCCTACAATGGCGACGCGATTGATCAAGTTCATACAGCCTCCTGATGTAAATAAAATGGCAACAAGTAAAAATAATTAAAAGTCTATTTAAATTTTCTGTTAAATATAAGCAAGTAAATGTTGGCAGAAAAACAAATTCAATTTCAATTGGCTAGGAAAGGATGACATAAGATTCCCTACTAGTTCAGGAAATCATATTCTAGGACATAAAAACATAGAAAAAGTGTATTACCTCTATAAGTAGAAGTAACACATTCTATATTTTATGTTTTTTGATGCAGTAATTTTCGTTTCGTATTAAATATTTCTGCTATGATGTTGATAATACTTATGAGCAGCCATAGCCATAGCAAAGAATCCCCACATAATCATCCCGGAAATACTCAGCATTCCACTACTAATAATTAGCTGCAAGCAGGAACTGATCCCAATAGCACGGGCTGCACTGATAAAACTATCAAATTTAGCTTCTGTATATTTGCTGACTGTAACTACTATTAAAATTAAGCCACCTAAATAGGGAATGGCACCAAACCAACCCAAGGTGAAAAACATATCTAAAACACCACTATCAATTACCACTACTTCGATTTGCCCGGTTTTTTCATTTACCTTCCAAATATTTCCTAAACCATTACCGAAACCGTTGGTCAGAGCTAATCCCAGGTTTCTGTCGTAACTACCAGAGCGATCGCGGAAACTGCTATCTTTTTCTAAGTTGGTAAAACTTTCTAAGCGGGTGGTGACAACTTTAGATATTGGTTCAATGGTGACTAAGGGCACTACACACAATGCCATTACCAACAAAATGGTCACTAAGCGGATTTGAATTTTTGTCTTGACTGAACCCATAATCAAAATTACGCCCAATAACCAGCCACCCCAATTAGTACGTGCTTGGGCTAATAGGAATGATAAATAACCAACGGCAGAAGCTGGAAAAATCAGCGGTCCGGTACTACTGAATAGTAATAATAACCCAGTTTGCATGACAGTACCGAAGGGGCCAACTGAGTGCATGGTACTCCAAACCCGCATCCCAAAGGGTTCAGGAGAGCCGGAACTACTGGTCATTTCCGATTTAATCAGCCAAAATTTATCCCACTCTGGAGCTACCACAAATTGATAGATACCATAGGCACCTGTAATGATGACACACCAGAGAAATACTTGCTGTAGATTCCGACGATAACTAGGATAGTCTCGCCAATTCACAAACAAATGAAAAGCAAAGATAATGGGGCTAACCCAATCTAAAAAGCCTCTAAAGACTGGTACAGGTTGATTGTAAATCAGACCAACTAAAAAGCCATAAAAAACCCCCACAAAGGCTAATAAAAAGGGCAAACCTCCCTGCTTGAGAGTGCGAGGCAGGTGCTTGAAAAAAGTAAAAATAGTAATAAATACGACTAAATAAGGGGTGATTAACATTTGGCGGGTCGGGTCCCAGCCCACCCGGTAATCTACCAGCCGAGTGAGTAAGGGGGTGAGAAACCAAACCCACCAAGTGAAGCCCAGATAAAAAATAGGATGACGTAAATATAAAAAGATAGCTACAACAAAAGCCGCACCAGGAAACACAGTCCGCAACATAGCACTGGAAGTAAAATAGCAAGCTGCGGTGATTAAACAGAAGCCAAAAAGAGCGATCGCGGCTTCTGCGTTTCTCTGTTTATTAGGAGAAAAAGTTTGTTGTAGAGGGATTTTCTTTAAAGGTATTTGTTCAGATAGCATAAGTAAGGAGTTCAGGAGTATGCCTTCGGCACGCTGCGCGAACAGAAGTTTAGAAGTTCAGGAGTATGGCTGCGCCACGCTGCGCGAACAGAAGTATGCCTACGGCACGCTGTGCGAACAGAAGTTGAAAAATGCCAGAATTCAGCAGCAATCGCATTAATTATTCTGTAACTTCTGTCTTCTTCTTTCTGCGGTACGCTACGCGAACAGCAAACCTGAACTAAAAAGAATTAATGTGTATTCCCCTGCTGCCCGTGTTTCCCCTTTTCCCCACCACACCTATGCTGTTAATCAATTATTCTCAGCCGAAAAGGTGGTCTGAGGATTAACATTCACGCCATAGCTTAAAGGTAGGCTTTCTGACGCTATGGGAGTTGGGGTTGGGGGAATGGGAGTTTGCCATGTTTGCCATCCTTGCCAGCGTCCTTGCCATGATGCTACAAGCTTTTGACTGGCTAGTTGTTTTTGGCTGGGGAGGAATCTCAACCATTGGAGTAAGCCAAAACTATCTCTGGAGCCGATGATTAAGGCCCAAAGTAAGAAGATGGTGCGGCGAACAGGGGGGAGATGGTCTAGTAAGACAAGGGTTTCGTTGTGAACGAGGTTAGTTAAGGCTGTGGCGTTGAATTGCTGGCGTTGGTCTTCGTCAAACCGTGGGGCTGGGTAATGGTCTACGGCAACATTGGGGTCATAAATGATTTTCCCACCTGCCCGTTTGAGTGCTAGGGTAAATGCCATTTCAAAATGGACTTGGGCCCCTGTTCCTTGCATTCTTTCATCAAATCTGAGTTGTTGAATGGCGCTGTGACGAAAGCTCATGTTGACTCCTTTGAGGACATCAACTTCACGGGGTTCACCAATACCCAGATGATGATTACCAATGACACGACCAAACCATTGCAGTTTACCGACTACAGTGCGGGAGCCATCTTCTAGTCGCTGATTTTGATAAATCCAATCACGTCCACCCACGGCAGCGATCGCTTTATCGGCTTGAAAGTGAGCGTTGATTTTCGCTAACCAATCGGGACGGGGGGCAGCATCATCATCAGTGATGGAAACAATATCGCCTTTGACTAGTTCCAGTCCGGTGTTTAGGGCAGCAACTACACCGGGTTGGGTGACGATCACAATATGTAGTGGTAGTTTGTGAGGGTAGAACTGACCCAAAAATTGCCAAGTTTCTGCATCCGTATCGCGGACAACGATAATCAGTTGATCAACTGGTTTAGTTTGGGCTTGCAGTGCTAATAGACAACGGGATAGATCCTGAGGACGACGATAGGTAGGGATGAGAACTGTGTTCCTCATTGACAATCAACTCCTCAAATAGATCTACATAGGTTTGTGCCATTTTTGTCCAGCTATGTTGTTCGGCGATCGCCCTAGCTGCTTGACTCATTTGTTCGCGGAGGGAGCGATCGCTTGTTAATGAAGACAGTGCGGTGGCTAGAGCATTAATATCGTCAGTGTCTGCTAAAACTATTCCCGCCTCTGGTGTTACTAATTCTGCACCCCCTGTAGCGATGGCGGTAATAACAGGCAGTCCTGAAGATAGTGCCTCTAATAATACGAGGGAACAGGCTTCGTAACGGGAAGGAAATACAAAGAAGTCCACTGCCCGCATAATGGCAGCAATATCCCGCCGATAACCGACAAAATGTACTCTGTGAGTAATACCTAAGTTAGCCGCTAATTCCAGAAAGGGGCTTCCTTCTGTGTTGCCAACCACGACTAAATGGAGGTCGGGCACCTGGGCTAATGCCTGGAGAATCGTATCTAGGTTCTTTCTGGGTGTGCGAATATCTCCAGCAAATAAGGCTAAGGTGACGTTGGCTGGTAAACCTAATTGTTGGCGGGAAACTACACCAGGGGAAAATTCTTGTAAGTCTACACCATTGACAATCACCTGGAGTTGGGAAGGTGGAACGCCGATACTAATTAGTTCTTGGGCAACTTTATCGGAGACTGCAACCACTCTTTTAGCATGACGAAAGGCGCGTTTTTCCCAATGAGCGTTGAGGGCAGTAAATAACCATTGGTACAAGCCATAGAAGTCTCGCCGCAATCGGGAAATATGCACAGGCGATCGCAACCAGGAACTATGGACAAAATGCACAGCGTTGATATCTGCCACACCACCAGTAATTGCCCCATTCACTTTGACTAAATCTAGTTCCCCTCGATGTTGGCGTAACCAAGCGGCACTTTTTTGGGCAAATATCAAATTACGTAATAATTCTGTTGGATATTTATCCACAGGAATTTGCACCCAATTAACTAATTTATGCTCTGCTAAATCTGAAGCAATTTCACTGGCTAATAATGTTAAGGAATGTCCGCGACGAATGGCTTCTTTAACTACTTCATAATTCACTCGTCCCTGACCATCACCTGCTTGAATTTTATGGGTGACAATGCCAATTTTCACTGCTAACCTCGAATGGAGTTTGGATTTATAAATAGACAAATGTTTTAAGCATTGATCAAACTATTTTCTGATTGATTTTTTCTCCTTTGCATGAAAATTAGCTTATTAACCAAAAACCACGGAATAAAACTGAGAATTAAGGCAACAACAGTGCGGAAATTAAATTTCTGTCCCTTGAGTGCTAGCAAGAAATAAGGACGGGCATCAGCAACTTTTTTATCTCGCAATAAACCAATTCCCAAAGTGGTATGCGCCTCTAGGCATTGCTGTTTAAAATATGGATAAAACTCTTGCAGTCGCACATCTTCCATGAAAGTTTGATAACAGAAAATTTCGCTCTTAGCCTTGCGAATTTTGGCTTGAATATTCCGACCACCACTCATCATCGTGTCGGTTTCTTCATGGCAACGATAGCGGGTTAATTTTTCTGGATGATAGTAAACAGCATACCCAGAAATACAAGCCAGATAGGTTAAATATAAATCCCACATACCGCCAACTTCAGCCGGAATTTTATCCCAATCAATGACACCATTGCGAAATACAGCTGCTGCCGCAGTGGGAATGCTTTTATAAACTAAACCCATGGTGGTAAAGTTGGTATGTACTCCACCTTTAATTTTATTGCGTTTATAAGCCCGTGAATTTTCTTCCGTTGCTACCTCGTCAATGCGGGTATATTTATCAATAATATATTGGTCACAAAAGGACAAAATGACGTTGGGATTCGCTTCCAAAGTAGGAACTAATTTAGCTAAAAAATCTTGATTCCACAAATCATCATCATGCAAACTAGCAAAGTATTTACCTTTAGCCATTTTAAAAGCATGAAGTTGATTAGCTAACAAACCCACATTTTTTGGATGTCGCCAAAAACGGATGCGTGGGTCTTGAAAAGATGCAACTAAAGCCTGGGGATTTTCAGGGGAGCAATTATCAGAAACGATAATTTCAATATTTTGATAAGTTTGATTGAGGGCGCTAGTAATTGCTTGTTTTAGGTATTCCGGTCGATTATAAGTAGGAATGATAACACTGACGAGAGGTTCTAATATCTGAGAACTAAAAACCATTCATTAACTCCAGATTTATTAATAGCGAAATTCAGCAATAGTTGTGTCGTAGATTTTTTTCAATCGTTGAATATGAATATCTAGGGTAAATTCTTGTTCGTACCAAGCTTGACCTTGCTCACCCATCAATCGGGTTTGTTCATGGTTATGTGCCAGTTGATTGATTGCCTGTGCTAGTTTTTCAATCTTCAAGGGAGGAATTAAAATCCCCGTTTTACCATCCTGGATATGTTCAGGAATACCACCCACAGCACTAGCAATGACGGGACGATAACGTGCATAAGCTTCCAGGGTGACTAAACCAGCAGGTTCTGGCCATAGACTGGGGAAAACAACAGCAAAACAATTGTGATAGAGAGATTCGAGTTTTTCACCTTGACACCAACCATGCCAAGTAATGCGATCGCTCAGTCCCATCTGAGCAGATAATTGCTCTAGTCTGGGTCTTTCCCAACCTTCTCCGGCAATATCTAAATGAATGTGACTGTCGGTTTGCGCTAAGGCTTTAATCAACCATTCCAATCCCTTGTCAGGAACAATCCTACCGACAAATAAAATGCGCTGATTTTGATGAATGTCTGCCCTTAATTTTGCTGCCGGTGATTTAGGTTTTTGTACCCCGCAATGCAATGTTGTAACTCGTTCAGGAGGTAAACCATTACTAATAATTTGCTCACGAATATAGTTGCTATTCGCAATGACAGGAATATTAATTTTTTTGAGATTTTCCAAAAAATGATGAGTATTCCACAACTTTTGACTCAGCACTTGTGGTCTGCGACAACCACACTTGTCTACAAAATGTCCCCAGGTACATCCCAAGGGGTGCATAGTGCGATCGCATGGCTTTTGTTGTGCAGCTAAATACTTGGTGCCACTCGGACAATAACTACAGTGATTATGTAGTGTAAATATTGCTGGTAATTCTCCTGTCAGTTCTCCTAAACATTCCGGGTCATGGAGATGTAGCAATACACAATTATCGCGCTTGAGATATTTTAAAGCCGGAAGGTGAGCGTTTTTCACCCCTGGCATATGGGAATTAATTAAAGATGCGATATAAGTTTCTAACCCACCACCTTTAGTAATATCAACTGCCGAGCATTGATATATGATTTTTTCTGTAGCTAATGTTGATATCATGTTTGTATGTAGCAGATTCTAAACATCACTTCAAAAACCAATTAAATTTTCTAGGGCAAAGTAAATTTTGATGAGTCCAATACTGTGTCAATTACACTAAATTCAACCAGAATTTATGGCGAATGTCGCTGACATAATGACGCAACGCTACTTGTTGATAATTACAATTGTCTTGATACCGGAATTGGTCATTAACATGTAGCACAAACTTCTCTGAATTTAGTGGTTTAGCTTGAGCTTTGTGCATCGCTAAATGTACTACAGTTTGTTCTGTAAAATATTCAGGTACATCGATGACTTGTTCTACTCGGTCTAGCGCTTCTTGCCAATCTATTTGTTGTTGCAGTAAGAAAAAACCAGCATTAACTGGATGGAGTTCTTTCTCGTGATTTAATAACAATCTTGCATCTAGTGAAGGTAAACAATCTGGTAAATACCAAGCATGACTTTCATCAGATTGGCATAACTTAATGATTGTTTCTGCACCGGGGAAAAATAAAATATCGGCATCAGTATAAATAGTTGGCTTGTCGATAGACATTGAAGTTAAGACTGCCAATCTTTTCCAAAATGCCATGATTGCTTTTTGTGGACTATTGACCGCAAATTTCCTAATTATGGGATGTACATAATTTGTTAATAGTTCTTGCCAATCAAATACCTGGACACAATTGTGAATTTGTTGTAAAGTGTGAATAGATTTAGTTGTATAAGTGCCATCAGAAATCACCACAAACTTGGCAGGAATTCCTACAAAGCGAAGAAATGAGCGAATATTTGCTACTTGAATGGCTAAATCACGCTCACAGGAAAAAGCATAAATATCGATATCAACTTGGCGTTGATGTTGAATAGGAAACTTAACAATTTGATTGAGAGACTTTGTGTATAAAGAGCGAATTAATTGACCTTGAATTTTAGCTGAATGATATCCTACGTTAACCATATTTTGAGCGATTCCCTCTAAAGTTAGAATTCATGGTTAATTGGAAATTCAGGAATTAGAAATCAGAAGTGCTTATTAAATCAGGAATATAGAGAAGGAAGATTTGCTGATCATAATTAATTCTGATTTATCCCTGAATTCAAACTTTATTTATTCCCTTTGACTTGTTTCATACTGCATTTGGTGATAGTGCCAAAGTTTACCTCGTAGGTCTAGCAACTCCTGATAATTACCCTGTTCTACTATCCGTCCCTGTTCTAAGACCACGACTTTATCGGCTTTAGCAATAGTAGAAAGACGGTGTGCGATCGCGATGACAGTTTTACCCACAGATAGTTGTTCTAAAGCCTCTTGAATCAAGCGTTCTGAGACCGAATCTAAAGCACTAGTAGCTTCATCCAAGATTAAAATTTCTGGGTTGCGTAATAATGCGCGAGCGATCGCTATTCGTTGTCTTTGTCCACCAGATAAGCGCACACCTCTATCTCCTAGTTGGGTGTCAAATCCTTCTGGCATAGCTAAAATAAACTCTAAAGCATTCGCTAATCGAGTCGCTTCTTTTATTTCCTCTTCCGTTGCATATGGACTACCATAATTAATATTATTCCAAACAGAAGTATTGAAAATAAAAGTATCTTGACTAACGACAGCTATCTTATTTCTGAGAGAATTAATTTCAAACTGACGAATGTCTAGGTCATCAATATAGATATGACCTTCCGTAACGTCATTAAAGCGAGGAATTAAATCAGCTAGCGTAGTTTTTCCTGCACCTGAAGCACCGACTAAAGCAGTCATCTTACCCCGTTCTACTGTCAAGGTAATATTATTCAGAATTTTTTGCTCTGGACTATAAGCAAAATCTACACCCACAAAATTAATCGATCTTTGCAACCCAGGAAATTGAATCGCACCATTTTGAAAATAAGGCTTATCTTCCGACTTCAACAGATTTTTAATGCTATCTGCTGAACCTTGCATTGTGCTGAGAAATGCTCTTGTTCCATTAATATCTTGAATAAACGGAACCAGTCTAAATAGTACAAAGAAGAAAGTCAATAAAGAACCAACTTCTAAATGACCATTAGCTACAAAGGTAGTAAAAGCTAAAATAATCATCCCAATTAGTATAGTAGTCGCTGCACTTTCCGCAATTGGTCTGACTAAATTCCAAACATAAATAACTCTAGTGGAAGCTTGGACTACTTGATTACTAGCCTTGTAGTAACGATGACGCTCAAAATCCTGGGTATTAAAAGCATGAATTGTGCGAATTGCATGGATAAACTCTAAAGCTGTAGCGGTGAAATTGCCATTAGCTGTGGACACATCAAAACTTGTTTCTCTTGCTCTAGCATTGAGAGTTGATAATCCTACTGCCAGAAGTGCAAATAACATCACAGCAATAATAGTCAGCTTCCAGGAAAGCAACAGCATTGTGATGAAATAAACACAAACTGTTAAGCCTCTAGTAAATAGAAATGCTCCACCGCTAAAACTTTGTTTAATCTTTTCAATTTCTGTAGTAATTGTATTTACTAATTCACCAGAACGAGCATTAGTAAAATAACTGATATTGAAAGATTGTAATTGTTCAAAAATCTGCTTTCTTAACCGATCAGCAAGATGAACTTGCACTAATTCTGTATATATTTGGGCAAAATAATTAAAAATTGCCCGCATCCAGGTGCTGATTAGAATCAGAAAGCAGATTCGATATAGGCGGCTAATAGCTGATGTATTAACCCCTAAAATAAATTCATCAAACCACTGGTTGCCTATTCTCATTGGTTCAGCATTAGGGTTAGTCAAGTTCTGGAGAAATGAGAGTAAAAATCCAACGCTGATTCCTTCAAATGTAACAGCAAAAAATGTGAAAATTAAAGCCAGTACAGTAATTTTTCGCAGGTGTTTAAATTCTCTCAAAATTAAATAATTTGCCTGCCAAAATTGAGTTGCCTTGAAAGAAAAACGTAAAAAATTCAGAATTTTTAATTTCATTGGTGTTGTTTAACAACAGTTAATCTAGATTCATCAACCTATTTGGCTACTAATGATGCAACCAACTAACAATTCAATGTAAGTGCGGAACAAAGAAGCGAAAATTACCGCACTAGAGCCATGGAAATGTTTACAAATAATTCACAAAAAATTTGTCAACTTTCCCAGGCAATACTTATAGATTACTGGTATTCAAGCCTGAGTAAGATACTAATGGCTGTTGAATATTTAAACTCGACTGCACAGCTTCATCTAATTGACCATTATTATAGCCAAAAAAACTCAATTCTCCCCTGATGATATTAACCAATTTTGGTAAATTATCTAAACCATATTTTCGCATCCATGATCCAATGGGAATCATATTAGCTTCACTACCAGTGTAGAACTTGAGACCCCGTATCAGCTTACCTCTTTCCCCAACATACCATTCAGAGATAAACAGCATTTCTGGTGAATATCTACGAATAACAAACATTAAAGCGAGGATGATTGGACTTAACCACAGCAGTAGTCCACATCCTAAGCAAAAGTCAATAATTCGTGCAAAAAACCTCAAAAATGGATTACTCTTCTTCAGAAACCTATTACTAAATGCACTCCGAATATATAATTGTTTGTTGGCTTTATGACATGCTTCTGCCCAAAATAATAAACAAGTAGTGCCTAGTCTGGGGTCTATATCTACCAAGTTAATCGGAGAATGTTGTAAACAGTTGACTAACAATTCTTCATTTTCCAATGCTGGTAAATATGGCTGTTTCGATTTTCTCGGTAGAGTGACTAAAAGCTTGCCCATTCGCCATTGAATTGAGCAGTATTGAAACCGAAAATGTGGATGGGATTGAGGCGGAGAAATAGTATAGTTACTCTGTACACTGGGAATGATTGACGCTGACATATATCTTTTCATGTATACAGGACTTAATGACTAACTTGATATTCAAATAGGCAAAAATTTGAATATCTCAGTGACAGTGCAGGATAGACAATATAGAAAAAGAAAAAATGAATCTGGTTACAGAATCGATGAAGATTATCTGCTTGTTTATTTTAAAGATTCAGTATTTCACAAAAATACGTCACTCTTACCTTTTACTGCAATTGCATCTTCATTTTCTAGAATATAAGAAAATAAAAAAACTGTTGCGGCCATGAAACATTCTTTATTCACTCTTTAATTACTTGGTTTGACAATCATGATTTGATTAAAATGAGATAAATTGCAATTAACATAACTGAAATAAAATTATTGATTGTTATGTAATTAAATCAACAATTTCTCATGAACATGCCAGCCCCATTCTTGAATTGGTGCAGAAAATCCATGATATAAAATATATTTTTGATTAAATAATACAGTTTAATTTATGGTGAATAATATTCTTTTTAAAATCAATATATAAGATTCAAGTTTGTTGTTATTTTAAAATCCTCACATTTTTCTGACAGCAGGATAATTTTATTTATGTGAATTTAATCAAATATATAAGGGTAGACATCTTGTCTACCCCATCAATAGTTAATGTTAATACAGTCAATTACTATACCAAAGTATATTTTTAGGAATATTTGACGGTGCGTTGACCTATGGGACAACACACCCTACATAGTCTAGATAGACTTGCTGATATTCTTAGCCTTGTCCTTTAAATCCAGCTATTTCCCAAATAGGTATACGTTCAGATTTAGGAATAAAGGTTAACAATAGTCCCAGGATTGCCCGGAGACTATTTTTTTTCTGTTGAATTATTTTGGAAAAATAAAAACGTGCTGTTTCTGGTTGACCATCTTGCAAAAAGCTTTGAGCTAACACAAAATTAGCTGCTAATAATCTCTGTTGAAAATATGCTTGAAATTTCTCTAAGTTGGGATCTGCAATAAATTGTTCATAGCAAAATAGATGGTTCTTGGCTTTACGAATATTACTTATGGGGTTATCAGTTAAAGTATCAGATTGTGGATGCTGTCTATAGCGAGTCAGCTTTTCAGAGCTATAATAAGCGCCTAGACCAGAACGAGAACAAAGGTAATTAATATATAAATCGTAGCAACCACCGACCTCTAAAGGAATTTCATCCCAGTTGACAACTTCCTTGCGAATGACCGCAGCATTAGCACTAGCTACAGACATATTAATTATGCCCTGTTCATAAAAGGGTTGATAAATGCCTGTTTTTAATTCGCTACGTTTAAATGTCTGCGAATTTTTAGCCGTCAATTCATGGTCGATGATGCCCTTGGAGTTAATAATATAACAATCAGAAAAAGCAACAGCCAAATGGGGATTAGCTTCGAGCATAGGGACAAGTTTGACTAAAAAATCTTCCTCCCATATATCGTCATCATGTAGGCTGGCAACATATTTTCCCCATGCCATTTTAAAGCCATTTTTAATATTAGCTACCATACCCAGATTTTTTGTATTGCGCCATAAGCGAATACGTGAATCTTGAAAAGAATCAATAATTGCTTGGGGACTGAGATCACTACAGTTATCGCAAACCAGAATGTCAAGATGGCGATAAGTCTGGTTGACTGCACTAGCGATCGCTTCCTGAAGATACTCTAGTCTATTATAGGTAGGAATAATAACGCTGACTAAGGGTTGTGTGTAATCATCAAACTCTGTCATAAGGTTGGCATGGGTATTGTTAGTAAAAGTGCACAAGAAATATAGGACTTACCCACCAAGTTATTTGTAGAGATACCAACTGGTGTAAGTCCTACCCTAAGACGACCAAAAATGATTTAACTATTTCTCTACCGCTTGTTTGAGCGCCAATCGTTGTGGCTTAACATAGGGAACGTATGTAGTATCAGCATTCGAGACCCCATTAGCTACAACCCCAATCAAATTCAATTTGCTTAACATTGCTGTAGCTTGAGCTATCTGAGTTTTTGTCACCTTACCCATACTGGCCACCATCAGCACACTGCGACAAGATGATGCTGCCAGTAGGGCATCTACCAAACCCAGGACTGGAGAGGCATCAATCAATACCAAATCATAGTTTTCTTCAAATACTGCCATCAACTCCTGCATTCTGGGAGAACTCAACAGATGGGCAGGATCACTGGGGATGGGGCCTGCGGTGAGAATATCAATATAGGAAGAACCAGAATAGGGAACCCCTATTTGATTAGGTATGCTCACATCACTAGCAAGTAAAGTTGCCAGTCCTTGTTGATTGGGAAGATTTAACTGCTTGTGTAAATGTGGGTCGCGTAAATTAGCATCAATCAACAGAACTCGTTTATGCAACCTTGCTGCACTCATGGCTAAACCTAAAGCCAAAGCTGACTTACCTTCATCTGGTAAAGCAGAAGTCACCATTAAAGACTTTAAATCAACAGACCGATTGAGTAGTTCAATATTCTTATAAATCAGATCCAAAGATTCCCAACGAGGTGGAGAATGCAGCACTTGTATTGTCCAAGGTGCCAAAACTTCTGGTTTACCAAAGGGCAACTTAATCATTGATTCCTTTGGTTTGGCTGGTGGTAGTTTGGGTGTAGTGCCTAATAAGGGTACAGAAAAGCGTTTCTCTAACTCAGCCGTTGTACGTACAGAGTCATCAGATGCTTCACGAATAAAAGCTGTCATTCCACCTAGCAATAACCCCACCACTGCACCCAACAACAAATTTTGTTGCAGGTTTGGGCCGACCATCACACCTTTTTGGGGTTCTTCTACTACTTCCCAGTTAAATCCACCTTTAGAAAGTTCTTGCCGCAATTGTTGCTCTGCCCTTAACAATTGCTCCATTCTTTCCCGGCTAAATTGTAATTGAGGTAATAGACGATTGTAATAAGCCAATAGCGAAGGAAAACGCTTGAGTTCCGCACGCAATTCATTTTCCTTTTGTGCCAAGGTTTGATCACGGGCAGCTAACGCAACTATATTTGTCTGGGTATCTACCAGTTGACTAGTGAGAGTCAGGTCAATTTGTCCTAGTTGACCTTGTTCTAGTAGAGGTTGCCCAGAACCAACAGCCTTGAGGGACTGTCCACCTAAAGCTCGACTCACCTCTTTTTGCAATAACTCTTTTTGGCTTTGCAGTTGGTCTTTTAACTTCTGCACACTGGGTGTGTCATCAGTAAAACGCAACCGTTCCTGTGCTAAAGCCAGTTCAGTTTTTTGAATTTCATTGAGTAAGCTTTGATAACGAGAAGACTGACTCAACCGCGAAGAAACCAAAGCATTTTGAGGAGAACGATTCAGTTGTTCTTGCAAGGATTTTTGCTTGGCTAAAGCTTCTTCGTATTGAGAACGAGTAGTTTGTCGCTCTTGCTGGACAGTATTTAAACTAGTTTCTAGAGCCTTAGCTTGGGATTCTGGATCAATCAGATTTTGATTGCGGCGAAATCGTTGTAAATTCGCTTCTGAAGCATTAACTTCATCACTCGCTTTTCTTAATTGTTCACGAATGACTTGCAGACCTTTTTGTAACCGAGAATCTTGTTGTTGTTTGTTATATTCTACGTAAACTTCGCGAATAGCTGTGAGAACCGCTTGAGTTTTTTCTGGATCTTGATGAGTATAATCAACTTGAAATATTTTGGTGGCAACATTATCTTCTTTAGTTTTTAATTGTTCTAAAACTAAAGATTTTTTCAAATCAGCGACAGTAATGTTGGGATATTGAGATTTCAGTTTAATTACCGCTTTTTGTAATAATCCCGTACTTTGCATCAAGTTGAGTTGGGTGGCGGTGTCAATCTCTACATTCGCATCAGTAAATTGAGTTTCTACTCCTCCTGTTTCTCTTTTACCTTGATAGTTTGGCTCTACCAACAGTTGCATTGAGCTTTTGAAAGTGGGGGCTGTTCTGAAAGTAATCAGACCTGCAATAGCAGTAGAACTCAAAAATACTAATAAAAACCAAGGAAATCTCCGCATAAATACAGCAAAGATTTGTCCATAACTTGGTTCATCATCTGCTATAGCTGGAATTATTTGCGGATTTAGACTTGTTTGAACCACTTTTATTATCTATCCTTATCTGCAAGATGCTATGCCTATTTTTTTATCTCCAAGAGTGCATTGAGTGAGATTAAATGAATGCGCTACGCATACCACAAGTCCCATGGAGAATTTGCTCAACCTTACTAAAAAAAGCTTGCTCAGAAAAATTGTTGACTGCGTGATTACGAATTTTTTCGTAATCCCAAGCAATACTGTTTCCTTCTAGTAATGCTGTGTGTAAAGAATCTGGAGTTTGTTTTTTAAAGAAAACGCCTGTTTGCCCAGGTATTTGCGTATCTAAAACGCCACCAGCACCATAGGAAATAACTGGTGTGCCACTGGCATTGGCTTCTACAGGAACTAATCCATAGTCTTCTAAAGCAGCAACAATAATTGATTTAGCTTTAGCAAATAAGTCTTTGCGAGTTTTATCACTGACATGACCTAAAAACTCGATATTCGGTAATGCTTTGGCTTGGAGGCGTTCTTTTTCTGGGCCGTCACCTGATATTAATAAATGCCACCCTAACCAGTTAAAAGCCTCAACTATGATATCAAGACGTTTATAACTGATCATTCGTGCCGATGCAAGATAGTAATCTTCTTTTGTTTTGGAGAAAATAAAATTTTTGGTATCAATTGGATAGTTGACTACGAGGGATTCTTTGCGGTAAATATTTTGAATACGTTGAGCGACAATACTAGAGTTAGCAATGTATAAATCTGGTTCTTGGGCGTATTTTAAATCTACTTTTCGCATTAATTGAAATATATATTCAATTAAGGGAGCGAAATAGCGATAGTCACCATATTCACGTAAATAAGTTTGGGTATCCCATAAAAACCTGGTCACATTATGACAAAAGCAAATGTGATAGGCTTGGGGTTTTTTCCGGACTGCTTTAGCAAAACTGGTGCTACTGCTAATAATCAGGTCATAATCTTGTAAATCCAGGGTACGAAAAGCCGGAAAATACAAAGGAGCCAACATCCGAAAATATTGGGCTGCACGGGGAATTTTTTGTAAGAAAGTAGTTTTAACGATGCGATCGCTCAAATCAATTGTTCTTTCGGGGTCGTAAATCGAAGTAAAGATGTCAGCGTCAGGATAGCGCGTACATAATAATTCAAAGACGCGCTCTGCTCCACCTCGTTGAGTTAAGTAATCGTGGACAAGAGCAATTTTCATAATTTCCAACCTGGATATGAAGGGAAAAATATAAGTTTTTGTATCTGGAGGAACAGTTTTATTTATAAATTGTGTTAGAGCATAAATTTTATTAGTTTTCGCTAGTTAATTGAGGCTGATGAATATCTGCGCTAGTAGCAATCTTGAATCAGGAAAAATGTAGGAACATGGCTTTTTATCTGGGAAATATAATTGATGCCATGCCCCTAAGAATGATTTATAACTTATTGATTGGGGGAAAATTTACCCAACTGCAACTAGACTTTTTGTAGCAGCGAAATAGGTGTTTTGTTCAAAACGTAGTTTATCGGCTAGTCTACCTACTGGTAGTTCTACATCGTCGTAGGTGAGGACTTGATCCCGCGGAATATCTCGTTTGAGACGACAACCTTCTGCTAAACCCATTGGTAGGAGGTTTTCTGCTTGGACAACATCGGCATTTTCACATTGTCCATAGGTCATGTAGTAACCGATGCCGTCAAGAGTTTCTCCCGCTTTCAGGTCAATTTTAGCGGTGGTGACAACATCCACCATTGGCCCAGCTAAAGGTGCCAGAACTGCATCTTGGAAGAGGACTGCACGGGCCACAGACAGAGGTACTTCAAAGTGGCAGAGGTGATAAGGAGTGTAGAAACTGTAAAGGGGGCCTTCTCCGAGTTTGTAGAGGTTGAGGTAATGGCATTGTTTGGGGTCTTCGTGGGTGGCAAAGACATAGACTCCAGGGCCAGGTTTAGCACCAACAACATAATCAACGATGCCACCTAGTTGTTTGAGTAGGTCTAGGTCATATGCTTTGGTGAGTTCGTCCACATGTCCGGTGAATTCATAACCGAGCATTCCCCGTTTAGCAACTTTCATGCCTGTACCGTTGGCAACTATGGCCTGTTCAAAGGAAATTTTGCTGCCATCGGCAAAACTAGTCACCATGTGAGGTTTTTGTCCCCAACGTTTAGCAAAGGCTTCTTGGGTAGTGGGGTTGCGGTAGGGGTCTTGTAGTCCTTTAATGTTGCCGCATAGGACAGGAGTTAAGCCAATGCTTTTGACAAACCGGTAGAGGTTCATTTCTACCCCTGGTTGGTCACCATC
This sequence comes from Richelia sinica FACHB-800, assembly GCF_014698825.1. GTDB lineage: Bacteria > Cyanobacteriota > Cyanobacteriia > Cyanobacteriales > Nostocaceae > FACHB-800. Next base: position 59,409 of record NZ_JACJTT010000021.1, read on the forward strand.
ACAGGCACTGAGGATGACTCCAGCTTTATCGGCATAGACTTTGAGGATGGGGCCAATGGTGCTATCTAGCTCGGCATTCATCATGATGACATGTTTGCGATGGGCGATCGCATCGGTAATCACGTGAGCACCAAATTCTACTGCTCCAGTCACTTCAATAATTGCATCAATGCCAGCCGCACGACAGATTAAATAGGGGTCTTCTGTGACTGCATATTTACCTTGGGCGATCGCATATTCTAATTGACTGACTGTTTCTACATCTTGAATATCATCAATTCCCGCTTCTAAATAAGCTTGTTTAGCTGTATCAATATGACGATTAAAGATAGCAACTAGTTCCATGCCTGGCACAGAATTGATAATTTGATTAGCAATTCCCCGTCCCATAAAACCAGCACCAATCATCCCTACTTTCACAGGATTACCAGCTTCGGCGCGAGCTTGTAATGCTTTATCAACAATAATCATTATTTCAACTCCAGAGATAATTAATGATATGAGACCGGGTAATATTTTGTTTTTTCGTTGGTTATTCCCTGTCTTTCTATTCAATCAATTTTGCTGTTTTCAGTATTATTCTGATATCAATATGGGTATTTATAGGAATTTAGCTATGCTAAATTCCTACATAATCGCATTCTGAATTAAGCTAATGACTACTACCAACTGTCATCATTCGCATTAATGGCCAATTTAAATCTTTGTCGGAAATTTCTGTTACTTCTAAAGGCCATTGAATATTAAAAAATGGATCATCGTAACGTAAACCACGCTCATAACCAGGAGTATAAAATTCACCAACTTGATATATTACTTCACAGTTATCAGTAAGTGCTTGATAACCATGAGCAAACATTTCTGGCACATATAAAGCCCGATGATTTTCGGCACTGAGTTCAACGCCAAAGTGGGATAAAAATGTCGGTGACTCTGGACGCATGTCTATAATCACATCATAAATAGCACCTTTAGTACAGCGAATCAATTTTGTTTCTGTGGCTGGTGCAATTTGATAGTGCATACCACGTAGTGTCCCTTTTTTATAATTAAAAGATAAGTTACATTGAGCTACTGTTGGCTTTAATCCGTGGGCAATAAATTCCTGAGCACAAAAAGTCCGGGCAAAAAAACCGCGATGGTCTGGCTTTTCCTCTAAATCAATAACAAACGCATCTTTGAGATTAGTTTCGGTAAATTTCATAGTAATAGTAATTGCAGATTGCTTGACAGTTGTGTGAACTAAAGACAGTAGATAAGTAGGTCAGATTTGAAAAACGTAAAATGCAGTTACTGGGATTGCTTCATACCAATTCCATAAAAGAATGCGACAGATGCGTAGGTTGGGTTGAACAAAGTGAAACCCAACATTTACAAGGTTTTAGAGTGTTGGGTTTCGTACCTCAACCCAACCTACATCTGTAACAATCATTTTTTAAATTGGTATCACTCCACTGTGTTCCTTTCACAATGACGTTTTATATTTAATCAGGTTGACCTACTTAATTATTAGGAGTTCAATGAAGAACTTACGGTTGGTTTAGCAAAGGTATCATCCCAATATTGAGTACAAAGTTCTGGTCTTTTAGGTGGGTTAGTAGTGTAGACAAAAAAGAGGGCTGACCGTTCTTCTGTGCGAATTGTACCGTGATGTAATGCCGTTCTAGGGTCAGCAATCACTACTGTTCCCGCAGGACCAGGACAGGATTTCCAAGCAGATTTGGGAATAATTGGTTCAACTTCTTCATCATTAATTCCTAAATAACCAGACTGCCACAATTTATAATCAACTCGGTAGGCATTTGGGTTAGGAAATGAAGTTAAAGATAGAGGAATATATTCAAAAGGCCCGTGTTTTTTTTCTACATCATTTAAATAAATGATGACTTTTACCATACGACGGTCTTCTGAATCTTTATGCCATAGTAGTGTACCAAACTGATGTTCATTTGGAAAATCTTTCCGAAGATGAACTCCATGAAAAGCCACAGGTAAACCAAGATAATTTTCAATAATGTTAATTAGGCGTTGATTATTACCCCAATTGTAGATTTCTGGTAAATCTGTCAGGGTGTAAATTTGTGGCAATCTCTCATCTAAATTTTGATTATCAACTGCTGCCATTCTCACCAGTTGCTTATATGCAGATTGGAGCATTTTTGGTGTAGAATCTATACCTAAATCAGCCAAAGAAGTAATGTAAGCTCCTTCTGTTTTTAGAGTATTAACAATGAAGCGATCGCCTACTGATAATTGAGGTAAATTGCTTCTATGTTTTACTAATGATGCTCTATATAGTACCTCTGATTTCAAGTTAAATAACTTGTCTTGAATTCTGTTGATCATAGGATTAACTCCTGACTCATTTACAGACATTTATTGCTCATACTGTCTGACTTCTTGGCTGCTGGAATTATCTCTTGCTTCTGCCAATTTGAATTCCCGTGTTGGGATGGGAATTAATTCAAAAGCAGATATAGTTACTAAAGCCAAAAATGGTACCACAGTTTTAATTGCAGAGACAGGCCATCTGCGTAAAGCTCCTAGAAATACTTTTAAATTGACCTCTTTGAAGTTATGCAGCATCATCTTGCGACAAAACTCCTGAGAATAGCCACTTTCTTCTAGTTTTAAAATTACTTCAGGAATGTGTTTATATTGCATTAACAGCGCAGATTTTGGCTCTTTCTGCCAATAGCTGACACCCACGATACATTCTAAATAAATATCTTTTGTCACAACCACTCTACCATTAGCAGCACAATAGCCAGCTAAATACGCTAAAGCTATCCAATTGTTAACGGCATCCGGCCACTTTTCTAGAGCAACTTTGACTAAATCAGCCCGGTAAATTGTGGCAGTTAGGAAGATAACTGCACCAACACTTTTAGCAAAACAATGCCCAAATGTTGCTTTACCTTCTCTTTCCCCTTCTTCTTGATCTGCATCAAACCAACGATTACCAATAATGGTCGGTGGATGAACAGCTTCTCCTGTAATTTTGTTACGACCAGAGAAATTTAAAAAGAGTAATGATAAATCTGTATATTGTTTAATTTTATCTATGATATGAGCAATGGCTCGTATCTGAATTGGGTCATCATCACCAATTGCCCACACATATTTAGTAGTAGCTGTACTTAGGCAGTAAAAAATATTTTTCATTACGCCTACATTTTCAGGATTTCTATTATATCTAAAGGTGATATGACTCAAGATATTTTGCCACTTTTTCACAATAATTGGTGTGTGGTCAGTTGAACAATTATCAGAAACTAAAATTTCACAATCAGATTCAAATCCTTTGATGGCTTGAGACAACCATTCTAATTGCTTATCAAGTAAATCAGCACGATTATAAGTAGGGATAGCAATAGTTAATAGTTTGGTCATGGGGTGTAATCAATATCTTTTAAAGTGTGGTTATGAAAGTAGTGCAAACAAAGAACCAAAATACAATCATTACCAGGTATTAAGCTGTTGTAAATTTAATCAAGTCAATATCATGACTGTACAAACCAAAATCCTGATAAAAGTGCTTTTAGAAATCCAATTCTTATTCAAGCAGTACGTAGTTTCCATCTAGATATAGCTACTAAAATAAAATAGGGGATGAGGATATTAGTTGTCATAATCGGCCAGCGTCTGAAAGCACCAAAAATTACCCGCCAGTTTTTATCAGTAAAATGTTCTAATATCAATTGCTGGCAAAATGCTTGGTTATATCCTATTTTCATTAATTTGATATACACAGCAGGTAAATCAGCGTAACGAATCTTGAACCACAGTTTTGATTCAGGAATAGAATTCATACCGCAATCGTATTGTAAATACACATCTTTGGTGATTTTGACGCTACCTTGAGTGGCACAAAAGGCAGTCCAATATATTTGTGCTTCGCGGTTATCAATGCTAGTATTCCATTCTTGTAAGGCTTTTTTCACGGCTGTGGTTCTGTAGATTTGAGCAGTCATAAATGCCAACCCAGAGAAATTTTCCTGTAAACACTGCTCAATAATTTTTTTGCCATCTAGATAAATTTGCTCATGGTCAATGGTAAAACACCGTTCATATACTAGTTTTCCGGTGGGTACATAGAACCAGGAAAAATTGAGCATCAATAACGCTAGGTCTGGATTTTGTTTAATGGTGTTAATGACGTAACTTAACGCTCTGATTTGAATCGGGTCATCATCACCAATTACCCAAACATATTTGGTGTTAGCACTTTGAAAACAATGGGCTATATTGGGCATAACACCAATATTAGTTTTATTTCTATGGCTTTTAAATGTTGTTTGGTTAAAGTTTGGTTGCCATTTTGTAATTATTTCTTGAGTGTTATCGGTGGAACAGTTATCAGAAATAAAAATTTCGCATTCGTGTTCATAGCCTTTGATAGCTTCAGCTAACCAAGTTAGTTGTTTATCTAAAAATGAGGCACGGTTAAAGGTGGGAATGCTGATTGTCAGTAATTTATGCATGGATTAACTTCTTTTTATAGTTTCATATTTGATGCTCCTGATTAATAAAACGTGAAGGTATCAGGAACTCAGAAGACAGTCAATGCTGACTCCTGAATCCTAAATACTTGAAGGAGTAAGCTTATTTATTCCAGAAGAAATCTTGATTTATTTGTTGAGTACGAATTAAATACTCTAGTTGCTTCAATCTTGTAAACCCTCGGAAAAGAAATGTATCTTCACTCATGTCAATTTGACTGAATAGGTTATATAGTTGTTGTGCGCCAAGTTGAGCATTCCAATCACATTTGAAACCAGGAAGAAGAGTGTTTATTTTCTCAAATGAGACTCGATAGCTGCGATTATCTGCACCATTATTACCGAAAGATAATTTACAACCAGGGAAGGTTTCAGCAATAATTTCGGCGATTTCTTTCACTCGGTAATTATTGGCTGTATCACCAACATTAAAAACTTGGTTGTGGATAATATCTCTGGGTGCTTCTAATACACAAACAATGGCTTTGCAAATATCTAAGGCGTGAACCAGTGGCCGCCAAGGTGTACCATCGCTGGTCATTTTAATTTCTTTGGTTGTCCAGGCTAACCCAGCTAAGTTGTTGAGTACAATATCAAAGCGCATTCTGGGGGAAGCACCAAAGGCGGTAGCATTCCGCATAAAAGTGGGAGAAAAGTCATCGTTAGCTAGTGGTTTGACATCCCGTTCCACTAAGGTTTTGCATTCTGCGTAAGCTGTTTGGGGGTTAACGGGAGATTCTTCGGTGACATCTCCTTCACTGGCAACGCCGTAAACGCTACAGGAAGACATATAGACAAAGCGACGAACACCTACAGCTTTAGCTAGGTTAGCGAGGCGAACAGAGCCTAAATGATTGATATCGTAGGTGATGTTGGGTGATAATTGCCCGGTAGGGTCATTGGAGAGTTCAGCCATGTGAACAATGGCATCTACCCCAGCTAAATCTTCGGGAACAATGTCACGGATATCTTTATTGAGGGTTTTGGCTGTAACATCAGTACCGTTATATAACCAGCCAGCTTTATAAAAACCTGTATCGACACCGATAACTTCGTGACCTTTGTTCATCAACAAAGAAGGTAATAAGGAGCCAAGATAACCTTCTGTTCCTGTGACTAATATTTTCATTGTGGTTAAGTCCTTGTTGTTAATTTCTGTAATTGGCTTAGGCGACTAAACTGGGTAAGTGTGACTGTTGGGGAATTTTTGCGACTATTGCTTTGCCAATTTCTAAGGAAGAAGTAGCAGCCGGAGAGGGAGCATTGCAAACATGAATGGAGTTGTCACCTTGAATGATTAAAAAGTCATCTACAAGGGAGCCGTTGTTCATCAATGCTTGAGCGCGAACTCCTGCATGGGTGGGAATTAAATCATCCGCTTGGACTTCGGGAATGAGTGCTTGCAAACTTCTGACAAAGGCAGCTTTACTAAAGGAACGAATGATTTCCTGAATACCTTCATCAGCATGTTTAGCGGCTAGTTTCCAAAAACCGGGGTAGGTGATGACTTCTGCAAAGTCCCGTAGGTCGAAGTCGGTTTTGTGATAACCTTCTCGTTTGAGGCTGAGAACTGCATTAGGGCCAGCATGAACGCTGTTATCAATCATGCGGGTGAAGTGAACGCCCAGGAAGGGAAAGTCTGGGTTGGGAACTGGGTAAATGAGGGTTTTGACGAGATAGCGTTTTTCTGGTTTGAGTTCGTAGTATTCGCCTCGGAAGGGGACGATTTTGGCTTGAGGGTTAAGTTTGGCTAATTTGGCGATGCGATCGCTATGTAATCCTGCACAATTAATGACAAAGCGAGTTGTAAAATTGCCTTGGTTAGTCTCTAATACTTGATTCTTACCTTGGCTGATGATTTTCAGCACTTTAGTATTGAGCCGTAACTCTCCCCCACGTTGCTGAATTAACTCTGCATATTTTTGACAAACTTGCTTGTAATTAACAATTCCGGTAGAAAATACCCGAATTCCACCCACACAACTAACATGGGGTTCAATTTCTCTCACTTCTTCCGGGCTAATTCTTTTAACAGCGATGTCGTTTTCTAAACCGCGTTTGTAGAGATTTTCTAAGCGTGGCAGTTCTTGCTCATTTGTTGCTACAATCACTTTACCACAAACTTCATGGTCAATCTGATGTTTTTGGCAAAATTCCACCATTGAGCGACTACCATCACGGCAGAATTGTGCTTTAAAACTACCTGGTTTGTAGTAAATACCAGAGTGAATTACACCGCTATTATTACCTGTTTGATGAAATGCTAATTGACTTTCTTTCTCGATCACCAATATTTTGGCATCAGGGTAGCGATCGCATAATGCCATACCGGTAGAAAGTCCAACTATTCCTCCACCAATGATTACAAAATCATACATTGTTTTGATTACCAATATTGAAAATTGAATTTGTTACCATACCTGCCAAGGAGCCTTGCTACTTTGCCATAGCTCATCCAGGTATTTCTTATCTCTTAAAGTGTCCATTGGTTGCCAGAAACCATCATGTTTATACGCACATAGCTGCCCTAAATCAGCTAACTTTTCTAATGGTTCTGTTTCCCATACAGTTTTATCATCCTCAATAAAATCAATGACTTGGGGTTCTAGGACAAAATAACCACCATTTACCCAAGCACCTTCACCATCATGCTTTTCTCGGAAACTGGTGATTCTTGTTTGTTCTTGACCTAAAGAAATAGCTCCAAAGCGACCTGCTGGCTGAACAGCAGTGAGTGTAGCTAAAGTATTTTGTGATTTATGGAATTTAATTAATTCAGTAATATTGACATCGCTCACACCATCACCATAAGTAAAGCAAAATGTCTCGTTGCCAACATGTTCTTTTACTCGCTTTAAACGCCCGCCGGTCATAGTGCTATCACCCGTATTTACTAAAGTGACTCGCCAAGGTTCTGCGTAACCAGAATGTACATTCATCTGGTTAAATCTCATGTCAAAAGTTACATCTGACATGTGTAAGAAATAATTAGCAAAATATTCCTTAATTACATACCCTTTGTAACCACAGCAAATGACAAAATCATTAATTCCATGGGCGGAATAAATTTTCATAATGTGCCAAAGAATCGGTTTGCCACCAACTTCTACCATTGGCTTAGGTTTAATACTGGTTTCTTCACTGAGGCGTGTACCAAGTCCTCCAGCCAAAATTACTGCTTTCATGCAATGACCTCAAAAGTTTACAGGTATATTTTTCTATGTATTTATTGAGAGGAGGATGCACAGTTAATCGTTAAAAATGAATCTTGTTTATTTTGTCCGCAACTAATCTAAAGATAATTTACCTGTAAATCAAAGCCCCAGAATAAAGAAAAAGTAAATAAAGATATTTAATATGTAAAACATTGATAAACTGTATTTATTCAAAAATCAAGGGATTAAATATACACAAAAAAACTAGCCTATTTTACATTTTTACCATCTTTCTCAGGAAATATATTCCTAAGTAATATAAGTAATAGCAAAATACACCAGTAACGGAGTGAATTAAAAATAGGTGATTTTGATAAATTTAAAAACTATTTTCCCAACCTCTCTCCTACCAGGGAAGAGGTTGAAAAACCTGAATTTTTTGGTGACATTTCAAGATATTTAATGCCAGAAAAATGTTGGCAACAGATAATTACCCCACCCGTGCAAAAAGCACACCCTCTCTGCTTCTGAGAAGGGTTGGGGCGATGTCATTGAACTCACGTTAAAAATCAAAAATATTAAAAACTATAGCTGTTGGAGCAGGGTGATAAATTGCTGATAGCACAGCGTGGCACAGCTATACTCCTGAACTCCTCATTATTGCTTTTTCCCTAGTATTGTTTGTTCTTCAAATAAACTGTCACACTTATTTACAACAACAACACAAATATTACTCAAAGCTTGTTGGTAATTATCCATATCCTCTTGTTCAAGAGATAACTTAGCGGCTGTTTGTAGGTCTTCAATTGCACGGATTTTGTATTGTGGAGATTGATTTTCTCCATATTGAGAGAGTTCATAATGTACCATGCCACGTTTCAGGTAAACTTTGGCTTGGTGTGGACTAATTGTGATGGCTTGATCAAAATCAGCTATGGCTTTTTTATATTCAGATACATAATTACTGCTATATTGGGCGACGTGATAACGAACCAATCCGCGCTGATAATATGCTTCGGATTTTGATACATTTAGGGTAATAGATTGGCTAAAATCAGCAATTGCTTTTTCATATTCTTGGGTAGAGTTGTTACTGTATTTAGCCATTTGGAATCGGACTATACCACGGCGAATATAAGCTTCAGCATCTTTATTATTAAGTTTAATGGCTTGGTTAAAATCTGCGAGGGCTTTTCTGTACTCTTTATCAGGATCACTACTGTAATCCGCTAGCCGGTAGTAGGCATTACCTCGATTAACGTAGGCTTTAACTTCTTGGGGATTGATTTTGATGGCTTCGGTATAATCAACTAATGCGCCTTCGTAATCATTTAAATTATATCGAGCATTTCCTCTATTAATATAGGTTTTGGCATGGGTCGGATTTTTTTGAATGGCGTAACTAAAATTTTTCACCGCGCCTTCATAGTCTCTTTTTCTATAAGCAGTATCACCTTGTTGATATAGTTCTCCAAAATTTACATTCACAGTTGGAGCAGGATTGATGGCAGCATTATTTGTTAATATACTTTGCTGGGTATAAGGATTTTGAGATACAAAGGGGCGTGTGAATTTAATCATCACGTCCAAATAGCCCAAGAAACCAAAACCTAATAACCCGGCAATTACACCGTAAGATTTCAGTTTACGAGTAGGTTTAACGGGAAAATTGTTGGTCGAAAAAATGGGTTGCCAGTGATAAATGGGGCTGGCAATTCCTGTTTGGGGAAACCAAGTATGTTGGGGATAGTGCTGTCTTTTAGGTTTTCTGCGGGGTTTGAGATGTTCTCCTGAAGCGATCGCTTGTCGTGAAGGAAAAGGATCTCGTCCTCCTAAGCGGACTGTCCGCTCACACCAAGGGCATGTATCTAAATGATTCCCATAGCGGTGTTGGGAATTCACTCCACAGGTAACTAAATTTTCTTCTGCTTCGACTAAGGCTGCAAACCAAGTTTGGGCACTGGGTCTGAATTTGGGGTTGTCATGTCCGTCTTCAAAGCACTGAATAAACAAATCCTGCAAACTAGGATGGAGAATTTCCCAAGGAGGGGCGCTAGGAGCAGGTAAATAAGGGACTGGGTGCTTTCGACTGTAGGTAAAATGACCTGCACTAATTCTCGCTTCATAGGGTGGTGGTTCAGTTTTTCCTTGAAAAATCCCGGCAAAGGGATGAGTACCTTCCATTAGTAGTTGAAAAATGAGTACCGCTAACCCAAATAAATCGTGATGACTTTGGCGATCGTACTCAGCAAATACCCGATTTTGAAGCTCAGGTGGGGTAAACTCCGGTTTACCTACAGGACAACGATAGACAACATCATTTTCGGGATCAAACACCTGAAATGAGTCTGTATCTACCAAGGTGATCAAAGCTGTATCACTGACTAAGATATTCGACTCATTCACATCACCAATATAATATTGGCTGGCATGTAAAGCCGCAAAAGCGGTAGCCAAATTCCGTGCCGTCCGCAGTAAATATTTGTAACTAAATAAGGGACAATGTTGGCGACGAGTGGCTGGATGATAGAAATCCATAATCGGTCGCATTCCCCGGATACGTGGCATTAAAAAGCCAATCACACTATCACTGCCATCCGCAGCCTTTAACAATTCCTGCGGCCAAGCGATGGAAATATGCCCTAAATTTGCAGTAGGGTTTTCCGGTGGATTGGCAAGCATCGCGAGGAGCTTTTGAATGTGGGTGTTGGTGGGCTGGTGATAAATTTTGGCTACTAAATTCTCATCAGTGGCCAAAGCATAAATACAAGCTTCACCGCCACGCCCCAAACTAGCAGAAAGGTTGAGAAGTTCTGGCTGGGCAAGACAACGTAGTACCTGCATGGTGGAATACGGTTAGGATGGGTGATGGAAGGAGACTATTGGTAAATCAGATGGTGATGAAGAAAGAAAAAATGAGGAGAAGTTCACTTTAGAGGTGGGGTTCTTCAATTATCAGTCTAAAAGCGAAAATTCAAACCTATACCAAGGTGAAAAATGGTGTAGATATAGCAATGGACAGAGCGGTTAAGACATTAACTAACACTAAACAGGAGTTCAGAAGTTCAGGAGTTCAGGAGTATGGCTGCGCCACGCTGCGCGAACAGAAGTTCAGGAGTATGCCTACGCCACGCTGCGCGAACAGGAGTTTAAAAATTCAAGAATTAAACAGTAATGGTATGAATTATTCTGTAACTTCTGTAACTTCTGTCTTCTTTCTCTGTTACCTGCTATAGATATGACTACCCCTGATTACAGAAGCTTCAGGGATTGGTAAATGCAGCTAAAACTAATGTTAGATCGTCATCTGTCCGTTGAGTGATGCGCTCAGAACATAAGAATTTTACTAACTGCTCTTTAGCAATGGCTTTATCTTCTGCTTGGGCAACAAAATCAAACAAAGGAAAAAAGAAAGGCTTGTGAGGTTCACCCATAATCATATTCACAGCTAGCATTTGTAAGCCATCAGTGAGGACACTGACATTAACTATATGGTCTCGCCAGACTTTGATTTGTGCTGTTTCTAATGCTTCTGGGGAAGTTAAAAAAGTTGTTTCATTGATGTACTCACCACTATTGGGGAGAGTGAGGGCAATGAGTTGACCAGTGATATTTTTCGCTACTGCTAAACCATCACCTATTTGGGCTACAGCCGTGACTTTTGGTGTAGCGATCGCAATAATTAAGGTAGTGGCTAAATGATGGGGTTGGTGGTGGCAAGCTTCAGCTTCGTCCTCAACTGCTTTTTTCGCTGCTGACAGTGCATCCCGCAGTAACTCACCTAACAGACCATCATCCCCTAACCTCTGACGGTTAAATTCTTGGCCAGACAGATACTCTATCGCCGTTTCCACAGCAATCATTGCGCCCACTTTTCCCAAGCTGGCAGAACCTGCACCGTCTGCGGCCGCTATCACCAAAACATTATTGGGCAAAATTTGCCAATGATGGGCATCCTGGCATAGCTGCTGATTTTTGACGTGGCTGGTACCACATACAGAGGCGGCTACTATCCGCCATTCGGGGTTCTGTTTGGATGTGTTCATAGATTCTTGCCAACAACCTAGCTGTAACTCTCCAGGTTTAATGATGATTAAACAGTCCCCCAGCCTACTGGTGGTAGGGCGACTTGTTCATCTACCTTGGAATGAGAAACAACTGACATACTAGCTGAAAGCCAGACGAACATCTCCACAAAGTTTAGCCCTTTGAGCTTGAGAGGAGTACGTACAGCAATTTCCGTTAAACGCTCCATATTCGCATTTTCCACACCAACAGTAAAAAATGCTACTCGTTTGTTTGCCTCATCCCCTTGTAAACGCTGGGAGGCTTGGTCAATTACGTAATCATGCTCGCCTTGTGGTTCTCCATCAGTAATCATAAATACCCAGGGGCGATAATAGGCCACGCCATTGGCTCGATACTGGGATTTACGCTCTTGAATAATATCTAAGGCTTTATGAATCCCCGCACCCATATTCGTCAAACCTTGAGCGGTGAGAATGGGGGGATTAAATTGGTCAGCAGTTACAAAATCTTGGACTACACTAACTTGACTATCAAAGGTAATAATAGCTACTTCTACCCTTCGCGAAGCTAAGGAATTTTTCACCAGTTCATCTTTTAAACTCAGTAAACCTTGGTTTAAAGCTTCGATCCGCTCCCCCTGCATAGAACCAGAGGTATCTAGCAACAATACACAGGGACAACGGGGTTCAGGGTTTTCTGCAAACTCTACTACTTCGTCCAGTTTTAGTGTATCCAGCATAACGTTTTGTGTTATGTTATAGTCCAAAGCTGTAATTTCCTTTCCTCAAAGTATATTGTTAGTTTCCGACAATATCACAACTATAAGTGTGGTATTTAATGGTAGATGTATTTATGGGAATTTTATAGATTATTCTGACCAAATTCGCTAATTTCAGGAAACATAAATCAGCAAATATTTGAGTTAAAGTTAATTTGTCATGGGATGTACAATATTTGTGGTGAGATTGTCAGTTGTCAGGAATTAAGCTTCCCTGGCAGTCATAGCTGGGAATGTAGCAGTGGATAACATGACACAGCAAAGGCTGACGCAACACTAATATTTCTAACCTGACAGCAGAATGTTCATTGTTTATTCACCTTAATTTATAGAATTTAGGGAGCGAATATAATAATCAATATATACATTTCACCTCATATTTTTTTAAAGTTTTTATGTAGAAAATTATTGTTTTATTCCATCGGTAATGATGAAAATAAATGAGAACAATTGATTACTTCGTCTAGTGAATCACAGAAAAAATATACTTAATTGAAAAATATCAGTAAATACTAGAAATAATTACATCTGTGTACTATTATTAACAAAAGTTGCTAGGTAGGCTTCCAGCTAATACCCTGGACATGATCAAAATGAAAAAATATTTCCTCAAAAAAGGGGTCATTTTAAAATTCTAGGTTGAGTTTTGCGGAAAAACTGTAAAAATTATGAATAATATAGGTACATTTACTAAATTATCACCTCTGGGTTTATTAAGACAGTTAATTAATGCTGGAGAAAGCACCTGTTTACGGGCAATTAGCAACTCTGTATCCTGGTCAATTTATTTAGAGCAGGGCAAAATTATTTATGCAACTCATTCTCTAGAACCTTTTGAAAGACTAGATCGACATGTGCGGAGACTGAGTCAAACAATTCCGGCTCTTTCTTTAGAACTGCGCGTCCAATTGCGTTTAAAATTTGAACCAGATTTAACTAATAATTTATCTTTAGAACCATCTAACAGAGGAGAACAACCACCAGAATACCAGGCAATTTCCTGGTTAATGAATGAAGAATATCTCCAAGGCACACAAGCAGCAAAATTGATTCAAGATTTAGTCAGGGAAGTAATTGAATCATTTCTACTGGTGTCAGAAGGAAATTACGAGTTAGTAGTCGCAGCTAATAGTTTACCTGTAATTTGCCAATTAGATGGAGAGGAAACTTTAACACATTGTCAAGCTAGGCTAAAAGCTTGGCAATCTTTGTCTCCACACATTTCTTCTCCTGATCAGCGGCCGTATTTATTCATTAAAAGCATCTGTGCTGACAAAAATTTTCCAGGTAGAGAGCAAAATTTGTCAGACTGGATGAAAGGTTTTAGTCTGCGCCATTTGGCTGTAATTATGAATCAAGATGAAGTCAAACTGGCGACAGATTTACACCCTTTTATTGTGAAAGGGGCGGTAATGCTCCATGAACCAGATCCTCCATTTGATCTATTACCGAAAACTTTTATTGATAAACCTAAGTTACCGATCTACAGTCAAATTGTTGTTAATCGAGAATTAGTAAATGCGGCTCAAGTGAGTGAGGAGACTGCACCAGTAGCAGACAGGATTGAACAAGTTGAAAATTTAGTTATTCAACCACCGATTCCAGAACCACCGCTTGAGCAGATAGCAATAGAAGATAGCACAGAATCAAAACCAGAAACAGTAACTACAACTACTATCCCTACGAAAAAAGCTTACAAAATTGTCGCGGTAGATGATAGTCCGACTATTTTAAAAGAAATTAGTCGTTGTTTAGAAGATGAAAATGTGGCGGTAGTGACGATTAATGATCCCGTCAAAGCTGTGATGTCAATTATTCGCCATAAACCAGATTTGATTTTATTAGATTTGAATATGGCGGGAATTGATGGTTACGAATTGTGCCGGATTATCCGTAATAATTCCACCTTTAAATCTGTACCCATTATTTTTGTGACTAGTAATAAGGGGATTGTTGATAAAGTGAAGGCGAAAATAGTTGGTGCTTCTGGCTATTTGACTAAACCGTTTAAACGGGAAGATTTACTGAAAATTATTTTTATGAATTTGGAATAGTTGATTGATCAGGAAAAATCATCACTATGGATGGGATGAAATTGATAAAATTCTCTGTCTATGATCCAGCCAGTATTTCCCTGGACAAGATATGACTCAATTTTCCCATTAACGCTAAAATGCCCTTGGTGAGAGTTCAGTTTTGTTTCTTACTCACAACCGACTACTGATAACAGACTATTGATCATTACAATCATTACTCGTGGCGCAAGTTGTATTAGAAAACGTTTATAAAAGTTTCCCTCCTCGGAAGGGGGAAGGTGTCAAACCAGAACGAGAAGGTGCAGATAGCGTTAATGTCTTGCGGCGAATTAATTTGACCATCGCTGATGGTGAGTTTATGGTGCTGGTTGGGCCTTCTGGTTGTGGCAAAAGTACCATGCTGCGTTTGATTGCGGGTTTGGAGGTCATGACTGGCGGTAATATTTGGGTGGGCGATCGCTTGTTGAATGATTTACCTCCCAAAGCACGGGATATCGCCATGGTGTTTCAAAATTACGCCCTTTATCCCCATATGACGGTGTATGACAATATCGCTTTTGGCTTACGTCGTCGCGTGGGTCAAAAGGAAGTATTGTCTCCCAAACTGCAAATGTGGGCGGAAAATTTCCTCGTAGAATCCACCAGGAAACTACCCAAAGGCTTACGCTATCTGACTGACAGAGAACGGGCTGTAGATCAGCAGGTGCGAAATGTCGCCCAATTATTGCAAATAGAAACTTTATTAAATCGCTTACCCAAACAACTTTCTGGTGGACAAAGGCAACGGGTAGCTTTAGGTAGGGCGATCGCTCGCAACCCTGAAGTATTCTTAATGGATGAGCCATTATCTAACTTAGATGCCAAATTACGGGCAGAAACCCGCAGCCAAATTGTCAAATTGCAGCGTCAATTGGGAACCACAACCATTTATGTTACCCATGACCAAACCGAAGCTATGACAATGGGCGATCGCATTGCCATCATGTCCGCAGGTCAAATCCAGCAAGTTGCGCCTCCCCTGGAATTATACAACCGCCCTGCTAACCGCTTCGTCGCTGAATTCATTGGTTCTCCACCGATGAACTTTATCCCTGTAGAATTTCACGCCCCACTATTAATTACTAACTCTCACTTTCGCTTCACCCTCCCCGACTATTGGGGAAGCGCTTTACAAAAATACGATGGACAAACTCTGATCTTAGGCATTCGTCCTGAACACTTTCTCATTAGTGCACCAGCCACTAAAAACCTACCAGTCCAAGTAGACTTAGTGGAAAACTTAGGCAATGATACGTTTATTTCCGCCAGGATTGGCGAACCTGAATCATCAAATCACCATGGTCAAACCGTGCAAGTAAGAGTGCCACCAGATAGATTAGTTCGTCTAGGTGAACAACTTTGGCTATCTGTGATCCCCGACAAACTCCACTTTTTTGATCCCGATACTGAAGTAGCTATCTTTCCAAAAAGCACATCCCCAAGCTTACCTATGATTGACAGAAACTAATTCCCCTGACCAAAAAAATGGGTCAACAGCTTCCCCTGCCCAGGGGAAAAACAAAAACTTTATTTCTTGTTCAATCCTCTTGATCAATCAAAATGTAACACTTTTGACTTGTGAATTTGTACACCATGACCTCTAGCTTCTGCTGACCATCCAAAATGGGATAACATTAAATCAACAAGATTACAAGGAATTACTTCATGCCCTATACAAACGAAGAAGGCGGTCTTCTCAATAACTTTGCCAAAGAACCAACAGTTTATCAAGCAGAACCTCCTACGGACGCGCAGAAGCGTAATTATATTTTCTTGGGTATTGCTGCGGCATTGTTGGTTGTTGGCTTGATAGTAGTCGCCTTCTCTGTTTCCTCTGTCAGTTAAGAATAAACTTTTAACAAAAATTTAGTTTTTCTCTGACTCAGGTTCCAATTGAAGGAGGAGCCTGATTTTTTTATTTTCTGTTACAATTATAAATATTAGTATAATTAAATACTTATACGGAAATGAACAAGAGCGAGATTAATTCTCAACCAGTTTCCTGATACCGCTGAAATTTGGCTGTATCAATATCAACTTACTCAAAAGAAAGTGTAAATACTTAAATTTTTGACCCACAATACAATTCATCCTGAGCAGAAAAATAACTAGGTGAAAAGCAGAATTATTATTCATCAAAATTAGACATTTTGGTCAGGATGTATACTGTGTTTGGGCTAATTTAGCCACAATGAGCGTGAATGAAACTATACACACAGAAAATTTTGCTTGGAATCGGCAAGTGTATCAACGCCTAAAACTTGCCTTAAGTCTTGGCCTGCGGCGACAAATATTGTTAGCTGTATGTGATGATTTACACCTAAGAAATCAAATTGCTGCGCGATTACATTCTACCTTAGCTTATCCAGTGGGTCAGGTGTTATATCAGCCAGGAGATGGAGGTGGAATTAGTACCCCTGCCTATCCTAGATTAGTGACTTTGCGCTTGAATGTAAACGACCCTAATCCGATGGTGCAGATTAATCAATGGTTAGCGAATTATCCACCACCCATTGTTGGTGCATCATCAGAAAATCCTGGACGTTCCCTACCCATACCAGCATTTCAAATTGTTGGTGTGGAATTACTCACTAAACAGCCTGTAGCTGTCCAAAGGTTGTTTTTACATTATTTACGGTTAAGTGAACAATATTTTTCTAATCAAGAATCTAGTCAATTTTTAGAGACAAGTTTGCTGTTTTGGTTGCCACGTCCTTGGTTTTATGCTATCCAGCAATCAGCCACTAAATTTTGGCATTATCGCACTGGAGTTTTTGTGTTTGCTGGGGAACCCACACCAACTGTAGATAATCGTGGTTATCCAGAACATTTTGCTAATGGACACAGTTTAGATTTAGGTAATCTTCAAGACGAATCCATTCTCAATGAATCTGGTTCCCCATCATTAAATAGCAATTCATTAGAAGATTTTTCTCTCTCTACTGAAGAACATACTTCTCAGCCAGAACCAGTACATAACGCCACAAACTCAGAGGTATTACCTGTTAATGTGCCTCATGAAAATAACCACAATCAACCCACATCTTTTTCCCACATTAGCCATGAATTAGCAGAATTAGTTAAAGCGACTATTAGTAATAATATTAATCAAAATGGTGATGAACAGTGGCAACCACAGCAATTACTGTGGGTTATTGAGCAATTGCATGAAAAACAAGCCACACCAGCAGAAATAGGGGCAGCTTATCAAAATTTAGGTAATTTATATCGCCTCCGCATTGAACAAGGACAGTCCACCATCGAAAACTTAATGGTGGCAATTTTGGCTTATCAAGAAGCAGTTACCTATGATGACAACTCACCGAAATTACCAGATATTTTGAATGATTTAGGTACGCTTTACTGGATGCTGCATCGGACACCAGGCACCAGTGAAGAAGGACAGGTTTGTATCCAACAAGGAATTGAGTTTTATCACTTGGCGCTTAAACTGATTTCATCAACGGTGCAGCCAGACACTTATGCACGAGTACAGAACAATTTAGGGACGGCCTATGGTGATTTAGCGCGTTTTGGGCAACCTGTGGAAAACTGGCAAAAAGCGATCGCAGCTTATCAGAAAGCGATTAAATATCGTACAGCCTCAACAGACCCATTAAAGTATGCTGCTTGTCAAAACAATTTAGGGACAGCATACTGGCATTTAGGGCAGAATATTGAACCAGTAGAGAATCTCAAACAAGCGATCGCTGCTTACAATGACGCACTTACATATTATCAGCCAGAGGATGAACCACTCAAATATGGCATGATTCAAAATAATATTGGCACAGCTTACTGGAATTTAGCACAGTACGAACAGCCATTAGAAAACTTGCAATTAGCGATTGGTGTTTATCAAGAAGCCCTGAAATATCGTACACCTGAGAATGCTCCTCATGCTTGTGCCGCTACGCAAAATAATTTGGGAACAGCTTATTGGCATTTAGCTAATTTATTACCTAATAATCCAGAAGAAAGGCACAAGTATTTACAATTATGTATTCATGCTTATACAGAAGCGGTTACTATTGCCAAAATCCTCAGTCCTTCATCTCTGAATTTTGACTTACTAGTCACCCATAATAATTTAGGTCTAGCTCATTATCAGTTAGTAACTGATAGTGCTATCACTGTTGATAGAAATACACTTTCTCAACATTTAGAATCAGCATTAGACAATCATGTTTTCGCTTTAAATGGTATGGCGGAGAAAACAGAAATTTATCAAACTACTTTTAATTATATAGTTAAAGTAATTCGTACTTTTCATAATAGTTTAGGTGTCCAAGGACAAAATTTAGCTTTATCTAAAATTCCAGGTAAATTAATGCCAGAAATTTTACCAAAGTTATAGAAAAAGTTTCTATATATGAGAATTATTGCATAGATTTTTTTTCGGTTTCACGCCAAGGTGCAAAGTTACAGGTAAGAAAGGGAAAAATTATAGTTTGATATAAGTACCTGGGCAAAATTAATTTAACATTTTTGGAACAACCAAAAATCTCTGTATTCCTTATATGTTAATTGTTCCCCCTCCCAAATATCAAATTTATTTTGATGCCATTTTAAATATCTAAATTATTGGACTGTAACTCTCTATTAGTCTATATTTTGTTTGATTTTTATTGATTCTTATAACCTTGAAAAACTAGATTAAGTAATTAACGCAAGAGCATGATTTCATGGATCAAGTATATTTGCTTAATCCTGATTATCCCTCCAGGAAATAATACTGAACTTTGATAATTTCTGGTTCATTTTCATAGTTATAAAATATGATTTCCATAGATAAAACCTAAGTTTATCCATTCCCGTTATGTTCTCATCCCCTCACCTGACAAGAAATTGTTAGTTTTCTTGTACTAAGTAAAGGTATGTAAAAAATTAAAATGTAAAATAAGGGTTAAATTGTCGTTAAAACTACAAATTATGGTCAAAATAAGGTAATTAAAGATATAGAGCCGCAAATGCTCTGTGAATCGAGTGGAGTTTGACCAAATTAATTTCGTTTATGCCCACAATTCCCAAAATTCATAGACTAGTCTCTCATCCAGTCCCCAGACTGGATGATTGCAGCCCCCAAAGCCTACTCAACTACTTTGACAATTCCTGGGAACTCGAAGAAACTTTGATGAAATCCTTGGTTGGGGAAGAAACCTTCTATCTCAACCCTGACCCTTTAAGAAACCGTCTGATTTTTTATCTTGGTCACTCTGCTGTTTTTTATATCAATAAATTAATTCGTGTTGGGTTAATAGAAAATCGCATCCATCCAGAATATGAAATATTATTTGAAGTGGGAGTAGACCCTGAAACACCTGATGAACTTGATGCCGCAATGGCTGGTGTGATCTGGCCGAAGATAGAAAAAGTTTGCCAGTATCGGGACAAAGCCAGGGAAGAAATTACTAAAGTAATTCAAAAACATCATCTTTATCTTCCTATTCATTCACAGCATCCCTTTTGGGCTTTGTTCATGGGAATTGAACACAGTCGCATTCATTTTGAAACTTCATCTATGCTGCTGCGGCAATTGCCAGTGGAGAAGTTGCAGCGTCCTGAAGGTTGGAATTATGCACCGAGTTATGGGGCAATTACTAATCATGAAATGCGCGAAATTCCTGGGGGGTTAGTGACCTTAGGGAAACGTACAGATGATTTAACCTTTGGTTGGGATAGCGAATATGGCAGCTTGCAAGTAGAGGTGAAACCATTTTTAGCTAGTCCATATCTCATCACTAATGCAGACTTCTTAGAGTTTGTTCAAGATGACGGTTATAGTAATGCTGATTTTTGGGGGGCTGAATCTTGGCATTGGCGACAAATGTATAATGTTCAACATCCAAAATTTTGGATACTTAACCATAATAGCTATCGCTATCGCGCTACCTTTGATGAAATAGACTTACCCCTGGACTGGCCTGTGGAAGTCAACTATTATGAAGCGATCGCATTTTGTCGTTGGAAAGGTGGCAAAACTCGCTTGATGACCGAAGCAGAATGGAATCAAGCCCTTGCTACATCTGAAGATAACCCCTTCTCAACTCACTCTAATCTCAACTTACAATTTATTTCCCCCTCTCCCGTGGGTATGTTCAAACCCAGCAATACAGCATCTGGTCTATATGACTTGCAAGGTAATGTTTGGGAATGGCTAGGAGACGCTTTTCAACCCTTACCAGGATTTCAACCTCATCCACTTTACGAAGACCAATCTGCACCTTTTTTTGATGGCAAACATCAAATGATGATTGGTGGTTCTTGGGCAACTAATGGTGCAATGGCATTACCATCATATCGTAACTGGTTTCGTCCTTATTTTTATCAGCATGTAGGTTTCCGAATTGCTGAAGATTTATAGCAATTGAGATTTTTTATTAACCATAATTTTTTGAGAGGATACATAGCATGTCTTTGCAATCATTAACTGTTTTAGATCATCATTATCAAGAACTACGTAATGATGGACAAGATGTAATTCAAGGCTTAAGCGCCACTCCTAAAACTTTACCTCCCAAATATTTTTATGATGATTATGGTTCCCAGTTATTTGAAAAAATTTGTGAACTACCAGAATATTATCCCACTCGCACAGAAGCAAGTATTTTAAAACAATATGCTGATGAAATCGCCGCTATTACTGGATGTTGTGAGTTAATTGAACTAGGTAGTGGTAGTTCTACAAAAACCCAACTTTTATTAGATGCTTATCAAAAAATAGCTGATTGCTGTACATATCTGCCGATTGATGTCAGCGGTGGAATTCTTAAAGATAGTGTTGTACATCTACAAAAGAAATATCCTGACTTTTCTATTCATGGACTACTAGGAACCTATGAACAGGCATTAGTGCATTTAGAAACTAATTATTTACAGTCGCGGATGTTGTTTTTCCTTGGTAGTTCCTTGGGGAATTTTACACCAGCCGAATGTGACAGCTTTTTCAATCAAGTTGCCCGTACTTTACAACCAGGTGATTACTTGTTACTTGGTGTAGATTTACAAAAACCCAAAGATATTTTGGAAGCAGCATACAACGATAGTCAACAAATAACTGATGCTTTTAACTTAAACATGTTGTCTCACTTAAATTGGCGTTTTCATGGTGATTTTGACATCAATTTATTTAGACATCAAGCGATTTATAATGAAGCTGAACATCAAATAGAGATGTATTTACATTGTCAAAAAAGCCATTGGGTCAATTTAAAATCTTTGGATTTAGAAGTTTTCTTTGAAGTGGGAGAACGCATCCTCACAGAAATTTCTCGCAAGTTTAATTTAGTAACCATGCAAAAGCAACTAGAGGGAAAAAATATGAAAACATTGAAAACTTGGACAGATGATCAGGGTTGGTTTGGCTTAATTCTTTCTCAAGTTCAATAAATTAGCAAATTGAATTAATTCATAAAATTGGTTGTAAATTTGCCCAACAAAGCGCCAGGATTTGTGATGCTTTTTAAAAAATACTCAAATCTATTCCTGGCTGTTTTCTTTGTTTTATAGTGCGTTGAAAAAATCACAAAATACCTGTGGGATTGCATGAATGACATTTGTGAATAATTGCCATCTCTATTTTGATGTTAAAAAACTTAAATTTTAGCTATCGTGGAACCCTTGGAACACGAGGGGATTAATTGTTTGTATGTGTTCCAGACAGAAGAACCAGCAAAATATAAATTGAAGAAAAATATCAACAATTGAAAACTTTTCAATACCACTTAAAAAGTTGAAATTATAATAGCTTCAGTCTTCAACAGTAAAGATTTTGCTAACTTATCACATCATGCCATCAAGATATAGACATTAACAGGAGATCGGGATGACATTAATAGCTACCAAAAGACCAACAATTGGACTGATTGAAGTTCCAGCCACCGGACTATATGATGCAGAAGGAAAAAATTGGACTTCTTTATATAGACATCGTTCTTTAATCAGTAAGCAAGTATTGATTCCTGACTTGCAAGCTGGAGGATTTGATGCCCAATTAGTTAATCTCAGAGACGATAATTACAGTGAAGAATTTGGAGAGGTATTCTGGAAAGGAATGACTCTGCGGAAAACCTATGTTGGTGGCAACATTTCCGCCCTTGATCCCGAAGCATTCGATGCTTGGGGAGTGACGGTTAATTTCTCCCAAGATCGTCAAGTCACTTGTATGGTGATAGCCCATCTGGCTAAAGGAAACCGCCCCATTGTCGTGGGTGGTTCAGATGCTTTAGCTGAACCCCATCACTACTTGAAAGCAGGTGCAACAGCAGTTGTTCAAGATAAATCTGGTGCAGCAAATTGGGCACTTTTTGATTATGTGCTGGGAAAAACCCCACGGGAAGAACTCACAGGGGTAATTTTTGCCGACGGTAAACAATATCCCCGCAAGACTAAAGCCAAAAGCCCAGAAGAGTGGGCGTTACCTTCGGTGGACGTAGCAAGGGACTGTTTAGGAATGCTTCCCAATGTTCAAGGAAAAGCACCTGTTGGTTCATTAGTAGCAGATATTGGTTGCGATCGCACCTGTGATTTTTGCATGACACCTACTTACGGTACTGGCTATCGTAGAATGTCCCCAGCAACAGCCCTCAAATGGTTGGCTATTCAGAAAGAAGCAGGGGCCGTTTCCATCAATATCGGTTCCGATCAATTTCTGGCCCGTGGACTCTTTCCTGAAGGACGAGAAGAAATAATCAAAATTACCAATGGTGCGCGGGAGATAGGAGTTTCTCTGATGTGGCCCAATGGTTTAGAACTGAGGAAAACCACCTTAGGAAGTGGGCGTAACTACGATAGCACCGACCTCAGACCCGATGAGGAACTGATTGAAGCCCTATTTGGCTGGGATGGAAGGGTTGGTTGTCCTTTAGCTTATATCCCTGCTGAACGCCCCGTTTTTGGACGAGAAGCCTATAAGAAACTCCTGCCTTGGCAAGAGCATTGTACATTGATGAAATCTGTCGTGAGAACCGGTGTACCTGTCGTTACTTATGGCATCATTATTGGGCTACCTGATGATGATCATGATGACTTGTTACGTCTTGAGGAAGCGATTTCAGAACTTGTAGATGAATTAGTAGAAATCAACCCTCAACTAGAATTTCAAACTTCCTGCTACAGCATTATTCCCTTACCCGGAACCCCCCAAGCCCAGAATTTACGCAAAGCCGGATTATTACAATTTGAAGATACATGTTTATGGGGAGTATGGACAACAACTTCCAACACTCATCACCTGACCTATGACCAGGTTTCCGATTGGCAAATTCGTCTATCTAATATTCGCAGAGCACCGGCAGAATTTACCAACTACAATGGAGAATATTCAGGAATGGTGAGTACAGCTTCCTCTGATGATACAAAGATTGTATTGGGGAAATCTTGAACTCAATATCTGACTTTTGATTGACCTCAAATACTCATCAATATCAAAGATAGGATGGAGGCTAGAGGTTCATTTTCGACAAAGTGATCAACAGTCATGCGGTTCTATAGCAATCACATTTCCAACTAATATTTATAGGGTTTGGCATTTGGTAAACATTAATAGCTAACTTGAGAAAACTAAATCTTATCATCAGCATCAAGTTTAGCAATAGAACAAAACCAAAATTTCTTACCTTTCCATAAACTTCCATTTGCCAGACTCTTCTTGTTTAGTCAAGGGAAATGTTAAGATTATAAAACAAGTCAAAATTGTGTTTTTAAATCTCATCATATTAATTCAGCATGAAACCAAAACCCATACCCCCACAACCAGGACAAGAATCAGTTTGGGACTATCCACGTCCAGCGATTTTACAACCTACTAATAAACATATAAAAGTCATTTTTAACGGTATAGTTTTAGCAGAAACCACCAGCGCTAAAAGAGTTTTAGAAACTAGTCATCCCCCTAGCTACTACATTCCAGCCGAAGATATTAAAACAGAATACTTAATTGCCACATCTAGAAAAAGCATGTGCGAATGGAAAGGTATATCTGAATATTATGATATTTCTGTGGGAGATAAATATGTACATAATGTCGCTTGGCGGTATATTCAACCTACTCCTAATTTTAGAGCTATTCAAGACCACTATAGTTTTTATCCAGCTTTAATGGATGCTTGTTATGTAAATGATGAGTTAGTCACTCCTCAAGCAGGTGGTTTTTATGGTGGATGGATTACTGCTGATGTGGTTGGGCCATTTAAAGGTGAACCGGGAACAAATTGGTGGTGATTAGCTGAGATAAAGTGAATATGTCTAAAAATATTAATGCTAATTTATCTGAAAATATTATAGCCTGAAAGCGATTTATAGCAATACTTTCAGACTATCTTGGCTCTAGTGTCAGCTAGGCTATATTTGTCCCTACATAGGTATTCTGCAAATAGATATTTTTGGGATTCTTGATGTACCAATTAACCTATTTTGATGCCGCGCTGTCAACTTGACTGTGAGACTGATATGGGGTCTACTTTATAGTAGCTAGCATAGGCATTCTCAATAGCTGGAACAATCTCAACAATTTCAAAATATGTTCCCCAGAAAAGTGTCTCTCGAAGTTTCTCAACCAGAAACTGATATTCCTGGATTTCGACTGTCTCCCACATCAGCACATCAGTAAAACGACCTGAAAAGGCTTCAGAATCAAAGAATCGCATCTGAACAGATGGATGTGTTTTTAGAATTGGTAAGATCATCTTCTCTAAGAACTCAAATCTTTCCTTGGGTGAAATTTGAAGCCAGGTTGCTGTCGTCTTCACCAACATAAAAAAGGTGTGCTTTAGCTCTTCCGATATTGTCGTCATACATTCTCCTAATGCAGGGTTTTAGGTGCATTCGTAGTCAATTACTCAAATACGAGTAATTACTCGTATAATATGACCTAGCCATTATATTTGCCAACTCGCATTTGATTGAGGTAGTTTCCATGCCGCGTAAACGTTCAACAACACCCCGCAAACTACCAAAACAAGACCGTTCTCGGATCACCGTTGAAGCCATTCTGGAAGCAACCACTCACATTTTGACTGAAGAAGGCTATGACAGAGCTAGCACTAACCGTATTGCAGAACGAGCAGGGATAAGTATTGGCTCGTTATATCAATACTTCCCGAATAAAGAATCGCTTTTGGCAGCCCTGATGGAACAACACTCTAATGAAATTGCTGAACTGGTGGAATCAAAACTAAGTCATTTATTTGATCAACCCCTAGAGACGACAATTCCAGAACTTATCAAAGCGGTGATTGCTGCTCATGCCATCAATCCCCGATTACACCAAGTATTAAATGAGGAAATTCCGCGTTCAGAACGATTACAGCAGATGCAGCGTGCGGAAGAACGAATTACTGTATTATTGCGGGCTTATCTTGAACGATGGAAAGATCATATTAATCCCCGTAATCTAGAAATGACAGTTTTTATTTTGGGGCGTACAGTTGAATCTTTGTGTCACTCAGCCGTTCTAGAACATCCAGACTTTGTTACTAACACTCAGTTTGGGCAGGAGGTTTCCAAGTTGCTACTTTTCTACTTGAAAAGAACAAATTGAAACTGCATAACTATTCACTATACGAAAACTTTCCGCAAGAACCAACCCCATATCTCAATTGCTAAAATTTTAAACCAGAAAAAGCAGCGAAATAACACACCTAGAAAGAGCTACTCCTAAATTATAATTTTTTAGATTGTAGCCAATTCCTAACAACTTCTTCCACAGGACGCGATTGATTATCTACTTGATAATTCGTTTGCTGTATTTCTTTTGTAGAGATTTTCCCAATTAATTGATTGATAGTTTTTGTTAATTCTGGATATTTTTGCAAAATTTCTTGGTTAAAAACAGGTACAGCTTGATATGGTGGAAAGTATTTTTTATCATCTGCTAAAATAACTAAATTTAACACTGGAATTAAGCCATCAGTAGAATTGGCAGCGATTAAATCTACTTGTTTTTCTTTCAATGCCTGATACATTAAACCTAATTCCATTTGTTTAATCTTGCCAAATTTGAGATTATAAGTTTTTGATAAGCCTGAATAACCATCTGCCCTTTCTAAAAACTCATACCCAAAACCTGCTTGCATTTGAGGAGCATATTGAGCGATTTCTGATAAAGTTTTAATTTGCCATTTCTTTGCATCTTCACTGCGAATAATCATAGCGAAAGTGCTTTCAAAACCTAAAGGTGGCATGACTAATAATTTATATTTGTCTTGATATACTTGTTTAACTTTGTCATAAACGAGTTGGGCATCGGTAATGGGTTTTTCTTTTAAAATTGCCGTCAATGCTGTACCTGTATATTCTACATAACCTGCTATTTTTCCTGCCTTCACTGCTTCATGGCAGATAAAAGTACCACCTAAATTGAATCGACGGTCAACTTTGATGTTTGTCTGTGCTTCTATGTGCTGCGCTAATATTTCTCCTAAGATAAATTGTTCAGTAAAATTTTTTGACCCAATAATAATAGTTGGTGATGCCTGTTGATAATTAAAGGTAATCAATCCACCGATTATCAAGATAATTATTCCTAAGACAACACCTAATCTGCGGCTGAATTTAGCTTTTTTTGTAACTTGTTTAGTTAGTTGTTTTTCTAACCATCCCAAGCCCAAATCCGCACCCAAAGCAATGCAAGCTGCGGGTATTGCCCCCGCTAAAATCAATTGATTATTAACTGTGGAAATACCACGAAAAATAAATACTCCTAAACCACCACCACCAATAGCAGCAGCAATTGTGGCAATACCTACAGATATGACTGTTGCGACTCTCACTCCTGCTAGAATCACACCTAAAGCTAGGGGTATTTCTACTTGCAAAAGTAATTGTCTATCTGTCATACCCATGCCAATGCCTGCTTCTTTAATAGCAGGATTAATACTATTAATGCCAATATAAGTATTACGAATTATCGGCAATAAAGCATAAAGAGTGAGAGCAAATATAGCAGGTATTTTGCCAATTCCACCTAGAAATGGTACAGAGAGGAGAAACCCAAAAATAGCTAAACTAGGGATGGTTTGAATAGCATTTGCTAAACCAAGAATAGGAGGAGCAATTTTTGGTTGACGAGTAATGAAAATACCTAAAGGAATGCCAATAGCGATAGACACAGCCATAGCTATTGCTACTAAAATTATATGTTCTCCTGACCGCAGCAAAATTTCTGGAGCATACTGACTTAAAAACATAATGATTTGCTCCTTTAATTCAGTTCTTCCCAATTATTACTAGCTTGCAAACAAGCGAGAAATGCCTGTGACTCTGGATGTTGAGAACGAATAAATTCTGTCTTCGTCCCCAAGGTAACTAAACTGCCTTCATACATTAAACCAATCCGATTAGCTAAAAAGAAAGCTTCCTGAATATCATGGGTCACAAATATGACCGTTTTGCCTAATTGTCTTTGCAAATGTTGTAATTGTTGTTGTAATTCTAAGCGAGTAATGGGGTCAAGGGCACCAAAAGGTTCATCCATTAATAATATAGGTGGGTCTGCTGCTAAAGCCCTAGCTACACCTACCCGTTGACGCTGACCTCCTGATAGTTGATGAGGATAACGTTGAGCAAAATCTTTTGGTTCTAGTCCCACTAAATTGAGCATTTCATATACTCTTGTCTGAATTTTTTGAATCGGACGCTTTTCTAAAGCAGGAACAAGACTAACATTTTCAGCTACAGTAAAGTGAGGAAACAAGCCTATTTCTTGAATAACATAACCGATACGTCGGCGCAGTTTAATTTTATCCCATTGTGTAGTCGGATAATCATTGACTAATACCTGTCCTTGGGTAGGCTCAAGTAAGCGATTGATTAATTTTAATGTGGTGGTTTTACCACTACCACTACGCCCTAATAGAACGATAAATTCTCCTTGAGTAATGGTAAGATTGAGATTGGATAATAGCTGTCTATGATTAATTTTAAAACTCACATTTTGAAATTCAACAATATTTTCTGGTGATAGAGACATAAATATGTTTTTATAAATAAAAGATGATTGTTTAAAAACAAATTGAATTTGACGAATATGCAGTTTTAAGATGAATCAAATTATCCAAAAAACATCTACAAACATTTCCTCTGGTTGGCATGGCAAACTAAATTTAGTTTATGCTCATCGTCGAGGTGCAACTGAGCTAACCTACAACCATAATCAAGCACCTTTGAAGATTCAACGCCCTTTTTACCCAGAAGGTGAAGAGGTGTGCCATAGTATCATTTTACATACGGCTGGGGGTGTTGTTGGGGGCGATCGCCTCTCCTGTGATATTCATCTCCAAAACCATGCTCAAGCCTTCATTACCACAGCCGCAGCAGCTAAAATATACCGCAGTAATGGCTTACTCGCAAGACAAACCGTCAATATCCAAGTTGATACAGGTGCTTGTTTAGAATATTTACCCCAAGAAACCATATTGTTTAACGGTGCGGTGTATCGCCAGGATTTACGGGTAGAATTAGCTACAGCAGCCAATTTCGTCGGTTGGGAAATTACCCGTTGTGGAAGAAGTGCCAGGGGAGAAAAGTTTGTTGAGGGAGAGATGCGATCGCACACCGAAATCTGGCAAAATGGGGTACCCCTGTGGATTGATAGGCAATATTTACCCGGTAACACAGAAGTATTTCACAGTCCTCACGGGTTAGCAGGAAACCCAATTGTTGGTAGCTTCCTTTGGGTTGGTACTCCTGTATCTCCAGAAATTATAGAAACAGCACGTTCCTTCATTACCTCCCAGTCCGTAGCAGGTGTGAGTCGTCTACAACATGGATTTTTGTGTAGATATCGCGGTCACTCCACCTCTGAAGTGCGAAACTGGTTTACAGCTGTGTGGCAGATGCTACGAGTATCCTTATTGAATCGAGGTCATTGTATACCGAGAGTTTGGCAGATTTAAAGGAACTATAGAAGAAAAATGCAACTTACACCCCAAGAAAAAGACAAACTATTAATTTTTACAGCGGCTTTAGTAGCTGAACGAAGAAAAAATAGAGGATTGAAATTAAATTATCCCGAAGCAGTTGCTTATATTTCGGCTGCAATTTTGGAAGGTGCAAGAGACGGACAAACTGTTGCAGAATTAATGAGTTATGGCACCACATTATTAACTCGTGATGAAGTAATGGAAGGTGTACCAGAAATGATTCATGAAGTGCAGGTAGAAGCAACTTTTCCGGATGGAACAAAGTTAGTAACTGTTCATAATCCGATTAGATAATATAAAAGAAAGAGTTGCTCATAAAAAACAATATGAGATTAACATCGGTCAATATTCAAGGTTATCGACCTTTTAGAAATTTTGAAGCACCATTACAACCACTAGAAATTATTGTTGGTGCTAATGGTGCTGGTAAATCAAGCTTGTTTGAATTTCTCAAATTTCTACGAGATAGTCTGTATTACGACATCCCCCCTGAAATAGTTTCTGGTTCTATTGGTCAACAGATTTTTCATATTCCGGGACCAGAAAAGTTTCAATGGGATATTGAAATTGATACAGGTCTTCCAATTGGTATTAGATATTTAGGGGAACTTATGGGGCCAGTTGGCCGAACTCAAGTTTCCTATGAACGTGTAGAGTCATCTAAGCCTTTTAGTGATAAATACACGAATCCATATATATATATGGATATTAAAGGTAATAAAGGTGTTATTAGTGAACCTGGAGAAAAGGGATTTACAGAAATAAAAATCAAAAATCAAATTCAACAAGATATTGCTTTAAAACGTCATAATCAACTGACACTAAGTGCAATGACAAATCCCTCACTAGAAGCTTTATATAACTTACGTGAGTATATTCGTGAATGGCGGTTTTATAGTTCATTTAATATAGCAAATCAGAAAATTCGTAAATCAGTTCCAATTGAACAAGAACCAATTTTACATGAAGATGCAGGTAATTTGAGTTCAGTGCTGTTCTCACTAATGACTGAAAATAGAACAGCATTTGATGAACTACAACAACATCTCCGTTCTGTCATTCCTGGTTTTAAAGGTTTAACAGTAAAAGCACGAGGGGGACCAGGAGAAGTGATAGCTTTTTGGCAAGAATCAGGAGTTGATAAAGAATTAAGTTTAGCTGATTTATCAGATGGAATTTTGCGTTTAATTTGTTGGATTTGTTTATGTGTACAACCAAATCCACCATCTTTAATTTGTATTGATGAACCAGATCAAGGTGTACATCCCCGTACACTTCCGGTTCTAGCTGGGTTATTTGAAAAAGCATCTGAACGTACACAAATTTTATTAGCAACTCACTCATCTTATTTTCTGACACAGTTTGATATTTCTCAAATTGCTGTACTTAGAAAAGAAAAAGGTGAAGCAAAATTTATTAAACCGGGAAATTCTCCAGTTTTAATTGATATGCTTGATGATTTTGGTGCAGATGAATTAGAACAATTACACCGTAGCGATGAATTAGAGAGACTTCCATGAGAATTTTAGTTTATGTTGAGGGGACATCTGATAAATCAGCAATGGAAGCATTATTAGCACCATTAATTGAAGAGAAACTAAACCAGGGTATCAGTATTGAATTTTTTGCTGTTAAAGGCAATGATAATAGTAGAGGTGGAGATGCTAAAAAAGACTTATTAACTCAAACTCCAATTAGAGCAGTGAATATTCTTAAAAATCAGCAAGATTCAACCGTAGTTATTATACCTGATTTATATCCTAAAAATAAAGGTTTTCCTCATGAAAAATTTGCAGAATTAGTACAAGGAATTTTCAATAATTTTGAACAAGCATTACAAAGCAAAGGAATTAATGATCAGCGATTAAAAGAACGCTTTAAAGTTTTTTGCTTTCAGCATGATTTAGAAGCATTAATTTTAGCTGCTGAAAGCGAATTATCAAGTATCCTTGGCATTAATACTATACCAAAAATATGGAAAATCCCAGTTGAAGATCAAAATCATGGTGTTCCACCTAAAAGGATAGTAGAGGAAATATTCAAAAACTATGGTAAACGTTATAAAGAATCTATAGATGCACCAAGAATTTTAGGAATTGCTAGATATCAGGATATTGCGGAACAATGTCCCCAAGCTTTCAAACCATTTGTAGCATTTTTAGAAAATCTTTCAATTTAGGAAAATCCAGTTATGATTCCAGGGGAAATAATTACGCCATCAGGGGAAATCGAACTAAACGCAGGTCGTCCCACTACCAAAATAATAGTAGCAAATACAGGAGATAGACCAATTCAAGTTGGTTCACATTTTCATTTTTACGAAGTTAACACTGCCTTACATTTTGACAGAGCACAAGCAAGAGGAATGCGCTTAGATATTCCCGCCGGCACAGCCGTAAGATTTGAACCAGGAGATGAAAAAGAAATTATCCTCGTCCCCTTAGTTGGTAGCCGCCAAGTGTATGGCTTTAACAACAAAATTAACGGAAACCTCTAAATTCTCTCTACGCCTCTGCGTGATAGTTAAAAAGGATAAAATATGAGCTACAGAATGAATCGCCGCGCCTATGCGGAAACCTTTGGCCCCACAGTAGGCGATAGAATTAGATTAGCTGATACAGAATTATTTATAGAAGTAGAAAGAGATTTCACCACCTACGGCGATGAAGTGAAATTTGGTGGTGGTAAAGTGATTAGAGATGGCATGGGACAATCTCCCATTTCTAATGCTGACGGTGCAGTTGATTTAGTAATTACTAACGCCTTAATTCTCGATTGGTGGGGAGTTGTCAAAGCAGACATTGGCATTAAAGACGGCAAAATCCATAAAATTGGCAAAGCTGGAAATCCTTATATTCAAGACAATATAGATATTATTATTGGCCCCGGAACTGAAGCTTTAGCCGGTGAGGGAATGATTCTTACGGCAGGGGGTATAGATACACATATCCATTTTATCTGTCCCCAACAAATTGAAGTAGCGATCGCTTCCGGCATCACAACCATGATAGGTGGAGGAACAGGCCCCGCTACCGGCACAAACGCCACCACCTGCACCCCAGGCCCTTGGAATATGTACAGGATGCTGCAAGCGGCTGATGCTTTCCCTGTTAACTTAGGCTTTTTAGGTAAAGGTAACACCAGTCAAACCCCAGCATTAGCCGAACAAATACAAGCCGGTGCCATAGGTTTAAAACTTCACGAAGACTGGGGAACTACCCCCGCAACCATAGATACCTGTCTCACCGTTGCTGATGAATATGATGTACAGGTAGCTATCCACACCGACACCTTAAACGAAGCTGGTTTTGTCGAAGATACCATCGCTGCCTTTAAAAACCGTGCCATCCACACTTACCACACCGAAGGTGCAGGGGGAGGACACGCACCAGATATTATCAAAGTCTGTGGACAAACCAACGTTTTACCATCTTCCACCAACCCCACCCGTCCCTACACCGTCAACACCCTCGACGAACACCTAGATATGTTGATGGTATGTCATCACCTTGACCCCAGCATTCCCGAAGATGTGGCTTTTGCTGAGTCCCGTATTCGTCGGGAAACCATCGCTGCGGAAGATATTCTGCATGATTTAGGTGCGTTTAGTATGATTTCCTCTGACTCTCAAGCAATGGGTAGGGTTGGAGAAGTAATTATTCGCACATGGCAAACCGCCCATAAAATGAAAGTGCAACGGGGAAGCCTTGCTGGAGATAGTTTAGCCGATAATATTCGCGCCAAAAGATACGTTGCCAAATACACTATTAACCCTGCCATTACTCATGGTATTGCCCAGTATGTTGGGTCAGTGGAAGAAGGGAAAATAGCAGATTTATGCTTGTGGCAACCTGCCTTTTTTGGTGTGAAACCGGAAATTGTCGTCAAAGGAGGGATGATTGCTTGGTCACAGATGGGAGATGCTAATGCTAGTATTCCCACACCACAACCTGTACATTCCCGCCCCATGTTTGGCAGTTTTGCAGGTGCGAAAAATGCCACATCATTAACTTTTATTTCTCAAGCAGCATTAGAAAGAGAAATTCCGCAAATGTTAGGGTTGAAAAAATCAGTTGTGGCTGTGGCTGGAACTCGACAAATAACTAAGCAAGATATGAAATTAAATGATGCCTTACCTCAGATTGAAGTAGACCCAGAAACTTACGAAGTCCGCGCCGATGGGGAATTATTAACTTGTGAACCAGCCACAGTTTTACCAATGGCGCAAAGGTATTTTCTGTTTTAGTTTATGACTGAACAATCGACCGATTACGATAGCCCTTGGAAAGAAATTATTGAACTCTATTTTAATCGCTTTTTAGAGTTCTTTTTTCCCTTAGCTTATGCAGAAATTGACTGGACAAAACCATATCAATTTTTAGATAAAGAACTACACCAACTAGAACCAGATGCAGAAATTGGCAAACGTTTAGTTGATAAAGTTGCTAAAGTTTGGTTATTGGATGGAGAAGAAGCCTGGGTATTGGTTCATGTGGAAGTCCAAGGACAATACGACAGTACATTTACAGAACGCATGTATACCAGAAGTGTTGAATGTTAAGAAAAATGCGATAAAAACAGCCCAAAATATGTTAGATTTTGGGCGAAACATTAAAGTATATCTATTTGATAGTGATTATAAATTCATT
>NZ_JACJTT010000022.1 GCF_014698825.1 Richelia sinica FACHB-800
CTGGTTTAGTCTTTCTCTATCTTGTTCTCTTGGCAGGTTTTTGTTCATGCCCGTGATACTCTATCCAATTGTCCCTTTTGTCAATCCCCCTCCACCTGAATCCTTACGATAAAATTTCAATGTATATGAATAAATATCAATTATTTCGTAGGTTGTGTTATGCCAAAGGCTTACGCAAAATCAATCATTGCAGATGGGTTGAGCTAATCAACATTGCTATAAACCAGCCGACAATTTAAACTTGAGAATCATTTAAAATTAAACAGGAGCATCAATTATGGTTGCTGAAATTCAAGAAATTGACGCTAAACAGTGGGTAAAAACCCGTTCTTCTCTGGATGCCAACGAGTCTAGTTTTATTGTTTGGTCTGGTAAAATTTATAGTTTTGTACCTGGAGAAAAGCGACAAATTTTATTTAAAATTCTGGGAATGAGTGTGAGTCGCTGTATTCCTACTAGTGCAGAAAGTTGGGATTTTACTTCTAGAGAATTGACTTATTATCTTCATCCCCAAACAGATGAAATTTTACATAAATGGGAAAACCCATGGACAGGAGAAACTGTGCCAGTGATGCATGTAGCTAATAATCCTGTGCAAGGAAAATTTAAAGGTAAGTTTCCTGTCCAAGTGGATGGAGATAAAACGACTTTTGCATTTGACTTGTTTCCCAGTTATCCTAATCCTTTAGCCGCAGATCCTCAATTTAATGATTATTGCCCTTCTGCAAATTATCAAGCAGCAGAATTATTTAAAATTTCTGTGCCTAGTGCAGATTTAGCTAACCCAAACTTAAATTCAGCGACAGAACTGTGGTTAAGTTGGGATAGAATGGGTCAATGGTTGCCTTGGATGAGAATGGGCGATCGCTCTGGTTATCTGATTTATAGTGCTACAGGTAGTAAAGTTAAGGATTTTCCAGCTTTACCAGAACTGCTAAAAACAGAAATTAACACTCGTGTCCCCTTATATAGGCAAGCACCAAAAGCCTATATTGAAGGTGAAGACATGACCTCTTGGTTATATTTCCAAAAACATTTTGATGCCTATTTAGCAGGTGAACAGTTCCCCATTCCCGCAGCAGCAGAAGCTGGAGAGTGAGGAATAGGAGAAGGGGGTAAATTTCTCACCCTACACCCTCTTCTCACCTGTCACCTGTCCTCTACATCCTTTCTAATACCTGAATTCCCAATAAATTTAAGCCTAATTTCAATGTTCTTGCGGTCAAATTACATAACAGCAGTCGTGAAGTTTTGACAGGATCTTCAGATTTGAGAACAGGACAATTTTCGTAGAACTTGTTAAACTTCTCGCTGAGTTGATATAAATAATCACACAACCGATTTGGCAACAATTCTTTTTCTACTTCAGCAATGATTTCATCTAGTTGTAATAGATGCTTGGCTAGATTGAATTCAGCTTCTGCTGACAAAGCAATTTTAGCATTAGAATCTAAATGATTAAAATCAATGTTACCAGCACGACTAATGCCTTGAATTCTGACGTAAGCGTACAGTAAATAAGGTGCTGTATTGCCTTTTAAAGACAGCATTTTGTCATAACTGAAGACATAATTACTCGTGCGGTTCTGACTTAAATCTGCATATTTAACAGCACTCATGCCAATTACTGTGGCAACATTATGAATAAATTCCTCAGTTTCTTCTCTGCCAATTTCTTTTAATCTCAATTCTAAATCTTTGTAGGCACGGCTTACTGCTTCATCTAATAAATCCCGTAATCTCACAGTATCACCAGAACGGGTTTTGAATTTTTTCCCATCTTCTCCTAACACTAATCCAAAGGGAACATGGACTAATTCCACATCTTCAGGAACCCATCCGGCTTTACGCGCTACTTGGAAAAATTGGGCAAAGTGGTTAGCTTGTCCAGCATCTGTAACATAAATTATGCGTTTTGCTTTATCTTCTTGAATGCGGTAGCGAACAGATGCTAAATCTGTAGTTGCGTAGTTATAACCACCATCTGATTTCTGAACAATTAAGGGTAAAGGTTCACCTTCTCTGTTAGTAAAACCGTCTAAGAAAACACATTTTGCCCCTTGGTTTTCTTCTACTAGTCCTGCTGTTTGTAAGTCTTCTACTACTTTGGGTAATAAGGGGTTATAAAATGATTCTCCTCTTTCTTCTAATTTGATATCGAGTAAATCATAAATTACTTGAAATTCTTTTCGAGAAACTTCACAAAGACGTTTCCATGCTGCTTCTGTGAATGGGTCTTTTTGAGATTGTAAGTTTACCACTGCTTTTCTGGATCTTTCTCGAAAATCTTCACTATTATCAAATTTCTTTTTAGCTTCTCTATAGAATTCAACTAAGTCTCCTATATTTATATCACCATGTAAATAATTACCTTGAGAAGTTTCCATCAACATAATGTCGGGATAAGTATCAACAAGATGAGTAATTAACATCCCAAATTGTGTACCCCAGTCACCAACATGATTTAACCGAACTACCTCATGTCCACGAAATTCTAAAATCCGGGCAATGCAATCACCAATAATGGTAGAACGGAGGTGTCCGACGTGCATTTCTTTAGCAATATTCGGACTGGAAAAATCGACAACTTCCCGTTGTGGTGTTGCAGCTACGGGAACTCCTAACCGAGGGTCTGCATTAACTGCGTTGATTTGCGCTTCTAGATAGGATGTTTTTAGTTTTAAATTAATAAATCCTGGCCCAGCGATTTCCGGTGATTCGCAAATATCAGATATTTCTAGTTTATCAACAATCCCAGAGGCGATCGCTCTTGGCTGCATTCCCAATTTTTTACTCAGGGATAATGCCACATTCGCTTGATAATCACCAAATTTCGGGTTACTAGCGGGGACTAAAATCGGGTCTACATCGGTGTATTCAGCACCAAAAGCAGCCACTAAAGCCTGTGCCAATTTTAATTTTAGTTGTTCTTGTGTAGCGTTCATAAGTTAATCGGCTGCTTACTGCGGGGAATATGCTCAAAAGTTTGACTATTTTATAGCAGGGAGGAGGGAGGAGGGAACAGATAACACTGGTTTCTTACCCAATAGAAACAAACTTTCCCTCTACCTGATTCATTTGTGGTTGCGGGTAGAGGGAATTTGCGTGAGGTAAATGCCAGCTTACTTATTAAAGCTGTAAATTTGTTGTGTTTCCAAGCGATCGCAAATAGATGACGGCACTGTATCAGCACCCAAATTTTGTCTGTCTAACTGCACTTGCAAATTCACCAAAGGATCAGTACCTGCGGAAACCAAAAATTCTAGTTTCTGCACATAAGGCAAACTGTATAAATGATCGAGAATTTGACAAATTGCCTGTAGGTAAGGATGGCCGTTTTGCAGATACCAATCTGGTTCCGCTACCTTTGGTTGGTCAAAGCCTAAATGCACCGCTAAAGCTGGTTGGTCAAATAAGGCAATTCCCAAGGGTCTGGCTTCTTCCTGCAACAGTAAATGATGACTTTTCGCTAAGTGACGCAGCTTTTCTAATCTTTCGTAGCGTTTTGTGACTAATTGCGGGTCATCGTACCAATGGAGTGCCACTGTTACCAAATAAGTTTGTAACAGCATATGACCTAACTTTTTGGCCTTAGTGGCTAGGTAATAAGAATTATAGTCGTTGGCTTCAATTAATAAAGGCACACGGTCTACAACCTCTAAACCATAACCCTTAACACCAGCAATTTTACGGGGATTATTTGTGATGAGACGAATTTTTTTTACACCTAAATCCATCAGCATTTGTGCCCCCATCCCATAGTCGCGCAGGTCAGCGGGGAAACCTAAACGCTCATTAGCTTCTACTGTATCTAATCCCATATCCTGCAATGAATAGGCTTTGAGTTTATTAATTAAACCTATTCCTCTTCCCTCTTGTCGCAGGTAAACTACTACACCTTGACCAGCATTTTCAATCATTTTCAGTGCTGCTTTCAACTGCATTCGGCAGTCACAACGCAAAGAACCTAAAGCATCACCAGTTAAACATTCTGAGTGCATCCGCACCATCACTGCTTCATCCTGGAAGGTGCTAGGGTCACCTTTAACGATGGCTACATGTTCGCTGTTGTCCAAGGTGTGACGATAGGCGTAGATTTTAAAATTACCAAATTGGGTGGGCAATTCGGCTACACTTTCCCGAATAATTAAGCGATCATGCTGTAAGCGGTAACTAATTAAATCGGCAATGCTAATAATTTTCAGATTATGAAGCTTCGCATATTCAAATAGCTGAGGTAACCTGGCCATGGAACCATCAGGGTTTTGGATTTCGCAGATGACACCGGCTGGGTAAAGTCCTGCTAACCGGGATAAATCAACCGCTGCTTCCGTGTGTCCTGCTCGTTTGAGTACACCACCAGCTTTAGCCCGAATGGGGAAAATATGACCAGGACGACGTAAATCTAGGGGTTTAGTGGCTGGGTTTAGGGTGACTTGGATGGTGCGGGCCCGGTCTTCAGCAGAGATACCTGTGGAGACTCCTAAATGAGGCCCGGCATCAATACTGACTGTAAATGCTGTTTGGTTAGTATCGGTCAGATTACTCACCATTAATGGTAAGTCTAATTCATCCAGGCGATCGCCTGTCATTGCCAAACAAATCAGCCCTCTGGCTTCCACTGCCATAAAGTTGATCATGTCGGGTGTGGCAAATTGGGCGGCACAAATTAAATCGCCTTCGTTTTCTCTATTTTCATCATCTACCACCACGATGACACGACCCGCTTTGAGGTCTGCCAAAGCGGTATCTATCGAATCGAATTCAAAGGCTTGGGCAGTCTTAGGCTGTGACACAGAAGATTTCCAACTACCAACGTAAATTTTTTTAACGATTTCTTATTGTAGATTGTAGCTTGTTTATCTGAAATAGTTGACAGATGAACAAAGTCAAGGCTTTCCAGAATTATCGGTGTAGTCCTACACTCTGTTCCCATGTGTGTATTTTCTGTTACCAAGCAAACTTTTGTTGGGGA
This sequence comes from Richelia sinica FACHB-800, assembly GCF_014698825.1. Taxonomy (GTDB): domain Bacteria; phylum Cyanobacteriota; class Cyanobacteriia; order Cyanobacteriales; family Nostocaceae; genus FACHB-800. The sequence continues at coordinate 4,976 of NZ_JACJTT010000022.1, forward strand.
TTTTTTTCTACATACTTGAAGTGTGATTCTGTCAGCAAGATATTTTCGATCTATCGATTTATATGTACGCTAAAAGAGGCTATTTGCTATAGAATGCAGCAAAAGTTGAATAGTAATAACCATTCTCCAATTAGCTATTAACTTGATTGTTGATGGCTAATAATTAATTAAACAAAAGCTGATAAGGATTTAATATCATGGGTAATTTAAGGCGCGTACCAGTTGGGATTGTTGGCGCGTCAGGCTATGGCGGAGTGCAACTAGTAAGACTGTTAATGGATCATCCAGAAGTTGAACTAGTGTATTTAGGTGGTGAAAGTAGTGCAGGAAAATCCTTTGGGGATCTCTATCCGCAATTTGGTAGTATCACTAATTTACCCATTGAAGCGGTAGATCCAGAAATCATTGGTAGTCGTTGTGAAGTGGTATTTTTATCTCTACCCAATGGTCTGGCCTGCCAAATCACACCCCAGCTTATAGAAAAAGGATGTAAAGTGCTGGATCTAAGTGCCGATTATAGATTCAGTAATTTAACAACTTATACAAATTGGTATGGTACAGAAAGAAGCGATCGCACCGTTGCCGCTACAGCAGTATATGGATTACCAGAACTATATCGCGATCGCATAGCCGAAGCCTCTCTCATCGGCTGTCCTGGGTGCTATCCTACGGCTAGTCTACTTGCCCTTTCTCCACTCCTCAAACAAGGCTTAATCGTCCCAGAAACAGCTATTATCGATGCTAAATCTGGTACATCTGGTGGTGGCAGACAGGCTAAAGTGAATTTACTCTTAGCTGAAGCTGATAACTCCCTAGCTGCTTATAACGTCGCCCGTCACCGCCATACACCAGAAATCGAGCAAATTTGCAGTGAATTGGCAGGACATGAAGTAACCATCCAATTTACACCCCATCTCATCCCCATGGTCAGAGGGATATTAGCCACCGTTTACGCCACCATGCGTGACCCTGGCTTAGTGCGGGATGATTTAATTACAATTTACACAGCATTTTACCGTAATTCCCCTTGGGTAAAAATCTGTAATAGTGGCGTTTATCCCCAAACAAAATGGGCATGTGGTAGCAATCTTTGCTATATCGGTGTAGAAGTAGATCCCCGCACTGGTCGTATCATTGTCATGTCCGCCATTGACAATCTGATTAAAGGTCAGGCAGGCCAAGCGATTCAGTGTATGAACATCATGTTGGGTTGGGATGAAACACTAGGATTACCAAAGCTAGGGTTTTATCCCTAAAGGGAAGCAGGGAAAGCAGAAGCAGGCATGGAAGGAGGGTTAGGCATAGGAGAAATAAATACTGTCACCTGTCACCTATTCCCTGTCACCTATTCCCTGTCACCTGCCACCTGTTCCCTGTCACCTATTTAGGCCCCAAGCCTACAGCACCAGCATAAATGGCGTGATCGCCTAATTGATCCTCGATACGGAGGAGGCGGTTGTATTTTGCTACCCGTTCACTGCGACACAGAGAACCTGTTTTAATTTGTCCTGCGCGAGTAGCTACAGCTAAATCAGCAATGGTTGTATCTTCAGTTTCGCCGGAACGATGGCTAATTACTGAACGGATACTGTTGCGAGTTCCTAAATCAATGGTTTCCAAAGTCTCTGTCAAGGAACCAATTTGATTCAGCTTAATCAAAATCGCGTTACCTGCTTTTTGCTCAATACCCTTTTGTAAGCGGGTGGCATTGGTAACAAACAAATCATCACCCACCAACTGCACCCGTGAACCTAATTTTTGAGTGAGTAATTGCCAATTTTGCCAATCTTCCTCATGCAGACCATCTTCAATGGAAACAATCGGATATTGGTCAACTAACTGCCCTAAGTAATCAATAAACTCAACGGGAGAATGGGGTTTACCATCGTAAACATATTGGCCATTTTTGTAAAATTCACTGGCAGCCACATCTAAAGCTAAAGCCACCTGTTCCCCAGGCTTATAACCAGCTTTCTCAATTGCTGCTACCAATAATTCCAAAGCCACTTGGTTAGATTCTAGGTTAGGGGCAAAACCACCTTCATCACCTACACCAGTCAGTAAACCTTTCTCATCCAAAACCTTGCTGAGAGTAGCAAATACTTCTGCACCCCAGCGTAAGGCTTCCTTGAAGGAAGAAGCACCGATGGGCACAATCATAAACTCTTGGAAGTCCACGTTATTAGCAGCGTGGGCCCCACCGTTAATGACGTTCATCAAGGGAACTGGCAATAAATTGGCTAAAGGCCCACCTAAATAGCGATAGAGGGGTATTTGCAAAGCCTCAGCCCCAGCTTTTGCCGCAGCCAGAGAAATTGCCAAAATGGCATTTGCACCTAAGTTAGCTTTGTTAGATGAACCATCGAGGGCAATCATTGTCCGGTCTAACAATTCTTGGTCGAGGACATCCAAGCCCAACAATTTTGGTGCTAATACCTGATTGGCATTTTGTACCGCCTTGAGTACACCCTTACCCCCATAGCGGCTTTTATCATCATCCCGCAATTCATGGGCTTCAAATGTACCAGTAGAAGCACCACTGGGCACTTGGGCTAGTCCTACAGCACCACCAGCCAAATGTACTTCTGCTTCCACAGTGGGTCTACCCCGTGAATCGAGAATTTCACGAGCTACAATAGCTTCAATTGCCGTATCCAGAAATTTAGTCATTCCTGCTTCGTCCTTCGTCTCTATCGTATTCAATGGTTAAGACTTTACAGTTTAGTCCTAACCCAACCGTTAGCATAGGTGTTTCTGAGGCGAAATAGGTTGAGATTAAAGAAGATTTCCAATCAAGCGATCGCAACTAGATTTACAGATATTTGTTTCTCTCTATGTATCTGCACCATTGGCTACAAATCAAATAGTAGAATAGAACTCATCACAGCTAACGCCCAACTCGTACAATAGGAAATAGATTGTTGCGAATTGTATAGTTAGAGATATAGCTGTCATGGCTCCCGCCGTTTTAATTGAAAATCTAAAAAAGCGTTACGGTACTGTGGAAGCCGTTAAGGATGTCTCCTTTGTGGTGGAAGCAGGGGAAATCTTTGGTGTACTCGGCCCTAACGGCGCAGGAAAAACCACAACTCTGCGTGCTTTGTGTACACTGACTACTCCTGATGCTGGCAAAATTGAGGTATCGGGAATTTCTGTATTAGCTAATCCCAAATTAGCACGGCAAAAGTTGGGTTATGTGGCCCAGGAAGTAGCTTTAGATAAGGTATTGACTGGTAGGGAGTTGCTGGAATTACAGGCGGCCCTCTATCATTTGCCTGGTAAGGTGATTAAACAACGCATTGATAATGTACTGGATTTACTGGGTTTACAAGAATACGCTGATAAAAAAACCGGAACCTATTCTGGTGGTTTACGCAAGCGTCTAGATTTGGCTGCGGGGTTACTTCATGCCCCTGATGTACTGGTGTTAGATGAACCAACCGTAGGGTTAGATATTGAAAGTCGGTTTGTAGTGTGGGATTTCCTGCGAAAGCTAAGGGCTGCGGGAACTACGGTGGTGATTACCAGCCACTATTTAGAAGAAATTGATGCTTTGGCAGATCGGGTGGCAATTATTGATGGGGGGAAAGTGATTGCCACAGGTACACCATCACAATTAAAAGACAAAGTGGGGGGCGATCGCATTACTTTACGTATCCGCGAATTTTCACCCAGGGAAGAAGCAGAAAATGCTCAACATCTCCTGCAACAATTACCTTTCGTTCAAGAAATCATTATTAACAGTGCTCAAGGTAACTCCCTCAATTTGGTAGTCACACCTCAAAATGATGCCTTGATTACTATCCAGCAAGCCTTAAATAATGCAGGTTTACCAATCTTTGGTATTGCCCAATCTCGTCCTAGTCTAGATGATGTGTATTTGGCTGCCACTGGTAAAACTTTATTAGATGCAGAATTAGCTGCTGTGGCTAATCGTGATCCCAAGGCAGAGAAAAAGCAAAATATGAGATAGGGTGATTGGTGATTGGTGATTAGAAAAAATCACTAATTACCAATTAAACTTATCATAAATTTTCTCAGTATTTCCTAAGAGTAAAGTAAATGATCTGGATCTAACCAAACAATATAAAAAACATTTTCAATGAAGAAACCATGTACTCTGCCATATTCATTTGATGAAAGTTGAAACTGATATGGCTGACCGACTAATTGTTCTTCATCCACGAATCCAAAGCAAGTCTCAGTAGTATCATTCCAATCAATAGGATGGCAACGAAGACTTCTAGCATTTGTCACGGTCATATCATAATATGTCATGCTAGAAATATCACGTAGTCTTTCAATTAGTACATCTGAATACTTGACTATGTATTCTTGACTCTTATTCCTGATTGAGAATTTATCATGATTATTTTTCAGGTATTTGTAGGAAAAGCTAATTAGTTGGGAATGCTCCACCTGTGTAGGTTTGATCCTGGATGAAGATGAAGTTTGAGGATGAGATTTTTTAATCTTCTTCTGCTTCGGCACGTTCCTGGTAATATTCTTTCATCGCTTCCTTAGAAATAATCGCATTAGATGGGGCATCTTGTGGAATATTTCCTCTTGCTTGAATCCAAGGATCTTCACGATGAGTCATTTGTTCTAATTCAAAAGCATCACAACTAAAATAAACTGCTACCAATTCTGCTAGAAATTCATGGACTTGATCAGCAAATTTAGGTTCTTCAACATCCTTGACAATGGGCTTCCAACCAAATTTTTTATACTCCTGGTATAAATCAGGAATCACAGGGCCATGAACCCATGCTTCAAAATCTTCTGCAAATAGAGATTGATCATAAAGAGCTAAGTACCAAGCTTGAGCGTAATAAACTAATTTTTGTAGTTTTAAGTTGCTCAAAAAAGAACCTGTTTCATTCGCTAACCAGATAAAGTAATCAGCGATCGCTTTTGATGTGGTGATAGGCATAATTACCTCCTTCTTGGCCACGATTTTTAGCTTATAGTATTATTGTACTATAGAATTATGACTTTGTGAGTCAATATATCCAGATACGTTCAGTTTATGATAGTCCGGCACTTCCAGAACTCGTTAAACTGGTATTTAAGCGATTGTTGTTCTTTCTAATATTGAGAGTGATGATTTTATTCCATCCTATTATCAGTCACTAACATCGAAAATCCATGAAGACAGACATCCATTTTCAGCAACTAACCTCCCCTACTGTAGTTCCTGAAACTACACCCAACTTCTTTGGTGAAATTGTCCAAGAAACTCTGGCCTTAACTCGCCGTCTATTTATTCAACTGCAACGCCGTCCTTCTACCTTGTTAGCGGGAATTGTCCAGCCGATAATGTGGTTGGTGTTATTTGGGGCATTATTCCAAAATGCCCCTAAAGGTTTATTTGGTAGTACGAGTAATTACGGTCAATTTTTAGCTGCTGGTGTAATTGTATTTACAGCTTTTGCCGGGGCATTGAACGCAGGGCTACCTGTGATGTTTGACAGGGAATTTGGCTTTTTAAATCGGTTACTGGTTGCACCTTTAGCGTCTAGGTTCTCCATTGTCTTTGCTTCAGCCATTTTTATTATTAGCCAAAGTTTATTGCAAGCAGCGGTGATTGTTGGTGCAGCAGCCTTTTTAGGTGCAGGTTTACCCGATGCGGCTGGGTTAGGTGCGATCGCTCTCATTGTCTTGCTTCTAGCTTTGGGTGTCACTGCTATTTCCCTCGGTTTGGCATTTGCTTTACCTGGTCACATTGAATTAATTGCAGTAATTTTTGTGACTAACCTGCCTTTGCTCTTTGCCAGCACAGCCTTAGCACCTTTATCCTTTATGCCTGGTTGGTTGCAAGTTGTCGCTACTCTTAATCCACTCAGCTATGCCATTGAACCAATTCGCTATCTTTATCTCCATCAAAATTGGGGCTTGAATGATGTAGTTATGCACGCTTTTTGGGGTGATGTTACCTTTGCTGCTGCACTATTGATATTGTTGGGATTTGCAGTTGTAGCTTTACTCAGTATTCAACCCCAACTAAGACGGACTCTTGCTTAAGATAGAAGCATCATACCTGAGTGAAATGTGAGGAGGAATCACAATGGGAAAACCATGCTTACCCTTAAATAAAATATTTGCTGCTACCATTGTCGGTATTAGTTTTGCTTCCCTGTTAGTAGCACAACCTAGTCGGGCCGATGTTAATCAACCTTTCGGCACAGAAAGCGATCGCAACACTAACCTCTTGTCTCCCAACAGTTCCGATTTCAATATGCTGGATTTGATTCACCGGGCTAACTTGGGTAATATTCAATGGAATTCTCAACAACAAGACCAACAGCTAGATGATGCGGCCGCAGCATTCAGAGCTAGACAAAAACAACTCATTCAAAGTCAACAACAACAAACTCCTGCTGCTAATACCAATCCAGCAGGAGAAAATATTCCTTCTCCCGTTGTTCTACCCCAAAATAATTAATCTGAATTATTCATATATAAACAAAGAGTTCAGAAGTTGTGCAATTTAGCCACAACTTTGGAACTCTTTTTGCTAGACCTCTTGCATAAGTATTTTTTGTTTCGCGCTAAGGCGCTAAGTCGCAAAGAATCAGGCAAAAATTGGGACTGTTGCAAGAGGTCTACTGATGAAGCAAAACAAAAAGACGATAAATTCAATTTTCTCGCCCCATCTGGGTTTATATCATGTCTTTTTCAATGACCGTCATTGCAACCGTAGGGAAGCAATCCCAAAAACCTTGCAATTGGGTCGTTTCATTGGCAATGGCATATTATGGGTGATTTGCTGGATATGACAACCCTTTATGAGAGGGGAATACCCTACCTGATCCATCGGTATCCACACCTTTAGGATAAATTGCCATTTTTGTAAATAAACGTTATATTTATTTACATAAAGTTACATTAATTAAAAAAACGGAGTTAAAAATGACTATCTTAATTGCAGTATTGGTATTGGGTTGGGTAGCTGCGTCCATGATCGGTTCCCTCGCTTATTTCTTGGGAGAGCAAAAAAAGCCTATTCATGAGCGCAACTGGAATTCCGAATCCTTTGAAAAGCTGGCTAAGGCGATTACTGGTATGGATACAGATTACAGCGATCGCACTCCTGCTTATGCAATGGATGCCTATGCTAGCCGGAATTTACCCCGTTAATTAATCAAGTTTTGGAAGAGTGCCATATTTTTGTACCAATAGCCCCCAGTATTCGCTGGGGGTTTTTTCCATGGGGGAGTGAAGAAGAAGGAAGATGATTAATACCGAATCGAAAAATTTTGGCAACATTAATGATTACCCCACCCGCGCTATCGCGCACCCTCCCCGCTTGCGGGGAGGGTTGGGGAGGGGTTTACTCAATAAGTTGGTTGCTTTTGGAGAATTGGTATAAACCCACCTTCCATAACTCTTATGCCGAAATTTGCCTTTGGTCTGTTGGTGGAAAACGATGATAGAACAAAGCAATCACCATTGGCACAAAAACAATAGTGTTATAAAACAGATGTAACTCTATGCGGGGAACTCCCCATGACTGTAAAACACTGGTGGGAACTGGGGAGTTAAAGAGATTTTTGTGAGTTAAAGCTTGACCTAGTAACAGCGCGTGTTCGATGTGATGCCAAAATTGTAGCCCAAAAGAAATATTCCACCACACACGAGCTTTACCCACCATAGAAGGACGTAGAACAGCTAAACCAACCAACATAAACAGCGCATGACCATAATGCAACCATTCTGAATGTACTAACCAGGGATACAGTAGCCCTAAAGCACCTAGAGCTTGCTTTCTCGGCCAATGCAATATATATACCTGGAACGCTTGAAATAAATGCTCTGCCCAATGAGCAATAATGATAGCCATAAAAACTTGCATGGCGGGTTTATACCACTGGCCATTTAATCGGTACACAAAAGCTTGTAGACCAGAAGAAAATTGACGATAACTTTGATTAATCATTGGTTATTCATTCCTGTTCAATCAAGTTGTTATATTCAAGATTTTGGTAGCTTGAATTTTCATCAACAGCCCTAACTGATTTGATAGGGTTGTAGTGCTGTCCACAATGAAGAAGGAATGGCTGTAGGAATCAGCTTTTCTCCCTGCCTACGCATACAAGCTATTTCCTGTTCACCACGAGCGACTAATTCCTCTCTATCTTGTGTAATACGCCAATATTCAAACAGCATGGGAATACGATTTTGCTTAATCGTTCCTAATCGCATCCGGATGAGAATTTGATCAAAAGCAAATAATTCAGCTAAATATTCACAGGAAACTCGCAGAGTAATTAGGGCTAAATCCTGAGATAGTTCAGTCAGAATATCGGGTGCATATTCTCTGATAAACATCTCCCGACAACGACCTTGCCATAGTATATGATTGGCATAATAAACATTGCCAACTAGGTTAGTTTCTTCAAAGCTGATGATGTGGTGATATTCATAAGTTCGCATTGCTAACACTGATATTTTTTGAGTTGTTAATTAAAGGATGAGAAGAAGTAGAAACTAAATCTCCTGGGGAGGACTGGGACAACAACACAGCAAAAATTAGTGGGTTGTCTTGACCCTGAAGTGAAGTGATAAAAGTTGAAATCAGCAGTGAGCCAGCAGCAAATGACACCCAAGCATCATCTGTGGTGGATGATAGGGATAGGGGAGTATTAACCATAGCCCCGGCTTTTTGTAAACATTCCAGCGCTGTCCACACACGAGTAGCGGCGGTATTTGGGGGTTCTGAGTAGACTTGAGCGATTGTCTCTACTAGCTGGCTATGATCCCAATTGAGTAATTTGTACCAAGTAGCAATTGAGCGAGGAACTACGGTTTCTAAGTCACAACTGAGGGGAACTGTACCAACAACAGCAAAAGTGAGGTCATGGGAATGGGCTGTAGAAATTGCCAAACCTGCTGTTTCTGGTTTACCATCAGGTCGTCGCCAGATGGAGATATTTGCACCTAGTGCTTTACTAATGGCGTAATCGCTCCTAGTTTGTCTTTCTGTATCTACATCTCGCTCTATGGCTACGGACACATTAGCTGTAGGCACAAACTCTTTTAATCGCCGTTCAATATATACTGCTAATAGTGGCTCTACCCAAGGTTTAGTAGGTATTTTCTGATTCACAATTTGTAGTTTGAGACCAGACCATTTTTCTAAAATTTCGCCCCTATCATCTCGAATTTCCAAGTTGTAAATTAAGGTGTTGTCAATGTGAGATTGTTCTTGAGCAAAGACGTAGACAACTTGGGATGTTGGTGTGGTGAAAATCTCTAACCTGTCAACACCCACAGGTAAAATAGTGGCATGGGGAATACAAGCTTGGAGAGCGTGAATAGCTGCATCTCGCGCACCAGGATCACCTAAAACTAGTTCTGCTGGTAAGTAGGAACTAAACCAAGGCGTATCAGCATTTAAGGTAATTTCCGCGACACATTCAGTGGCTTTTAAATGTCGATATGTTTGGATACGTTGGAAGCGGCCACTGTGGAAGAGAATTTCACCATACAAGTCCTGTTGGGGTTGGAGAGAAAGCAAAATGTCAGGAATGGTGATGCGGTGATTTAATTCTGTGGATAAACTGGTAAACTGGCAGGTCGCTTGAAAGTAATCTACACAAAAATTAGTTTCCTCACTTCTGACTACTACTGTGACTACTCCCCCTTCTCGGACTAAAGCGGCAATTCGGAGTTTCTGGGGTAAGTCTCCTATAACTATAGGGCGTTGAAATTTTACATCTGTAAATGTTGGGGGAGTGGAAGAACCAGTTACAGCCATTGCTACTTCAGCCATAGCTTCCAGTCCCATCACCCCAGGAAAGATTTGTTCTCCAGTAAAAACATGGTCTTGAAGATAGGGGTCTGTATTAGCTGATATCTCTACATCTACAATTAATTCAACTCCAGGATAATAGACTCGTTGTGCTTCCAAAAATCGCCATAAAGGTAGTTGGGGTTGGTCTAATTTCAGTGTCGGTGTTTGTGCAAATCTACCGCTAATGACAACGGAAGTAGTAGGTAAGTAGTGGGTTAATAGTTGTTGGCATACCGCAATGCCAATATCTGGGGAAATGGGGGTAATCCCTTCTTGCATGAGGGTGTCTACTCTACCCAAGCGTTCACCCATACCTACACCTGACCAAATCGACCACTCTAAATTGAGACATTGACAGTGGGGATATGCTTGATGATGGTCGGCAACTAAACGCCCTAACCATTCATTCGCTAAAGCGTAATCGGCTTCTCCTGGTAGACCTGTACGGGCAATAATCGAACCAAATGTGATTAATAGTCGCAGTTGTTGGGGGTTGATAGCAGCCAGAAGGTTACGTAGTCCTTGCACTTTTGGGGCTAGGGTACGTTCAAAGTCTGATATTTCTAAATTGGTGATGAGTTTGGGGATATTGACACCTGCACCGTGAAGAATAGCAGTGATGGCTCCAAATTCTTTCTCTCCCTGTTGTACAGCATTGTGTACGGCTGTGGAGTCGCTGACATCAACACTGATGTATTGAAACTTTACACCTGTGGCGGTGATTCTTTGCAGATTAGCTGCTAATTCTGGATCTATGGTGGGATACGATCGCCCTAATAATATTAACTTGACTCCTGTGGTTTTAGCTAAAGCGATCGCACATTCAGCGGCAATACCTTTACCACCGCCTGTCACTAATAACACGTCTGTATGATTGAGGACTTGGTTGCTACTGCTAACATGGTCTGATAATAAACTCAGGCGCGGTTCATAGCGATTGCCCAATAAATCATAGTGTGCTTCTCCATACCCAACTGTGGATAAAGCCTCAGCAATTACCCAGTCGATATTTTGGGGATGGTGGAGGGGAACATCAACAACGCAAACATTTAAACTTGGTCTTTCTAAATATAGTGTCCGTGCGAATCCTGACCCCCCACCACCATGTTGGACTAAGACAAAGTGGGTGTTTGCTGGTTGATTTAAAGCTGTTTTTGCCCCAGTTAATAGTAAATTAATGTGGTTTGTTGCCATTTGTGGGGGAATACACACCACCACACCGCAACCAGGGGCATTTTCTAGGGCTGCTGTGAAGGCATTTGTGAGGGGGTAATCAGCAGGTGCTAATACTTGCCAAGCACCAGATGATTTATGGTTGAGGAGACGACGGGGTAATGGTCGTGGTTGGAGTTCTACTGTAAAGGTACGTATCCAAGAGTCTACACCTTGAGGCGATCGCTGTTCTGGTGTGACGGCTTCTTGAGTCCCAATTTCTGCCAGGGTCGTTAAAGCTTGGGCAATTTCGCTGACTGTGGCATCAGCATAATGAGTAGGGGCAGCAGGTGGGGATAAATGTAGTTTTTTGGTAGCTTCTGCCAATAAATGCCCCACTGTAATGGAGTTGAGATGTAAGTCGCTTAACAGTCGGCTATGGTCTTGAATGGCAGTAAGTGGTAGTTCGGCTTTTTCTGCTACTAAATGACGAATTAGTTCCAGGGGAGACTGGGAGGTGGAAGTAGGAACCACCGGAAGATGGGAAGGATGGGAAGGTGCAGAAGATGGGGGAAGAGTTGGAGATAGGGAACAGGGATTAGCAAAGAATTTCGGTTGCCAATTCAGGTTAAATGGACGAGTAAAGCGATCGCTAAATAATGGTAAATAATTAATTGGTGTTCCCAACACAAAGGCTGCACCCACCGCAGTTAATAAACCAGAGAGGGAACCACCACCAGCGTCGAGGGAAACCACAGGAACTTGCACACATTCTGCTGCTAACCCAGTTAATACGTGACCTGGCCCGACTTCAATTAACAAATCTAAATTTTCAGCCGCAGTTTGAATAGCATCAATAAATTTAACAGGGGCAGTGATTTGAGTAATTAAAAGCGATCGCCAATTTATATCTAATGCCAACGGTTTTCCGGTAACTGTCGATACTACATAATTTTGTAAATATCGTAATTCTACAGTTGCTAAATTTGCTGCTAATTGCTCACCTGCTTGAGCTACCAAAGGTGAATGGAAGGCATGAGAGACTGGTAAATTAACTGTTTTCCAGCCCTTTTCTGTAGCTTCAGCTACAACCTGAGCTACTGCGGCGCTGTCTCCAGAAATTACAGTTTGTTGGGGTGAATTAAAAGCAGCAATATTTACCCTATCACCCTTAATGAGGGCTTGTACCTGTTGAGCAGAGGCACGGATACTGGCCATTGACCCCGCAGGACTATTCAATTGGGACATTGCCAAACCACGCACCTGAGCTAACTGTAATAAAGTAGCTACATCATAGGCACCACCCCAATGCAACGCCACAAGTTCACCTAAACTATGTCCTACCGCTACATTTCCCTGAATTCCCAATTTCTCTAATATCCGTAAACCAGATAAAGATGCACGGACAATGGCTGGTTGGGCCACAGCAGTAGTTTTGGTATCTGTGGGTAAATCGGTTTGTGGATACAGGTCTTGAATATCTGGAAATCTCCGCTGCCAAGCACCACCATTCAGGTATACAGGAGAACCTTGACCAGGAAATAAGAAACCGATGCGGGGGCAATTGTTACCTGTAACTAAAAAGACTCCTGTAGTGATGTCTAAACGCTGGTCAATGCCTGCTTGCAGCCAAGATTGGAGGGTTTGTAACCCTTGAGATAATTGTAGGGGATTGTGAATAGCGATCGCTGCTCGAACAAAACCTTGGGGTTCTAGCCTGTTCGCCATTTCTACAGCTAAATCTCCTACTTCAGCCTGAGACAATTTCGCTGCAAATGTTAGTAATTGAGCTACTTGTTGGGCTAATTCTTCTTGACTTTGAGCCGCTAAGAGAATTAATTCTGTATCCTGTGCCGAAGATAGTAAAACCCTTTCTTGAGATTTAAGAATGTGCCGTCGTTTTTCAGGACAGCCCTCTATTACCACATGGGTATTAATTCCCCCAAAACCCATTGCACTCACACCAGCCTTCAGAGGTAAATCCTCAGGCCACATTTCCCCTTGATTTAACACTCGTAAAGCAGGTTTTTCAGTCCTTAATTCTGGATGGGGTTGTTCGCAACCAGTGGTAGGTGGTAAGACTTGGGTATAAATTGCCATTGTTGCCTTAATCAACCCAGCTACACCAGCGGCTGCTTTCGTATGTCCGATATTAGCCTTAATTGAGCCAATGACAGCAGGGTGAACATCTCCACCGACTTGCTGACGGCTGGTTGAAAGAGCAATTAATTCTGTCTGGTCACCTACTTCCGTACCAGTACCATGGCCTTCAAAATAGGTGACAGTATCAATACCAAAATTGGCACGTTCATAGGCATGGGCTAAGGCTAAAACCTGTCCTGCCACCTCTGGCCGAGTCATACCACCGTGACCATCGGAGGAGATGCCCCAACCTTGAATCAAACCATATATTCTGCGTTGTTGGGCTAGGGCATCAGCATAACGCATCAACACCACAAAGCCACAACCTTCACCAGGGATAAAACCCGCTGAACGGGCATCATACACCCGCATTTCCTCTGGTGCTAAAGCCCCAGCCTGAGCAAAACCAATGATTTCAAAGGGGTCAAGGCTCAAGTCTACACCACCAGCTATCACCACATCTAAATCACCTGTGACGAGGACTGTACTAGCTTGGGCAACTGCGAGGAGGGAAGAACTACAAGCCCCATCTACTGTAAAACCTCCTCCCTGCAAATCAAAATGGTTGCAAATGCGACCAGCAATAGTATTCGATAAATTCCCCGCTAAGGTTTCCGCACCTATTTCTGGAAATGGGGCTTTATATTCTGCTTCCAGATTTTGCAGGAATGCTTGACGTTGTTTGCTTGTCCAGTCGGTGTGAGTTAATGCAGCTTCAACAACACGGCGGACATAAGGCCAGCGCAAACGCATGGTATTGGCACGGGAAAATTCCCCTGTTAAGGTGTTACCAACTATCACACCTGTTTTCATCTTTGGTAAACCTTGTCCTTGAATAAAACCAGCATCTTGTAAGGCTTGACTAGCAATATCTAAGGCTAACCAATGAACTAAATCTGCACTGCGAAAGGTACTGCCAGCAACTCGAAACCCAACCCGGTCAAATTCATAGTCTGTAATGAGGGCAGCGAGGCTAGCATAGGTAGAATCAGGAATATTCTGGTCAAGAGAGAAGTAATCATCTAGGTTCAGGCGTTCTGCTGGCATCCGCCGAAAAGCCCTTCTTCCCGCTAGGACATTTTCCCATAATTCTGTAGGTGAAGTAGCGTCAGCATATCGGCAGGCCATCCCGACAATGGCAATTTCACTACCCATAACTACACCTCTCCAGTTTGGATAGTGTTAGGAACTGGTACTTGTGCAGAGGGAAAAGATTTGATTACTGCTTGGCTGTACATGAAGATGCCCCGCAAAATACACACCGCAGTTAAACCAAAGAATAAGCCAAATACAATATGATTCGTCAGCAATACACCATAGGCAATGGCAACAGCTGCCCCAAATATCACTTGGGCAAATGGTTGGTTGGGTGTGGTTCCTGGGTCTGTCACCATGTAAAAGGTGAATAAAACAAAAGCAACTCCCGTCATGGGAATTAAGGACGGAATTAGTGGTGTATCAAAGATGATGCTTCTAACCAAAGCTTGAATAACAAAACCACCCAACCAGCCACCAATTAATGGCATTTTTTTGGTGAAGCGACTATTGAGGAATGTGCCTGTACAAACAATAATGGCTGGTAATATCCAATCAGCTACACCATTGAGGTTTTCAGTGAATTGATAAGGGGGGGCAATTCCTACCCAAGGAAATAATAATAAGGTGAGAGAAATACCAAAGTTAGAAGGGTTTAAAAAATGCCGTGAACCTTGACCATAAGGAGCGCGAAATATTGCTTTTGAACCGATGGCCACTGCACTAGCAAAGGCTATGGGCAATAGTCTTTCATTGGCATATAACAGCATTGCTATTGCCAAACCAGTGATATGTGCTGAAAGGAGAAAATCAATCAGGTTTTTGATACTACCAAAAAATTGAGGCGATCGCTTGTGAATTTTACTATCTATGATTTCTAATAATATTTCCATGCTATAGGCGCTACCTAGAGATACAAGGGGTTGGGCCCAAGATTGTTCAAATCCTAAAACTGTATGTCCCAATAAGTTTAAAAATGTAATGGCAATAGCAAAGCGACGCAACCCAGCCAGTCGTTGGGGATATTTTTCATGATTTTGTATATTCATGGTAGATAAATATTGGATTAATGGGAAAATAAGACCAGAGTGATGAGAAATTAAATCGATATTGGTTATAAAAATATCTTGTCACTCTGGCAAAAACAGCGTTGATTATTGTTAAAATCTTGCAAAAAATATCTTGTTGCTGAACAGTGATTAAGCAACAGCTTGTTTTTTAATTTTTCTCCCAGATTTTTGATTAGATAAAATACCAAATCCAAAAGCTAAACCTGCGCCAATTACGCTTATAGGTTCTGGTACTTTTTCAGGGTGAACGATATGAATTTCATTCAGTAAAATAGCTACTGGCTGCTGTCCAAAATTACCATTTGCGTCGATGAGAAATAATTCAAGAGGGTTGTTGCCACAATAGGCAACAGCAACGTCAGGATCATAGGGATCATAAGGAGGTGGACATATAACACCATAGGTAGGATCATAAGGAGGCAATAGGTTTGATGGAGAAACCCCTATCAATGGTCGATCACCATCTACCCGCAGAGGAGATTGATTGCCAATGATACCAAATGGAGTATCTATTTTCACGAAAACATCAAAAAAACTACTAGCTAATCCATCTCCATCTATATCTTGAATTTCTCCAGTTCCATCGGCAGTGAGAGTTATTTCTTGATCATTTAATTTGCCTTTTAATGTGTGAGAAAGAATAGTTTTAATAATTCCATTTTCTCCCTTGTCTCTGGTGACTTTAACTGGTCCAGAGAACATAATATTGTCAAATAAAGTAGGAGGACCACTAGGATTTAACAATTGCAAATCAATGTATGCCCAGGAATGGGAAAAATGATCCACACCTGCATCGCAATTATTCACCCAATTTGCACCTGGCCCACAAGTATCAGCAGCATTGGCAGGTTTAACACCAGCAAAAAGAGCGATCGCACTTAATCCTAATGCACTGATAGTAGCAGCAGATTTACTTCTAGTGAAATTCATGGTTTCTATTCTCCTAACCTCATTGCGTGAGCTAATTTAGCTACTCAGATTTAATGCTGATTTTTCCTACCTAAATCTGAGTGCTGTTTTTGTTGAATCTCCAAGCAGCACAGTCTGGCAACCTGGGGACAACAACAAACTTTCTTGGTGGACTTGTCCCTGTCTATCACGCCAGCGTATATCTACTGCTAGTTGGGTGTTATCTGCAACTTTTCCTAACCCAAAGTGCAGTTCTGGACTACGTGCGCCAGAATGACCATTACCACCATCTACCTGTGCTACTAGTTCCCGTCCATTGGGTAGGTGTATAGTAGCGCTGGCCCCTATTGCAGGACTACCAAATACTCCTGGTTGAGGATGACCTGCTTTGACCTGAGTCGTGGCAATTGTTTGGTCTACAGGAGGGAGTAATAAGTGCAGTCCTAAAAACTTGCCGGGATGGGGGCTATCATTGCGATAAAAATAGGACTCTTCAAACTGGTTAGCGATCGCAAAATCTAAATCTCCATCTCCATCTACATCAGCAGTAGCAATACCACGAGTGACATAAGGTTCATCTAACCCCAATTCCTTAGCAAAGTCGTAATATCTGCCATCTTTGGCACGGATAAAGAAGGGGTTATGGTCATGACCACTTAAATCATCTCCCCGTTGACTTTGCAATCTCGGCCAGCTTTGGGTAAGACTCAACATTTCATCATTGCCCATTGCTAACTCATGTAATTCTGGCCAACGGTTGACTGTACCCTTCATGAAACCAGTGGCCTGTAAAGCTTCTAAACTCCCATCATTATCAAAATCGCCAAATTTCGTATCCCACCCCCAACCACCACGAGACACCCCTAAAGGTTCACTGCGGTCAACATAGGGGGCAATTCCTTGGGCCATTTTCTCTACTTCACCAGTGCTAATGAATAGGAAATGACTTTCTTCCAAAGCATATTCACTAGCAATGTTGCTGACGTAAATATCTAGCCAACCATCACCATTCACATCCCCAAAGTCTACTCCCATACCTTTAAATGAGTCATGACCAAGGACTTTTGAGTTGGGAGTGGTTAAGGTTTTTTTCCCGGATAAGATGCCAAATTGGAATTTACCTGGTTGAGAACGGTTATGTAGTAATCTGTCAGGGCCAAAATCGTTAGCAAAATAGATTTCTGGCAACATATCACCATCTAAATCTGCTGTTCCCACTGCTAAAGCCCAAGGTCGAGCTTTTGATTCATTCAAAACATCGGGTATTTCTTGAAAATCTACCGTCGTAGTTGTTGCTGACAACCATCGCAATAAATGATGTCCACCACCGTTATCAGCCCGATTCAAGGAATGTTGCATTACCTCCTGACCAGTTCCTTGAGTGTTGAGAATTTGGGCATTGTCAGGAAAGAAATTACCAACTATTAAATCGTTATGTCCATCACCATCTATATCTGATAGGGTGGCAGCGTTGGTATACCATTGCTCATCACCTGGTAATAAGGCTTGTGGAATGTAGTCACTAGCTTGTAAATTGCCAGTCTTGGTTGATTGTTTGAGGAAAGCCACAGGAGTACGTCCCCAATAGTAAACCAAGATATCCATTTGCCCATCTTCATTGACATCTCCAGGTAAACAGCCCATTGGGGCCATCGTCTTTGGATTGTAGAGGTGGGAATTGGCTACTAAGGTAAAGGGTTGATAACGTGAATTTGTCCCAGGTACAGGTGCAACTAGCACTTGATTTGAGCGTGTTTCTACATAACAAACATCGTTAGCTAACCCATCTCCATCTAAATCATTTAAAGCTACTGCTGCACCAACTGCGGAAATCCAACCAGAGTGTCTTTCTAAACTAGGGTGTACTGGTCGCCATAATTGTGATGATTGAGTTGGTATTGCTGGTAAAGCTGAGGAGGTAAACTGAAAGCGAGAGGCGATCGCTTCTCTTTCTGTTGCCGATACTGCTGGTAAGCGAGAGAGGGAAAATAAGGCCAAAATTACCATTAATGCAACCCACCGCTTGACCTGTTTCCCCATCCATCTAGACAAACGTCTCATACTGGTACACCAAGGGTTGCGAATTGTTTTTGTATTAACTGTCGCCAAATTTCGTAAGCAGGTAAAGCTGCGTCATAGGGTAAATCAATCAACAATTTATCTGTAATTTCTGCCGCAGTTTGAGCAGAAATTCCCAATAGCACTTGGCAAGCCATTTCTGTATCTGAAGTGGGATTTCCGGCTCTTTCCCTAGCCTTGGCAGCAAAAGCTACACCTTGAGCTAAGTGGGGTAAATATAAACCTGCTAATTCTCTCAAAGTTTCGATTTCTTGACGATTCACTCCTCCTGCATAGCCGCAAGCTAATCCAACACCACTCCATAAATCCGCTTGTCTGACCTGATTGAAGGTGTTAATAGTAGCAGCAATTTGCGGAATATCTGCGCCGTAAATAAACCATAAACTTCTCCCCAAACCTTGATCAAAAACTCGCAGTGCATATCCATCTATTTCTGATGGCATGTTTTGCGGTTGGAGATAATGTTGATGGTGAAAGTAACCGGCATGAAATCCATAACCATCTACTGCTAACCACCCCAGTAAGGGATCAGGAAATTCTTGATGAGGTTGATTCAGCGATCGCAAATAACGTTGGATACCCCCAGGAACTCTTGCTAATAACCAACCTGTTCCTACATAACCCATGTATATGTGATTGATTGCTATACCTGACAAAAAATTTTTGAGGCGATTTCTCTGCCAAGGTGTGAAGTAGTCCAAAAGTGCCAAACCCATTGCTGCCCCTTCAAAGGCAAATCCCCGCATCTCTGTTTTTACTACATTGAGTTGGGTGGCTAGTATTTCTAATTCTGCATCAGCGATCGCTAAATGATAGCCATATAAAAATGTCAGCCCAATATCTTCTAGTTTCTGCTTTTTATAAATATCTCTAATAATGAAACCTCTGGTAGCCGCACTGGTTTCTTCAATACTGATTTTGAATAATCTAGCTCGATATTGTTTGACTGTTTGATTTATCAAACATTTACTCTTTTCACTAACATTCAATAATTGTGTGAAAATTCTCCACATACAGTCCTCTTACTCTCTATGGAGTAATAATCAAAAGGCAAGTAATCCTAGTGTTTGTAACAGGAGCAGGGACAACCAAAATCACTAGACTTATCCTCGGTATTTACTTATGGTATCTGTTGTTTACTGATAGTGGTTATTCTTTATTTAATCTTATTTTTATTAAGTAAAGTGAAGTGTAATATTGCAGATTTACAGTTATAAATTAATAATCCAATGAAACCAGCGTAAAAATAGGATTTAATTCCCATTCAGCAATTTAATAACTAGCTAATATCTCCTATTTGGCTTAATTATGAGTCATAACTTATTATTAATTGTTCAGCATTTTCCTATCTATTAACTTCTCATTTCTCAACTACCCCTCAAGGGATTCACTGATATCAAAAGACTCATTCCCATCTGGTGATAGTGATTATCTGGGAAATCAACTATAAGTAATAGTTATTTTTAATGCCGACTAATTGAACATTTAATGACAAGATAACTTCATGAAAACTTCATAAAATGCCTGTTTAATGAATAAATTTTAAGCAGGCTGGATATTCACTAAATTCAAGGGCAGATATGAGCGATCGCCTGGCTCAGATTTCAATAAGTTTAACTATACCTAAATCGAGTTACAACAAACCGCGCTTACCATTAGGACGTATGGTTAACCAATTCGTCTTCGCTACTGAGAGTTGTTCCTCTGTCACCTTCGCCCCAGTCAAATTAGCTCCACACAAATTGGCCCCTCTCAAATTAGCATTACTGAGATAAGCATGACTGAGATCCGCACCCCGTAAATCTGCACCAGCTAAGTCAGCATTGCTGAAATAGGCTTTAGTTAAATTAGTGTCTCGCAAGTTTGCATCTACTAAACTAGCTCTACCAAAATCGCTTTTGTTCAGATTGCTTCCATGCAGGTTAGTTTTCCGCAATTGAGCAGAATTAAAATTAGTCTCGGATAAATCCACTCCAACTAAGCTGAGTAAACTCAAGTTATAAGAAGCAAAATCCCTTCTACCTTTAGAATAGGCTGCCAGTAGGGTTTGTGCATCTAACTTGCGCTCTAGGTGAGAACCATTACTATTACTTGTAGCCAAACTGGTAGCTTTAGATACTATCTCTCCATGTTGAGTACGTCCCATCCCCAGTCCTACCGATTCTCCCCCTTTCGCCCTTCTGGCACGAATAGCGGCTGCAATCTTCGCCACATTTTCATTGCGGTTAGCTGTAGAATTACTGTTCCAAGATGTGGAATTGTCTGGACGCTGGGAATTTTGAACTAGTAAACCCTCTGACAAGCTATTTAGGTATGGCTCTATATCTAGCGCTCCTAGCACTTCCATCGCTGAGTGATAGCGATTCCGTACCGATACCTCTAACATTTTCTTTAATACTTTTGTCAAGTGCTCGCTGATATTGACTAAATGCTCCCACAGCATGTCACCTGTGGTGGGATTATATTCTAAATCTTTAGGTGTTTTCGCAGTGAGCAGATAAATACAAGTCACTCCCAAAGCATAAATATCACTGGCATACACTGGACGCATAGCCATTTGCTCTGGTGGTGCAAAACCAGGTGTACCTATGGCATAAGCTGTTAATGCAGTATGTCCTGATTGATTACCCGCAGCTTGGCTGACTTGGTCTTTCACTGCACCAAAGTCAATTAACACCAATCGTCCGTCTTGGGTACGACGAATTAAGTTAGCAGGTTTGATATCACGATGAATTACCTTTCGTTCATGGATGTATTTTAACAGGGGCAGGATTTCGCTCAGGAATTGTCTGACTCCATGCTCTGTATATACACCCTTCTGTTTTACTTCTTGTTGTAATGTGGAACCGCTAATATATTCTTGGACTAAATAGAATTGCTGACGATCTTCAAAATAATCAAGTAATCTGGGTATTTGTGGGTGATTGCCAATCTTACCTAGAGTCTTGGCCTCTCTTTCAAACAATTCCCCCGCCATTTGTAAAATATGTGGAGCCGTACCAGATGGGCGTAATTGCTTAATTACACAACAGGGCTGACCTGGTAATACTTCGTCCTGGGCTAAAAAAGTTGCTCCGAAACCTCCCTGACCCAAAGGTTTAATCACTCGGTAGCGATCGCGCAAAAGTAGAGGGGAGCCACAGGAATTACACCTGCGACTAGATGCAAGATTTTCTGGATGGATACAGGTAGGATTCAAGCAGTAGCTCATGCACTGTCCACTCTCTACACAAAAAAATAAAGAAAATAAAATTAGGCTCTCATTTTCATTATCGAGAGAAACTAGGAGTTTGACCTGGTCACTTTTGCTGGAAATCTTAATGTAAGAGTTCCTAACCCTTAACTAAAACTACTGAAATTTATACTAACGCTTTGATTTTTGTATTAAAAAAACTAAGCAGGATAAACTCTTTTAATTTTACTATTATCACACGAAAATCTGGCAATAATGGTTACAAAAAAAAATCGGTACTGAATCCTGTCTGGAGTAGTTTTACAGAAAATAGACTTATATGTAATTTTACGTAAATTGACCATTTGCTCTGGAGTAAATATGAAATTTTTACAGCAATTGCTTTACAGCTAATTCACATTTAGGTAAAAAGCAAGACAGATAATCACTAACCAAGAATAAAAAATAGTAAATAATTGTATCTATTTTAGCCTAAGTAAAGGAGATCAAAAAGATGGAAAAGTGCAACTATTTCCTAATTTTCCTGATTATTCTCAATTTAGTGAATTTATCTTGTGGCTCTTGGTTAAATACTATGAGTAAATTTACGAGGGGTTAAACACCTCACCCTGAAAGCCTTAGTTTTGCGTTGTTTTATCTCCTGAAAATTACACCAATCTCTCAGTCAATGCAGTACATATCGGAAAATGACAAATCTTTGAAGAATAGCCATTATTACTGCTGTTATGTACCTGGCAAAGATGAATTTTGCTGTTATAACTTACTGACAACAGAGGCTATGAAGCCCCAGGAGTTAAATTAGGGATGATGGGTTAGACCCCCCATAAACTTACTAAGAGGATGTTGAAAAAAGCCTAAGGTTTGCAAACTTGAAGTATTCCCTCAAGCTGATTCAATACCCCAGACCTTTATAGACTAGATAAAACTTCTCGCGCAGCAGCCAAAGTCTGCTCGATATCCTCGTCTGTATGTTCTAAAGAAGTAAATCCAGCCTCGAATTGAGATGGCGCAAGGTAAATACCTCTCTCTAACATACCCCGATGGAAACGACCAAATTTAGCTGTGTCAGACTTTTTCGCATCTTCGTAGTTATGAACTGGCCCAGATGTGAAAAATAAACCAAACATGGCACTGATAGAACCGCCACAAGCTGCATGACCAGTTTCTTGAGCAATTTGTAGTAAACCATCAGCTAGTTTCTTGGTAATCCGCTCTAGGTACTCATAAGTACCAGGCTTTCTCAATAGTTCTAGAGTCTTAATCCCTGCTGTCATAGCCAGAGGATTACCAGAAAGTGTCCCTGCTTGATAAACAGGGCCGGCTGGGGCAATCATGGACATAATATCACGGCGACCACCATAGGCACCCACTGGTAAGCCACCACCAATTACTTTACCCATGGTAGTTAAATCAGGGGTAATGCCAAATTTCTCTTGAGCACCACCGTAAGCGATGCGGAAACCTGTCATGACTTCATCAAATACCAGTAATGCTCCATGTTCATGGGTTAATTCCCGCAAACCTTCCAAGAAGCCAGCATCAGGAGGAATAAAACCAGCATTACCAACTACTGGTTCAAGAATCACACCTGCAATTTCGCCACGATTAGCCTCAAATAAGGCTTTGACTGCTTCTAGGTCATTGTAGGGAGCGGTTAAGGTACTGCTAGTGGCAGATTTAGGTACGCCAGGGGAGTCAGGTAAACCAAGTGTTGCTACCCCGGAACCAGCTTTAACGAGGAACATATCAGCATGACCGTGATAGCAGCCTTCAAACTTGATGATTTTTTCACGCTGAGTAAAAGCTCGCATCAACCGTAATACAGCCATACAAGCTTCTGTTCCAGAGTTGACAAATCTCACCATTTCTATACTGGGAACAGCATCAATCACCATTTCTGCTAAAACGTTTTCCAGAACGCAAGGTGCACCAAAGCTGGTGCCTTTTTCTAAAGCTTCATGGAGTGCGCTGATCACTTCAGGATGAGCATGACCACAAATGGCTGGGCCCCAAGTTCCCACATAGTCAATGTATTTATTTCCGTCTACATCCCAAATATAAGCACCTTTAACGCGGTCAAAAACTATCGGTTGACCACCAACAGATTTAAAAGCACGAACTGGAGAGCTAACGCCTCCAGGCATGAGATTTTGAGCGGCAGCAAAGATTTCTTGTGATTTTGTGGTTTTAATTGTGGTATTTACCAAGGTTGCCTCCGAACACTGGAAATGAAACAAAAGCTCTCTATCTTAGGATAGGGTTAAACAATGCTGAGAATTTCTATCGTATAAAATTAGCTGAAAGAAAAAAATAACGATATGTGTATAGTTGAGGACGGATGAGGGTTCTCAGAGAAAACTAGCATTTTTGCTAACCCACCATCAAAAAACATTTTTGTCACTCTTCCATCTTGGGGTCGTGAGGTAGAAGGTGAATGAGGATTTCAATTGCTATAGGCGGAATGTTATGGTGAATCCATTAATCTTCAATTAATTACAGCAAATTAGGTCAATATGTCTTCTCCCACACGGCGCTCATTGGTATCTGCCATCCCAACTGAGAAAATTCGCTACGATGACAGGGGTTTAGTACCGGCAATAGTTCAAGATTATTTGGACGGAACGGTGTTGATGATGGCGTGGATGAATCAGGAGTCGTTACAAAAGACTTTGGAAACTGGCGAAACTTGGTTTTGGAGTCGTTCCCGACAGGAGTTTTGGCACAAGGGAGCCACATCTGGGCACATTCAGAGAGTAGAGAGTATTCGCTATGACTGTGATAGTGATGCTTTGCTAATTGGTGTGGAACAAATAGGAGATATTGCTTGCCATACTGGGGAGCGGAGTTGTTTCCATCAAGTAGACGGTACGATTACACCTCCGCCGGCGGATACTTTATCACAGGTGTTTCAAGTGATATGCGATCGCCGTGACCACCCAAATGAAAGTTCTTACACCTGTAAATTGCTGGCTGGTGGTGACAACAAAATTTTGAAAAAAATCGGCGAAGAAAGCGCGGAAGTCGTGATGGCCTGTAAAGATGATGATACTGAGGCGATCGCTGGAGAAGTAGCAGACCTGTTTTATCACACTCTGGTAGCTTTAGCCCATCATCAAGTGGATATTAAGGCTGTTTATCGCAAACTACAAGAACGCCGTAGATAAACCTTGTTTAGTCATACCCAGGGTGTGTAAGCCTCGCGAACCACCCTCTGTCACCATATCTCAAGTTACCTGCTGCTTATATGTCAGCAAATATTCATATTTTTGTAATTCTTATTATTAGCTCTGCTTTTCCTCATTCATTCCACAGAGTTTCCACAGGACTTATGACTATTTTCCACAAAGGTTATACGTTCTCATCGGCTCTTGCTGACTTCCTGGGGATTTTGTTATTACCCCATCGCTGAACTTTGGTAACTGAGTTTTATTTAAGTTTTGTAACAGAAAATATATTTAAACCCTATTGATTTCGTGGAATTTTATTTTGTCACTGCTAATTTTTAACATTTCGCAGCATTGACAAACCCACCCCCTCATAGCGCACAATGATTCGGCTCACCTTTTTTTAGTTTGCTCAACTGTTGGTAAACACCACAGTCGAGAGTGATTTAATTGACCATGATCAGTACCAAACATCTCTGGCTTCTAGCTGAGGATAAATTGAGTGACTGAGTAAAAAAGAAAAAGCTCTTGATATTTGATTCTGTGTTTCCCTATGGGGTATAACTCAGCACTTAATAACTTGCAACGAGGGTGTAGGTTGTGGAAATTCCCCACATCCCATACCCTGCACCCTGAATTAATTGTTAATCCCAGCAAATTTTCGTGATTGACCTGCTCAAAGGAAAATCTTATGAACGCAACAGTTAGCATCTTTACAGAAATACCTGAAACACTTCATGAATCCCTCAAAAACTACCTAGAAACTCATCCAGATTGGGATCAAAACCGTGTTTTGACGGCTGCCCTCTCCTTGTTTCTACTCCAAAATGGAGATAGCGATCGCCGTGCGGCCCGTGTTTATCTAGAAACTTTGTTTCATCATTGCTAAATATCAACTGGATTCTCAACAATGAATCCAGCTATTATTCAAATCAATCCATATAAATTTTGGTCGCAATTCCCTTATCCTGACAGCATCATACTGAATAGGAGAAGAATTGCGACCTGAAGATAAAGAGAAAGAGTTTATCTTTTTTAGTCAGTATCTGATTTTCAGTGACGAGTCAGGGAAAACATAACTCTAAAATTAGGAGTTCAGTTCGCTTTGCTGAGGATACGTAGGACATTCAAACTTGTATCCCACGCCACGTACAGTTTGAATTAATGCGGGTTGACTGGCATCGGCTTCTATCTTTTTGCGAATTTGACCAATGTGAACGTCTACAACCCGCTGATCACCAACATATTCATAATCCCACACCTCTTGAATCAGTTCAGCGCGTCGCCAAACTCGACCTGGATGACTAGCCAAAAAATGCAACAAGTCAAATTCCAGTGCAGTCAAGGGTACTGGCTGATTATTGAGTGTGACTTCTCGCCGTACTGGATCAATCATTAACTTCTCAAAAATGAGACGTTTTTGTTCAGCGGTCGTTACCACCCTCTGTCGCCTTAAAATTGCTGCAACTCTCACTTCAAGTTCACCTAAACCAAAAGGTTTGGTCAGATAGTCATCAGCGCCTTTAGAAAAACCACGAATTTTATCAGCTTCATCTGTACGACTAGTCAGCATCAGCACGAAAACACCGTTCCGGCTTTGCATCTCTTGACAGAGGTTAAAACCGATGACATCTGGTAAATTCACATCTAGAATCACCAATTCGGGGTTAAATTGCTCAAATAGAGCAAGGGCTGTTTTACCATCTTCCGCAGCTTCCACTTGATAGTTCTGTTTCAGCAAAAAGCGTTGGATTAAATTCCGAACCGCAGGGTCATCATCAACTACAAGAATCTTGGCAGGAGCCATGACCATCACTTTTTACAAAAGTTCATTGGATTAATAGGATGGATTGCGTGAAAACGCAGGTTCCATTGAGGCAGTAATTAAAGAGTTTACAGGGCTAATGTATGATTATCCTGAATATTCAACTAAAACTGTAATCATAATTTGGGCCGGTGTAAGTGGGCATATTTTGGTGTCCAAGACTTACACTTGGTATTGATTGAGACCATAAGCAATAGTGATATTGTTAAGGTGTACTGGTGGCAGTTATGGAGTAGATGGCACTTTAAGGCTTTTCAATTTTAAATCGAAATGCAAATATATACCATAACGATGGGTAATCCTGAGGAAACAACGAGAGCTAATGGAGCAATAGTTGATTTTGTCAAGAAAAAGTTTTATTTACTAGGAAAATTTAGCTTTTCATTATTCCCAACTTTAAATTTTAAAGTAAAAGCCTCACTTATTGAACAACCTGAGGGATACACGGAGTGGGGTCAATATGTTAAAGTGACTATAAGTTAAAATTCCCAGGTTGATCAAACTAACCCATGCTACTATCCTGGTAGAGGCTCAAAGTCGGTTGAGACTTTTGTTTCGATCACTATAGACCACTAAGTTCTTTTTCCTTCAATACACGACTGCGGCTGACCGAGGCTAAAGTAATAAATTCCCATGAGCGATCAAAATCCCTACGAAAAACTTGGGGTATCAGAAGATGCTAGCTTTGACGAAATTCAAGAAGCTCGCAATCGCCTGTTAGAGCAACATAGTGGTGATGGCAAGGTTCTAGAAACGATAGAAGCAGCTTATGATGCGATTCTAATGGAACGCTTACGGATGCGCCAGGAAGGCAAAATCAAAGTCCCTGAACGTATTCGATTTCCAGAGTTGCGTGTGCAATCTCCGACCAGAGAAAGTACAATTCCTCGTGAGCAATCACCAGCATGGCTACAGCGCATGTTGGATAAACCAACAGTAGCAGATGTACTTTTACCAGCTATTTGGTATCTGGGTCTGAGTGCTATCAGTGTGTTTTACCGCTCACAGGGAGATCAGGTTTTGCAGCTGACATTGGTGGTTGGGGTAGGAACTAGTATTTTCTTTCTCAATCGCAAAGAAGGTAAATTTGGTCGAGCAGTTTTGTTTACCTTGGCTAGTTTAATTACAGGCTTAATTGCTGGGGGGCTGATTGCTGGTTGGATATTACCGCAAATTAGTTTTATGACTTTGACGGCCAATCAGTTTTCGACTGTATTAACTTTCGTTTTAATGTGGTTAATTAGTAGTTTTCTCCGTTAGGTAATAGGTAATGGGAGTTTTGGACTGCCCATTACCTATGTTGTTATTGGCTGAGAATGAAATCGACAGCTTGGGTGAGGTTTTGTAAAATTAAGTTGGGTTGGTAAAATTCCAACTGTTGGCGATCGCGTATTCCTGATTCCACCCCAATCACAGGAACATTGTTTTTTTTAGCAGCGGTAATATCAGCTTCTGTATCTCCTACCATCCATGTATTAGCTACTGGAGGTAGTTCTTTTAAAGCTCTGGACATCAATAAAGGTTTGTCTTCGATATCGCGGGTTTTGACATAATCATTACTGAGACAGTAACGACGGTTTTCTGGGAAAAATTGACCTAAATCGTATTTATTGAAAGCATAGTCTAATTCTCGCACTCGGCGCATAGTCATCACAGCTAAATCAATACCTGCGGCTTTTACCTTTTTCAGTGCGTCTAAAGCACCAGGGACAAGGATGTCATACTGAAAATAGGGTTCTGTATGCACAGTTTGTTTGCGAAGTAGAGAGAATTGTTGTGCTTGTTCTATATCTAACCCTGATTTTAAGGCTATATCTTTTTCCGGTGTATGCGATCGCTTGAGTTGCCAAAATTCTGCCTTAGAAAGTTCTGTCACCACTTGGTGAGGATATCGAGTTTTTTCTAAGCACAACAGATAAACACTATAGTACCGTTCGGAAACGTCCATGATTGGGCCGTCAAAATCAGTGATCAGTCTCAGCATTAGTAGATAATCTTAATTTTTTTTAACATTATCAGAAAAATGGGTTTAAAACTCCGTGTTTATAGGACGTATTTATGTATTTTGTATTGCCTAATGATGCAATTTAGCAAATATAAGCAAAAGTACACGTAAAACAATCTAACAATTATCACAAATCTATAAATAATATATGATTATAAACATTTAAGAGGTAGGGGCGGGTTTACCGATATTATTTGTGGAAAGATGCAAATCTCTGTGAACCCGCCCCTACAGCAATTTCGTCATCCAATCTAACGACTTGGTAGCCTATGTTCGCGAAGGGTATAGATTTAGGAGTTTCAATCCCGATAACCACTGATAAAACCGCGTTTAATTTGTTCTTGTTCAATGGCTGCGAATAATGCACGGAAATTGCCTTCCCCAAAGCCTTGTGCTTGAGAACGGCGTTCGATAAATTCAAAGAAAAAGGTAGGCTGTGGGAAAATCGGCTTGGTAAAGATTTGTAGGAGGACAGCATCTAGTGGGCCGTTGTCTTGCCAATCTACTAGAATTTGTTGTTGAGCGATCGCTGCTAATTCGGAAAGTGAGAGGGGTAATTGGGGACGTTGTAATAATTGCGAGTAGTATGTCTGGGGGACTTGAAGAAAGGATAAATTAGCTGCACGCAATCGAGCGATCGCATCAATAATATTAGAAGTACCCAATGCAATATGCTGAATTCCTGGGCCCCGATTAGCTTCTAAAAACTCCTGAATTTGCGAATTCCCAGAAGTTGGTTCATTGATTGGTAATTGCACACTACCATTAGCAGCAATCATTACCTGACTATGTAACCCAGATATGTCTGTTTGGATTTTAAAAGTTTGTTGTGGTTGAAAATCCAGAACATTTTCATACCAACTCACGGCCCCTTGTAAATCCCCAGCCTCTACATTCAAAACTAAATGGTCTAGACCTGTAAATAAATAGTTACCCCTTGATGAATTTGGAGTATTTATCACCCTTCTTTCTATCAAAGTATGGGTTAAACTACCCCAAGCAGCAATTTGAGCATACCTAAATCCAGGCGCATCCTGTATAGGTCGCACAACCTTGACACCATGGCGTTCTACCTTTGCTATCATTTCCCCCACATTATCCACACCAAAGGCAATATCTGCTACCCCTGGAGGATGGTGCGACAAAAATTCAGCCACTGGACTAGTAGCTAACAACGGTGAAGACAGTAAAAAGTAGATACTGCCACTTTTTACCACTTCCGTTATGGTGTGACAAGATTTATTTGCCACATTCAGGCTAGGAAAAATCCGATTAACTACCTTTTCAAAGCCCAGATAGCTAACAAACCAATCCCGCCACCTTTGGGCATTATCTACATAGAAGTGAACGTGATCAATTTGCATCATAACTCAGGAAAATCCAGCGCAATAGGTCATACATTCGTAAATTTTGCCCCTTTTGCTAAATTTCCACTTATTTCCTAAGCAAGAATTTCACAACTAGAAAAATAGATGACTATCCGGTTGGATATTAATTTCCATAGGTACTGCTTGGGGTTCCATAGATAAAGCATAGAAAATTGCATTAGCCGCAGTTTGACAACTAAGCATTTTTTTTCGGTCTACTTTTAAACTCACATTGTCCCAAAATGGAGAATCAACACCACCAAAATAGAATAAAGTAAACTTGACACCAAATCGTTTCAGTTCTTCCGCCATACATTTACTAAAGCCTACAACCCCAAACTTAGCAGCAGAATAAGCAGAAGCCATGGCCATGGAATGTTTACCTAAAACACCCACAACATTACAAATATGTCCACTCTTACGCTTTTGCATCTCTTCAGCTGCTACCTGAGTTGTATAAAAACTGCCTTTCAAATTCACATCCAACATTTTATCTAAATCAGCTGGTTCGATATTGTTATAAGGTTTGAGGATACCCACGCCAGCGGCATTTACTAAAACATCTATTTGCCCAAACTGATCCACAGTTTTTCTCATCAATGCTTTGACTTGTTCTAGTTGTGTAATATCTGTGGGAACTGTTAATACTTCCCCTGATAAATCATCAGCTAATGCTGCTAAACGCTCACCATCTCGCGCTGCTAATACTAATTTTGCTCCCACACTGGTTAGTTGCCTAGTTAAACTTGAACCTATTCCACCAGTGGCACCGACAACAACAATTACTTTATTCCGCATTACCCTATTTATATTTTTTTAACAAACTATATTTATCATACTATCTGAACTAAGTCATCGCTATTTAGCGTAAGCCAACCTTCCACCCTATTTCCGTTTGCTTCAGTTTAAAGGAATGACAAGATTGTAAAAACTTGGGGAAATTACCATTGATTTGTAGCTGTTTGATTTGCACGGTGATAGCTTTATTGTATTGACTCTTAAATTTTGTAGCGACAATTCCCACATCTATATAGCCATCTATATCTAATTGATTACAATTTTCTATGATCTGCTTGATAGAATTTTCTAAAGCTATGGCTGAATCGATTTTTAAATCATAAACTTTTTCTGAGGAAATTTTTGCTGGTTCGTTATCATTTTTATGAAGTGGTTGATGATCAAATACTGTGACATAAAATTCTGAGGAATCATCGGTCTTGTGGAGAACAAAATCTTCAGGATAATTAGCAAAAATATCTTTGGGCTTTTTCCCTGGTAAATGAGCAGCAATTACTTGACTCATGTTGATTTTGTGTTTGGCATTGAGTAGTTGAAATACTTTGGAAACTTTAATCCATTGACTACCTGTTGATTGTCTTTCTAATTCAACTAAGGATTTTAAAATAGGAACTAATGAGGCTAAATCAGGGATATGTTTCAGACTATAGGTTGTAGTTTTACCAGTAGAACTATTAAATAGATTAATATGATCACCTTGCTGACTTACTTGATAGACTATCAAGCCATGTTGTTGTAAGTGGTTGCAAAGATTGGTCATCACTTTATCTGAAGAACAGACAAAAACTTCTTTTGCTTTTGGATATCGTTCATGAATAGAAGAACCAAAAGCAATCATTTTGCCATCAGCATTATCTTTTCCCGCAGGAACATGAATTAAATCATAGCCACGTTCATGTAATTCTACGTCTAATTTGCCGCGAATCGACCAATTAGCAAAAGCGATTTTGACTTGAATTGGACAAGTACAAATAGTAGCCAAAAACTTCTCGGTACTCAGATTCAGATTTAAATTTTCTGCGTCTAATAAGATAACAGCAATTCCTAATGAATTTGATTTTGATGATGAATTAATTGTTGCTTCATGGGGAATATTTAGTTGATGAATATGAGGGTTTAATAGATTAATTTTTGATATTAAATCAGTAATGATTTGCGAATTAGTAGATTTTTCTAAGAAGATGGCGTTCAGAGATAATTGGATTTTTTGTATTAATTCATCCCAACTTTTTGTTTGAGATAGTAAAGAGACAAATTTATTAATTAAAGCAGATTGATTGCCTGGTAGATGCCATTGAATAGTTCGATATTTTTCTAGTAATAGGTCTGGATGATGTTTTTGAATTTCAACAATTGTGTGACAAATATAAGTAGCGATGTTTTTTAACTGAGCAGTATCATAAGCGGGCTGTAAACCATCGTTGTTCGGCATAGCGCAAACACAAAAGTAGGGCATTTCAGCAATAATTACCGTCAATTACGGCAATTTACTCATTTTATATCTATTTCAGAGGTGGACTAGGCAAGAGGTAATAGGCAACAGCAGCTAGAATCCTTGTGATGTCAAGAGTTTAAAGAAAAGATACACAACATTTTTTATTTACAGTCTCAACCATCTCGTCTCATTGCTGGTCAGTTTCATAGATTTCACTATTTTTCCTTCTCATTTCTCCAATGATTGCCTTAATTTCCCATGGGAAAATCACATTCTCGAAATTGAATTAGAAATCTATTTTTGATATATGACAATGTTATTCCGGTACAGAGAAGAAATTGGCAACTTATTCAAGGTGCTCAACTTGATACCAATATTCAAGGGTCAGCACCAGGAGGTAGTTCAATGATTAATACCTCTAAAGTTGCATCCCACTCAAAGTGTTGCTAATAGTCGATTGGTTGTCTTATCGTGACTTTGATGAAGAAGTTTTCTCGGTCGCAATAATGTGTAAGTCGATATTTTTGAGTAATGATACTAATTGTTGAGTCAAAGACCCCTTGAATATAATTTGCCACCGCGATCGCTGACTTTCACCTATAACTATCTGAGTAATGTGATATTTTTCCGCTACTTCGGCAATAGCTTTGGGAATTTGACTGCTAGTGACCCGTACAAAAGTCCCTTCAAATTCCTTGCATAACTTCTCACAGGTGTCGATGTGCAGACTTTCTTCTTTGGTGAGAAACCGTTCTGGATGGGCTACAAATAGTACATAGAGAGGAGCATTCATGTAACCAGCTAATCTTGCCCCCCGACGTAATAATTGTACTGAATTCGGGTAAGTAGAGACACAAACTAAAACCCGTTCATGGATACTACAAAATTGTCCTTTGGGAGTGGATGCGATCGCTTCTTCTTCTACGTTATCTGCTACTTCCCGTAAGGCCAATTCTCGCAAAGCAATTAAATTGCGACGCTGAAAAAAGTTGTCTAAAGATTGTTGGATTTTTTGCGGTGCATAAATTTTCCCTTCCAATAACCTTTCCTGGAGAGTTTCTGGTGTCACATCTACCACCACAACTTCGTCTGCTTCCTCTAGAATCCGGTCGGGGACTCTTTCCCGCACCACCACACCAGTGATTCTTGCGACCACATCATTGAGACTTTCCAAATGCTGGACATTCATGGTGGAGTAGACATCAATTCCCGCAGCGAGAATCACTTCTACATCTTCATAGCGTTTTTCTCTGGAGGAACCAGGAACATTGGTATGGGCCAGTTCATCGATTAACACTAATTGGGGCGATCGCTTAATAATTGCCTCAGTATCCATTTCCCGCAGCATCAGCTTTTCACGTGAGATTTGCTGTGTGGGTACAACTTCCAATCCTTGCGCTTTATCCCCCGTTTCCTTACGTCCGTGGGTCTCTAACAACCCAATCACGACATCAATTCCTTCATGTTTCAGCGCATGACCTTCTTCTAGCATTCTGTAGGTTTTTCCTACTCCTGGGGCCATACCAATAAAAATTTTGTGCTTTCCCCGTTTACCCGTATAGATAGAAGCATTCATCATCATCTCCGGTAGTTGTTGATCTCCAAGATGATCATGATTGAATATTTCGCTTTCTCTAATCATCGCCCAATTGTTGGATTTGATAACATTATTACTATGAATAATTAATTTTGCTCTTGGTTAATTTCTTGTAAATCCAGAGCATAATTTAATCGCAAAATATTCACTCCTGGTTCCCCAAAAATCCACAAAAATCGTCCCTCTGTATATTTATTAATTAAGGGAATAATCTCATCTTCCTTAATACCCCGCGCTTGGGCTACTTTTGATAACTGTTGTCGAGCAGCTTTTAAAGAAATGTGTGGATCTAAACCAGAACCAGAAGCATAAATTAAATCAGGAACTAGTTGTAAGCCATCATCTTGCATTTGAGTTGCTGTCTCCATAATCCGGTTCATTAACTCAGGACTAGTGGGAGCAAGGTTACTACCTCCAGAAATTCCTGTGGGTCTAGCTTTTCTTCCTTGACTATATTTGACCGCACTGGGGCGACTATGAAAGTATTTGTCTGATGTAAAAGATTGACCAATTAAAGCCGAACCAATGGGTTGATTATCTACATTATAAACAACGCTGCCATTAGCCGGAAATGATAACGCTGCCTGACCAACTCCTAAAATGAAAATAGGATAGATAATTGCTGTAATTAACCACAATATTAATGTCATCCGCAGGGCGCGGAGTATTTCTCGAATAATTCTCATATGCCAATTTTAATTAGGGACTTTATTAAAACTTTTCTGGTTGAAAAATGACGTAAAATAAATAAATTACCACTGCAAAGACAATAAAGCCTAAAACTCCAATTGCCCAAGCAGAGCGACGCTCTAAAACTCCACCCCCACTAGCATAAACGACTTGAGCAACGCATAAATTCAAGCACATAGTAATGAAAATAGCCAGAGGTATGCGTTGTCTAATTCCTTGGGTAAATAGCCATTTGCAGAAATCAATAACATCCATTGGTAGTATTTTGTGAATAAATCAATGCGGTTGATTATGAAATTAAGGAATAGGAAATAGGGCAGTTATACCAATTCTCCAAAAGCACCCAACACATTGGGTAAACCCCTCCCCAATCCTCCCCGCTTGCGGGGAGGGTGCGCGATAGCTTGGGTGGGGTAATCATCTTTTGCCAACATTTTTCGATTTGGTATTAGAGGTTGTTGTCAAAGTATTGCTGTTAACACATTTTTTGAAACTTTCTCCCTTCATTCCTAAGAAACGTAAGTTTTAAAGCCTCTCCCCTACAACGAGAGAGGTTTAAGGAGTGTTTAGTATCTTAATGACTTTCCCCCATTATCTAAAAGAATCAACTATTAGTTATTTCACCTATCACCTGCCATACTAAGCTAACCCCACAGCAGTAATCACCATATCCAGGAATTTAATGGCTAGAAATGGGGCAATTACTCCACCCAAACCATAAATAAAGATATTCCGTTGTAGTAATTGATTAGCAGTTAAAGGTCGAAAGCGTACACCTTTTAATGCCAAGGGAATTAAAACTGGAATAATGATAGCGTTGTAAATTAAAGCAGCCAGCACAGCGGAATTTACACTGGTTAACTGCATAATATTCAAGCTGCCCAGGTTGGCAGAGGCAAAGATAACCGGAATAATAGCAAAATATTTAGCGATATCATTAGCAATGGAAAATGTGGTTAATGCACCACGGGTAATCAGCAGTTGTTTACCAATACTGACAATATCAATTAATTTGGTAGGGTCAGAGTCTAAGTCCACCATATTAGCAGCTTCTTTAGCGGCTTGAGTCCCTGTGTTCATTGCCACACCCACGTTAGCTTGGGCTAAAGCTGGGGCATCATTGGTACCATCCCCAGTCATGGCCACTAATTTACCTTCTGCTTGTTCCCGTTGAATGACGCTGATTTTATCTTCTGGTGTGGCTTCGGCAATAAATTCGTCAACACCAGCTTCTTTGGCAATAACCGCAGCTGTAATTCTGTTATCTCCAGTCAACATGACTGTCCGCACACCCATGCGTCGCAGTTGGTCAAATCGTTCCCGAATTCCGGGTTTAACAATATCTTTGAGATAAATCACACCAAAAATTTCATTATCCAGGCATACAGCTAAGGGTGTACCTCCTTGTTGGGAGACTTTTTCGTAAGCTTCGTCTAGTTCTGGGGTATTGCGACCATTGCGAGAACGAACAAAACCTTTAATGGCCCCTACTGCACCTTTCCGCACTTCATGACCACCAGGTAAGTTAGTACCACTCATGCGAGTTTTGGCAGAAAATTCCACTCCTTGGGCTTTTTTGCGGTCTAAATCAAATTTTGCACCTAACTTTTCTGCCAAGCGGACAATGGACTTACCTTCTGGGGTATCGTCAAAAAT
The DNA here is from genome assembly GCF_014698825.1 of Richelia sinica FACHB-800. GTDB lineage: Bacteria > Cyanobacteriota > Cyanobacteriia > Cyanobacteriales > Nostocaceae > FACHB-800. Next base: position 40,889 of record NZ_JACJTT010000022.1, read on the forward strand.
ACTAGCTGCTAAAGCAACGTTGGCAATTTCTGCCCTGGTGTGTCCATTAATGGGAATAAATGATTCTGCCAAGCGGTTCCCCAAGGTGATAGTGCCAGTTTTATCTAAAACTAAAGTATTGACATCTCCGCAGGCTTCCACTGCCCTACCAGAGGTAGCAATGACGTTAAATTGTGCCACTCTGTCCATCCCCGCAATGCCAATGGCACTAAGTAAACCACCGATGGTAGTGGGAATGAGGGCTACTAATAAAGCCACTAGCACAGGTACAGTCACAGGACTGTTGACATAATAGGCAAAAGCAGGCAGAGTCCCTACCACAAACAAAAACACTAAACTGAGAACTGCCAATAAAACCGTTAAAGCCACTTCATTGGGGGTTTTATTTCGTTCCGCACCTTCCACTAAGGCAATCATCCGGTCAATAAAGCCGCGACCGGGGTCAGCAGTGATGCGAACGATGAGTTCGTCGGAGATGATGCGAGTTCCCCCGGTGACGGAACTGGCAACATCAGAACCCGATTCTTTCAACACTGGGGCTGACTCACCGGTAATAGCTGATTCATCGACGGAAGCCACACCCATAATTACTTCCCCATCCGCAGGGATGATATCACCAGCTACCACATAGACCGTATCACCTTGGGTGAGGGTGGTGGATGGAACTTCGGTGACGCTACCGTCGTTGGAGAGTTTTTTGGCGATGGTTTCTGTTTTGCTGGATCTCAAGGCATCAGCTTGGGCTTTTCCCCGTCCTTCGGCCACTGCTTCGGCAAAGTTGGCAAATAAGACGGTGAAAAAGAGGATGACTGTCAACAAGCCATTGAAGAGTTGGGGATTTTTTTGATTGACTGGGCCAAATAGTTGGGGGTCAATGGTGACAGCGAGGGTAATGATTGTTCCTAACCACACCAGAAACATCACCGGATTTTTAATGGCATATTTAGGGCTTAACTTGACAAAGGCATCTCTAATAGCCCGGAAGTAGAGTCCTTTGGTGCGGACTCGTGCTTGTTTATGTTTTTGACGGCGATCGCTTGGACGGGGTGGTTTTCCTTTTGGGGTAGTTGCCACTTGATTCATTTTAGTTGGGTGAGAAGGGGCACAAACGTTGAAGATTGAAGATTTTGGACTAAATCAATCTAAAATCCAAAATCTTGTGGACAAAGAACAAGTAACTAACTTCCAGAGGCTAATTTTAAACCTTCAGCAATGGGGCCTAAAGCCAGTACAGGGAAGAAAGTCAACACTCCTAAAATCAGGGTGACACCAGCAGTAATACTGGTAAAAATCAGGGAATCCGTTCTTAACGTCCCACGGGTTTCAGGAACTTGTTGCTTGTGAGACATACTATCAGCCAAAAGGACGATAGAGATAATCGGTACGTAACGCCCTACTAAAATACTTATACTGCTACTGATGTTCCACCACAGGGTATTATCGTTCAACCCCTCTAAGCCAGATCCATTGTTAGCGGCTGCGGAAGCATATTCATAGACGACCTGGGATATGCCATGAAAGCCTGGGTTACTAATGCCTGATAGGGAAATGGGGTAGGCTAAGGCAATGGCACTGGGAATCAAAACCACAATGGGGTGAATCAGCAAGACGATACTGGCTAGAACAATTTCCCGTTTTTCAATTTTCCGTCCTAAAAATTCTGGGGTTCTTCCCACCATCAGTCCAGTGACAAACACCGTGAGAATCAAGTAGATGAAAAGATAGGCTGTGCCTGTTCCCTGTCCACCCCAGACAATTTGTAGAAACATATTAAATAAAGTGGAAAAGATGCCTTGGGGCATGAGGGAGTCGTGCATTCCGTTGACTGCACCGCACATAGTAGCGGTGGTAATCACTGCCCACAAGGAGGTCAGCGCCCAACCAAATCGCTCTTCTTTCCCTTCTAAATTGGGCATTTCTATGGCCAAATTGTTGTTAACGATGGGGTTCCCTTGCAATTCACCAGAGGCTGTAATCCAGACGAGAATCACGAAGATAATAAACACCATCCAAAACAATAACCATGTTTGTTTGAGGTTATTGGCAAATACACCATAGGTGTAAATTAAGGATGAGGGAATACAAATCATGGCGATAGTTTCTATCAAGTTAGAAGCGCCATTGGGATTTTCAAAGGGATGGGCTGAGTTGGCACCAAAAAAACCACCACCGTTTTCTCCCAACATTTTGATGATTTCAAAGGAAGCAACGGGGCCTCTAGGGATATACTGGGTTCCTCCCTCTAGGGTCTGCACGACTAATGTACCGGCTAAAGTTTGGGGGACACCTAAAGCCAACAGAGCGATCGCCCCAATTACAGAAATGGGTAATAATATCCTAGTAATGGCGCGAGTCACATCAACGTAAAAATTCCCTAGCTTTCTTCCCGTTAAGCCGCGAATAAAGGCAATTCCTACTGCTAAACCAGTTGCAGCGGAGGTAAACATTAAAAAGCCTAAGGCTGCGGTTTGGCTAAAATAGCTAAAAGAATTTTCGCCCAGGTAATGTTGTTGGTCGGTATTCGTAAGAAAAGAAATAGTTGTATGTAGTAATAAATCCCATTTGATAGTCACTAAGCCATTGGGATTCCCCGGCAGAAATTTTTGATAGTAAAGTAAGGCATAGACAATTATGCCCATGACTAGGTTACTGGATATCACGGCACGGATATACTGCCAACCAGTCATATCTTCTTGTTTCCCTACTCCCCCCAAAACGTAGATAGTTCTTTCCACCGGGTTCATAATTGGGTCGAGGATGGTTCTCTCTCCCAAGAAGATATTCGCCATATACTTACCCAATCTGGGCGTTATGGCAACAACGATACATAGTATTAACGCAATTTGTAAAAAACCCTGTCCCATGTAGTTCCCACTCTCTTAAATTTAATTTCCTACCACTCATGGTGTAGAAATAACACATTAATTACTGGTAAATTTTATTTTTGGCAATGGGGTGATGATGGTATAGCTAATGTAGTTTTACCCGTCCATTGTTTGCTTGCACATGATCGGTTACTGCTATAGATTGTTCTAATTTACACATTTCTCAAGATTGAGACGATGATATTTTGATGGCAGTATTACCAATTGTTGTACCAATTCTAGATGAGGTTGTGCCAGATAAATTTGGTGGAGATATAACACCGTCAGGTCTTTTGCACAACAAAATCAGAGAATTTTTAGCCAAAAAAACTCAAAAATTACAGTGATATCTCAACATAAAAGAACTATTGGTATTGAAGTTTTACGTTTAGCATTACCTTTGGTTGGTCAATCAATACTGGAAACCTTAATTGTTTTGGTTGATCGAATCATGCTAGGTCACTACAGTACCGCAGCACTGGCATCAATGCGAATTAGCGGTAGTTCTTTTTGGTGTCTGTATAGTATTCTCTCCGCTGTTGCTGTGGGGACTATAGCCTTAGTAGGAAGGGCTGTTGGTAGTGGGAATAAGTCTTTAGCTGGGGCTACTGCCCGGAGTAGTTTACTATTTACATTGGTGATAGGAATTGCCGCTTCCGTTCTCTGTTTACTGAATCTATCAGGGATAATTGGCTTATTTCCTATTAGTGATCCCAGCGTCATCCAAGGTGCTGATGAATATCTGCAAATTATTTTAGCAGCACTACCACTAATGCTGTTATCAATAGTTGCTGCTGCCATTCTCCAAGCGGCAGGGGATACTCGTACACCTTTTTTCATATCTTTATTTGCCAATGCCATTAACGTTGTTATCGACTACATACTGATTTTTGGTCATTATGGGGCACCAGAATTAGGGGTGAGAGGTGCAGCAATTGGTAGTGTAGCAGCAATGGCTATTAATACCACCGTACTGATTTTGATTCTCAGTCGAGACCAAGGTGCAATTAGTTGGCGTGGATATGGTGGAGAATGGGACGCACTGGGGCGAGTATTGCGAGTATCCTTACCGGCATTAGGCGATCGCTTGTTTCGGAGTTTGGGTTATCTTGGTTTTACATTTATGATTGCATCCTTGGGTAGTGTGGCCATGGCTGCCCACGAAGCAATTTTAGGTGTGGAAGAAATCTGTTACCTGGCAGCAGAAGGTTTTGGTACAGCTGCGGCTGCCAATGTCGCCCAAAAACTTGGTGCAAAACAATTGAAATCAGCTACTTGGAGTGCAGTTGCAGCTACTATCTTTGCAGTCATCCTACAGGGAATAGGTAGTTTAGCTTTTATCTTGATCCCATCCCAATTGTTAAGTATTTTATCCCCTGACCCACAAATTATTGCCACAGGTATTCCTTGTCTTTATATTGCAGCTATAGCACAACCATTTATGGCTATTAGTATAGTTTTAGAACAGGCATTACGGGGAGCAGGGGCAACTAAAATAGCTTTTTTCGTCTCTCTCGCCGGTTGGTTAATTGTGCGTCTCATAGCTACCTATACATTTGTGATGGGATTCAATTTAGGATTAGTAGGTGTATGGTTAGGTTCTACTTGTGATTGGTTTGTTCGTGCAGTTGTATTGTTGATAGTTTTTAAACAAGGTAAATGGCGAGAAACAATTGTTTAATATTTATAGCAGGTAACGGATGACAGTGCTAAAAGCCTTTGTTTATTTCAGTTTTAGCTGTAGTTAATATCCTATTATTCACCTGAGTTTGATTGCTTGTTATTTTCTACATTTGCATAAAATTTGATATTGCTTGCTTTGACTTTAGATATCCAGTTTTGGTAATAATCCAAAATTTCTTTATAGGATAAATTATCTTGAAATACTGCTTCAAATATCGGGGGTAGACAACGCTGAGGAAAAATGTTGTGTAGAAGTTTTGTCCAAGTATTGAGAAGAAGAAACTCAAAAAATAATTTTTTAGAAACAGGAAAAGAATAATCACTTAATTCTCTTACAGCCATCCCATCAGGGTGACGACGTAGACTATAGTTTTCCAAAGCAATGGCTAAATTATCACCATATTCATCTAATAATTGATTAAAAATAAACACATCTTCTAATGCTGAATTACATCCTTGTCCGATAGAAGGGGAAACAGCATGAGCCGCATCACCAAGGAGTAAAACGCTATCTTGGTAATGGTAACGGTTACAGCGCACGGTTAAAACCCTGGATATTGGTCTTTTTAAAAATTCTTCCGCCTCCGAAACTGGCATTAATTTACTAATTTCTGGAAAATTATCTCGAAAAAAAGTTAATACTTCATCAACAGTAGTCAATTTGGCAATGGGATTGTTGGCATAGGGAAAAAGAATTACACCACTCATAGCCCCATCTAGTTGATATAGCATGAGAACAGATATACCGCCTGTCAATCTCCAAGTATGAATTTTATTTTTTTCTAAATTCACATCTGGTATGGGGTCAGGCTTGGGTAGAAAGATGGATTTATAAGCATTGAGAACGTAATTTTGTTCAAATTCAAAATCAGGTGTATTGCTCAAATATTCTCTGACAACAGAACGCGCGCCATCAGCGCCAATTAGTAGGTCATAATCAATGGTAAATTCTGCTTCTACCTCTGTATTTACAGATGTTGATATTTTTTGCAACTTAGCTTTTTTAGCAGCAAAATCAACAGCTATTAATTGAGTATTAAAATGAATATTAATGTGCTGATTATGAGTTTCCAATAACTTTTCTAATAAAACTGTAGCTAAATGAGTCCTATCTAAAGTAACAAGAGGTTTTTGACGATTGGTTACTTTAGTTTTCCCATTTTTTTGGTGAATAATAGTTCCTACTTTTTCGATACTCACTGCTTTGACTGCTGTTACTAGTCCAGGAATTTGGGCTATAGGACTCATTCCTCGGTCACCTAAGGAAATAGGGAAACTCCGCACTTTGGAAAAAGCAATATTCCGGGGATCACTGCGACGTTCATAAATGTCAATTTGGTATTGATCATTCCGACGTAACAGGTAATGAGCTAGTAGAACTCCACTAGGCCCAGCACCGATAATGGCAACTTTTTTCATAGAATTGGTATTAAAATTACTCATACTAAAACCTAATTCAATATATATAGCAGAAGTTGGAACTATATTTATATATGTAAATAAATGTGTTTCCTGAAATTATTTTTGAAGGATAGCATCAATGTTAATTTATATGACAGAATTTTGAATATGAATGGATGAAATTAAGAGGATGTTTTAAAAGTCAAAGCCAGTTAAAAATTATGCTAATCGCCTGACCATGATGCGAATCATTGCAATATAGATAAAAGTTTCTGAAGTTTGAGGCAGATGTTCATAATCCTTACTCAAGCGCCTACACCAATTGAGCCATCCAAATGTTCGCTCTACAACCCACCTTTTTGGTAAATGGACAAAGCCCTTTTTCTCTAAAGGTCTGAGAACAATTTCAACGATCCATCGAAACATATCTATGACCCAACGTGCAAACTCCTCACCTCTATAGCCCCCATCCATCCAAATTGTGTGCAATCGTTTTACCTTGCCACCCATACCATGAACTTGTTCTAGGACTTTTTTAGCCCCTTGTCGCTCAGGTATAGAAGCAGACGTAACCAAGACTCTTAAAACTAGCCCTAGTAAATCTACTGTGAGATGCCGCTTTCTACCGTGTATCTTTTTAGCCGCGTCATAGCCAACTTCTTGATAGATCATTGTTGCTGTTTCTACTGACTGGCTATCAACAGCAGCTTCAGATGGTCTTGGCTCACGTCCTGCTGCTACCCTTACCCACTGGTAAAGTTTGTCATGTACTTTTAGCCAAGTACCGTCTAAACGCCATGCTCGGAAATATCCGTAAACTGTTTGCCACGGAGGAAAATCACCTGGTAAACCTCGCCAACTACAACCCTCACAAAGCACATAAACAATAGCATTTACAACTGTGTACATCACCGTATTACGTTCGCGAAGCGTCTCCCCTTGGGAGAGGACGACCACCCGTTTTGGCTTCTCTTAAGAGGTCTGAAATCAGTTCCCACTGTTCCCAGGTTAAGTTACTAGGATATGCTTTAGTCATTGACTCACAAGGTGCTGTTATCTGTAATCTCAGCTTAAGCCTTGTGAGCTTTTTTACGATAGCCCCCCACTTTTAAAACATCCTCTTAGCCTCAAAAATCAACCCTATCAATTATTTGGTTGTTCTTCTTCATCTGACAGAAGATTTTTATTTTAATAATTTAGCATATTAGATACTGAAGAACCAAAATTTTTATATAACATGATATCACTTAGTAAATGAATTAGATAATCTGGTTTATAACCATATGAAAACCAACCCAATATTGTCCGTTACTATAAGATAAATAACCATTTACCAATACCACACAATTGTCTTTCCCCTACTTGTAAGGGTTTAGCATTGCTAAACCCTTACATCAATTTTTGCTGTTTGCTTGCTAAAAAATCTACTGCCAAACGTAGATGAGGATAAACAGAACAATCCAGATAACGTCAACAAAGTGCCAAAATAAGGAAGTGGCATCTACACCAAAGTGACCGTTATCGTAGTTTCCAGGTAGGAAAGAACGAATCAAAATAAGGAACTGTAACAGAATACCGGTGAATACGTGCAAACCGTGAAACCCTGTTAACAGATAGAAAAGACCGCCAAAAGTACCGGAAGTGAAACCAAACTCTAAGTTACTCCATTCCACTGCTTGTCCATACAAGAAGTAACTACCCATTGCCATTGTTAACAATAGGAATGCCCGAAAACCTAATAAGTTTTTCTTAGCTAGATGCTTCTCAGCTAGGTAAATTGTAAAGCTACTAGAAACCAAGACAACTGTGTTAATCGCAGGTTCTTTAATTTCTAGTCCAAAAACGCCAGCGGGTAACCAATCTGTTGATGTGGTTTTGTAAATAATATAGCCAGCAAAGTAGCTTAAGAAAATGACACTTTCTGATAAGAGAAAGACAATAAAACCGAACATTTTATTGCCTTCTTCATCATGTCCATGTTCATGACTGGGATGATGTAACTCTTCTGGAGAAACAGAACTATTCATTGGCACAATACTCCAAAAACAAGTGATAGATGGCGGATGATAGGTGACAGTTAACAATGGGAGGTTAACAGTCAACCATCACCATTTATTCTTTTGCAGATGCAACTAAAGGTTCAGATTTGCCGTAGCCGTAAGGTTCGCTAATAACAGTGGGAATTTCTTCAAAGTTTTCAACTGGTGGGGGAGAAGGTATAATCCATTCCAAACCTATTGCCCGCCAAGGATTATCTGGTGCTTTTTCACCTTGCATCCAAGAAATCACAATGTTGAAAATGAAGGGTAATGTAGACATTCCCAACAAGAAGGAACCTAAACTAGCAACGATATTCCAACCGACTAAATCTGGTGCATAGGAAGCCGCGCGGCGTAACATCCCTTGCAAACCTAATGGGTGCATGGGTAAGAAGTTGAGGTTAGTACCAATGAATGCCAACCAGAAGTGGATTTTGCCCCAACCTTCATGGAACATTCTGCCGGTCATTTTGGGGAACCAGTGGTAGAGGGCTGCATACATGCCCATTGTGACGGTTCCATAAAGAACATAATGGAAGTGACCAACTACAAAGTAGGTGTTGTTAACGTGAACGTCTACGGGGACAGAAGACAACATAATGCCTGTGATGCCGGCGAAGACGAACATAATTAAACCACCCAAGGCAAACAGCATAGGTGTAGTTAATCGCAACTTACCACCCCAAATAGTTGCCACCCAAGCAAATACTTTAATGCCTGTGGGTACTGACACAAACATTGTTGTCAGCATGAAAATCAACCGCATCCAACCAGGGGTACCACTCACATACATGTGGTGAACCCAAACAATTGCACTGACTACGGCGATTAAGATGGAAGAAATGGCAACAACTTTGTAACCAAATAAAGGCTTACGGGCGTAAACGGGGAAAATTTCTGAGAAAATCCCGAAAATGGGGAGAATAATCACGTAAACCGCAGGGTGGGAATAGAACCAAAAGTAATGTTGGAACATCACTGGGTTCCCACCTTTGCTGGGGTCAAAGAAGGCAGTACCAACGGTTAGGTCAAACAGCAGCATAACTGCACCAGCAGTTAAGGCGGGAAGACCAAATAATTGGATGATTTGGGCACTGAATACTGCCCAAACAAACAGGGGCATTCTGAAAAAGGTCATGCCAGGGGCGCGCATCTTCACAATGGTGGTGACAAAATTGACCGCACCCATGATGGAAGATACACCGGAAACCGCTACCGCTAATAACCACAGAACTTGACCATTCACCAAATTACCTGTGGGGTTTTGCAAACTGACGGGAGGATAAGCCCACCAACCAGCTTGGGCAGGGCCGCCGGGAACGAAGAAACTGGACATGAGGAGAATACCCACCACTGGCACCATCCAGAAGGCGACGGCGTTGAGGCGGGGAAAGGCCATATCTCTGGCCCCAATCATAATGGGAACGAGATAGTTAGCTAAACCAACAAGGGAGGGAAATGTCCACAGGAACAGCATTACGGTTCCGTGCATGGTGAACATTCCGTTATATACGGTGCGGTCTACTAAGTCTGCTTCGGGGGTAATGAGTTCACCCCGGAGAATCATGGCGAAGATACCGCCAACGAGGAAGAAGATAAAGGAGGTAACGAGATATTGAATCCCAATTACCTTATGGTCTGTACTAAAGCCAAAGTATCGCTTCCAGTTACCTGGTGATTCATGGTGATTTGATCCACCATTGACACTAATTCCGTGCAGAGGGATGTTAGTCATTATGTTGGAAAGGGAGGTTTTCTTTTTACCAAAAAGTTTGTTTGGTGGGAATTGCTAAATTGAGATTTCTGCGTCCAAATCTCTAAATGATTAGCCGTGATAATTCACCAAGGGAGGTGCGGCGGGTTCTACTGTTTTCCAACCAGTTTGTACGGGTTGTTCGAGTTTTTGAGCATATTCAGATGCTGCTTCGTTGGGTGCTTGGGTAGGACGATGGCCAGCAGCTTTGTTTAACCATTGGTGAAACTCATTAGGAGATTCAACGATGACATCTGCACGCATGGTGGCAAAGTAGGTTCCGCTATATTGGGAGTCGGTGAGGCTATAGGCACCGGGGCGGATGGGGGTAAATTCAAAGTCGATGTTGTGACCAGGTACGATGTCTTGTTTGAGGCGGAATGCGGGGATGTAAAAGCCGTGGAGTACGTCTTCTGAATGTAGGGCTAAGCGCACTCGGCGATCGCTTGGTAAATGCAATTCAGTACTTGTAACATTCTTCTCAGGATAATGGAATACCCATGACCATTGCTTGGCAATGACATCGATTTTTTCTACATTCTCTACAGGTATAGCTTCTTCTGTCTCTACTTTATGTTTACCTGCTGCATAAGCAGATTCAATTTTCATAGGGTTGTGCAGGTGTACCAGTTGAGAAGGCCCTTGAATACCCATCTCTTGGTAAACTTCATAGCTGTAACCTGCAATCCACAACACCAACAAGATAGGGATAGCAGTCCAAACCACTTCTAAAGTGATATTACCTTCAATGTGAGGCCCATCACTCAAATCGTCTTTGTCAGCACGATGGAAGAGAATGGAGTAAAATAACGTTCCGGTTACTCCTAAGAAAATAAATGATCCCACCGTGACCAAAAAGCTAATTAAATCATCAATCAAGTGGGATTCAGCTGCTGCTTGAGGAGGAAGCCAAGAATAAGATTGTTTGCCGATCCAGATACTAATGATCGTCACGACAACTAACCCAGTGACTATAGTCAAAAAATTGAGAATTTGCCGCATTTTCATAATAGTTGTAGGTGATTGGTGATTGGTAATTGGTAACGGATGATGAGTGCTTTCCACAGTTAATACCAATTGGAAAAATGATTGGAATGGATCAAGATATAACTTGCATATCCATCCAAAATTCACAATTCACAATCCAAAATGGTATGATTACCGATTACCTAATTACCGATTACTTGAGTGAGTTGTTGATGTCTTGTCCCATGCGTAGCAAACTATCAGCAGTGTTGTGAACACCAAATTCAGCAGCTAACTGTGCTCCTAATGTGCCATGTATGTACATTAGAAACATGATGGTAATTCCTGCTAATAAATAAGTCAAACTGACTTGTCGAGTAGATTGTTTGCCGGTTGCATAACGCTGTCTACCACGCCAGAATGCCATACCCACAATGAATGTGAGGAGAATTACACCACCTACACCATGCCAAATCATGGTTTCCATTGCTTGTAAACCCCAAGCACTTTTAATTTCTGTTGGTGGACTTGCTAGCAACATTTCATAAAAACCCGCTGCTACTGTGAAAAAAGTAATCACCGCAGAAGCTAGCATGTTGTACCAACCAACATCAAAAAGTTGGGAACGTTCTACAGAAATGGCGAGAAATTTAAAGGCCCATTTTTCTAGGGGAAAAAGTACACCAATGATATCGAAAGTGATACCAATAATGAATAAACCCAAAGTCAGATGTACTAAGTTAGGATGAATGGGAATCAAGTAAGGCAATCCATTCGCACCAAGTTGATGACCGATTTGATTAATTAGTTCTGAGTTCATGGTAAGAGTCCATCCTTTACTGCTTCCACAACTGGAACTGTGTGTAGTCCATATACCCACACCAGTTCATCACCGAGATATACTTGCACACCAACAATGCCAGTTAAAATTACTCCGGCTGCTATGTAATGAAATGGCAATTTATGGGGGTTCTTGGAACGAAGAACATAGCGCCAAGCAGTAATAGCGGCGATGATTCCTGATAGTGACCAGCCAATTAATGTGTGGAGATTCAAGACTGATTTGGCTAGGTCGTAAGGCTTGGCTAAACCTGCTTCAAATTGACCGAAAATAATGGCTACGAAAATAGCAACGGTGGCTACACACATATTCCACCAACTAACCTCAAATAAACGAGTTTTGCCGGTCAAATAGCCAATTAAGTCACAGACAAAAGCAAATAATACCATCGCAATTACAAAGTGAACTACGATAGGATGGATTGTATCTGGATAGGGTAAATTGTGGTCGTTTAACGACGTAAGTTTCTCTAGCATGGACTTCTCCTAAACATAGTGAATGACTCCTAGAGTGAGCTTTGATTATTGCTCAATACTCACTCATTACAACACTTGTAATCACACCTGCCTGGGAGGAGACAAAGATGAATCTGAAGCTAGCCAGCAAAACAGGTGTAGATGATAGTGAATAAATTGGTAAGGTAGCTGCAATTTATCGCTAAATTTTTCGGTCAATTTAGTTACTCATACCAACAGTTTGTAACAGCAATTATCGACGTAGCTTGACAAAATTACTGTCGGGATTTTAATTGGTTTGACCTACTTTTTAGATTACGTAAACTTTTATGAAATGTCAAAACCTAAAAGTTAAATTTTGAGAACTTGTGAAAACCCATGCTGGTGATTTTGATAATCTAGTCATGCTGGGTTGCTGTGAATATTATGAAATAGAAAGAAAAGATTTTGGTGTCTAGTGATGTACAATGAAAAATTATTAATTTGTGGCGAAAATAACAGAAAATTTTTAGATTCAATGGTAAATCGATAGAATTTAAAATTCCGATTTTTAAAATAGGATTAATTGCAAAAAATTCTATCTAATTCGTTTAATAATCATTCTAATTGAAAATTTGCAGAAATAGCTACATATCGATTAAAAAATAAAAATTAGCACTTAAAAAAACTAGCTTTTACGAAGAAGACAGAAGTTACAGAAGTTGCAGGAGTTACAGAATAATTCAAAAGAAGAAGACAGAAGTTCAGGAGTTCAGGAGTTACAGAATCATTTATTTAATGCGATTGCTGCTGAATCCTTGCATTTTTAAACCCCTGTTCGCGCAGCGTGGCGCAGCCATACTTCTGTTCGCGTAGCGTGCCGTAGGCATACTTCTGCAACTCCTGAACTTCTGAACTCCTGAACTTCTGACCTCCTCTTGTCTAAATCCCCTTGAGTGTGGAAAATATGTCGAAACTCCAGTGAGGTAACAATGGTGATTCAGACATATACAGCCGATGTTCTAGTGGTGGGTGGGGGAACAGGTGGCACTGCTGCGGCAATTCAAGCGGCTAGAAGGGGTGCTAACACCATTCTCGTGAGCGAGTTTCCTTGGTTAGGAGGTATGTTAACTGCGGCTGGGGTATCTGCACCTGATGGGAATGAATTAGTTGCCTTTCAAACTGGTTTATGGGGTGAGTTTTTACGAGAGTTAAACCGAAGACAACCAGGGGGACTAGACAATAGCTGGGTCAGTTTTTTTAGTTATGAACCCCATATTGGGGCAGAAATTTTTGCTGATTGGGTGCAAGAATTACCCAATCTTCACTGGATTTCGGGACAAGTTCCCTTAGAAGTATATCGTCAAGGCGATCGCATTTCAGGTGTCCGGTTTGCTGATTTTAGCGTTACAGCCAAAGTGATTCTCGATGGCACAGAACTAGGAGATTTATTAGCTTTAGCAGAAATTCCCCATCGTTGGGGTTGGGAATGGCAATCTGAATGGGGAGAACCCAGTGCCCCGGTTGCAGCTAATTCTCTGACCCAACAATATCCTGTGCAAGCACCCACATGGGTGGTAGTTATGCAAGATTTTGGGGAAAATATCGCCCCTGCAATTCCTAGCGCCCCAAACTATGACCCTTCTTTATTTACAGGGGCTTGGCATAACTATGGCCCAGAAGAATTTTTAAACTATGGGCGCTTACCAGGGGATAAATTCATGATTAATTGGCCAATTTGTGGCAACGACTACGGCCAAAATTTGCAGCGTTTGCTAGATTCAAACTTAGGAAGAAGTGAGTTTGGCCAAGAATGCCTTTGGCATAGCCAAAACTTTGCCCATTTCATCCAAACTCAGTTTGGTCGGCGTTATGGCTTGGCAGAGAGCGTTTTTCCTAATCCTGCTTCCGCTTTTGCCCTCCATCCTTACTTCCGCGAAAGTCGCCGCTTAATTGGATTAAAAACTGTCCGTGAACAAGACATTCTTCCTTTAGCTGGCGCAGAAGTGGCATCTATCTTTGATGATACGGTTGCAATTGGTAACTACGCCAATGATCATCATTACCCTGGTGTGAAGTTTGCACTGCAACCTAAATCTCTTCGTTGGGGAGGTCGTTGGACTGGAACTCCCTTCACCATTCCCTATGGTTGTTTGATTCCCATCTCTACTGATGGTTTATTGGTGTGTGAGAAGAATATATCTGTATCCCATATTGCCAATGGGGCTACAAGATTACAGCCAGTAGTCATGGGTATCGGTCAAGCAGCAGGGATGGCTGCGGCTCTCTGCGTGGAATTAAACTGTCAACCCAGGAATTTACCAATTAGGACATTGCAACTATCTTTACTAGAGAGCGATCGCTCTCCATCTGCAATTGTTCCTTTATTTAATCTGCCCCCCCATCATCCAGAGTGGTTAAACTGGCAAACCTATTATTTAGACCACCCTGAAGCTTATCCTGCCGATGGCAATTGTCCATGCTTTGCCATGGTTGATGATGATTACAACAGATTTACCCGCTTTACAGGGATTTTCCAGCGATTAGATCGGCAAAATTACCGTTTTCAGATGGAAACGCCAACTCAATTAGCTACTCAATCGTGGCAATTAGTAACTTTGCGATCGCACATCAACCAACAACTGCAAAATCTCCCGCAAACACAAAAACTCAACATCTGGGGTCGCATAAATTCATCTGGAAATTGGTTACTCGTTGAATATTTCAACGAAGTATAAAAGTGGTTTTTGTTCAGTAAAATACAATACTTTTTTATAAATTTTCCGGACGAATATATAAAAGCTAAGTATCAGTGAATTGGAGAGTTCTTAAATAGACATCTACTATGCGTGCTGCTATTTCACTTTTAGTATCGAGTCTGGTATTTAGCTCCTTAGCTATAAACCACCAAACCACCTCTACCGGCCTTTCCGACTTGCTCATGAGTTCTTCTGACTCACAGCAACTCATCGCTGGTAGATCCAAAACAAGACCTAACCAACCACAAAACCCCGTACCTCATCGCGGTAGTGGTAGAAGCGAAGCATGAATGGAATCTTTTCCCACTATCCCCATTGCTGTTTAACAGCTATAGGATTGTACCTCTGACAGGAGGTTTAGTTGCTAGAACAGGAATTCAATTACCTACTCACCGGGTGTTTAACATCCTTGACACAACTGTTAACACCTAGAAACAAGACAGTTAAAGCACTATTCCATTCATCTTCAGCCTCAAATTTGCCCTTCTCTGACAGAGATATAGACAGTTAAAGCACTACATTACTGATTATTTGACTCATATTTTCATTTCTCTGCGAGAACCAAGACAGTTACAGCACTGCATCACTTCCTAGTCACGGTTCCCCTTCATCAAAACACCCGGTAAGTTTAGCAACTCCGGCGTGTATGAGTGACTTTAGTCACAAATACACGCGCTAACTCTAATGTTTACTAGTCAAGGAAGTTAGGGAAACACATAATTACCTATTTTTGGCTTGTAGACAAGGCCTCAAAAATGGTGTGTGGAGATTGGGTATTAATTAGGTGCAAAAAAGTTATTATTCATATTTCTGCAAGTCAAACTGGCTTGCGAGCAATCAAATATTTGCTGAAAAAGTGGACTTGTTCCTCGATATTGTCAAAACCAGCCTTTTCCAAACGCTCTACTAAATTATCTGTAATGTAATGGCGATAGTAGGGTTCATGGAAATTCTCAATAAAGCTATTCATGACAGGCTCTAACTCTGGTGAATCAATCAGTTGCATAGAATCGCAAATAATAAAAACTCCTCCTGGTTTAGTTACACGAAAACATTCATCAATCACTGTTTGGCGAACTGAGGCCGGTAACTCATGAAACAGAAAGACTGACGTGACAGCATGAAAATAATCATTTACAAAAGGTAATTCCTCCGCATTTCCTTGTAATAATTGTGGTAATTCACCAGGAATTTGAGATAACAATTCATTAGCTTTGCGTAAATAATGCGGTGATAAATCCAGACCATATAAAGATACTTGCGGAAGTGAGGCTCGTATTAGCTTCAGTGTTCCTCCTGTTCCACAAGCTACATCTAAAATTTTAATTTGTTTTTGGGGCAGGTCGCTAAAAAAGCCCAGTTTTTGTTTTAAAGGTGCTAAGATACGTCTTCGCATCGCATCAGCTACACCACCAAAGAGCAGTTCCACCTGCAAGTCATATAAGTTAGCCGACAGGTCACTCAAATAGCCATTAGTTTGATGGTGAAAGTTCTGTACATAGTAGCTGGGATAACTATCTCTCTCAATATCCGCCCCAAACTCTTGATTTTTATTTTGCTTCACCCGCTCCCAAATCATCGGCAAGTCTAGCAGCACCATTGGATAATAGCGGAGAAAATCTTCCCAAGGGTTGTCAAACAACAAGCTGGTCGGATAAATACCAATTTCCGCATCTCGCCAATCAGTTTCTAGTAACTGATTAAATCTGGCTTGTACCTTCGGTATCAACTCCTGGGGAAGCAGGGGAGGCTTTTGGAGTAGTGAAGGATAGAAAAGATTTCTGATTTGCTCACTCAGGCTCTTATGGGCAAAACTGAAGTAACTCTTGCTTTGGTGAAAAGTCTGATAGGCCAGCTTCGTTAAAATGTCTGACATAACAAATATTTAAAAAATATTAACTTTTGTTTTTATAACTAAAAAAATATAAAAAATAAAGCCTTTGGGCTGTCAAGCCTTGAATAAAGAAAAAGCTATCTTCCTAGACTCGTATACCTCTGTTTATTAGACCTGTGGCTGCATCTTCTCCTGTCAATTAGACAATATTATAAAGTTTTATTACAAAAATCTAATTTGTAGCTTAAGTTACAGAATTTTTTGCTATCCTAAATATGTGAAAGAAATAATTAATTCTTTATCTGCCAAAACTTAAATATAAGGGAGACCCTATTATGTCTATTCAAGAAAAATCTCGTGCATTAATGGTGCGCCAATATCAGCAAGTTAAGAATCGTCAGCAATCTATGTTGATGCGTGCTGCACAAGAGCTAGGTCTTCCTGAAGAACTATCTCATTATTGGCATCCTATTCAAGGCAAAATCGACCCTACAACCCGCATGATTTACGGTAGCAGCAGTGCATCTATGAGCTAATGACGTTATGTTCTCTCCAACTCAACACAGATATAGAAAAAGCCACCCATCGGGGTGGCATCAAATTCTCTATTATCTTTGGGAGATGAGAACTAGCAATTAGCAATCGTAATAGAGGAAGAATTCGTAGGGATGGGGACGTAGCTGCATAGCCTTCACTTCGTTAGCCAGCTTGTAGTCAATCCAGTTTTGGATGAAGTCTTCAGTGAATACGCCTGTTTCAGTTAAGAACGCATGGTCGTTTTCCAGCGCTTCTAGGGCTAAATCCAAGGAACCTGGGGTAGAAGGAATCTTCGCCAGTTCTTCTGGAGATAGCTCATAGATGTTCTTATCTAGAGGCTCACCAGGGTGAATCTTGTTCTTAATCCCATCAATACCAGCGCACAGCATCGCTGCAAACGCCAAATAAGGGTTAGATGTGGCATCTGGACAACGGAACTCTAACCGCTTGGCTTTGGGGTTATCGCCAGTGAGAGGAATACGTACAGAAGCAGAACGGTTACCTTGGGAGTAAGCCAGGTTTACTGGAGCTTCATAACCAGGTACGAGGCGCTTGTAAGAGTTTGTAGTTGGGTTGGTGATAGCTAAAAGTGCAGGTGCGTGCTTGAGGATACCACCAATGTAGTAGAGACCCATTTCGCTTAAACCAGCGTACTTGTCACCTGCGAATAAGGGCTTACCATCTTTCCATATAGACTGGTGACAGTGCATACCAGAACCGTTATCGCCAAAAATTGGTTTTGGCATGAAGGTAACGGTTTTGCCGTATTTTCTGGCTACGTTTTTGATGACGTATTTGTAAGTCATCAACCAGTCTGCTGCTTCAATCAATTTACCGAAGCGGAAGCCTAATTCGCACTGACCACCGGTAGCAACTTCATGGTGTTGTTTTTCAATGGGTACACCACATTTTGCCATTGTCAGCAGCATTTCTGTACGGATATCTTGGTAAGTATCCGTGGGGGGTACTGGAAAGTAACCTTCCTTGAAGCGTGTTTTGTAACCCAAGTTGGGACTTTCTTTTCTGCCAGTGTTCCAACGACCTTCTACAGAGTCAACGTGGTAGTAGCTTTCATTAGCAGTTTGGTCGTAGCGGACATCATCAAAGATGAAGAATTCTGCTTCTGGGCCAAAGAAGGCGGTGTCACCTAAACCTGTAGAAGCAAGATATTCTACTGCTTTTTGAGCAATTACACGGGGACACCGGTTATACCATTCACCAGTACGTGGTTCTTTAATGCTACAAATAATACTTAGAGTTGGTTCCTTCATGAAGGGGTCAATCCAAGCTGTGTTTGGATCTAACACCATTGTCATGTCGGATTCTTCGATACCTTTCCAACCCCGAATACTGGAACCATCGAAGGGTACACCAGCACTAAATGAGCTTTCATCAATTTGGTCGTGGTACACGGTCAGGTGTTGCCATGTTCCTGGTGCATCGATGAATTTCAGATCGATCATCTGAATGTTCTGGTCCCGAATCAGCTTCAAGACTTCTTGTGGGGTTGTCATTCTTACTCCTTATGTAACCAATTTCCTGAACTAAAACTAGGATCTACCAAAGCATCCTAACCCTACTAGACTCCACCAAGTTATGACACACCTGAAATATCGTAAATACTGGGCTTGAGGGAATTTTGTACCTTTGGCTACAGATTCTCTGGATTACAGGTTATATTAACCTTTATCTCTCAATCTGCACAAAAGCAGAAACTTCGTCTCATCGGGGTCAACTTTGGCATAGAATCCTTAAGTAGCGGATGGATCATTTTTTGTGCAGCATCTATTGTATGTGTTTAGCACAAAAATTTACTGGTGCATAAGTGCAGCCAAATTAATATCAAACCATAGATAGTAATGATTGGGAGAAAAAGGAATGCGCGATGCAGTTACAACTTTAATTAAGAATTATGACGTAGCTGGGCGGTATTTTGACCGTAATGCCATTGATAGCCTCAAGTCTTATTTTGAAAGTGGCACAGCACGAGTTCAAGCTGCGGCAACTATCAATTCCAATGCAGCAGCAATTGTGAAGCAAGCTGGTTCTAAGTTGTTTGAAGAATTACCAGAACTAATTCGTCCTGGTGGCAATGCTTACACAACTCGTCGTTATGCGGCTTGTTTGCGGGACATGGACTACTACCTACGTTATGCGACTTATGCACTAGTGGCAGGCAATACTAATGTGTTGGATGAACGGGTGCTACAAGGACTACGGGAAACTTACAATTCTTTAAGTGTACCCATTGGCCCTACTGTGCGCGGTGTCCAAATTATGAAGGATATTGCGAAGGAGTTAGTAGCTTCTGCGGGTGTGGGTAATACTGCTTTTGTAGATGAGCCTTTTGACCATATCACTCGTGAGTTAAGCGAGACTGATGTTTAATATCTAAAACTTTAGCGATGAGCTTCGTTTATATACAAATCAGGTTTGCTTTAGCAGACTAATTTAGCAGCGCACTTTTGTTGTTTTGACAAGGTGCGTTTACTTTTTTTATGAGTGTCAGCATCAGGGTTTTTGGATAAGTTTGGGTTGATGGCAATCATGAACCTACCTATCATCTCATCAACTGCATGGCAGGGTTAAAAAACTGACGACACAAACCGTTGGTGACTAAGATTGTGGTGAGCAAGTTGCCTACGGCTACCATAAATAACAGCAGTATTTCATAGGAAACGGCTTCTAAAGGTTTGATTCCCCCTAATAATTGCCCACTTGTGAAAATTGGTACTGTTACCATGCCTATAAGCATCATTTGATTGATTGTAGGCATGAGGGCGGCTCTAATTGCATCTTTGCGGTATTGGTGAATGGCTTGGTGGGGAGTTGCACCTAAGCTGAGGTGGGTTTCTATTTCTGTGGGAAATTGATTGATATTGCTCACTAGGCGTTCTCCCGCAACGGCTGCGGCATTCATGGCGTTACCAATGACGATGACACCTAAAGGGATAAGATAACGGGGTTCATACCACCGTTCTGGTTGAATAATCAGAAAGCTGACATAAAGTAAGGTGAAGGCGGTGCTGAGGAAAATAGCGCCCCAAATGAGGGGTAATAATTGGGGAATTTTTGGGCTGATGCGATTTCGAGTGACGATCGCTGTAATTGTCAGTATTATTGCTAAAATCGCCACAACTGCCCATATATTGTCTAGAGCAAAGATGAAGTCAAATACATATCCTAAGACCAGTAGCTGGAGGATAGTTCTGCCGGTAGCGATCGCTAAATTTAATTCTAGTCCTAATCTTTCCCAGGCAGATAACCCAATGGCTATGACCATTAAGCCGCTGACTAATACTAAATCTACTAAGTCTAATTTGATTAAGTCCTGCATAGATTTTCTCGGTGAAATTTTTGCTTTTCCCAGCCTATACAGGAATAATTAAAAATTCAAAACAGAAAATTCCCAATTACCTGCATCTATTGTGGCTACCAACCAGTATCTTGAATATTGATCGAAAAATTAACGTTACTGGAACCTCAAATGCGGTATATACAGTAAAAACTTTTAAAATTTAAGTATTTTAAACGACAGTCTTTTCTAGGCTCTTTGAAAAAATTCAATCAGCAAATATTGACCGTCACCGTATCTTTTTTGTCTCTCTCCTTCAAATGAGAACTCATGATCCCAAGCGTAAATTCCATTCCCGCCTTTGATATTAAACAGCAATACTCCACCATTGAAGCAGAAGTGAGTGCTGCTGTTCTGGAGGTTCTAGCTTCTGGTCGTTACATTGGCGGCCCAGCCGTTACAGATTTTGAGCAACAGTTTGCCACTTATCATGGTGTAGCTGAATGTGTAGCCTGTAATTCCGGTACTGATGCGCTTTATTTAGCTTTACGGGCTTTAAATATTGGTGCTGGCGATGAAGTAATTACTACACCTTTTACCTTTTTCGCTACGACTGAGGTGATTAGTGCAGTAGGTGCCAAGCCTGTATTTGTTGATATTGATGCCACTACATTTAATTTAGACATAGGGCAAATTGCAGCGGCAATTACACCCAACACTAAAGCGATTCTTCCCGTTCACTTGTTTGGACAACCAGTGGATATGACGGCGATAATGGCGATCGCTCAATCTCATAATTTAGCAGTAATTGAAGATTGTGCCCAATCCACCGGAGCTAGTTGGGATCACAAAAAAGTTGGTAGTATTGGACACATTGGCTGTTTTAGCTTTTATCCCACCAAAAACCTTGGTGGTTGCGGTGATGGCGGTGCAATCACAACTAATGACCCAGCCATAGCCTCTCAATTAAGAGTTTTACGTGAGCATGGCAGCAAAATTAGATACATTCATGAAGAAATAGGTATCAATAGTCGTCTAGATGCTATTCAAGCAGTTATTCTGCAAATTAAACTACGTTACCTTGACCATTGGAATCAAAAACGTCAGCAAATCGCTGCTTATTATCAACAATATCTCAGTCAAATTCCCGGTATCATCACCCCTCAAGAGTTACCCGGTGGGGTTGGAGTGTGGAATCAATATACCATTCGCATATCTGACCCACAACGCAACGGAGGAAGCGCCAAATATCGGGACTTAGTACGGAGTAAAATGCAGGAAAAAGGCGCAAATTCCATGGTTTATTATCCTCTGCCTTTACATTTGCAACCTGTTTATCAACATCTAGGATATCAGTCGGGACAATTACCTGTTGCAGAACAAGCTTGTCATGAAGTGTTGTCTTTACCCATGTATCCAGAATTGACCCAAGAACAGCAAGACCAGGTTATTTATACATTGAAAGATTGTTTGTAAATATGGTGTTCTCAAGCAATTAACGCGCAAACTTACAAACATTATATCTGGTCAAAAGTAGGGGCGGGTTTACCAATATTTTCGCTGATTAATGATAATCTAAATAAACCCGCCCCTACCCCCTATCCCTGTCATCAAAAATCTACCTCTGTTTTCGCCTCTAGATTCTCAGTGATGCTTTGGAACAGTTCTAAAGCTGCTTCTAAATCTTCAGAAATTTCTAAAGCTAAAACATCCGGTGTTGGTAAATTTTCTGAATCTTCTAAACTTTCATCCTTGAGCCAGAAAATATCTAAACTCATCTTATCCCGTTGCATTAATTCCTGATATGTAAAAGACCGAAAACGCTCTGTTTCTTGGCGGTCATGACGATTTGGCGGATTAAAGCAGCGAATAAAATCTTGTAAATCTTCGTTACGTAAGGGGTTAGTTTTTAGGGTGAAATGTTGGTTAGTTCTAATTGAACTGTATTAATTTATATCTCGAAGTTATTGTTCTTCTATGGTAAAATATTTGACAAATTTTGAGTATGTAATATATTTAGCTATACCTTAGTAAAAGTGATGAGCCAAGACCCCTACTATCTACCAGCCGCACTATACGATTTTTCCCTTATACCCAGGTTTGATGAATGTATTGAAGACTTAGCTGAAATTGCAGAGCCAGAAGACTGGGACTATAAAAACACCATTAGCGATAAGCCAAAACCTATATTACGTAATTATATAAATTACACTTATAAGAGAATAGCAGAAGAAAAAAAGGTAGCAGTTTCGGAAGATGAGCAATATGCTTGTTGGAACACTGGTTTAATTACTTTTAACCATGAGCCTATTTTTATCCTTTTTGAAAGAAACAAACTAGATAATCCTCGAACCTATTGGCATTTTTGTAAATTCGTTCGTAAAGGGCAATGGGAACTCAATAAATTCTCATCTTTACCAGAAATGGCTCATTATTTTGATGACCCATCTTGCTTGGTATACAACACTCGTAGAGAATTAAGATCAAATATTGAGCATATAATTGAAGATAATAGAGACCGATTCCCCTCAGAATTTCAAAATAAGTCTAATTATAGCTTACAAAATTCTCTACAAGGTGCTATTTATAGCGCACTAGAACGTGTTAAGAGAAATTATAAAACTGCTATCCCCCAATATTATAATGGCAATATTCAGCTACTTCTTCCTCTATGTTTAGATGAACCTACAAAAGCAGATTTAGCACTTGTAATTGAAAATTACAATGATTTTTATCGTGCTTCGACTTGTTTGACTCTTGATATGGCTTATAACAATGCTCGCCAAATAACGCGACCAGATCGTGAATGGTTACAGCCTTAATCATTAACAGTTTGTTATTTATGAGGTTGTTTAGATTTTGGTAAATATTGTACCCCATCCATCTTGAAGACTTGAGTTTTTGCTATAGAAAAAACTATAGGTTTCAAAATAGATGGGGCTTATCTATTATCTCGTTTTTCGGCAGTGTACCAGTTGGCTCTAATTCTACCCGTTAAATTAATTGCTTTTTATTTTGATGTTTGATTTATGTATATTTCTCTAGCAGTTTTTAATACTTCAATGCCTACAACTGGACTAAGTAATATCACTATCATCTCATCACATTTATGCCTGACATCGATAGATGTAATTTCATGTTCATGAAGAAAATAATATGCTGAAATTACATTGTTGCAAGATAAAGCGGCAAAATATAAAAATTCTTTGCTTTGATGTTGGTAAGCTAGTGTAGAGAACAACATCATTAGCTGAAAATTTAATAACAGAATGTTTTCACTATCTAATATTTTCTGTATTTCATTAATTAAATCTCTTACTTTATGAAGATAATTAATGTTTATTCTACTATCTGCAATAGACTGAATAATTTGGGGATACAAAGGATTTGTAACATAAGAAAATTCGTTAGATTTAATAGTCTCTATATACTTTGTAAATCTTTTAATTAACTTGTTAACAGCCGACATATTTTTAAGTCCTTTTAAATTTTATAAGTTTAAAATTATATAAATGTTTGCAAATTTAAGCGTTTGCAAACATTTATATAATATGACTTTACAACGTGTCCCAATTTGCGCGTATCCCGACTATACCCCTAGTTTATTCATTTGATGTCAAAGGAGGAATTTGTTCAGGAGTTAAGGTAACAACTTGGCCATCTTTCCAAATGCTAATAGATTCGCCTAATTTGCGGTGTCTTTCAATAGCTTTAGCAATAGCGAGTTTAACACCTGCATCAATTTGGTTAGATAATTTATCAGGAATTGGTTTATTTACAGAAATTGGCTTATTCATTAGTAGTCATTTTACTCCATAGTTGAGGTTAATAAATAATAAGCTCTTGATTTAAATGTTTTCAGTGGTACATATTAAAGTAGGAATTCTTTGTCTTCACCTTCTGTCATAATTACCTCATAAAAAACAGTGTAAAGCTTAGAAGAAAAAGGGCAACCCTACCACACAATCCCTAGTTGATATATCTGGCAGAGTTTAGAGTTTCATTAAAAGTTGCGAATTGCTCTAACATTTAGTAGCATTTGGATCTTCAAATTCACCAGGTTGACGCTTGAGTAATTCATTTAAAATTGTTTTACCTGATGGATTAATTACCTGTAGCCTAACTACATCAGGGTCTTGTGGCCGCCATGCTATTTGATATTTATAACCCTTATTGCGCCAAGTAAAAACCGACCTGTTTTTATTTCCTGAAGCAGTACCATTAGTTAAACAAATCTTTTTTTCAGATTGTAAATCCGTGTTTTTATAAAAGTATTTATTTTTTTCCTCCCAAAGAGTTAAGTGCCATCTCACTTCGCCATTTTGAGGATTAAAATATTCTCCGTCTGGAAATGGCAGTTTTGCAAAAGCTTGTGTTTGCAAAGATGTCCATAAGGGTACAGCAAGACTCAAAATTAATGCCAGAGACCCTGAACGAGTTTTCATGATGTTTTGCCCTTAAAATTATGGCTTGAATAGCTCATGTAAATTGAACCCAGTAAGCAGGATTAAACATTTCCTATTAAATATAGGATTTACGCAAGATTAACTTATTTTCATCATTACGACGGTCGGGAAGCAATCTCAAACCTATCTTTTTGTATGGGTAAAGCGCAATGCTAAATCCCTTACAATCACTAGAATCATTTTTCACAATTTGAAACTATTCAATTTCGTAATTCCTAGTTTAATAGCTTAATTATGGTAATTGTATATCAAGCTACACGCAATGCGCTGTATTTAGCCTGTTAAGAATTTTAACGCTAAACAGTGGTTAATTCTCCCCGCATCACCGTTACAGCTTGTCCAGCTAGTAAAACTCTTTCACCACCACTGTAACTGACTTTAACTACACCACCTCGACTAGAAGCTTGATAAGCTAAAAACTCATCTTTACCTAATCTATCACGCCAAAATGGTGCTAAACAACAATGGGCAGCACCTGTTACTGGGTCTTCATTAATACCTAAACCAGGAGCAAAAAACCGAGAGACAAAATCATAGTCTGAATTACCAATACTGGTGACAATAATATTACCAATAGGTAAATTTTTCATTAATTGAAAATTCGGCTGTATTTCTTTCACCAAAGTTGCTGATTCTAACTCTACTAAATAACCAAGGCTATTTATATAAACAGATTTATAATTTACTCCCAAAACTGCTTGTAAATTCGGTGGGGGTGTTGTTTCTTGGGAATGATTAACAGGAAAATCTAACTGTATCCAATCGTCTTTACATTTAGCAATTAATTTGCCACTTTTTGTATAAAAATTTGCTGCCTTATCTATAGATAAATGACCTTCTGACCATAAGACATGGGCACTTGCTAAAGTAGCGTGACCGCATAGGGGAACTTCAACTGTAGGTGTAAACCAACGTAAATTAAATCCATCATTTTGGGGAATTAAAAAAGCCGTTTCTGATAAATTCATTTCTTGAGCAACATTTTGCATCCATTGGTCAGGTTGAGGAGAATTTAGCACACAAACAGCGGCAGGATTACCTGTAAATGCTTTGTTGGTGAAGGCATCAACTTGAGTAATAATTTGATTCATGGTTAAAAGCCAATAATTGAATATATAACAACAGCAACAAGGATTTTTATAGTATAAACTACGATGAGACTTATGTTTTATTTGTGAATTGATTTTCAGTAAGTCGGTTATGTTATCAAATCCTTATTTTTAACTCAA
This sequence comes from Richelia sinica FACHB-800, assembly GCF_014698825.1. Lineage (GTDB taxonomy): Bacteria > Cyanobacteriota > Cyanobacteriia > Cyanobacteriales > Nostocaceae > FACHB-800. The sequence continues at coordinate 66,990 of NZ_JACJTT010000022.1, forward strand.
ATACAATTCTGATATTGCAGATAGGAATAAATACAAGTAGCGTTAGCATTAGATAAATCACCTGTGGACTTACTCATAAGAAATAATTAAATTTATTGAGTTTGCTATCTCTGAAACTGTTAAATAGTAAATATCAAGTATCTATGCTGATTAATGCTTGAATATTTGAGGTTTTATGCAAGTTAATACGAATAAATTCTCATGGTTTCAAGTGCCAGAAGATGTTAAGGAATTGTTGATATTGGCAGCACAAACTTGGGAAGATAGTGTAGAATCAGAAAAATATATGCAACAAGCGATCGCTAAAACAGGAGATAACCCAGATGTTTTAGTGGCAGCTTATAGATATTTTTACTACAAAAATAATTATTTTTTAGCTCTGAAAATAGCCAAACAGTTAATCACTACAATTAGGGAGGCAGAAAATTTCTCTGACAATTGGGAAGAACTGAAACCTATTTTGGTGCAGCGTTGTGAAGAAGCAAAAATTCGCTTGTATTTAAATGCCTATGCTGCCTCTGGTTTAGTGTTAGCAAAGTTAGGAAATCTAGATGAAGCGAAAGAAATCAGCATCAGAATTAAGCAGATTGATGATAAACATGATTTTGGTGCTGGTATTCTTCTAGATATTCTGACACGTCCAGCCGAAGAAGATGAATAAATGAACAGTAAATAATCACTAACCAACTATGATTAATTGGACATCTTTTATTTCTCCACCCATGCCTAGTTTTTCTCCTTCAACATCTGCTAGTAACCCAGATGTAACTGTGCCAATTTTGCCTTCTCCTGTCCAGTCTAATCCTAATATTCCTCGTACCTATCCACCTTTTTATACCTTACCTAAGTCTCTGTTTTAACTAGCTAGATACTATGCAAGGTCAGGATTGGTATTTAACAGGTGATGGCAATGTTCAAGCAGTTGCCAAGGTCAGAGCATGGGATTTGTTACGTGATAATTATCGTCTTTATCGATTTTTAACTGAGCTAGAAGACATTCTCAACCAAGTAGAAGAAGAATCTCTGTTTTTACCAAAAATTCAAAAACTGGTGAGAAGTTTATTGGTTAATTCTTATTGGGTACAAAGTCAATGTTTAGAACCAGATCCAACTACGGGAACTGCTGTTTTACAGTTGTATGATGAGTTGGGTTTTCCCTTAACTGTCCAAACAGTTACTTTTGCTCCAGGTACCAAGTCAAATATTCATAATCATGGTACTTGGGGTGTGGTTGCTGTGTTAAAAGGTCAGGAAAAAAACACATTTTGGCAACGTGTTAAACACCCAGAATTACCAGACAAAATTGAATGCACAGGAGAATTAAATCTAGTACCAGGGGATATTATTAGCTTTACTCAGGATGCTATTCATTGTGTAGAAGCAATGGGAGATGAACCAACGGTTACATTTAATGTCTATGGTGAAACTGACCCGAAACAGAGATTTGAATTTGATGTAGTCAAGCACCTAGCGAAAAGATTTTAATGACAACTAAATCTGAGTTTTATTGAGGAGAAATAACAATGGCACGAGTAATTTTTTATGAAAAGCCAGGCTGTAAGAATAATACTCGTCAAAAGGTCTTATTGACAGCCGCAGGTCATGAGGTAGTTGCCTATAGTCTGTTGACAGAACCTTGGACAGTGGAAAGGTTACGTTCGTTTTTTGGCGATCGCCCCGTGGTCGAATGGTTCAACAAGGCCGCACCTAGAGTAAAATCTGGAGAGGTGAATCCTGAAAACATCGACGCGCAAACAGCTTTGGTGATGATGCTCAGAGACCCCCTGCTGATTCGTCGTCCTTTGATTGAAGTAGGCGATCGCCGTGAGATAGGATTTGATGTAGATAAAATTGATGCTTGGATTGGTTTAAAGGCCGTAGATGAATCATTCAAAGAAATGAGCGAAAACCTGATGAAACAAGACCTCCAAGGTTGCGCTCATGGTAACAACCATGCCCATCATCATGGTGAAGGTGGTTGCAAGAATCACGCTGAACCCCAGCAAAAGCAAGGTAGTTGTCAGCATTAATTTGGAAAATATCAGGGCAATTGATAAAATTGCCCTTTGAGGATATTAGGACTTACGCACAAACTACGGAAGAATCGAACCACGAAGACACGTTCGCGCAGCGTGCCGAAGGCATAGAAATAAGAGTTTCAAAGGTCTTTTGCGTAAGTCCTGGATATTTGTCTTAAGAAACAATCAGGTAATACCAATTCCATAAAAGAATGCGACAGATGATTACCCCAACCGCTTGCGGGGAGGGTTGGGGAGGGGTTTACTCAATGTGTTGGTTGCTTTTGGAGAATTGGTATAACAGTGCTCAACACCTAACTGTATTCAAAACCCAATCGCGTAAATAGGCATTGACTTGTTCAGGTACTTCATCGTGGGGACAATGACCTGCTTGCAGAAAATATTCTGTTAATTGAGGATAGTATTGATGAAATTTTTGTGACCTTTCCCTTGCTTTCATCCAAGGGTCAGCTTCTCCCCATAAAAGCAATAAAGGACAGGTTAATTTTTGCAGCAAAACATCAACTTTTTCCCCTTGAGGAGTGCTGAAAACAGAGACGAAAACATCTAATGCCCCTTTGTCATAGGCAGGACGATAAATTTCTTCAACTAATTGATTTGTAATTGCCGTTTTATCTAAATAAACTTGTTCTAAAGTCCGACGAATTACCCAACGTTGACGCACATATTGAAATAATAAAATCTGGGCTAATCTTTGTTTAAATAGCCATTTCAGAGTTTTACCTGTAAATTGTTGCCAAGGTTTTTTTGGTGGTTGAATTTGGGCTTCTAGGGCGGCTGGTTCAGAAAATGGCCCGGCACTATTCAATAAAACTACTCCAGCTACACTGTCAGGAAATTCACCTGCAACGCATAAACAAGCATATCCACCAAGGGAATTACCTGCAACTACGGTTTTTTGACCTATGACTTCATTGATAAAGTCATGGAGTTGCTCACGCCAGAGGTCGCCACTATATTGCAATTTGGGTTTTGCTGACCGTCCAAAGCCCAACAAATCAATGGCAAATACTTGAAACTCGGCAGATAATTCTGATATGTTCTTGCGCCAATGGTCTGTGGAAGCACCAAAGCCATGCACCAGCAACAAGGGGGGACGCTGGGGGTGCTTGCTTCCTGCTGCTACGTAATAAATTTGATGTCCACGCCATTGCCAATATTGTCCAGGAATTGGTGTGCTGGAGGGAGCAAGACTAGTTTGCATATCACAAAGAAATATTAAGAGTTGTTAATAATCTTAGATTAGCAGGATTGCTATGGTTTTCTAGCCCTAGCCCTTGGGGATGGTTCAATGTGAGTCTTCTCCAGGGTAAATTGAGAATGTTCAAATCCTGTATCGAGTCAGTTTTTGACAATCTCAAATCTAAAATACTGAATATGACAATCAACGGTAAAACTCAAATTTTAGGCGTAATTGGCCATCCTATAGAACATTCCCTGTCTCCAGTGATGCACAATGCGGCGTTGGCGAAGTTGGGATTAAATTATGTATATTTGCCTTTTCCCATTGCATCGGAGAATTTAGAAACAGCGATCGCTGGTTTTGCTAGTATCGGTGTAGTGGGTTTTAGTGTCACCATTCCCCATAAACAAGCAATATTACCGTTTTTGGCGGAAATTTCCCCAATTGCCCAAGCCATTGGTGCTGTGAATACTGTGACTCGTCAAGGCAATAAATGGGTGGGCACGAATACTGACGTTGAAGGATTTATTGCCCCTTTACAAACCACCTATCACCAAGATTGGAGTCAGAAAACCGCAGTGATTTTGGGTAATGGTGGGGCAGCTAGGGCTGTAGTTGCAGGTTGTGTACAACTAGGAGTGGCGGAAATTCATTTGGTGGGGAGAAATATCTATAAATTAAAAGATTTTCGCGAAAGTTGGCAAAATTCGAGTTTGGGGGATAAATTCCACATCCACACCTGGGAGGAATTGCCCCAACTGCTTCCCCAAGCTGACCTATTGGTGAATACAACACCCATTGGTATGTATCCCCACAGTCAAGAGTCTCCTTTGAGTGAAACAGAAATAGCTTATCTGCCACAAAAAGCGATCGCCTATGACTTAATATACATCCCCAAACCGACCAAATTTCTCCAACTCGCAGCAAAACAAGGCGCAACTGCCATTGATGGCTTAGAAATGCTTGTCCAACAAGGTGCAGCCGCCTTAAAAATTTGGTTGCAAACAGAACAAGTACCCGTAGCTGAGATGCGCCAAGCCTTAATTAATCATCTGGGGTTGAGTTAGGTCATCTCTCCCATTTTTCCCCTGCCTTAACCATCAGTATCTCACTGCACAAGACTTACTGTGCTGGGCTGTGAGCGTAGCTTTGCTGTCCTTGGGAGTTATAAATCACCAAAGGTAAGCGGGCATTATCACTAATCACCATCAGAGCACTTTGTAAGCTTTGGTAGTGATTAGACATTTGCGCCTGATTACTTGCCAATACCTGCTCATACTGGGGAGTTAAACGCACAGTAATACCTGAAGCCTCGATAGTAAAGGTGCAGAACTTAATACCATTAGTACAAGTGGAACTCAAATCTGCACGGGTTTGGCTGACATTATTAGTTAATTGCAGCCTTTCTTTTGCCTGTGTGAGACTAGCTGAATAAGTGTCTATGAGAGGCTGGGCTTGCTTATAGTACAAACTATCTTGGGAAATTTGTTGCACACTTTGTACAGCCAACTGCCAAGAATTGACTGCTGCTTGCCATTGATTTTGACTTCCATAGGCCTTAGCTTGGTTGGCAGCACTCACAGCTTGTTGATAGGCCTTTGCCGCTAAGGTTTCTTTGGTCGCACGAGTTCTAGCTTCTATGAGTTTTGGCTGATATTCAGTCAGCAATTTCCTTGCTTCTTCATAGCCAGAACTAGTTTGGGGAATACTTTTGAGATTATTTACCACAACTTCCCAAGTAGACCTGACTTTTTGCCAATCACTACTAGATTTAGCTGTAGTTTCTGACTGGGTGGCAGCATTGGCTACGGCTTTCACACTATCTAGTTTCTTCAGCCAAGTTTCTTCTTTGAGTAATTGCTGATTAACTGTTTGTAAATTCTGTTGATATTCAGGGAGATTGGACTGGGCTAGGGAATAAAGGTCATTATTTGGTTTAATAGTTTCTAAAGGTGTGATTGCTTGTCGCCATAAATCCTGTGTCTTACGCAAATCATCTAGACTTTTAACAGGTGCTTCAGTCTTCTTCTTCGCAGCAGTACCTTTTTGTAAGGCATTGACAACTTGGCTAATTTTAGTTGACTGTCCAGAAAAAGCGGTAATTAGTTCTTGGGCTTCTCCATGACGAGGTGACCAACCAGGAATATTTTGCAAAGCGGAAATAGCATCATCAATTTGTTTCTGGACAGCTTGCAATTGCTTCTCTGATTTAGCACCACGGATTAATTTTTGAGATTGACTTTTAATGTTTTCCGCTGTTTGGAATTCCTGACATTCAGAGATGATACAGGCACGAGAGAGAAAATAAGTAGAACCACCACCGAGAACGGCCAAAAGTAAGGCTGCACCCGCTACTGCCTGCAATGGCATAGATGCCCAAATAGGTTTTTTCTGAGACCCTAAGTCTGAAGAACCAGCAAAGGGGTCAAATTTCTCTTCTTCTGCTTCTATATTCGGCTCTATGCCTATATCGTTTTGAATTTCTATGTCATCGATGAAGGAATTGTTTAAAATCGGTTCTTCTATTGGCGTGTTAAAAGGATCATCAGTAATTGGTATATCTGGATCTGCATCTCCTACTGAAGGAATCTCAAAGGGTGACAAAATAACTTCTTGTGCTTCTATTTCCGGCTCAATGTCCGTTTCTTCTTGAATTAACGTTTTAGGAACTTGTAAATTTAAAGTTTGTTTTGCATAAGGTAATTTTTCTCCCACGGCACGGATAAAGCATTGTGCCTGTTGTCCTTGGTAATAAAATTGCCACTGTAGTCCTTGCTCCACAATCGCGAAGATGGTATCAGTATCTGATGACACACCGGGTGGGTGTTGAACTAACACCATCAGTTCATCATTTTTGACTACACACTTGACTTGAAAGTTTTCCGTACCCGGAACGTCTGCTAGTAACCGTTCCTGCAAAGTTTCTGCTAAAAGCTGTATATCTTCTTGCTGGCCTGCTAATGTCATAGAGCCTTACCGCTATTCTTCTATATAGTTATATAGTCTTATTTTCCACCAATGGAAACAGACAGGAGTGGAATTAGTTGGATTTTAGATATATGGTTTTACTAACTCAATTGAAAACCTAACTAGAAGATTTTGTAACACAAATTTCGATTTTTCAACAAAAAGACTTATTTATACTACTGTGTGGTTGAGAGTAAAATCTACATCAGTTGTAACTGTGCTGTACTAAGGTATAGGGATGAAAAGATTTGATACAGGCACAAGGGAATGCTAGTCAGCTTTTTGCCCCTTCTGCTGAATTAGATAAAATTAATTTGTGCAAAATAAACTTTTATAGCGAAGTAGAACCGAGATTTTCCCACTCAGATGCTGTGTAAAGTCTATGACAGCATCATGAGGAGCAGTTTTTGATTTGTCAATACAAGGTGTATTTTGATGGATTTATTGGAGTACCAAGTAAAGGAATGGTTTGGGCAGATGGGTATCCCCGTATTACCATCCCAACGAATTGACCATCCGACAGATTTAAAAAGATTGAAAATTCGCTACCCGATTGTCCTGAAATCCCAAGTACACGCGGTGGAAAGGGCGAAAGTGGGTGGCGTGAGAATTGTGGAAACTACAATTGATGCGATCGCAGCGGCCCAAAATATCTTTAATTTACCAATTTGGGGAGAACTACCGGAAGTATTATTGGCAGAATCTAAGTATGATGCCAAGGAGGAATTTTACTTAGCTGTAGTTTTAGATACTGCCCTTTGCCGTCCCGTGTTGTTGGGGTGCAAAGACCCAGACTTAGATGGGGATTCAGCTGAGGAGAAAATGCAACATGTAGTTGTAGATCAAGAATTTTCTCCCTTTTATGCCCGCAGACTCGCTTTAAAAATGGGTTTACAGGGTGAACTGATCCAGTCGGTCAGTGATGTAGTAGAAAAAATGTACCAGTTATTTATTCAAAAAGATTTGGATTTAGTCGAGATTCATCCCTTAGCCATTAATACTGCTGGTCAAATTATGGCTCTCAATGGTCAAGTGAGGGTCAATGAAAGGGCAATTAACCGGCACCCAGAAATTGCCAAAATGGCCAATAAAATGGTCGGCCGTTCCCATTTTGCCAATGGTAATGGCAGTTTAGACAAATTGGATCACCTAGAACAAGATGGACAGATAGCAATTCTGGGCAATGGTACAGGTTCAGTTTTGACCATGTTGGATTTAGTTACCTATGCAGGTGGTCAAATCAGTACAGCTTTAAACTTACGCCATTCCTTTCTCACGGACACATTACCAACCACATTTGGCGATCGCTTGGCGAAAAGTCTGAAAACCTTAGCTAATGACAAAAATACACAAGTGATTCTATTGAACTTTTTGGGGACAGTACCTCAAGCATCAGAGGCATTAGATATCATTAGTAAATTTCTGGAGTTAGATACTACTACACAGACAAATATTTCTCGCTCTAATGGTAACAGAATTAGGTATGAAGAACATTTTCCTCGGTTAGTGTTACGGTTAGCTGGCTCAGATTTTAATAGTTATAAAAAACATTTGGCAACTCTCAAAACTGCTAAAGATACACTAATTATTGTGGAAAATTTAGATGAAGCGGTAACAGAAGCGGTGCGTTTAGCTAAGTTGCCAGCCTACAGAAAGTAAAAATTGTAATATTTAATTTCACCAGATGTCTAATCTAAAATCCCAAATCTGATGACCAATTTTTATGAATTTAACTTCAAACAGTAAGGTTTTAATTCAAGGCTTTTCGGAATTCATGTCCACCACTCATATTACTCAAATGAAAGCCTATGGCACGAATTTGGTGGCTGGTGTGAGTCCAGGAAGTGGGGGCAAAAAAATCTACAATTTGCCAGTATTTGACTTAGTAGAGGAAGTAGTAAAGGAATTTGGGCCCATTGATACCACAATTATCTGTGTCCATCCTTACCAAGTGTTAGACGCAGCCTTAGAAGCGATCGCATCACAAATTCAACAGATCATCATTATCTCCGCTGGGGTTCCGCCATTGGATATGGTGCAACTACTGAGGAAAACAGAAGCCTGTGAAACTTTGGTAGTAGGCCCCAATAGTCCGGGAATTATTGTCCCTGGACAAATTCTCTTGGGAACTCAACCCAGCGAATTTTATACCCCTGGTTCCGTAGGCATTGTCAGTCGTAGTAGCACCCTCACCTATGAGGTAGCATGGGAACTCACCAAAGCTGGCTTAGGACAATCAATTAGTGTCAGTATTGGTAGTGATGCAATTGTTGGCTCATCCTTCCTCCAATGGTTACAGATACTGGATGAAGACGAAAGCACAGAGGCAATAGTCTTAGTTGGTCAACCAGGAGGAGGCAGCGAAGAAGCCGCAGCCCAATATATCGCCGAAACCATAGATAAACCTGTGATTGCCTATATTGCAGGTAGACACGCACCACCAGCCAAACATTGGCGACAAACAGGAACCTTAGCCACAGTAGTGGGTAGAGAGCAAAATTTTGGCACAGCCCAAAACAAAGTTGCTGCCTTTGCCGCAGCCGGAGTCCCAGTAGCTGATCGCCCTTCCCAAATTCCCGAATTACTCAAACAAGCGATCGCTCAAGGAGTAGGAGTATAGGGCGCATATCTTCTTTTGCCTCCCCCTCTCCCCCTCTTCTCCTCTCTTTCTGTCACCTGTCACCTGTCACCTGTCACCTGCTATACTTCTCTAACAACTGGGGAATATAATCATATCCATCTACGCCAATAATAGAAATTATTTTCGGGCGGTTTTGTTGCAGCAGAATTTGAAATTTATCTTCCCCTAGTTGTCCTTTGAGAATAGTTAATAAACCGGCAGCTTGTCGCCATTCTTGAGAGGCGATTTGCTCTAGTAAATACATGCCTAAACTGCCTGTATACACTGCTTTTTCGTGATTCTGTAAACTGTAGTTAGCTTCAGCTAAATAGGCTAAATTTCTCCCTTGTAAATATAAATCGCCGGAAACTTGAGCAGTTTTAAAGCCATCTTCTAAATATTTAATGGCTGCGGCAGCTTGATTAGTAACTAAATAGGCTATACCTAAACTACTAAAACATAAAGCTTTACTTTGAATATCACCTAATTTTTCTGAAAGTCTCAGCCCTTGTTCGAGATAGTTAATTGCTGATTCATAAACTTCTGGTTCGATGTGTTCCTGCTGCTGTGCTTGCATAACTTCACTGTAGCCATAGTTAACTAAGGCATTGGCTTCTCCGGTGTAATCACCGACTTGTCTACTTAAAATTAATGCCCTTTGACTATAGTTAATGGCCTCAGCATAGTTTTTCTCTTGGACATAGGTACGGCTGAGGTGATTCAGATTGGCGATTTCACAGGGGCGATCGCTTGCTGTTCTGGCAATTTCTAAGGCTTGGAGGTGAAACTTAATAGAACGGGAATATCTGCCTAAAGCCCGTTGGGAATAACCTAAAAGAGTTAAAATTCTCGCTTTTTCTTGTGTTCCCTCCACGGGACGCAGGGGTTCATCTAAATAATCTAGGGCATCCCGTAAATAACTACCGGAAAAGGAAGCGAATAAGCCACCATAGAGGGGAAAGTAGGGACGTTGGGCAAAGGTGCGGAGAATTTGCAGCATAATTTGGGATGCACCATTGCTGTAGGCAGTTACCTGACCATGAAAAGCACTAGCTAATTGACTCCAAATCACCGCGAAGGTCAAAAAGGTGGAAATTGATAACTTGGGCCCAGCTTGGACATCATAAGCTTGTTGGTCAAACCAATTCACTAAGCCCCGTTGGAGAAATTGCACGACTATGGTTAACTCCACCCAGTTACTCAAGGTCATGCTGGGATATGCTTGGGCAAACTCACTGATGGATTTCTCCATAGCTAAGGTACGGAAAAAGCTTTGTACAACTTCGCTTTTCACTACCTTGGCCCAACTAGCCCAAGGCCCCCGTTCTCCGGGTACTCCACCAAAACCCAAGCTTTGCTTTTGTTCGTACATCCAACTGAGGAGATTTTCTTGGATGTTTTGCCAAGCACTAATTCCACGTGTGATACCGTCACCAATTTCTTGAAAATCGGAGTTAGCACTGGCAAATACTTGTAGAGATTTAGCTAACTGTTGGAGTTGGGATAAATTTAAGGGATATTTTTGATTAGGGTCGGTAACTCTGAGAAAAGCAACTAACCGCTCATCAGCTGTAGATGTAGTAATTTGTTGTACTGCTTGAACGATCGCTTCCGTGGCTTTATTTTGTTCTTGCCAGCGTTGCCATTGCGTTTGAACAGTTTTGATAGCCCGTAAACTGCGCGTAGCTTTGGCTTTTTTTAATTCATCCTTTTCTGCGTCTACCTGTGCTTGAATCGTATTCAGGCGATCGCTCAAAGCCAACTCAAATACTTCTCCTGTCCCGGAAGTAATACCCTTGAGTAATAGTTGATATACCTGTTCTACAGAGCTAATTTTACCTTTGAGGGTGGTTTCGACAATTTCATCAATTAAAGCGAGATAGCGATCGCGCAAAGACACTGAGTCTGACACAGTAGCTACTAGAAAACATCACGACAATTGTAATTCTAGACTGAGCCAAAGGGGAGATGGTAATGCTCTCACTCCCCTATCAAGGTGGAGAGTGAGAAGGATTAAACTAACTCAGCACCCAATGGACTAAGGTGCGGACACCAAAGCCGGTAGCCCCAGCACTGTGATAGCCGTTGTCCTTATCTGCCCATACTGGTCCAGCAATATCTAAATGGGCCCAAGGTGTGGATTTGACAAATTGTTTGAGAAATAAGGCTGCGGTGATGGAACCACCATAACGGGGGCCTGTATTTTTCATATCAGCAATGCCAGACTTTAGCCCGTCAAAATATTTTTCTTCCATCGGCAAGCGCCAAATTTTCTCACCGGCATTTTCTGCTGCTTGTTCCAATTGGGAGACTAAAGCATCATCTTGGCTAAATAAACCAGCGATATCATCACCTAAAGCCACAACACAAGCGCCTGTGAGGGTAGCTAAATCGACGATCGCATCTAGTTCCAATTTATCCGTATATACCAAGGCATCAGCCAAGGTTAAACGTCCCTCAGCGTCGGTGTTATTCACTTCGATGGTTTTGCCATTGGAGGCAGTGAGAATATCACCAGGACGCATAGCGCGACCGCTAATCATGTTTTCTGTGACGGCAGAAATAAAGTGAACTTCTACATCTGGCTTGAGTTGACCAATAGCTTTAGCTGCACCCAGAGTAGCCGCAGCACCACCCATGTCCATTTTCATGGTTTCAATACCACTACCTGCGCCTTTGATATTGAGTCCACCTGAATCAAAGGTTAAACCTTTACCAATAATGGCCACTTTGCGCTTGGGTGTGGTTTGGGGTTTGTAGATGAGGTGAATAAATTTCGGAGGTAAATCAGAAGCTTGGGCCACACCTAAGAATGCACCCATCCCCAACTTTTCACAGTCTTCCTTTTCGAGTATTTGTAACTCTAAACCATGTTCACTAGCGATCGCTTGGGCAGTTTCTGCCATAGTAATTGGTGTCACTGCATTCGCTGGGGCTGCTACTAACTGCCGTGCCAAAATCACACCAGAAACAATTTGGTTTGCGCGGGTAATAGCTGCTTCCTGTCCAGCAAATCCCAATAAATCAATGATTTCGATTTCGGGATTCTTATCTTCGACTTCCGATTTAAAGCGAGTATCTTGGTAAAGTGCCAGTTGAATTCCTTCTGCTATTGCTTGGGCAGCAGCAGTCGGGTCATTATTGACGACTGGTAAACTAATACCCAAAGTTTTGGTTTTTTGCTTTTTCGCAGTCCGCGCCACTGTAGCTGCTACACGACGTAAAGTTTCTAACTTTAGCGCCTCTGGTTTACCCAAGCCCACCAAAATTACCTTTTTTACATTTTTGGCAGCCCCAACCCGTGCCACAATGGTGCTATTGGTTTTACCTGTAAATTCTTCTTCCGCAATCAATTCTTTTAACAGCCCGGTGAATTTTTCATCTAAAGCTGCTAAATCACCAGTTAATTCTACTGCGTCTTCAAATAAACCAATTGCTAAGGTATCACCAGTCCAGTCTAGTAAAGGCGTATCCGTAGGTTGAATCGTCATTTTGGTAAGTTTGTCGTAAGAACCTTCTTTTCTTGTACCAGTATTGCTTATCTTCTCTAAAATTTCCCCTTCAGGAAGTAGGGGACAGGTGATGGCCTTACGCTATACTCTTCACGGGTCGTTTACCAGTGGCAATCAGCCATTTAGTATCGGTGGGGCCTAAGGTGACACCACGACGTTGAGGGACAACAGGAACATGATCAACTAAAGTTAAATCTAGTTGAGATAATATCGTGGCCAATACCAACTTCATTTCAAATAATGCAAAGGACATCCCTAAACAGCGACGGTTGCCACCACCAAAGGGTAAATATTCATAAGGTGAATACTGTTTTTCTAAAAAGCGTTCTGGCTTAAATTCCTGGGGTTGGGGATATAAATCTGGGCGACGATGGGTTAAATATATACAGGCTACTAATAATGACCCGGCTGGCAATTCGTAATCCATGACTTTAAAGGATGATTGCACAATCCGCGGTAAAGTAATCATCCCAATGGGATAAATTCGCAGGGTTTCTTGACAAACTGCGCTGAGATAGGGCAACCGAAAAACCTCATTACTATCTGGTTTTTCGCCTAAGGTGTCTAACTCAGATATCAGCTTTTCTTTCACATTTGGTAAGCGATGAATCCAATATAATGCCCAGGCTAAAGCTGAGGCTGTGGTTTCATGACCAGCTACTAACAAAGTCATTAATTCATCGCGTAATTCTATATCCGTCATCGGTTCGCCATTTTCGTCTCGTGCTGACATCATCAGGGATAAAATATCATGGCGAGATGGGTCAGGATGATTTTTACGTTCTTGGATTTCTGCAAACAGTAATTCATAAATTTGTTGTCTTTTATTGAGAAAAATTCCCCAAGGACTCCATTTACCTAAATCAACTTGTAGTCCAGGTAAAAAACTGATAGCTGAACGCCAAGGAGAACTAGATAAATCTAAGATGGCATACAGCAGTGATTCCAGTTTAGAAAATTTTTCCCCTGTATTGATACCAAATACAGCTTTAAGTATGACTTTGAGGGAAATTTCCTGCATCGCTGACCGCACAGCAAATGGTTGATTAAATTGCCATTTGCTAATGACTTCACGGGTAATATCTGTGATAATTTCTCCATAAGCCTTCATGCGATCGCCATAAAAAGGCGGTGTTAATAATCTACGCTGGCTTTGATGGGATGCCCCACTCAGTAACAGTAGAGAATTTTGCCCTACCAATGGTTGTAAAAGTTGGCTGGAACCCCTAGCATCTAGCTGTTGTAATGAAGAAGTAAAAATATCTTGAATGGCTTGGGGGTTACTCACAAATACAATGGGCTGCTTGTTAGTTAACCATAAGGTAAAACAATCACCATTTTCTTTTGCTGATGTTTCCATCAGTTGTAAAGGATTAAAAATCCACTTGATCAATTGTAGAAATTTGGGAATAGATGGGCCGGGTGGGAGTTGCATAAGTAGGATAATGGTAATTTATTGTTTAACTAAGCTAACAAACATCAGCTTTAATGCAAAATATTTTTCTGGGATATTGGCAGAAAATCGGGAATTTAGGATAAAAATGACAATCTTATAAGGTGAGCCAATGGGAATTGATTTTTATTCCTCTAGAGTCCATTACTTGTGTAAATAAATTCGTACTCAGGGCAGCTTCTACGGGAAATACTCCCGGTTTTTGCAGTTTACCCTCTAAGATGAGTTGAGCAATACTACCTGTGCCTAAACCAGTTGCTACAGTTGTATTATTATGTAAAACAGCGGCAGTATAAGCCATTTTTTTATCCTCTTTTATACCTGTGACTTCTGCGCGGACTGCTACACCAATGCCCGTAAATTGATTGGTAAAATCTGTCATGGTATAACTAACGTGAGATAAAAGTTCAATCATAGAATTTTTTTGGATTAACCATTTAGGGAAAATATGAGCGGCCATCCAAGTTAAACGGTTATAAAAATCAGGTAAAGAACCGAATTTTGTGACGACGGTGTTTATTTCTGGAAAAGATTTAGGTAAGGTGATAGTTTCTGGCATGTCAAACCAATACACTGCATTGCGTCCATAGGGAGGAGGAAAATTGAGTTCTTCCCTATCAGTGTAAGGTTGAATAATTTGCCATTCACCATTAATCCAAGCTGCAAACTGATGCTGTAAACCTAAAAATGTGGTTCGCATCACCGTAATTCCTGCACCACCGGAACCAGAAACTAAATAACTTAAATGGATTTTTTCCGCTAAATCGAACTGTTCAACTGCTTGGCGCACTAAACTATTAGAAATACCAGGAAAAATGCCTGTATTAATTATCGCCGTCACTCCAGCATCAGCAGCTTTTTGGCAGAGATTTAAAGCCGCTTGAGTATAGGAACGATGGTCACTGACATCTACATAGTTAATTCCCTTTTCAATGCAGATTTCTAATACTTGAGTATCCCGATAGTGAAATGGCCCTGCACAATGTATAACTATAGTAGAGTTAGCGATCGCTTCCCGTAACTTCTCCTCTTCCTCCAAATCCAATGCCAAAAATCTCACCCTGTCTCCCCCATTGGCATTAGTCACAGGGTCACGTCCAGTAATAGTAATATCCGCCTGTGTATGGGTTACTAGGTCATTAGTAACTGCACTGCCGATTCTTCCCCTTCCACCCAGAATCAATACACGTTCTGTCATGACTTTGTTGAGGCAACATTACCTTTATTTGACCAGTGTTTTGCCTCCTTTGTCATCGGTTGTAAGTCAGACAAAAGGAAGAAGAAGTTCAGGAGTTGCAGGAGTTCAGAAGTTCAGAAGTTCAGGAGTATGCCTCCGGCACGCTACGCGAACAGGAGTATGCCTACGGCACGCTGCGCGAACAGAAGTATGCCTACGGAAAATGGAGAACAGGAGTTGAAAAATGCAAGAATTCAGCAGCAATAGCATGAATTATTCTGTAACTCCTGCAACTTCTGTAACTTCTGTCTTCTTCTTCTGCACCACCCTGCGCGAACAGAAGTTCACATACTCCACTAGTTACATCAATCTCCACTAGCTAAATCAATCAGTGCATTATCTGTCACTCGACAAATCAACCATTCATTAACTATCTTTGCTCCCAAGCTTAGATAAAATGATTGGGCTGGTTCGTTCCAATCTAAAACTGTCCACTCTAAGCGTCCACAATTGCGTTCTACTGCGATTTGAGCAACTTTGGTCAACAGTGCTTTACCGATGCCTTGGCGGCGATAGGCAGGCAGCACAAATATATCTTCTAAGTGAATACCTGGTTTAGTGAGAAAGGTTGAATAAGTGTGAAAAAAAATCCCACAGCCAACGGCTTTCCCTTCTATTTCCGCGATAATAGCTTCTATATATTTTGGTGTACCAAATAAATGCTCTTGTAGCATTTGAGCATTTCCTGTGACTGCATGAGTTAATTTTTCGTACTCTGCTAGTCCCTGTATTAATTCAAATAGTGTTGTACAATCGCTGGGTTTTGCAAAGCGCACCACTAAATTGTTTGGGGAAGTCATTAGTCTTTAGTTCACAGCCTTTTGTATCTAGTTAAGTGTATAAAGTTTCTTCACTTCTGACCACTGAACTTCTGACCACCGACTAATGACCAATGACTAATGACTTAGAGTAACCACCCTTTTAAGCGTTTAGCGATGTGGGGACGGCGTAATTTTCGCATGGCTTTGCTTTGAATTTGCCGGACTCGTTCGCGAGACAGGTTGAACATGTTACCCACTTCTTCTAAAGTGCAGGGTTCACTGGTGGTGAGTCCATAGCGCAGGGAAATTACGTCTTTTTCGCGGGGGGTGAGTACATCTCCTAAAACTTCCCATATCTCCTGACGCATCATGTTTTCATTCATTTTTGCTTCGGGAGATTGGTTATCTTCGTCTTCTAGTAAGTCCATGAGTTCGGTATCTTCTTCTTTACCGACTCGGTGGTTAAGAGAAAGTGCTTGACGACGGAGTTGTTGGAGTTGACGGAGTTGTTGGACGTTGATTTCGAGGACTGCGGCTACTTCTGCTTCTGAGGGGTTGCGAGCGAGTTTTTGCTTTAGTTCCCGTTGAGCTTTTTTCAGCTTGTTAAGTTTTTCAACGATGTGGATGGGTAAACGGATGGTGCGGGCATCATTAGCGATCGCACGGGTGATGGCTTGTCTAATCCACCAATAGGCGTAGGTTGAGAACTTATATCCTTTATCGGGATCAAATTTTTCTGTAGCTCGATTTAATCCCATTGCTCCTTCTTGAATTAAATCTAGAAAAGGAACTCCACGATTTAGATATCGTTTAGCGATGGATACTACTAACCGCAGGTTGGAGCGAATCATTTTGCGTTTGGCGACTCGTCCTTGATACAAGCGACTTTCCAGTTGTTTTTCTGTTAAAGTCAACTGAGCCGCGACTTCGCTTTTCGTTGGTTGCTTTCCTTGTTCTGTTTCTAGACGCGCTTGTATCTCTTGCACTTCTTCTAAAAACCGAACTCTTCTCGCTAACTCTACTTCTTCATCTGGTTTGAGGAGAGGATAACGGGCCATTTCTTTGAAAAATGCACCCACAGCGTCGTCATGTTCGGTTTTATTGTATCCCGATGGACGGGCTGCGGCCATTTCATCTCCATCGCGCTCGTCTGATTCCAAATTGTCTACAATTGAAGAGTCTTCATATCCTACTGGATCTAAACTATCAAGTGATGGTTCTTCACGATCAGCAGCGTTCTCCAGTATTTCCATTGTTCCCAATTCAGCAAGATTCATAGTTTCCTTTAGGGATAGTTGCTTTGTTTGGTACATAATTTAGTGACAGCTGCTTGTTTGAGGCTTGGTAGTTTTCCCTCCGGGATAATTCGCCCTTTTTACTACTAGTACCACTGGGTGAAAGCAAAGATTCAAAATTCAAAAAGCTCTGGGGGAGGGCGGTTGTGAATTTTGCCATAGATAGTTTACTTACACCTTACTGTACTAGCAAAATACAGTCTTTTCATAATTCCTCAACTGGAATGAAAATCCGTATTTGGCTGTCTTTTTTTGTTTACTCTTAGATACAACCTCTAATCAATAATGACCTTGCACCCAAAAAAATTATTTTTAGACTACCAACAGACATATTTATCATTTTTTTCTGTATTACTAAATATGTCAAATACCCTCAAACATTCTCAACCTTAACAAATATAAAAATGGCTGGTAAATAACCCTAATTATTAAATTTTCATGTAGTTTTATAAAATTTTTGTAGAAGACAAAAGTAGAAAATCATGAGTGGCATATTTGCTTTAGGGTTACTTCCCTTGAATTAGGTGAATATTTGATACAAATTACGATGATTGTAGCTAAAAATCGGGATGATTTTGTTTGTATAAAAGCATCTCACATCGAAAAAGTATTGAATATCTATCAATAGGTGGAAAAGCCCTATACCCTATTTAGGAGATAAAGTAACCGATTAACTAAAAATCAAGATGCTTTAATTTATAGAGGATTTATTAAATATTTATTGCACGTAAAGTAGAAGGAGAATTGTCCAGCAGAATACACAAGATAAAACTTATCAAGTATGATAATTCTTTAAAGTATTGCAAAATACCGTTTACCTGTAGTAAATCAACAAGTTAAAGTTAGGTGATGCTGGGCTGATTGGTTGAGTATTTGAGTCAGATATATGTCTAAAAATATAGAAATTATGTATAGTAATGGCGTAAATTTATCTTCTGTAGTCGCTGCGGAACCAACAGGAGGTTATCAGACTGAAACGAGCCAGAACCAATGGATTGAAGTTTTAGTAGATTGTCCTGGATGCTCAGATTTATTTATCTATAGATTACCAGCCCAGTTAGAAATTAAACCAGGGGATATTTTGAGTGTCCCCTTCGGAACACAACAAGTAGGTGCCGTTGCCATTCGTTTATTAGCACAGCCTAATATTGATATCCCCCTAGACAAAATTCGGGAAGTGGAAGATGTGGTCAGTCGGGGCTTCTTTCCTCCCCATTATTGGGAATTACTCAATCGTGTTGCAGCTTATTACTATACACCTCTAATGCAGGTGATTCGCGTTGCTTTACCACCAGGATTATTAGGACGTTCTCAGCGCCGTCTGCGCTTAACTTCCTGGGGAAAAGCCGAAATTCCCCCCATTCTCAACCCCACTGCCCAAAAAATCCTAGAATTGCTGCAAAAACAGGCATCTGGAGATTATAGCTATTACTATATTCAACAAAAAGTCAAAGCTGCTTATCGGGGAACTCGTGAGTTATTACGTTTAGGTTTGGTGGAAAGTTACCTAGAACCACCACGACTCACCCAACCGAAACTGCAAAAAGCTGTTACCTTGCTGGATAACGAAGGAGATTTAACCCCCCGTCAAAAAGAAATTGTAGAGGTTTTGCGACGACGTGGGGGGGAGTTATGGCAAAGTGAATTATTACAGATTTGCAGTACCAGTACCTCTACCCTGAAAGCCTTGGTGGAAAAGGGCTGTATCGTGATCGAAGAAAGAGAAATTTTACGCAGAGAACAAAATCCCCTGGTCGCTGGGGATCAAGCAAAATCATTAACACTAGCCCAGTCCCAAGCCTTAGCAACCATCCAATCTCTACAAGGCTTTACTCAAGTATTGTTGCATGGGGTAACAGGTTCAGGGAAAACAGAAGTATACTTGCAAGCGATCGCTCCTTTACTTCAACAAGGTAAATCAGCTTTAGTCTTAGTCCCAGAAATCGGACTTACTCCCCAACTCACAGACCGATTTAGCGCCAGATTTGGTAAAAAAGTCAGCGTATATCACAGCGCCCTTTCCGATGGTGAACGCTACGACACATGGCGACAAATGCTCACCGGAGAACCCCAAGTCATCATTGGGACTCGTAGCGCCATTTTTGCTCCTCTTCCCAACTTAGGCTTAATTATCCTCGACGAAGAACACGATAGCAGCTTTAAACAAGATACCCCCATACCCACCTACCACGCCCGCAGCGTCGCCCAATGGCGGGCTGAATTAGAAAATTGTCCCTTAATTTTAGGTTCTGCTACCCCTTCTCTAGAAAGTTGGATTTCCTTTTCCACTTCAGAAACCAACCCTATCCCCCCCACCTATTACCTCTCTCTCCCGGAACGCATCAACTCCCGTCCCCTGCCACCTGTGGAAATTATTGATATGCGTCAAGAGTTACAGGCAGGAAATCGGTCTATCTTTAGTAGGCCTTTGCAAACCGCTTTACAAGAACTACAAGACAAAAAACAACAGGGAATTTTATTCATCCATCGTCGGGGACACAGCACCTTTGTTTCCTGTCGTAGTTGCGGTTATGTATTGGAATGTCCCCATTGTGATGTTTCCCTGGCTTATCACCACAGCGAAGAAGGCGCACCCCAACTATTACGCTGTCATTATTGTAATTATGGGCGATCGCATCCCCAAAACTGTCCCGAATGCGGTTCACCTTACTTAAAATTTTTCGGGAGTGGAACCCAACGAGTAGCCCAGGAATTAAACCGCCAATTTCCCAACTTACGCCTAATTCGCTTTGATAGTGACACTACCCGCACCAAAGGCGCACATCGTACCCTACTCACCCAATTTGCTAACGGTGAAGCCGATTTATTAGTGGGGACACAAATGCTCACCAAAGGCTTAGATTTACCCCAAGTTACCTTAGTTGGTGTTGTCGCTGCGGATGGACTATTGCATTTATCAGATTATCGCGCCAGTGAACGCGCATTTCAAACATTAACCCAAGTTGCGGGACGTGCAGGTAGAGGAGAAGACCCAGGCCGGGTAATTATGCAAACTTACACTCCAGAACATCCAGTCATTGAAGCCGTACAAAAACATGATTATCAATCTTTCTCGACTGGGGAATTAGAACAACGCCAAGCCTTAAACTATCCCCCCTATGGTCGGTTGATTTTATTAAGAATAAGTAGCCTTGACCCCATTCAAGTGCAGAACACCGCTCAAATTATCGCCACATCTTTGAATAGATTTGCAGACTTGGAAATTTTAGGCCCAGCCCCCGCTAGTATTTTACGGGTAGCTAATCGCTATCGCTGGCAAATATTAATCAAATTTCCTGCTGATGCCTTACCTAATTTACCAAATTGGGAAGAAATTAGAGAACTTTGTCCTGCATCGGTGAGCTTAACTATTGATGTAGATCCCATCAATATTATGTAATAGAATTGAAGTAGTTGGTATTTAGGGTGGTTTTACAATCTTTTCGGGATAAGGGTTTCAGCTTATTTAAGCCCTAACAACAACTTCACTAGATCCAAAGCTAATTATCATTTTTATCATCTGCCATAAAGAAGATGATTCTATCAATTATTAGGATTAAACGTAAAGAACTTTGGTTCTTTCGGATATCTTATGGAGGAAGTAAAAAGTAATGAAAATTAATGGAAGAAATTTATCGAGATTGAAGCCTAAACGAGAATAGATACAATACTTTACAGCTTTGAAAGTATGTTTAATTAACGAAATTGAGATAATTATATATTCAAGAACAGGCATTGGCGGCGATAGTTATGAAATTTCCCGTAGAGCAAATCCTCAATCTACCAGAGATAAAAGTGTTAGATTGTCAAGAAGTAGAAGGAGCGGGAATAATCATCACAATCGAAAAAGCCGTCAACCATTGTACCTGTCCAAATTGTGGCAATATTACAGAGAGTATACACCAAGACCATTGGCGAATGATTCATGATTTACCGTGGAGCGAAAAACCAGTTCTGTTAAAAATCAATCGTCGTCAATTTAAATGCCATAGTGGGTTATTTTGATGGTAGAACTACCAGTGGGACTGTGGAAGGCATTAATAATAAACTTAAGCTGATTAAACGACTTGGATATGGTTTTCGTAACTTCAACAATTTTCGTTTACGCAGTTTATTAAACTGGCACTTTAGTATTAATTCTCCATAAAACAGGCGCAAGAACCTTTTTGGTTCTTGCGTAGATTTTATGGTAATTGAAGATTGATTACCACAAAACCCTTACGGGGCAAGGCTTATAAACTATTATGCGTAATATTTTTAATGAAATGCCTACACAATAAGGTTTTCAATGATTTGGAACTGGGTTCTCCATAAAAAGTACCGAAGAACCACATTTTTTAAATTGGTATTATATATTTTAGCCAAAGATGGAACAGAATTATTTTTTGAAATTAAAGCTCCAAAGCCTAATAAAGGGCAATGTTTAGAAGTGACACAGCGGTTATTGAGATTTCATTTACTTCGCGGTCAAAATCGACCTCAAGTTAAAGCTTATTATGCTATGCCTTATAATCCTTATGGAGCAACAAAATTCGATTATAAATGGTCATACACCATAAACTATACACCTTTTAATGATGCTGTAGTGATTGGTCATGATTTTTGGGAAATAATAGGTGGAAAAACTGCTTATACTTATATCTTGCACCTAACGGGATACCCTGAGAAAAAGCAAACAAATGCAACCACAAAAGGAAGGATAAGACAGAGGAATAAGATGAAATAAAAAGAACAAACAAAT